>CAZBBA010000040.1:0-34642 GCA_964490015.1 uncultured Rikenellaceae bacterium
AGGTGATAAAGTTGATGTGGAATTTCAGCATCCGCTCCAAATCCTTGCCCTCCTCCAGAATATCGTCATCATCCTCGGGGTAATGCCAGTTTATGCGAACAGTTAAACCCACCTTTTTCAGCTCATCAAAGAGCGAGAGGATTTCAACCACTCGCTTTTGCGATGAGGAGTTCATGTACTCTAACCTCAAATCGATACTCGTTTCCTGCTGGGGCGATGCGATATACTCCTTAATGGCTTGCTCCACCGGCAGGAAAAACTCCATGGCATCCTCGGGGAGCGATTTGCCAACCATCTCAATGTGCCCCATCTCTGGGATAACTTTTACTCCAGGAAGATCCTCGGCTTGTTCAATTACTAGGCTTGTCATAAGGCGATTATATTAAATGATAAATTTTCATCTGCCGACTGCTCAACGACAGGGTACTATGACCTACAGAAATTTTTTTGTACACAGACTATACTTAGCGGCCTATGCCCACAAATATAGACGAATAAAGATCAACTTGCAGGATTTAGTCAATAAAAAAAAATGTTATTGATCAATATTTAGGTTGGGTTAGATCAACATTATTTTTAGGATCTACTGCCTTTTTAAATAGAATTTGTTCTTAATTGTAATACAACCTCTGTTTTACCTTTCAATTTTCCCCCGGTTGTACGAGAAGAAAATCCCCATCGCGCTAATAATGGCAAAGGTTGCGAATCCCCAGCGGATGGTTTTGGTGAAAAGATCGGCTGGCGCTGTTTCCACGGGCTGGTTGCCTAGGATGGCGGCAAAAAACAGCGTGGCGATGGTCATGCTCACAATCTGTCCAATAACCCTCATGGTGGCTGCGGTTCCCGAGGCTAGTCCGTACTGGGTTCTATCCACCGAGCTCATTATGGTATTCATATTGGGCGACGAGAATAGGGCAAAGCCCAATCCAACCCAAAGCAAAATAGGAACAATTATCCAAACGGGCGTAGATTGCGTAAGGGTTGCAAACGCTGCCAGGCCAATGGTGCACATGGTCATTCCAATGGTAGTGAGGTATCTCGGTTGAATGCGATCGGAGAGTCTTCCGGCAATGGGCGAAAAAATGGCCATCATGGCGGGTTGGGCAACCAGTATAACCCCCGCATTACGTGGCGATAATCCTAAAATCTTCTGCAGATATAAACTCAGAAGGAAAACAATGGCAAAGGTGGCGCTGTAGTTTATCAGCGCGGCCAGGTTCGAGAATGCAAACAGGCGGTTGCTGGTGAACAACTTGGTGTCGATTACCGGCATTGCCGATTTGGTTTCGAATATCCAAAAGATTATCAGGGCTATTAATCCACCAAGCATCAGCAACCATCCCAGCATTGAGGGAATTTGCGACGAGCCGTACACCAATACGACAAGTCCAGCCATGTAGAATGCAGTTCCCTTCAAATCTAAGCGCTTTCCAGCCTGCGGCTGAATATCATCTTTTCCCAGATAGATAAATGCAATAAGCGTTGTAATTACCCCCAATGCAGCCGAAATGTGGAACAGCGAACGCCAACCCAGATACTGCGTGATAATGCCTCCGGCAAATGGGCCAAAGGCCAAACCCAGGTACACTGCCGAAACGGATATCCCCAAAACACGTCCTCTGAACTGTGGGGCAAAGGCCGATACCAGAATTGCTGGCCCAGTAGTGCTCGAGAGCGCAGCACCTATGCCCTGTAGGAAACGGGAGGCAATTAGCCACATTCCCGTTGGGGCAAATCCGCAGATTAGCGAAGAGATTGTGAATATTAGTACGCCCAGCTTAAAGAGTTTTCTGATTCCGGTAAGGTCGCCAAGTCGTCCAACGGGAAGTAAAAAAATTGCCGTGGCTAGCAAAAACGAGGTAACCACCCAGCTGAGCGATATGGCATTTAATCCAAAGGATTTCTCGATGGCGGGCAGCGCAATATTTACCGATGAGATTAGAAACGTGCCCATAAACGAGGTAATGGCCACAATGGCCAGGATCGATATCTGCTTTTTGGTCCAGTTCATCGAGTTCGTTTTAGTTGGTTGTTTTAGCCGCAGCGGTGCAACGTAAAATGTAAGACTCTAAATTGTGCCGAAAGTTAAAAAAATGGCGCGTTAATTGGTTAGGCTGGTAATGGGGATTTTGAATTCTAGTAAGTTAAGAGTATGTGGTTATGGTGAGAAATAGGATTGTTAATGCAACCCATTATTTTGCAATATTTTCAGATTGAAAATCGTAAAATAATTGATGCTTTTTTGCTCTCTAGATTTTACTTAAATGTGATAGCTATTTATCTAATCGTAAATCGATTGATAATGAATCTGCCTGTTTTAGTATCAACTCCCTAACTCGTTTACATTTCTCCTTTTGATCAATTCCGGCATCAAGTTGGTGGCCAAAAACAACTATCTCCTGTAGCTTGTCAATAGGAAGTAAAGCGCACCCAATGCAGTAGAAACTTTTTGATCGACCTTCGTCGAAATGGTTGAGGAGATCCGCTAATATTTCCATCCGATCTTTTTGATTGACGAGAAAATACTCAAGGCCATTGACTTTAATACTATCGAGGTTATTGAAGATTCTTTTATGGGTAACAAACGAATCTTTGCTGATTTTTGGGGGATCGAATCGCTGACATGGATACTCCGGGCATTGTGAGCAAACCTCGAACCCTTTTTTTATCGCACAACAGGACAGTACTCCGCACGACGGATGTTTATCCCAGAAGTTTAAACCACCGCATCCAGGACAAGCCGAATTGCCCTGAGTGTAAAACCGCGGGCATAAACCACAATCAATGCCGCAGCATCCAATTGTTTCGTGATTTTTCAGCTTTACAGTCATTTCGGGTAGGTGCGTTATGGCTTAATTTTCATCAAAATACTTTTCAATAATGGCTATACACTCCTCGGGTTTTTCGCCTAGCATGGTGTGCCCTGCGCCCTTAATTACCACCATTTCAGCGTTGCGAAAGTGCTTTATATGACCCTGCTGGAACTCTTCGCCAATAATTTGGCTGCATTCTCCAACCATAAACAAAACCTTGTTTGGGTAATTCTCCAAACCCGACACCAGATCGATTTGTATATTGCCATCGGCATCCATCCCTTTCTGCATTATCGATTGCGAGGCAACTCCGCTAAGCCTCCAGTATGGCGTATGTCCGCTGCTGATATCCTCATTGCAAAAGTACTTTCGCATGGGATTTCCCTCAACGTCAAGCGTGCTAATTCTACTAAAAATGTAATCAATTCTATCCTGCATGTTAGGTTTGTTGATATGCAGACCCTCGAATGCGATTAGAGCCATGCTTTTGATTACGCTCCATGTGGGCTTTATCCTAAACTTTTGCATGTACTCCTTGGCCTTTTCTGTAGTTAGCATTCCAGGTTCTGCAATTACAGCTTTTACGACCCGTGTAGGATTTTGAGCGATATATCCCGCTGCCAGCATGCCTCCCCACGAATGGCCAATTAGGTTAACAGGGGAGTTTGGCGAGTAAAAGTCGATTATATTGCCTAAATCCTTCAACGAGTTTTCGAGCGAGTGCTCGCTGGCGTCAACTCGTGGCGACAGGCCAGTGCCTCGTTGGTCGTAGAAAACAACAAAATACTTTTTGGCCAACTCCTTTATCGGAAGCAGATACCTAAAATCGTTTCCCGGCCCACCGTGGATTACAATCACCGTTTGGTTTGCCGTATCTCCAAAAGTCTGCACGTGGAATATGGTGTTCTCTATTTCGATATGGGGAATCGACCTATCCTGCGCCACAGTTACAGGAACCGAGTATTCACCCCGGGTAATTAGGAAAAGCGAAAGCGATAACAGAACCAGAGCAATTAGCAGTCCAGCTATGAACCAGCCGATGTAATGCAGCACCTTTTTCATACTCCAATATTTTAAAGGGTTCGTGAGCAAATCGGTGGCCTTTTTGGCCACTCGAAAGGCAATCACAAGGAGTAAAGGTAGTGGTTTAAGGGATTAGGGATGAAATAAATATCTATATTTTGATAAAAAATGATAGTTGTAGTTCTATAGATTCT
Source organism: uncultured Rikenellaceae bacterium (assembly GCA_964490015.1). Classification (GTDB taxonomy): domain Bacteria; phylum Bacteroidota; class Bacteroidia; order Bacteroidales; family Tenuifilaceae; genus Perlabentimonas. Next base: position 4,031 of record CAZBBA010000040.1, read on the forward strand.
GCTTTTAAAAGGCATCACTATTTTTTTTATTATTCATTGGTGAAATTCTAACGCCGATTTGCTGATTAACTACTCATTAGTTTAATTAGTTTTTAATTCAACAATACGGTTTGTGATTACTTGATGCTGTATTAAAAACTTACTCCCGAAAACCATAAAATTAGGTTTTCGGGAGTAATTGAATAAGTTGGTTTTTGTGAAAGTTTTGAAAAAACATTTCAGTTTAACGATCAAACCCGTAACGTCCCCCTAAAACCTCGTACTCCGTAGTACGATTCAGCCCCGTTGTGGTATACAAATACGGTGTCGTATCGCCTATCGCAGAAAAGTGCTCCGCCTAGCTGCCGGATATTGGCGGGGGTTTTTATCCAGCTCGATGTTTTGGTATCGAATTCGCCCAGCATCTGAAGTGCTCGGTACTGCTCCTCCGACAGAAGCTCAATTCCCATGGCCTCGGCCATTTGAATAGCGCTGGTTGCAGGTTTGTGCTCTTTCCTCGACTCAAGCGCTTCGCGGTCGAAGCATATGCTGCGGCGACCCTTGGGGCTCTCGGGGGAGCAGTCTATTACGATAAACTCGTCGGTGTAGTTGTCGTAACCAACCACATCGGGTTCGCCTCCCGCTTGCTCCATCTGGTAAAGCGACCATGCTTTTTGGGGATTATTTTCGATTTTAGCCTCTACTTTCTCCCAGTCAATCCCTTTGTGGCGATTTACATTCTTTTCAAAGCGAATTTTTAGGGACTCTATCAGCTCGTTGTGCTGGTATGTGGATAAAGTACCGGATGATTTTGCACTTGTCATGGCTTAAGGATTTTCTTAGTTGATAAATCTATAAACCAATTCAATAGGCTATTGTTCTTCAATATGCTTTGATTGTTAAACATATGATCACAAATTCACGAATATAAATTATTCGGATTTTTCGATGCTTGTGTGATTTTGTTAGGGGCTAATTATTATCTCGCCCTTTAGCAATTTTATTACCTGCTTACCACTTTCACGCACCATTAAGAGTCGGCCGGGGAAAAGTAATCTCAAAAACACCATTGCTAAATATTGTTTGCCATATTTTACCAGCCGCATTTTTGAACTCAATGCTATAGTTTTCGGCAATTCCGGGTGCCAGGCTCGCATCGGGTTGTCCTTGGATGGTAGTGTAGTTCGCGTTTTTTTGGGAAATTCTGTAGTAGCTGGGTTTCCCTGGATTTTCAAAATCTTGTAAGTACCTGCAGTTTGATTAAAAACACGAGACCGGCATGATAGCCAAAATGCTAACCACTGAAAGTAACAAGTTTTTTCGCCGATTAGCTATTCACAATGTGCTGATGTTGATGCAAAATTTGTCAAAACAATAATTCTTTCAACTCAAGTGACTATAGCACAGGTTTTGGTAGGCTAAAGCTGAAAGTAGTTCCAACATTCTCTTCGCTTTCGACCCAAATTTTACCGCCATTTTTCTCAATAATCTCTTTACAAAGGAAAAGTCCAAGACCTGTACCAGTCTCGTTTGAGGTTCCGGGTCGACTTTTCTTTTTCTCTAGATTAAATAGATCTTTCACCTGCGACTCAGAAAGCCCAATGCCATTGTCCTTTACCGAGATCTCTACCATATTGCCTTTTTCGGAAGCTGTAATTGATATTTTCCCACCTACTCGGGTAAATTTTAACGCGTTGGTGATTAGGTTGCGAATCACTATGCTCACTGCATTCTTGTCGCCCCATACCATTAAATTGTTATTAATATTCATGTCGATGGTAATCTCTTTTTTCTCAGCCGAAACTTCAACCAGCGCCAAGTTTTGAGCCGCTATTCCTTCAATCTCGAACGCCACAGGGCTTATCTTTACCTTATCAATTTGTAGGCGCGACCACTCCAGTAGATTCTCCAGTAGCACGTAGTTGTTCAAAGCTGAGTCGTGGATATACTTGGCAAACTTGTAGAATTCGGGGTTACCTTTACTTCTTTTTTTAAGCAACTCCGAAAAGCCAAGAACTATATTGTAAGGCGATTTTAGGTCGTGGGCAATTATGGTGAAGAGCCTGTTTTTGGTCTCATTCATCTCCTGCAGCTCCAACGCCTGCTCTTTTATCTGGTCGTGGCTACTCTCTATCTCGTGGTATGCTTTTTCGAGCTCTTTTCTGCGTAGTATCTCCAACTCTTTTACCGCATGGTTCTCCCATGTAATTAGATAGATGGTTATGGAAGATATCATAATGGTGAAGATGCTAGCAATAAGGTTGAGGATATCTAATTTATCGCTGGGGAAGCGATTAACTCCTAGTAGATCAGCCAAATTACCAAAAAATTGAATTCCTACAATAAAGGCAAAAGCAACAAGAACATGCTTGGGAATTGACTTGTCGAATAGGGCTGCTGTAATTGGGAAGGTCATAAAAACTACAAAAACTGGCGAGTACCAGGGGAAATAATCCAAACTAGTTGGGTATACAGCAAATAGGCTTACAAGTAAAATTTGCACCTCAAAGGTGCTTATGGCTAAGCGCTTTGCAAACTCCAACTTCCCCCTTGAGGTAAAGTAAAAACCCAACAGATAGGCTGTTAGACCTAAAATTTGGATGGCTATACCGTAGTGTACTTGATGCCAAATGGCAATGGGCAGCGAAGCTAGGGTGATAAAAGCAAGGCCTAAGTTGAATTCGTTTACCTGACGGAACTTCCTCCTCAAATCAAAATCCCCCTCCTCACTTATTCCCAAGTTGATAATTCTACTTAGTGGTGACATTTATGCTTATAATAAGTATTTGCCGTGCTTTACGGGATAAAATTGATTTGGTTCTGTCCAATTTTTAGGGTTTGTTTAGTGGTAAGTGTTTTAAGTGAAAGTAATACAGCGGTTAAGGCGATTGGGAGGGAGAGCGGTTTGGTGACATCAATCATCAAAATTAACCCTAATTAACCGCCATATCTGAAACTTACAGCAACCTTTTCAGCGTTTTGGGATACTTTTCAAGGTCAGAAATTTACCCGGCTGGTTAAACTTTGATCCATTCATCAAGTCCGATACATTAGCATTTCATACCTTTGTTTGAATTCTAATATGGGTACTATAAATGGCATCACGATCCAATAAGTCGGAACAAGCCGCAACCATTCGGCTTTTTCGCAAGTTGCACAGGATTACAGCATCAATCCTTTTTGTTTTCTTCTTCATTATGGCCATAACGGGTATAATGCTGGGCGCAAAGAAGCATAGCGGTGAGCTGATCCAAGATAGGACTTATTCAGGAACATCAACCAATCTGAAAGATTGGCTTCCCATCGACAGCTTGTATTCCAACGCCCACAGGGCGTTTCAAGATTCAATATCTGTATTGCTACCAGTTGAAGTTGACCGTGTTGATGTGCGTGCGGACAAGGGTGTGGTGAAATTTATCTTCGCCAAAGGGTTCTGGGGTATTCAGGTCGATGGAGCAACTGGCGGTATACTTCATATTGAGCGACGTCGATCGGATTTTATTGAGATGCTCCACGATGGCTCGCTGGTCGATCATTACCTGGGAATTCCCCATGGATTGTTCAAACTAATCTATACTCTTGTTATGGGCATTGCCTTGATACTTTTCACCATTACTGGGTTTTGGCTTTGGTATGGGCCCAAGCGTATGCGCCGTAACAGGAATTAATTGTATTCAAAACCATGCGAATATTTGCAGCACTGCTGTTTACCGTGTTGACCTTTTCGGGCAATGCCCAAATACTTACCGTAAGGGCAAAGGAGATCGGAAAGCCGCTCGATATGGTTACCATTTCCAGCGATTATCCAAAGCATTCGGTTGTTACCAATTCAAAGGGGCAAGCCGATATTGCGGAGCTAAGGGGATCCAAACTCATAGAGATTCGGATAATGGGGTACACAACCCTGTTTTATAGTTTCGAAGAAATTGAGCAGCTAGGCTTTGATGTTACAATGGCCATCTCTATCTTTTCAATCGATCAGGTAGTGATTTCGGCCGCTAAGTGGACTCAAACGGCCAGAGAAATTCCCCTAAAAATTACTCCCATATCGCGTGCCCAAATTGCTTTTCACAATCCTCAAACCGCTGCCGATTTGCTAACCATTACAGGCGATGTGTTTGTGCAGAAAAGCCAGCAGGGTGGTGGAAGTCCTATTATTCGTGGGTTTGCCACAAATCGTCTGCTGATTGCTGTGGATGGTGTGCGCATGAACAACGCCATTTTTCGTGGGGGGAATCTTCAGAATATTATTTCACTCGATCCGTTTGCGGTTGAGCAAGCCGAGGTGCTGTTTGGCCCTGGATCGGTTATATACGGCAGCGATGCCATTGGTGGCGTGATGAGTTTTTACACCTTATCGCCAAAGTACTCGGATAATGGCAAACTCCTAGTCAAGGGCAATGCATCGGCTCGTTACTCCTCAGCAAACAACGAAAAAACAGGTCATTTTGATATAAATCTTGGTTGGAGTAAATGGGCTTCGCTCACCAGCTTGTCCTACACCGACTTTGGTGATTTACGTATGGGATCCTATGGCCCTCGGGAGTATTTGCGCAATGATTTCGTAGAGCGGCAGGGTAATTTGGATGTAGTGATATCAAATCCTAAACCCAAAGTTCAGATTCCTACAAGATATTCGCAAGCCAATGTAATGCAGAAGATTTCCTATAAACTAAATTCCAATTGGGCTTTCGATTATGGGCTGCACTACTCTTCAACATCAAATTTCGATAGGTACGATAGGCTAATCTACTGCCGAAACGGTTTGCCTCGAAGCGCTGAGTGGTACTATGGCCCTCAGGTGTGGCTAATGAATAATTTGAAAGTTAGCAGCAAGGCCAGCACGATTGTATACGATCAGCTCACTCTTCAGCTAGCCTACCAGTATTTTCAGGAGAGCCGAAACGATAGGAATTTCAATGGAGCCCTGCTGAGAAGAAGGGTGGAGGAGGTAGATGCCTTTTCGTTTAATGTCGATTTAAAAAAGAAACTCGATTCTAAGCAAAGCCTCTTTTACGGTGCCGAGGCTATTGATAACTACGTTACTTCAACCGGAACAGACAGGAACATAGAAACAGGAGCAGAATCGGCTGGACCCTCGCGCTACCCGCAGGCTCATTGGTCGTCGTTTGCTACTTACCTCACATATCAGCGAAATCTTTCGCATATCCTAAATCTGCATGCAGGCATTAGGTATTCCCATTTTCTAATTGATGCCCAGTTCGATAACACATTTTACCCATTCCCATTTACTCAGGCAAAGATTAACAAGAGTGCTGTTACTGGTTCGGTGGGTTTAACTCTTAACCCAACTGAACAATGGCGGGTAAAAGGGGTTTTGTCGACAGGTTTTCGTGCGCCCAATGTCGATGATATAGGAAAAGTTTTCGATTCGGAACCGGGTTCGGTTGTTGTTCCCAATCCCAACCTTAGTTCGGAGTACGCCTACAATGCCGAGGTTGGTGTAACCCGTAAGTTTGCCGATATACTGGAAATCGATTTTCTTACCTATTTCACCCTGCTCGACAATGCCATGGTAAAGCGAAACACAATCCTTAACGGGCAGGATAGCATAATGTACGATGGCCTGCTTAGCCAGGTTCAATCTATGCAAAACGCTGCATTTGCAAGGGTTTGGGGCTTTCAGGCCGATTTTGAGTTGATGCTCCCTCGCGGGTTTTTGCTCTCGTCGCGGTTTAGCTACCAGAAGGGGATCGAGGAACTCGATAATGGAACCATTAGCCCACTTCGCCATGCCGCTCCCTGGTTTGGAGTAACCCGATTAAGCTACAGATCATCAAAATTGATGCTATCGCTTTTTGTCAACTACAGCGGAGCTGTACCGTTTAGTCAGCTTGCCGACGAGGAGCGAGGCAAACCCTACATTTATGCAATGGATGGCAACGGAAATCCCTATTCGCCCGGGTGGTACACGCTAAACTTTAGGGCGAATTATAGGTTAAGCGATGTTGTAGGGCTTTCGGTTGATATCGAAAATATTACCGACCAGCGTTACCGTCCTTACAGTTCGGGTTTGGTTGCTGCCGGTGTAAATGTTATTGGTACAGTTCGGGTATCGTTTTAGTTTGATTAACAAGTTTTTTAATCAAGTTTTACAGTTATTCTTATTACATATTACTTAACCCTAATCTAAATATCTATGAAAAAATCCATCGTCGGCATTCGGGTGTGCACTTTGCTGTTGCTAGCCCTTTTTATGCTATCGGCCAACTTGGCTGAGGCGCAGAAACAGAACACCAAAGCCCCAAAAAAAGTGGAAATCAAAGATTCGCTTGTAAACAGTACTTTGGTATCGGGCTTAAAATTCAGGGGTATTGGCCCTGCTTTTACATCGGGACGAATAGGCGATTTTGCCGTAAATCCCAATAACCATTCCGAGTTCTACGTGGCTGTGGCCAGCGGTCATATCTGGAAAACCACCAACAAGGGCATTACTTTTCAGCCCGTTTTCGACAACTACGGTGCATACTCTATTGGCTGTTTGGCCATGGATCCCAACAATAGCAATGTGGTTTGGGCAGGCACGGGCGAGAACAACCATCAGCGCGCCCTTGGGTATGGAAATGGCGTTTACAAAACGGTGAATGGCGGAAAATCGTGGAAAAACATGGGACTCAAGGAGAGCCGCCAGATTGGCATGATCCTGATTGATCCCCGCAACTCCAACGTAGTTTACGTTGCAGCCGAAGGTTCTGCCTGGGGGCCTGGCGGCGACCGTGGTCTTTACAAAACCACCGATGGTGGCGAGAACTGGGAAAAAGTACTAAATGTAAGCGAGAACACGGGTATCAATAATATTATTTGCGATCCTCGAAATCCCGATATTCTATACGCTTCGTCGGAGCAACGCCGTAGACATGTGTTCACAAAAATTGGCGGTGGTCCCGAAACCGCACTTTACAAATCGGAGGATGCTGGAAAAACCTGGCGTAAGCTTACCGATGGACTACCCAAAGAGCACATGGGCGGAATGGGCATTGCCATCTCGCCTCAAAATCCCGATGTGCTTTACGCTATTATCGAGGCAGCAAATGATGCTGGTGGATTCTTCCGCTCAACCAATCGCGGTGAGTCGTGGGTTAAGATGAGCGATCATACCTCTAGCGGCCAGTACTACAACGAGATTTTCTGCGATCCAGTGCAGTTCGATAAGATCTACTCGGTTGAAACTTACTCGCACGTTACCACCGATGGTGGTAAAACTTGGTCGCGCGTGAGCTCAAAGGAGCGCCATGTTGATGATCATGCACTTTGGATTGATCCCACTGATAATAAGCATGTGATGATTGGCGGCGATGGCGGAATATATATCACCTATAACATTGATGAGGGTGATTGGAACTTTGTGTCTAATCTTCCTGTAACACAATTTTACCGAGTTACTACCGATAATGCTGAGCCATTTTACAACGTATATGGGGGAACGCAGGATAACAATACCCTGGGTGGCCCCTCGCAGAATATCTCAAGCGATGGTGTAACCAGCGACGAGTGGATTGTTACCGTGGGTGGCGATGGTTTCTGGGCGAGGGTCGATCCTACTAATCCCGATATCGTTTACTCCGAATGGCAGTACGGAAATTTGGTGCGTTACGATAAGAAGAGCGGCGAGCGTATTAACATCAAACCTCAGCCCCGTAAGGGCGAGCAAACCTACCGTTGGAACTGGGATGCTCCCATGATTATTAGCCCTCATGCTCCATCGCGCCTGTACTTTGCCGCCAATAAGGTTTTCCGCAGCGACGACCGCGGCAACACCTGGCAGGTTATATCCGACGACCTCACCGCTCAAATCGATCGTAATACCTGGCCTGTAATGGGTAAGTTCTGGAGTGTTGATGCGGTTATGAAGGATGTATCCACTTCGCTTTTTGGTACCATTGTGTCACTCGATGAGTCGCCTGTTAAGGAGGGTCTGATATACATTGGAACCGACGATGGTATTATTCAAGTAACCGAGGATGCCGGAAAAACCTGGCGTAAGGTCACCTCGTTCCCCGGTGTGCCCGATTACTCGTACGTAAGCGATGTATTCGCATCGCGATTTAATGAGAATGTGGTTTTTGCAACTATCCGCAACTATAAGCGCGACGACTTAAAACCCTACGTACTGAAAAGTACCGATAAGGGAAGAACTTGGAAGTCGATAGCAGCTAATCTGCCCGAGAATGGCCCTGTTCACACCATTGAGCAGGATTTTCTTAAGGAGAATTTGCTGTTTGTGGGTACTGAATTTGGCGCATTCTTCTCCATAAATGGAGGTGAAAGTTGGGTGCAGTTCAAGTCGGGTTTGCCCTCGATAGCTGTTTACGATATGGCCATTCAGCAGCGCGAGAGCGATTTGGTGCTGGCAACTTTTGGTCGCGGATTCTACATCCTCGATAACTACGCGCCGCTGCGCGAGCTAACTGGCGAGTTCCCAAAGGTAGAGAGTCATCTGTTTGGTGTTAAGGATGCTCTGCTTTATATCCAAAACTCCAAGAAGTACGGACAGGGATCGACCTACTTTACCGCGCCTAACCCCGATTTTGGCGCCACGTTTACGCTGTACCTAAATGATGTGCCCAAAATGAAAAAGGCCATCAGGCAGGATATGGAGAAGAAGCTGTTTAAGGATGGAAAACCAATTCCTCAACCCTCACTCAGGGAACTTGATGAGGAGAATAGGGAGATTGCACCATACTTGCTGGTTACCATCCGCGACTCCGAGGGTGATGTGGTAAGAACCATGACCCAAAAACCATCGAAGGGGATTCAGCGCTTTAGCTGGGACTTAAGCTACGATAATACTCGTCCTCAGTTTGCCAACAAGTTTAACCCCCTGGCCCGAAACCGTGGGAGTATTTACGTAATGCCTGGAATATACTCCGTTGAGGTGGCCATGGTGCACAATGGTGCGGTTAAACCCTTGGCAAAACCCGAAAACTTCAGCGTGAAACCTTTGAACAATACCACCCTGCCTGCCAAGAGCAGAGAGCAAATGGTGTCATTCCAGCGCGAGGTGTCAAGACTCTCGAAGGCCATGGTGGGAGCAATGCAGCTTACCAACGATTTAAAATCGGAAGTGGTTGTGATGAGGCAAACCGCCCTGACCCTTGCATCGGCGCACACCGAGCTAATGCCTTACCTCGCCTCCATCGAATCGGAGCTGGAGGAGATTGAGTTTATACTCAATGGGCATTCGCCAAAAGCTAGCCGCGAGGAGTTGCCGCCAGCCGATATGGCGTTGAATCTTCGATTACGCGATGTGATATCAACGCAAATCAACAGCACCTCCGATATCACCTCAACCTCAAAAATGCAGTTCGAGATTCTAAAGGAGGAGTTTCCCCCAGTGCTCGATCGCATAAGAAAAGTGGCTGAGGAGATGATGGTGAAGGCACGAAAAATGATGGACGAGAAGGATGCTCCCTACACCCGTGGTCGCATTCCAACCTGGATGTAGTAATAGATATTATTTCAACGTAAAAAGAGGTGCGGTTTGTTAACTGCACCTCTTTTTTAATAGTAAGGGTAGATAAGATAAACAAGTGAGTTAAAGCTATTCGTTTATTGTCGGATGGGGTGTGGTCTCGTCAAAGTGTTGCCGAGATAGGAGAGCGTATTATCCGCCAGCCAGCGAATCCCCCAACGAAAACGACCGAGTGGGCGAAACCGCTCTGAAGTTCTAGTGTCAACCCACAGTGACTAAACCCTTTGTTGGCAACAGGCAATTAGTTAGTTATGATTTTTTCTATTTGTAGAATGAATTTTTTGACAAAATCATAATAAGGTAAAACCTTTTCTTCTGTAAAGTCAAATAGGTCAGCATAATCTCCTTTTTGTCTCCACGTGAATAATTGAGAATACCTTTTCCCAAATTCTTGAGAAATAATATTCTTCTTGATGAATTGTTCTGAAAAAATTGATTTTACCCCATTATGGGTAGTTGTCTTATGATTTTCATTGAGCAGTAATGCAATAACTGCATAGAATGCAGAGTAATATAATCTATTAATAGCTGAATTCCATCTTTTGCTTTCAATTAGAAGTTGAGCGTCTTCCAATGTTTCCTTGGCTCTTTCAAGCCGATATTTTACTAAATCACCTTTCTCTCCTGTCATATTAATCTAATTGATTCATTTTTAATATTTTCATACAGTGGGGTCTGCCTGTATTTTACATTCCATTCTTCTTTTGGGTAGATTAATGGGGATATAATTTCACCCGTTTCTAATTCAATTTCATAGAATTCATCCATTATTTTGGTTTCAAGCGCAAAAGGTATGTTCTTGTAATTCAGTAAAATTAATAAATCCCAATCAGATAAAGGTTTTGCATCTCCACGTGCACGGGAACCGTACAAATAGATTTCTGCGTCAGGATACTTTTTTCTTGAAAGTTCCAAAATCTTACTTATTATGACATCTCTTGTATTCATAATACAAATATACTCAAATCCAGTCCGACTTCAATGGTTTGATTCGATTATTTACTTGTTGCCAACTACTCTCTAATCAACGTAATCTTTTCGTTTTCCTTCACAACTTTCCATTGCTTGTTGGGTTTAAGTCTCCATCCTTTTCCGGTTATAAGCGTATCGGTTATTGATTCGGGATACGATACGGTTACGCGATTCCAGCTGGGGCTAATCAGCGCCCCCAGGCTATCAACCTCCAAAATTCCCCAATTATCCACAACTCTTAGGTTTGGATAAACCGTACCAAACGAGTCCAACGGCATTATGTTGGAAGGGTTAAACCCAATTCGCATGTTCTCCAGTTTTATGGATAAGTTTCGGTCGCCCAAAAAGGCATTTTTGTATGATGCAATTAGCTGTTGGCGTTTAACATCTCGTTTGGTTTCAAAATCAATTATATTGTCGATATCGTACTCCTGACCCAACCTCAATATCTTGTCCCATGGTATTTCCTTTGGATAAACCCCGAAAAAGGTTGCAATAAATTCGCTAAGATTGGTGTTTCGATTCACCTGCTGATTCCAATCCCTTTGGGTTTTTTGCATATAATAACCATAAACAGGAATGGTGAAGTACGCGAACGATCGAACGTATGTAGGTAAACCGAAGAAGTTTTGAATACTCATTGAGTAATGAGTTTCTAATTCCGAGTCTGTTCTCTGGCTTAGTATCGATCCGGTGTACTCGGCCAATCCTTCAAGAAGTTCCAGCGAGTTTTCTGCCAAAGCAGCATTTGGAAACTGCTGATGACGATGCTGCCTAAAGTAAATCGCATTTTTCAGATGAACCTCTGGCGAGCTGGAATTTAGGGCTTCTTTTAGGGCTTCTAGTTCAAGCTTTATGAGAATACGACCTGTCTTTGTGTCGAGGTGAGCGCATTGAATTTCAGAGATATTTCCAAAGCCTATATTTGGTTGAATGCTATGGAAAGACTCATGTATTAGTAGATTTAGCCTCTCCTCCTTCACGGCCGATAAGGGTAACGAAACCATTGTCCATCGTTTCCCATTCCATTCGAACGATGTGTTGGCAATATTAATATCTTCGGGCAGTTTGCCAACAAACAGCTCGCCTTTTGGCGATAGTTTCCCAGCGTTGTCTGATTCGTTAGTTACAATTGTTCGAGTATCTTTGTTAACAAGCATCAGCGGTCCCTGCAAGGAGTAATTCCAAAGCTGTCCGTTGTCGATCTCTAGGGCTTCGGTAAGCTCGTTAAACACTGAGGCGGCAAATTCTAAGTCTTTTTTTGGAATATCGTTGTCCCTGTTAAAACTATTGCATCCTGTAGCGATTATGGCTGTAGTAATTAGTAAAACCATTGTTTTCATAAGTAATTGGTTTAAAACTTTGATTTGAATATAAGGCAGGCCTTTGTGAGCGTCACAATACTTTGCACTACCAAAAGTAAGAAATTGTGCGAAAAGCAAGAGATTAGTTGAGAATAATTGTAATTGAAAGAAGTAGAATTAGAATGGAAATTTATGATTGTATTTTGGGGAGTTTTTAAACGGGTAGCTCAACACGCACGAGTGTGCCATTGTTTTCTTCAGATTCAAACGTTATATCGCCCTGATGTTCCTTAATAATCCGGTAAGTGATGGAGAGCCCTAGGCCAGTGCCTTTTCCTGGATCCTTAGTGGTGAAGAAGGGCTCGGTAATCCGGCCAATATTTTCCTGGAGTATTCCTTTTCCGCTATCGTGAATCTCAACCAAAATTTTGCCCTTCTTATTAAGCAACGTGGTTTTGATTCTTATTGTTCCTTTGTTGTCAATTGCCTGCAACGAGTTGGTGAGGATGTTAAGAAATGCATGGTGCAGGTTTGCCACTTTACCCTTTACGTTTGGGATGTTTGTTTCGTACTCCTTCATTATATCTACCCTATCGAAAATTTGATTGTTGAGCATTATCAGGCAGTTGTCGATAATGGAGTGGATACAGCAATCCTTGCTTGACTCGTTGTTATTCTGGCTAAACTGGTTGAGGCTATTCACTATGTTCGATATCCTTTCGACACCTGTCGTAATACTGGTGAGTAGTACCGATGCCTCCTGGAATTGAGGGTCGGGCTTAGTTTTAAAATACTTTTCTAGCCTAAGGTAAGCCCCCATTATAAAGTTAAGGGGGTTGTTTATTTCGTGGGCAACACCAGCAGTTAGCGTTCCCAGCGAGGCCATCTTCTCCGCTTGCAACAGATGCGATTGAGTTTCCTTTAGGTGCTGAAGGGTAGCTCTAAGCTCCGAGTTCTGGTTTATGATGATGTTGTTCTTGTCGTAAAGTTCGTCGTTGGCAGCTCGTAGCTCCTCTATAGCGGCGTTCAGATCATGCGTTTTTTCTTGCACCAACCTTTCCAGATTATCCCTGTGATTTTTTATATCCTCGTGCAGCTTGGCATTCTGGATGGCAACGGCTAGCTGGTTTGCAATGGCCTGCCCAATCTCAATCTCATGCTCAGTGTATTTTCTGGAGCTGTTGCAAGTTCCTAGGATAAGTACACCAAGCACCTCATCCTTTAGAATAAATGGGAGGAATACCAAGCTGCGTAGGTTCCGCATCTCCACAATGCTTCTTTCTGAGGGTGATAGACTGGCGGTTTGGGTGTCGTCGACAAGGTGGAATTTATGCGTTTCAATAGTGGCCTTAATGTGTGGATGATCCTCGATGGCGGCTATTCGCACCTCGCGTGGGATACCCGGGGGTAGTGGAGGCGTGGTAGCCCCGAGGTGCACCTCCGTGTCGCTTTGGAGCAGGTAAAGTGCTGCCGATTCAATGGAAAGTAGCTCCGACATCCCATCGCTGATAACCTGCAAAACATCCTCAAGTACAAGCGTACTTATAATGCTCTGATTAATCTTGATAAGAATGTTGAGCTCAAGAACACTTTCGGGTATGATATGCCTGCTCATTAATCCTGGCCATTTATTCTTACCAAGTTAGGGAATTATTTTATATACCATACCAACTATTTATCAGGTTTTGGATTTTTTGCTGATTTTTTTGATGCCTTAGGGTTGTAGCTACATGCTGGTGGTAAACTACAAATTGATGAGTTGTATATGCAAATGCGGTTGTATCTACTTTATTACCTTACATATACTTTCGAAGCTGATATTTTTGCGCAATCATATTTCTTTTTTCCACGCCAAGGGAGTTCATGTAGCCTTTCCATCCAGGGCAAAAGTTGATGTGCCACCGCCAGAAACGGCCAGCAAATGATTTGGGTTTTGCGTCGTACTTTGCCCGCATGGGGCAAACCTCACAGTTATGTTCTGCCATTTTATAGGGTTTTTAGGGTGAATGCAGATTTAATATATCTGTCTGAAAACTAGGACAAGTTACTAATCTTTGAGTCACAATATCACTTCTGTAAGATTATTTTGCAGTTAAGTCACTTTTGACGAAAGCAAAACAGGTCGTATTTTATGAATACCACCTGTTTTGAATTTCTATAACATAATACTTGGTTGCTATTGAAGGCTAACCTCAACCCATTTGCCCGATCGGCGGGCATTAATTGAGTTGTCGTACATGGCTTCGCACGACACGCCTGGCATGTAGTACTTACCCTCGTACGCAGCGTTAAACCTTATTTTAAACGATTTGGCTTGCCCTCGGGCAAGGTTAAAGTAGGTGTAAACCCTGTCGTCGCGTATATCCTGGTAGTCGAATGGCGATGAGCGTAACGAGGCGTTTTGCCCTTCGTCCAATCGACTGGTGCGGATTTCCCAACCCGAGGGAACAATTGTTGAGAGGATCAGCTGCTCCAGATCGCCTCCCGTACCCGGATTATAAACTCGCACCTCGCTGTAGAAATCGGTGCCCTGCGAAATCTTATCGGGTGTAATAGCCGCTCCATTCATTAGGAAATACTTTACCTCAAGCTGCAAGTTATTGCTTTGATCCACCTCGTACCCGCCAACCGGTATCCCCATTGTTATAAGCCGAGCGTAGAGGATCCCATTTCCATTATTCTTCACCTCAACTTTCCCCGAACCGGTTTGATTTTGATCAAACGGAACTTGCAGCACGGCTTGTTTTGAGCGAAAGTTGGTGGCTTTTTTTCCGTGGATGGCCACATCGGCATTAACCCCTTCGGCCGATTTGCTAACATCGGCAAACTTGGCGAAGCTTTGAAGGCTAAACGAAATCTCCTGGGTGCTCATCCAGTGATTTGAGCTAAGCCTTTTCGATAGCTGGTTGAGAAGCGGGAATGCCTTGTCGAAATCGCCAAGCAGGATAAGCGTTTCGGTAATCATGGCCAAATCTCTATACTGCGAGCCGTAGGTGTACGACTGTTCGCGATAATCTTTAACCTCGGCGGGAATGCCATTTACAAGCGATCGGGCTGCCTCGGGGTTGCCGGCTAGGGCATAAGCGGCTGCTAATCGCCACTTGGCTGCAACCCCTAAATTTGCGCTTTCGCGTAGGCGGTTCATGGCTCCCATGTCGGCCGATTTGGCCAGCGCCAGCGTGTAAAGCCGATAGGCTTGCATCAGGTCGTTGTTGTAGTACCTGTTTTGCTGATTAGGCGACCAGCTCTGCGCAACGCGCAGGGTGCTGCGTTTCCATCCATCGAGAACTGTCGATGAAACAGAGTAACCCATCTTTTGCGCCTCAAGCATAAAGTGCCCTGCGTATATGCTGCCCCACTCGTCGGGGTACGAGCCACCCGGCCACAGCGACAGGCCACCATCGGGGGTCGCAAAATTTCTCATTGCGCCTAGAGCTGCCCGCACATTCTGCTCGGCGGTTTGTTTGGTGTTTGCATCTACCTCGGCTAATTTGCTGATAAAAAGTTGAGGGAATGCTTTTGATGTGGTTTGCTCGAGGCATCCATGTGGGTAACCCATCAGATACCAAAGCCTGTCGCCGAGGTTGATGGGAGGCATGGTGCTTAGCTCAATTTTGGCCGTATTGGTTCCGGGCATACCAAAGGCAGTGTAGCTAGTCGTCCATCGCTCACCCGTTTTTAGGGTAGTATCCACAACCATTGTCATGGGTGGGTTGGGGTTACGGACGTTGAGCTCAATCTCGTGTGATGCTTTTTCCTTGCCGCTCTCAGCAATCACTTTCAGTTTTCCTACACCTAGCCGCGAGGCAACCTTAATGTTGAATCGTATAACCTGATCGCCCACATTATCGAACTTTAGGGTTTGCTCTTTACCTCCTTGGATATTGAGCAGGTCATTGGTCTCAACCCGAACTTTTACCTGCTTCACATTCTGATCCATTGCAAAAACGGTAACAGGTAGCACAACCTCCTCCTCGGGGCCAAGCACACGGGGTAGGGTTGCCAAAACCATTAGGGGTTTTCGAACCGGTACCGTTTTTTCGTCGGAACCGTATGCACCGTCCTTGGCCGCAACGGCCATTAAACGAACGGAACCAACGTAGTTGGGCATGGTGAAGTCGATGCGTTTGCTCTTTCCCTTTTCCACCTCAAATGGGCCAAAGTATCTTACCACAGGTTTAAATCGATTAGCGGTTTGATCGCCCGAGGCAGTGGCCTCATCGTCACCACCAATGGAGATAATTCGCTGCATTTTGCCAGCCGAAGCCCCCATTACCAGCTCGTAAAGATCCCACGTGCGAACGCCAAGCGCCTCGCGGGCGTAAAAGTTCTTCCAGGGATCGGGAGTGCGGAATCGGGTCAAATCGAGTAGCCCATCGTCAACCATAGCCAAAGTAAATGCCATGGCTTTGCCATCTTTTTCTGTAACGTTTATCGATACCTTTTGCTCAGGCTCAATTACATCGGGCATGGCGATTACAGGTGTAAGATGGGTTTGGGGATTCTCAACCCCAATGGGCGTAATTCCATACATCCTAATGGGTAAATCGTTGGCGGTTTGTCCATGAGGTTGTATAAGCATGGCGCTGATAAATACATTTGGTGCCATATCGGCCGAGGCCAGGAACGTGAACTGGGTTTCGCCCGCCTTGGCATTTATCCAATGACTTTGCAGCACTTTTATTCCATTTTCGATGGTGAGGAATATTTTGCCGCCCTCGGGGCTGGGGATTGTTGCTGTTACCTTTTCGCCCACATTGTAGCGTTCCTTGTCGGTGGCAAAAACAAGCATTGTGCTGGCCTCGGGTGTTGACTTGCGATCGCGCGAAACCCACCCTGGCCAATCGAAGTAAACTATTGTGCCGGCTGCGTGTCCACCTTCATCATCGGAAACCCTGATTAGGAATCGACCCCACTCGGGGTTGTTGATTCTGAGGTTATACTTGGCTTCGCCTTTAGTGTTAGTGGTTACGGTTCCCTTACTTACCGGACGATTGTAGCTGCTCGACACGTAGTTCGACAGATCCTCGCTGCCCCTGTGCCACCACCAGCGCCAATCGATTTTGTACACATCAACATTGAGTTTCTGGTTTGATATGGGTTTCCCCTGCGAGCTAATAAGCACTATGTCTACCACGTGCGTGGTATCGGTAAGGTAAGTTCTGCGGTAACTCTTCGATTCGGGCATCTTTACCCCAACAAAGTTGTGGTATGGGAAGTAGGGTATTGTGAACCTGTCGATGCTGAAAGCGCCGCCCTCCTCGAAAACGCGAGCAGTGAAGTTGGCGTTCAGCTTGCCAGGCGCAGAGGTGCGCACGTTGATATTGGGCGAGAAATTTACCTCACCCTTCTCGTCTAATCGACCCTCGAAAACGGTTTGCTCCTCGGCGTAAAAAGTGCGCGCTGGATCGTCGAAGGTGTACCCCTTGTACCCATCGAATGTGGTTGTGGCTTGGGTTAGAATAGCATCAACCTGAACTTTCAGATTGCGCGCTGGAGCGCCATGAAGCCAGGCTGATGTGAACTTAACCGGGCTTACATCGCCATAACGAAGGGCTTCTTCATCAATGTTGAAGTTAATTTTTAGCCTGTTGGGCATAATGGTTTCCACCTTAAAGGTTTGGCTAAACGATACGCCACCCACTTTTACAGTAGCCGAGTAGTTTCCTGTTGGTGCGTCCTTGTCGGTTGCAACGGGGAACGCGTACATTCCGCTCACGGAAGTAGTTGCTACAGTTCGGTAGATTTGTTGACCCCTTGAATCGTTTAGTTCAAAGGTAACCGGATGGTTTGGGGGAAGCGTTTTGCCCTTATCCTCAATAATAAACGAAACGAAAAGGGTGTCGCCCGGACGCCAAACCCCACGCTCGCCGTAAATAAATCCTTTAAGCCCTTTTTGAACTGCCACACCCGACACATCGAATGCGCTGAGCGAAAGTGCCGAGCCATTGTCGAGTTTTAGATAGCCCCGCTGATTGCCGCTCTTGGCTATGGCGATAAATGGTTTTTGCTGCTCGGTGAGCCTAATGTTTGCTATTCCGTTGTTGTCGGTTTTTGAAGTGGCAATTACCTGTTGCTGGTAGTTAAGCAAATCGATATCGATTCCACTTGCAGGCTGTGCAGTGTTTAAATCGGTAACCACAACCATCAGCGAGCCATCGGTTCCCGACTTGGCAATTATGCCCAGATCGGAAGCAATCACATTTCGGCGAACGGATTTTCCCTGGTAGTAGGAGGTGTGACATGGGTTTTCGCGTTCGCGCCAATCGTAGTATTCGTAGTCGTAATCATCGTCGTAGTAGTAGGTTTGGGGCACATCGTCGGAGGCCGAGTAGCGCTCATCTATCATGGTAATGGGTTGATTGGCCTCGGAGCCGTTGCAGTTATATGTAGAGTACTCCTTGCGGAAATTGATGTTGATTTGATAAATGGCGCCCGGTTCGGTTTTGATTAGTTCTGCCATGTCGATGTGGAATGTATTCCATCGGGCAAAATCGGTTTGCCCCGATTGGTCGAGCATAACGGTTTTGCGGAGTAGTAGCCGTCCTACACGCCTAATTTCGGAACTCTGGTCGAGCCTATTCACCTGAAGGAACTGAGCGATATTCTGCTCAAATATTCTAACCACGCTAACATCAACAGCCTTAAGGCTAACCGCTTGGAATGGGAAAAGCAATCCGCTTGAAGTGGGCATGATGACTCCCTGACCAACCAGCCTAACCTGAGGCTTTACAACCTCGAATAAAACTGCTAAAGATGAGCTCTGCTCGAGTCTTTGCCTGTTGATGTTGCGAATACCCTCGGCGATATCGAAGTTGTACGATCCTGCAAGCCGGGCAGTGGGGTAAATCTTGATGATATTGCCCTCAATTATAACCCTTAAATCGGATACACCGTTTGCGCGAACCATGCCCCGCATATTCTGCGAAGGATCCACAGGTTCAGAGAATCTTACCTCTACATACTGTTCGGGCGACTGCACCACGTTGTGCGAAAGAATTCTGAATACACCTTTGGGCGGAACCTCAGTTTCGATAGTTTCAGTGAATTCAACCCCAATTGATTTTCCCGTAGCGGAGATAATAACCATTTCGGTGTTGTCGGTTTGGGTCACGCCTTCAACCCAAAAGTTGTGGGAGCGCCCATCGCCCGATGAGTTCCAGCTCACCTCCAGCAACTTCCCGTTCTGCGTGGCTTTAATGGTTTCCTTAATCAGGTTTGTTTCGGCAAAATCGGCAGTAAGCACAACGCCACCAATTCGTCTGTCTGGACGTGACGCTTCGCTGTAGAACTCAATTCCAGCAACTCGAACCTCCATGGCCTGCTTTATGGTTCGGAGGTTGAAGGTGAAGGTTTTATAATCGGCTAGTATATTGTCGAAAACTCTATCGAGGTTAACGGTAACCTGGTACTCCGAGTCGCCTTTAAGCGGTGCACTTGGTCGGAGTTCTAGGGTTCGTTCATCGGCCCAGGTGAGTAACCCCTTTATCGATGGTTTTACCCGAATTAGGCGCGAGTCGGCCTCCTTGCCAACCATGTTGCTTTCGGCAACATTGGTGGCAAACATCACGCGAATAACATCCCTGGTGGAGATTGCCCCCGATGAGAAGGTTGTGATGAAAGCGCTATAGTCTTTCGCTTGAGCCCCTGTTTCTTTGCTGGCTCTGTAGCCAATTACGTAGAAAAAAATGGCTGCTCCAACTACCAGCACCGATAGCGTGAGGAGTGCTGCAAAAAATATCTTTTTGTTCATTATGATAAGGTTTTAGGGTAATAATTATTTTGCGAGGCATCTAAGATAGTGATTTAATGCTTTGCCCTCAAAACAATTGATAGCTAGAATTTAGTTTGTAGTGAGATTTCTTATATCCCTTAAATCCACAAATTTTAGCAAGCTGTGTTTAGAAGAGAATATTTGAATTTAAGCGTTAAAACAAGAGCCTTGTAAGAATGAAGTATCTGAAAAGTTTACTCAACCCTAAACCTAACGGTTTGCGAGTTACCCATATCATCAACCAGTGTAAGCAAATAATTCCCTTTACTGGGTTGAAGTGCCATTTTGTGGAAGGTTCGAGTATGCCCCAGGTAGGTTTCGTTTAGATGCCAATAAATAGTAGCATCTTCCCTGCGATGTACAACCTCGAAAATGGCCTCGGTGGGTGTACCATCCAAATCGCGGGGAAGTTGAATGGCAGTACTCTCAATTCTTGGGTAAATCAGCGCCATTTGGCTTTGCTCTCTATTGGGCTCACAGCCCGAAAGGAAAGCAGGAAGAGATTGGTAAAACGGGTTCTTGCTTCTGTAAAACCACTCCATGGCCGGTGGTAATACAAACCACGATTGAGACGCCATCATATCAACACTAACGCATTTGTCGGTAACCCTGTGGGTTTTTGCCTGATTAAGATGGACTAGCCTATGGTAGGAGCATGCCTCTGTTTCGAGCCCCTTTATGGGTATCCAGATTGAATCGACAGGTGTGCAAATATCCGATGCCCTATGTCCGCTGTGACGGCAAATAGGTACGTATGCCATATCATCGATGGGTTTCTCGAACCAGCGTGAAGTTGGGAGCAGTGCAAACACATCGAAAAGTATTGGTGCTGCAGCCGAAACACCTGTTAAATTTGGTCGCCCCTCGCCGCTGGCATTTCCCACCCAAACGGCTACAACGTACTGGGGATTTAAACCAATTGCCCAGGCATCTCGGTGCCCAAAACTGGTTCCTGTTTTCCATGCCACCGATCGCGACGAGGAGAAGTATTGCCAGCCCGCCAGCTCGTCGGGACGGGCAACCTCCTTCATGGCCTCAAAGCAAAAGTATACTGACGAAGCATCGAGCGGTGAGTAGTCCACCAACTCAGATGTTTCAATAGAATTATCACCCTTAACATAACGGGGAGTAATGAAGTTAGTTTTGTGGTAGCGACTTTGGTTTGGTCTAAAGTCATTTAGAATTCTAGCCATTCCTGCATAAACGCCCGCCAAATCCCAAAGCGTGGCCTCGGCTCCACCAAGAATAAGCGAAAGACCGTAGTTCTCGGCTGTTCGATTTAATGTCGATACACCCAACTTTTGGAGGATATGCTGGAATCGCTCAACCCCATACTGCTGGAGCATACGAACCGCTGGGACATTAAGCGATCGGGCAATTGCCCTTGAGGCTGGAATGGCTCCATCGTAGTCGGGATTGAAGTTTTTTGGCGAGTAACCGCCAATTTGCGTTGGAATGTCGGGGATTAGCGTGTTTGGAAGAATTAACCCATCGTGAAGCATGGCCGCGAATAGGAAGGGTTTAAGAATACTTCCGGTACTACGGGGCGATGTAATTATATCAACATGATTACCAAAGTTAGAACCCGATGTGTTCCCAACGTATGCAAGCGTAGTGTTGGTTTTAATATCTAAAACTAAAACCGCAGCATTATGCACTTGATTACCAGCCAACCGTTGGTGATGATTGCTCACTATTTGGTTAACCCGCTGCTGCAATTCAATATCGATTGTTGTTTCAATAATCTCTCCAGCTTTGCCATCGGCAATGGCTCGGGTAAGCAGATGGGGTGTTAGCTGCGGAAGTGGTTTGGGCTCGCTAGGCAAAGACTCAAGCAGCGAAAGCTGATAGGTTAGGCTGTCCAAATCGCCACAGGCAAGTAGCCTTTTTAGTAGGCGATCTCTTTTGGCTCGCAGAATATCGGCATTTCGCCCTGGAAAAACCAGCGATGGTGAGTTGGGTAGCACAGCCAGTGCAGCGGATTCGGCCCAGCTTAGCTCACTAGCCGATCGGTTGTAGTAACGCCAGGCTGCTGCATCTAATCCCACTACGTTGCCCCCAAAAGGGGCATTGGAGGCGTAAAGTTTTAAAATCTCTTTTTTGCTAGTTGTTACCTCTAACCTAAGCGCAAGGATTGCTTC
Organism: uncultured Rikenellaceae bacterium; assembly: GCA_964490015.1. Taxonomy (GTDB): domain Bacteria; phylum Bacteroidota; class Bacteroidia; order Bacteroidales; family Tenuifilaceae; genus Perlabentimonas. The sequence continues at coordinate 25,694 of CAZBBA010000040.1, forward strand.
GACCATCTTTTCGGTTAGTGTTCTGGGCTTGTCCTCCCGGTATAGCCGTATTACCTGCTGCGTTATAGTGCTTCCTCCCTGGATAAAGCATTTGGCCTTTAGGTTGTTCCATGCTGCACGGGCAATGGCCATGGGGTTTATTCCGGGGTGATAGTAAAATTTTCGATCCTCGAACTCAACTATGCATCTTTCAAACTTTGAGGGGACACTTGACGATGCAGGAAACCGAAATTGTTCATCGGCAGCAATGGACGCAATAAGCAAACTACAATTACTCGATAGAATTACGGTGCTTGCTGGTTTGTTGAAGTTTGGGGAAGGTAAAAGTAGAAATACAATAAAAAGGAGCAGAGTAGATGTAACTATAGCAAGTGCTTTTCTACTAGTCCAAAAAACAGAAAACCATCTCTCTAAAAGCAATCCAAAAACTCTAATCCCCATTCCTTGTGGTAATATTTGCAGTAAAGATAGTTTCAAATGGGAAATTGACGGGAATTCTATTCAACAAATTATTTATCCTTGCGTTAACTCATCTATTGTTTACCTTTGCATTGTGTAAGGAAACTTGTATTGTCGAAGTTATATCTCGAATAATCGATTATTAACTATTTCAATGAGCATTCTCCCAGTTTCACAGTGGTTTACCGGTGTTGAAAAACGCCCCGTGATAATTGCTGGCCCATGTAGTGCCGAGAGCCGCGAGCAGGTATTAAATACTGCCCGATCTATCGCATCGCTTGGAAAAGTTCAGGTTCTTAGGGCAGGCGTGTGGAAACCTAGATCGCGCCCCGGAACCTTTCAGGGTGTTGGAGAGCCAGCACTGGAGTGGTTATCGGAAGCCAAAAAGGAGACAGGGTTACTGCTGGCAGTTGAGGTGGCAACGCCTGAACATTTGGAGGTTGCATTGAAGTATGGCGTGGATATGTTTTGGGTAGGAGCCCGCACAACCTCAAACCCTTTCTCGGTAGATGAGCTGGCACGCGCCATGGCTGGAGTCGATAAGCCGGTGCTAATTAAAAATCCCATTCATCCCGATTTGGAGATGTGGATTGGCACCATCGAACGTTTTGCCCGTGTGGGCATTACTAAGCTGGGCGCAATTCACAGGGGGTTTTCCCCATTTCAAAAATCAAACTATCGTAACCTTCCAAAATGGGAGGTGCCCATCGATTTAAAAACCTACATCCCCGAACTTCCCATAATCTGCGATCCTAGTCATATTGCCGGCAAATGGGAGCTAATATTTAATATTGCCCAAAAGGCGCTCGATTTGTCGATGGATGGACTGATGATTGAATCGCACATTTGTCCCGAAAAAGCGCTTAGCGATGCCCGTCAGCAGGTAACACCACAAAAATTAGGGGAGATTCTTACCGACTTATCGTATCGAAAAATGTCGCCCACAACCTCCGAGTCGATTGATGCGCTGGAGTCGATGCGCGAGAAGATCGATTCGCTCGATCTGCAGCTGTTGGAACTGCTTGCGCAGCGAATGACCATTGTGCGGCAGATAGGGGAGTATAAGCTACAGAATAATGTGGCTATCATGCAGCTCCGCCGTTGGGAGGAGATGATTAAAATGCGCGTAGAGGTGGGTGATACGCTTGGTTTAAGCCCGGAGTATGTGAAAGACCTGCTTAGGCTGGTTCACAAGGAATCCGTTCGCAAGCAGGCCGATATTATCTCCCCTAAGGATAAGGCCAGCGAGTAGCCAATTACCCCGTTTTTCTATATTTCAGTCAGTTTGTACTCGTAACCCTCCATAATGGGGTTCGATAGCACCTTGGCGCAGGCCTCGTTGATGCGCTCCATGGCAGCCTCTTTGGTGGGGGCCTCAATTTCGAGCGTAATATGCTTGCCAATGCGCACGTTCTCAACCTCCTTGTAACCGCTGTTCTGCATAACCATTCCCACCGCTTTGCCTTGAGGATCAAGTAGTGCCTTTAGGGGCATAACGTTTATTTCAGCTACGAATTTCATGTTGTTTGTGTTTTACGTTTGGGTGTCGGCAAAGTTATGAAAAATTGGGCGAATAGCAAAACAGATTACCCTTAATGAATATAACTTTGAGGGAATGTGCCGAAAATTGAGTTTTGTGTAAAATTATAGTTATTTGGTGTAAATGTAGACCTTAGATAAAGTATTTCTTCCTACTTTTAGTAATAATTTTATAGTCTAGGATATGCCAAAACATAGCGCAAATTTGCTTCATGCTGGTATTATCCAGCTTGAACTCAGGAAATTTGTTGCCCCAGAGTATGTCTTTGGAGCTGATGCTCGGCTTTTGGCCAGCAATTACTGCAAGCAGCTGGGAGCAAGAAAGGTGCTTTTGATTACCGATTCTGGCTTGGCGGCTACACCTTGGCTTGCCGACCTTCAGGATAACCTGTTGCAGAATGGTGTTGAGCATACTCTTTTTTCGTCCGTATCCCCAAATCCCAGAAATTTTGAGGTGATGGAAGGAGTTGATATATACCGGGCATCGGGTTGTAATATGATTTTGGCTTTGGGGGGTGGTAGTGTTATGGATTGCGCCAAGGGTATTGGAATCGTATCGACAAACCATAAACCAATAGATAAGTTTGAGGGAGTTGATAAGATTACCACTCCAATGCCACCCCTAATTTGTATACCCACCACAGCCGGTACAGCTGCCGATTTATCACAATTCGCAATAATTAATAGGTTTGAGCATAAGTATAAAATGGCCATTATAAGTAAGGCCACCGTTCCCGATGTGGCGCTTATCGATCCTGTAGTGCTTACTACTATGGATTCCTTTCTAACTGCCTGTACCGGAATGGATGCCCTTTCTCATGCTTTTGAATCTTATGTTTCCAACGCTAGCTCCGCATTTACCGATTTGTATGCTCTTGAGGCAATAGGCCTGATTAATGCGAACCTTTTGGCTTCAATTCAAAATCCTTTTGATGTGCAGCTTCGGGGGCGAGTTATGCTAGGAAGCTTATATGCCGGATTAGCATTCTCCAATGCAAGTTTGGGTTGTGTTCACTCCCTTGCTCACAGCTTGGGTGGATACCTCGATTTACCCCATGGCGAGTGTAATGCCATACTTCTGCCCCATGTAGTTGATTACAATTTCAATAATGCCCAGAGCAAATACATTGCTATTGCTCATAAACTTGGGGTTGATGTGAGCGATAAACCAATTTCGTCCATTAAAAAGCAATTGGTTAATTATATTCTCGACTTCAAGAGAAGCGTTGGTATTGTTTCAACCTTAGGTTCTAAAGGGGTCCTGAGCGATATTGTGGGCGCGTTGTCCGATAAAGCAATTAACGATCCATGTAATGCCACTAACCCAAGAGTGCCAACCAAAGCCGATTTGGCAGCTATTTACTCCGAAGCAATATAAAGATTATGGAAAACAGCTGGGATGAGTATAGGAAAAAGATAATTGGCTTGGGCGATACATCCATTAAAAAAAACTATTATCCTGAGCTGCAGGCAAAGGTTAGTGCCTTGGAGGCCAATCAGCAAAACCTAAGCGCTATTATCGATAGTATTAGTGATAGCATAGTAATTCATACCGTGAAAGGAACCCTGCTATCGCTTAACAAAAGAGCTGAGGAACTGCTAGGTATTGATAGTGGAAAGATTGATTCTTACTCTTTGCTCGATTTCCTTAACCCGGAACTGAATCCCAATGATATTACATCCATTTGGCGACAAGCGGCTGAAGGTTCTACAAAAGTTTTTGAGTGTGAAATATGCCGACAGGGGACGGCTCAACTTATTGATGTGCAGATATCAGTAAGCCCTATAATCTGGAGCAATAGAAAAGCATTGGTGGCGGTAATTCGCGATTTTACTGAGCGTAAGAAGTATGAAGATAGTATACTGCAAGCTAGAGAAGCAGCTAAGTCAAGCGAGGAAAAGTTTCGAAACATAGTTGAACTGTCACCCGATGGAATATTTACGGTCTCATTAAATGGCAACATAATGTCTGTAAATAAGGCATTTGTTGAACTAACCGGGTATGATAGAGAAGAGTTTGTTGGAAAGTATTTGATGTCCATTCCCACCATTCTAAAGGAAGATCAGGCTAGCTATAAGTTGTTATTTCAATCAGCTGTGAAGGGTGAACTGGACAAACCTTTTGAGTTGAGGTGGATTCATAAATCGGGCGAAATGCTATTTGGCGAAGCAAGAGTCTCAACTATTGCAAATGGCGAAAATGTATTTCTTCAGGTGGTAATAAGGGATGTTACCGATAGGCATAACGCGCAGGCGAAACTTAGGGAAAGCGAAGAGCGGTACGATTTGGCCATGCAGGCCGTTAACGATGGCATTTGGGATTGGAACCTTAAAACGGGTCATGTGTATTTCGACAAAAGGTACTATACCATTGCTGGATACTCCCCCAATGAATTCTCTCACAACCTGAATGAGTGGAGAAGTCGTGTGCATCCTGAGGATTTGGATATCTGCTATAAGCAGATTCAGGAACGGCTCCATAAGGATTCCATGGGTTTCGACGTAGAATTCCGTTTCCTTAGAAAGGATAAAACCTGGATGTGGATTAGGGGTAGAGGGAAGGTGGTGGAGTGGGATTCCAAAGGTGAAGTGGTCAGAATTATTGGCACTCACTCCGATATAACTGATAGAAAGTTGCTCGAGTTTGAAATCCAGAAACACCAGGAAGATCTCGAATACCTTGTAAAAGCTCGAACCGAGGAGTTGCAAGCAGCCAACGAGGAGTTGCAAGCAGCCAACGATGAACTTTTTTACCAAAGAAAACACCTGCAAGACGCACTGGAAAAACTTAAGAATACGCAAAGACAGCTCGTCCTTTCAGAAAAGATGGCATCGCTTGGCATCCTAACATCGGGAATAGCCCACGAAATTAATAACCCTATCAATTTTATTAGTAGTGGTGTGGTTGGCCTTGAGATGGAGATTAACGAATTGATTTCTGCAATTCGAGAGTACTCAAATGCTTATACGAATCTTTGTCCCAACGATGAAATAGGGTTGTTGGGTCAAATCAATGCTCAGTATGATGTGCAAGGGTCTTTGGTTAATATTCCCAAGCTTATTCAATCTATCAGAACAGGGGTAGATCGTACAATGTCAATCGTTAAGGGTCTCAGAACGTTTGCTCGGCTCGATGATGAGAATAAATCGGCTGCAAGCCTTAACGAACTTATAAATTCAGCATTAACAATTCTTTACAATAAATACAAGCATACCATTACGGTTAACACTAAACTATGTGCCAACGATCAAATTTATTGTTATCCCGGAAAGTTAGGTCAAGTATTCCTTAACATACTGGTTAATTCTATACAAGCCATCGAGGGGGAGGGGGCAATAGTAATTGAAACAATCTATGTTAATGCAGAGGATAAATTCAAGATATCAATTAGCGATACAGGAAAAGGTATTCCTGCTGGACTTGAACAGCGAATATTCGATCCCTTCTTTACAACCAAACCAGTTGGTGAGGGGACTGGGCTGGGCTTGTCAATTGTTCACGGAATTATTTCCGATCACAATGGTGAAATTTTAGTTAATTCAAAAGAAGACGTAGGAACAGAGGTTACAATTTATTTACCTAAAAAGTAGCACGTGAGAAAGCTTTTGTATGTTGATGATGAACCCCACAACCTTTTTACTCTTGAGGTTGCCCTCAAGAAATGGTTTACGGTTATTACACTTGATAATCCTAATCAGGCTCTTACAGTAATTAAGGACGAGGGGGTTAAGGTGCTTCTTACCGATCAGCGTATGCCCAACCTTACTGGACTTGAGCTGGCTAAAGTTGTCCAAGAGCAGTTCCCCTCAGTGGTTATAATTATACTCACTGCATACGACGATAACGACACCATGCTTAAAGCCCTTAACCAAGGAGGAATTTTTAGGTATCTGCTAAAACCATGGAATATTCAGGATTTAGTACAAACTCTCGATAGCGCTTTTGAGGCCTACGAGTTGAGACGGAAGAATATTACCCTAATAAATGATTTGGTTGGACAGGTTAGGCGGTTGCAACTTGCATACGATGAGATAAATGCGCTTAAGCACAGGCTTGAGGAGGAGAATATACAGCTTAAGGATGAGTTTCTTGACAAGAGTATAACATCAGAAATAGTGGGGAAAAGTAAGGCTCTTAAATCGGTATTTAGACAAGCTCTGCAAGCCGCTAAATCTAACTCATCAATTCTTCTACTTGGAGAAACGGGTACCGGTAAGGAACTTTTTGCCAAGGCAATACATATTAACAGCTCTCGAAAGGACAACTTGCTTGTGAAAATTAACTGTGCAGCAATTCCCGAAACATTAATAGAAAGCGAACTTTTTGGCCACGAGAAAGGTGCTTTTACTGGTGCCGATAAGCTGAAGTATGGAAAGTTTGAGGTTGCTCACAGAGGAACCCTTTTCCTCGATGAAATTGGTGAACTCCCCTTAAGTATGCAGCCAAAACTGCTTAGAGTACTTCAGGAGGGAGAGTACGAGCGGATTGGCGGCAATAAGTTGATCGAAACCGATTTTCGATTAATTACTGCTACAAATAGGAATCTTGAGCAAGAGGTTGAAAAGGGAACTTTCAGAAGCGATCTGTTTTACCGCCTCAACATACTCCCAATTACAATCCCCCCTTTACGCGAAAGGAAGGACGATATACCATTGATTGTTGAGCACTTTGTTGCAGCTTTAAACAGAGAGTCAGGTAGGCACATAAGCACTGTGCCCAAAAGGGTTATGGATAGTCTTATGGAATACCATTGGCCTGGGAATATCAGGGAACTTAGTAATGTTATTGAGCGTGCCTATGTTCTTAGTTCAGGAAGCAAACTCGACATTGGAAGCTGGTTTAACCCATTCAAGGAAAATATTCCTTCAAATCAAGAAATTGTTTCTCTTGTTGAGAGTGAAAAGCAGTGTATATTAAAAGCCCTTAAACATACAAAATGGCGAATACGAGGCAAGAATGGCGCTGCCGAAATCCTGAAGATTAACCCCACAACCCTAGAGTCAAGAATGAAGAAGTTGGGCATTGCACGCCCAGCTTAAACTACTGCATATCGTAGATATACGAAATATCGTAGATATATTATCTTCTTTACCTTCCGTGAGATTTTATAACGTATACAAAATCAGGTTTTTGAATAGTTTGGTACGAATGGTGTTCAGTAATAGCCAAACGAATACTAAACTAACAAAAACAGGAGGATAAAGTTATGAAACTAAAAGATCTAAAAATTGGAACTCGCCTAAACCTTATAATGGGAGGGTTTTTGGTTTTGGCATTTGCCATATTTGGCATTTACGTTAACAGATCGTTACAAGATCAGATTCTTACATCAACCGATGAAAGAATGATTGAGCAGGTGAATGATCTGGTAGAGGTTATTTCAGTCGAACTTCAAGCAAATCGAGAGAAGGTTAACCTATCGTTGCACCTAGCAAGTAATTACCTAAAGCGTCAGGGTACTATTGTTGAATCATCCGATGAACTTGTCACCTATAGTGCAAGCAACCAATTTACTGGCGCCTCCTCAACAATGAATGTTAATAAGTGGCTCCTTAATGGGCGGCAGATTCAGAATAGCGTTGATATTGTTGATGCCATTAGCGGAATGGGAGTTGCAACAGCAACCATTTTCCAAAAGGTTCCCCAAGGTTTCCTCAGAATCTCAACCAACGTAAAGGCAAACGATGGTAGCCGGGCTTTAGGTACTTTTATTCCTTTTGATAGCCCTGTAGCTCAAGCGATTGATCGCGGCCAATCATTTACAGGGCGTGCTTGGGTTGTAAACGATTGGTATTTAACTGCATATGAGCCTATTGTCATTGGTGGTGAAGTTAAAGGGATGCTTTACGTTGGAATGCCTGAGAAAAATTTAAATCAAATATCAGTATTGTTTAACAAGAAAAAATTCTTTGATACAGGATACCCATACATAGTGGGTGCCGATGGGAATTTAATTGTTCACCCTACCAGCGTAGGTACAAATATTAGCAATGAGAACTTTTTCAAGTTTATGCTTAACCACAAATCGGGGCAGGTTATTCGCGACGAGTACATGTGGCAGGGTCAAAATAAGGTTCAATACATTAAGTATTACGAACCCATAGATGCTTTCGTTACCGTTGGTTTTTACGAGAGCGAAATGAACAAGGTATTAAATAGGACTCGCATTGCAATAATACTGGTAACCTTAGTTTCTGTTGGCTTGGTTATCCTCGTTCTTCGCACAATTGTGCAGTCGGTTGTGGTGGCTCTTCGCAAAGGAGTTGAGTTTGCAAAGAAGGTAGCCGATGGCGATTTAACGGCAACGGTTGACGTTTACCAAAAGGATGAGGTAGGAGAACTTGCCGATTCCCTTAGGAATATGGTAGAGAAATTAAAGGATATTGTGGAGAATATCCAGTCGGGTGCCGACAGCATTTCTGGTGCTGGTTTCGAGGTAAGCTCAGCCTCACAGCAGCTATCGCAGGGTGCTAGCGAGCAGGCTTCGGCAGCCGAGGAGGTTAGCTCGTCGATGGAGCAAATGGCAGCCAATATTCAACAGAATACCGACAATGCTCAGCAAACAGAAAAGATTTCGTTAACGGTTTCACAAGGTGTTCAAAAGGTAGGTGCGGCTTCAAGAGAGAGCCTTGAATCGATTAAAAACATTGCACAAAAGATAGGCATTATCAACGATATCGCCTTCCAAACAAATATACTAGCCCTTAATGCCGCCGTTGAAGCGGCGCGCGCAGGTGAGCATGGTAAAGGGTTTGCAGTGGTGGCTGCCGAGGTTCGTAAGTTGGCTGAACGAAGCAAAATTGCCGCCGATGAGATTGTTTCACTGGCCTCAAAGAGTGTTAATGTTACCGAAGAAGCATCGGAGCTGATGGGCAAACTTGTGCCTGAAATTGAGAAAACTGCCAAGCTGGTGCAGGAAATTGCAGCGGCAAGCATTGAGCAGAACTCAG
>CAZBBA010000041.1:0-33027 GCA_964490015.1 uncultured Rikenellaceae bacterium
ATGGGAATTTTCCAACAGTTGAGTCGCCAAATCCCGAGGAAACAGCAGCGCTTAAACTTGCCCTTGATAAGGCTCAGGAAATTGACGCCGATATAATTATGGGAACTGATCCCGATGGCGATAGAGTAGGAATTGGCATAAAGGATAATATGGGGAAATTTATCCTACTTAATGGCAATCAGGCTGCTGCTTTACTAATTTTCTATGTTCTGTCGAAATGGAAGGAGAAGGGGTGGATTAAGGGCAATGAGTACATTGTTAAAACCATTGTAACCTCCGACTTGCTTGCCGATATCGCAAAGGATTTTAAGGTAGACTGCTACGAGGTACTAACCGGATTTAAATATATTGCCGAGATAATCAGAAAACTTGAAGGGCAAAAAACATTTATTGGTGGGGGCGAGGAAAGTTACGGCTATTTGGTGGGAACCTTTGCCCGCGATAAGGACGCAATCCTTGCTTGCGCACTTTTCCCCGAGATTGTTGCCTGGGCAAAGGAACAAGGAAAAACCCTTTATCAACTTTTACTTGAATTATATGTAAAGTATGGTTTGTATCGCGAAAAGCTTATTTCCATTACCAAAAAAGGTAAGGAGGGCGCAGAGGCCATTCAGGCCATGATGGATGGCTTTAGATCGAATCCCCCTAAATCGTTGGGTGGATCAAATGTAGTACTGGTGCACGATTACGCTTTACAGCAAACTCATAAGCTAAAGGAGAATAAAATTTATCCCATTATGTTGCCAAAATCAGATGTTATTCAGCTTATTACCGAGGATGGAACCCGGATATCGGTACGTCCATCGGGAACTGAACCCAAAATTAAGTTTTACTTTGGCGTTAAAGGGCAGATGAAATTCCCTGCTGAGTATGAACTTGTAAATAGAAAGTTGGATAACAAGATAGACGAGATTATTACGGAGTTGGGGATATAGAAGTTTAGAAGTTTAGAAGTTTAGAGTATAAAGTCTAAAAGTCAAAAGCCAAAAGCAAAGAGCCATAGTAATTTGAGAGGACTTGATTTAAATATGGTTGCTTAGTTTTATAGATTTGGAACGTTGCGTTAGATAGATATTATTGAATTTAGGAAATCCTTTATCATAAAAAGAGATGAAAAGTTACCGCAAGGAGCTTTGGTTTGAGACCAAGAATCGGAGGGAGTTTATTAATATTACCCCTGATGTTGAGCGCTGTCTGCACGAAAGCGGAATACGGGAGGGTATGGTACTGGTGAACGCCATGCACATTACAGCCAGCGTATTTATAAACGATGACGAGTCGGGTCTATTGCACGATTTTGAGGTTTGGCTCGAAAATTTAGCCCCCGAAAAACCCTACTCGCAATACAAGCACAACGGCTTTGAGGATAATGCCGATGGACATCTAAAGCGCACCATAATGGGGCGCGAGGTGGTTGTTGCTGTTTCTGAGGGACAACTCGATTTTGGTCCCTGGGAGCAGATATTTTATGGTGAGTTCGATGGGAAACGGCAAAAGCGGGTGCTGGTGAAAATAATTGGTGAGTAAATCTTCGCCCAATCTACACTTGTATGAAATCCCCAAATCCATATATCGATTTTCATACACATGCCGATAATTCTTCGATTGGTGAAGTTAGGGTTCAGTGCATTGATATTGACAATTTAGATCAATGTAGCTTGCACAGGTTCTTTACCGCAGGGATTCATCCATGGAATGCAAGTATAGATAGATTGGGCGAGAATATTGCCCGATTAATGGATTTGAATTCCAATCCAGCATTTATTGGAGTAGGGGAGATTGGTCTCGATAAGCAAAAAGGCCCAAATCTGCATGAGCAGATTGAAGTTTTAACCCAGCAGCTCGAGTTTGCCAACAGCAATGGAAAGCCTGTTGTAATTCACTGTGTGAAAGCATGGGATGAACTGATTGCGGTTAAGAAAAAATTTCCGAAAACTATTTCGTGGGGAGTTCACGGATTTAACGGAAGCCCAGAGCTGGCAAGTCAGCTGATTGACCAAGGGTTTTACCTGTCCATTGGAGACTTCGTCCTTCACGATCGATCGCGGGTAAGAGAAGCAATTCACAATATCCCCATCGAAAAATTATTCCTCGAAACCGATACCTCAACTGTTGAAATTGAAGCATTATATTGCACAGTATCCAACTTACTAGGAATCCAAATCGATATATTGAAGCAACAAATAGCAACAAATTTTGCGGCGTTTTTCAAGACTTCACCATTATTGTGATAAACCCTTTCCCGTTTATCCAAAAGCCGCCCATAGCATCAACAGTGAGGCACGAATGGGCTGGAAGAACTACCAGAAGATCATCTTCGCCAATGGTTTCCATCACCTTTGGCTTTGAGCATCTTACCATACCATGCTCCTGCGATATTGATTCTAGATACAGTCCATCAAGGGGTTTTCCCCAAGTTCCATCGTCAGTTAACCGACAAATTGCCCCAAAGCTTTTATTCCCGTTGGGATCGATATAGAAATCCTTAGAGAGATGAACAGCTCCGCCCCAAAGGGCAATCAAATCCCTATCAGGATATTTGGCCACCACAGGGCAGGCTAAGCCAATGGCAATTTGACTGGGGCTGCAGATTCCATTTGAGGCTTGCTGCATATCGAAAAAGATGTTGTTTCCGGGTCGCAGCTCATCAACCCCCATAAAGTGCTCGCAAATGGTGCTGGTTGGTGTGTCGCCATAGGAGATAATTACATTGGAATACCTTTCTTTTAGGGGCAGCAGTCGGCTTAGGGTTTGATTATTTAGCTCCCTTAAATCTCTTGCGCTAATTCCATAGGAGTGGCCCGCATGCGTTAGAAATCCAATAAATTGTGTGTTGGCTGATTGGTTGAGTATATGAATAATGGAATCGATGCTTTCTAAATCGTAGGGTTTGAGTCCAGTTCGTCCTTGACCCGAATCAATCTCGATCATCACCTGAACCTTAGCGGTAATTAGCTTGGAGAGCGATTTGGCATTGTCGATCGACGAAACAATAAGCTGGAGTGTAGTTGTGGTTGCCAGCTCATTTATGGCTTTGGCCTGTTGCTTCACAAATGGGAATGCTATGGTGATATTTTTCCAACCATTGGCAGCAAAGAACTGCGCCATGGGGACTGAAGAAACCGCAATTCTATCGACTCCATAATTCCGAAACCAATTACCCACCTCAGTGCTTTGGTGCGTTTTAAAGTGAGGGCGGTATACAATTCCAAGATTAATCGCCTTATCAGCCATATATTTTATATTGGCTCGGCACTTGGTTTCGTCGAGAATTAGAGTGGGTTTGGTGAGCATGGCATATGGTTTTCTCTACAAAACTAATTAAATTTACAGTCTTATTGAAATCAAACTGTGAAACATAATGAAGAATGAAATCCTACAATTTATTAAATTATCGCAAATAATTGATAGCCCCTGGCAAGGCCGATTGCTAAATATTAACTTCTTAGACGAAGACAGTCCCGATGTGATTGAGGTGAAGAAGCTGGCCAAAAGTATTGAGGAGAATGGCCTAATGCAGCCCATAACTGTAAGGCCTGTTGATGACAAATTTGAAATAATCGATGGTCATAGACGGGTGATGGCATACAAACTACTTGGCAGAGGCGATATAAAGGCAATAATTAAACCATACACCGAAAAGGAAGCACAGCTTTTCTCGCTAATAGGCAACCTGCAACGCAAGAATCTTAATCCCATTGAGCAGGCGGTGGCATTCCAAAAGGTTTTAGATTCGGGGCTTTACAACGATAAAAAGGAACTATCGGCAGCCATTGGAAAAGACGAAACCTACATTGGTGATGTTTTGAACACGCTGAATATGGATAAGCGTATTGTGGATGATCAATCTAAAACCAATGCAATTAAGGACGTTAGAATGCTAAGGTTGATACGAAAGGTTGAGCCTGTGGATGAGGAGCAAATTTCCTATAAGCAGTGGGCGCTATACCAAAAGGTGGTGGAGGAGAAAATGACTAGAGTTCACCTGCAAAAGATTATGGAGTAACGCAAAGCGAAGGATAAAACCTTGGCCAAAAAGCCCTGGAAGATGAAAACCAGCAAAACACAGATAGAGATAGCATTCAAAACGGGTAAGCTAAGCCCCGAGGATATGGAAAGGGTTATGAAGGTGATGGAGGAGAAGTTGGGGGAGGTAGCTAGTGTGATGAGCAAAGATTAGTGATAGGTACAACGTGCTCTGTGTTTTGGAAAGGAGAGCATAGTTAATATTCCCGCAGCTAACGCAGCTAGGGATAGGGTTTGTACTGTTTGTTACAAAGATTAACGCCGCCATGCGGCTAGTGATAGGTTTAGGTTTCTAACTAGTTACAAATATTACCGCCGCTAACGTGGCTAGTGTAAGATGTGTGCGTTGCACCATGATAATATGTCATGTGAGTTGGTTGACTACCGAAATATTAGGTGCGTAGCACCGAGAATATTTGTAACATTGGGATGAGGTTAGGCATAATAGGTGCAGCGCACCGATAATATTGTATTTTGGTATAGACGGTTTGATATTATCGCTGCTCTGCAGCTAATATTGGAGTTTTGACGTTTCAGTATTACAAATATTTCCGCTGCTACGCAGCTAGTTTATCACAAGGCGCACCGATGATATTACAATAGGTGCAGCGCACCGGTAATATTAATCCCCATTGAGATTTCCGCCCCTCTGCGGCTGGAATTTTGTTTGCATTCTTTTTGTTACAAATTTTCCCGCTGCTAACGCAGCTAGTGTGGTTTTTTGTAGTTCGTTTCTACAAAGATTTCCGCTGCTCTGCAGCTAGAGGAGGATTTGCGTCATTATTTACAAATATTATCGCTGCTAACGCAGCTAGTGGATATTAGCATTTTGTTATAGCACCCCGCTAGGGTGCTGAAAAACTCTCTGTTTAATTATGCTATCGCTATTTCGCCTCTCTGAGGCGATTGGAAACTCCCCGTTTTTAGCTTCGCTGAGTTTGCAAAGTGCGTTTGGTTTCCAACTACGGCGGCAGGGGCGCTATAAGGGTTAGAGTAGAATACTTTAGTTTTACGCCTTAATTTCCAAGACTAACAACTATTTTGAAACAGCCATTAAAATTGAACAACAATGGATAAAATATTATAACCACAATTGGACCTAACCAAAACACAAAACGCAGTACTTGTCACACATCCTTTTTTCCTTCCAGATGTCAACTTCAAAGTTCAAGGGTTAACCCATCGTATGCCAGAAAAACACTTTCAGGTAATTCTTGTTGAACGTCTTTATGAAACCCCATTTGGTGACTGATGTGGGTGATGTATGCTTTTTTGGGAGATATCTCCTCGATAACTTTTAGCGCCTCGTTTAGGGTGAAGTGGGAGATATGTTTCTCCTTGCGTAGGGCGTTAATAATTAGAATATCCGATCCGGCTATCTTTTTCATCTCGCGCTCGGGAATGGAGTTGGCGTCGGTGATGTAGGTAAGGTTTTGGATACGGAAACCGTAAACAGGGAGTCGGTAATGCATTGCCCGTATGGGCAAAACCTCAAAACCTCCAATATTAAAAGCATTCCCTTCAATGGGCAGAAGGTTCATCTCGGGTGAACCCGGATACTTGTAGTCGGCGAAAACGTACGAGAACTCATTCTGAATGGCCTCGAGAACACGGGGTTCGCCCCAAATATCCATGGGTTTTTGCTGAAGGTAGTTATATGCTCGTACATCATCCAGCCCAGCTATATGATCGCGATGCTCGTGGGTAAGCAGAATGGCATCGAGGGTGCGCACATTGGCGCTTAGCATCTGCTGGCGGAAATCGGGGCCGGCATCAATAGCAATGGTTGTGCCGTTGTGCTCAATTAGCGCCGAGGTTCGTAACCGCTTATCGCGGCTATCGGTAGATGCGCAGATGCTACAGGGGCATCCAATAATGGGAATCCCCTGTGATGTGCCGGTGCCTAGAAAAGAAAATTTCACCTTCTTGTAAGAGTGTAATTTAATGGTCGATCAAGCTGTTTTCTTGTTCGACATCAAAGATAGGTAAATTAGGTAAATCAACACCATAACCGCGAGTATAGCTGATGGAATTGCGGCCTCCTTACCGAAAAGGGTGAGGGCGGTGAACACCGAGAACCCCGAGCTTTTAATGGTGGCCAGCATATTCTGGGTGATGATAATATCGTTTGGAACCTTCATCTTTCGTGCAATTAGGTTGTATATAGCACCCAATCCAAATGTGGCGATAACAATGGTAATAACTACAAGTAGCAAGATTGTTGGATTTGAGAAGAAAACCTGACGATTCATTCCCACAGCAACAAAAATCAGCAGCGCAAAACCCCAATCCACCACTTTTCCCCTCACCATTTGAACGTACTTGATAAATGGTCGAACCCTTAATACCTGAGCAATTGCCAATGGAATAAGTACTAGCTGAACCATGGTTTCGAACAGATCGTAGGGGCTAATTCCCTGGCCTTTAGCGAATGTGTTTACCAGTAAGGGGGCAAAAGCGATTGATGCCACAAAGGCACCGGTTACTGCAATTATGGCGTATTCAACCCTTCCTTTAAGAATATACGAAAAGGGAATAATGGCAACTCCAGGAGGTGCAGCAACAATTACCACAAATCCATAAAAAAGCTCTTTTGTGGGCATTAGCCACCAAGCTAAGGGAAGTATTACTGCTCCAAATACCAAATAGTTTAGTATTGCTCCCATAAAGAAGGGCTTTACAACACGTTTAAAACTTTTTATTACCAGCAGGTTTAGCCCTGTCATGGAAAAGGTCATGGTAATGGCCAGTATGTAGATATTGTAATCCTTTATTAATGTTGCATAATCTCCAAAAGTTAAACCCGCTATAACGGCTAGTACAAGTATTGCATTGCGATTTAGAATGATATCTTTTAATGATTTCATACGAGTATTATTGTGTTTAAATTGACTATTAATCAATTAAATTCGATTGGGAATATAAAACATAAAGGAGTTATTGGCACTTGATGAATTGCATTTTTCCTTTTTTTGATCCTTATTACACAAATATACATAAACCCCTTTATTGTTAATCGATACATAACGTATATAGTTGGTAATTGTTTAATACTGATTTGGTGCTGATGCCGAATTCTTATTAGGTCGAATGCTGAATTATTAAAGAAAAATAAGTAGTTTTATAATTCAAATTTTTTATTCCTGTTTATGAAATATTCTAGAATAGTTGCTCTAATAGCAGCCATTGTTATATGTTCAACTGCATTAGGGAACGATCGGCTTCAAAAGGCTGTACTCGATATAACCAGCTATAATCTTCAGGAGCAATCGGCGAGCTTTAAATTAACGGGAGATGTTGAGTTTTACTGGAACAAGCTATTATCGCCCTCCGATTTTAAAACGCTTGACTCATCTCAGGAACCATTGCTGGTTCACATTCCCAAATCGTGGGCATCGTACCGGATAAATGGCGAGAAGTTGCCCAGTAACGGTTATGCAACCTACCGGTTTTGGGTAGATGTAAAGTGCGAAGGCGGTGAGAAGATACTGGGAATTAAGGTTCCCTCAGTCTTCACCAGCTATAAGCTTTGGGTTAATGGCGAGCTAGTTGCCCAAGCCGGAACCCTAGCCACATCGAAAATCGATCATAAACCCGAGTTTGCCATTGGCGATATTCCCTTTGTATTCAATTCCACTGGCCAGGGAACCGAGCGAATTGAGTTTGTGGTTCAGGTTTCGAACTATTCGCATAGGCGGGCGGGCATTGCGTGGCCCATGTATATTGGATCGTTCGATACCATTAAGCGCGAGAGCCGAAATCTCGATATTCTTAATCTTATAGTGATTGGTATAATCCTGATTATTGGGCTCAACCACATCAACATGTACCTGTTTAGGCGCAAGGATATCTCCAACCTATACTTTGGTATCCTCAGCTTGGTGATGATCCTGCGCAACCTCACCACCGGCGACAGGCTGCTGGCCTATATCACTCCCGATATAAACTGGGAGTTTCTGCTTACCCTCGATAACTTTTCGGGGTACGGAACCATCCCCTTCTTTGCCCTGTTTATCTACAACCTGTATAAAGATGATTTTCCCCTCTGGATGAGAAATGCGCTGGTAGCACTAGGTGCTCTAATCTCACTCTTCATATTTGCCACACCCGCAGCTATTTTTGGAAAGTTTAATATGATATTTGAACTTTACCTCCTGGTGGGTGGCCTATACCTTACCTTTGGAGTTCTACTAGTTGCTGCGTTCCGAGGCAGGGAAGGCGCTTTCCTGACCTTTTTGGGTATGTTTTTTCTGTACGCAACGGCCATAAACGATGTGCTAAGCAGCATGGAGCTAATACAAACGCCTTACCTTGCAGCCTATGGCCTGGTAATTTTTATGCTTCTGCAATCGTTCACCATTACCAGCAAATCGGCCAAGGCCATAAATCAGAATGAGAGCTTATCATTCCTGTTAGCGCAGGAGAAGGAGGGTCTTGAGCGCAATATCGAGGATCGAACCCGCGAGCTCATGCAGCAGCACGATGTGCTGATTGAACATCAGGAGAAGGAGAAGATACAAAGCTGGATAAACAAAGGCGTAACCCGCATAAACACAGTGCTATCGACCGATAAGAACGATTTTGAGGTACTTAGTCGTAAAGTGCTAACCACCGTAGTAAAGTATATGGGCGTTAAGCTGGGGGCTTTGTATGTGATAAGCGACGAGGACGATACCTGCCTGCAGATGGTTGCCCACTACGGTGGTAACAAGGAACTACTCGAGCGCAACGGATGTATAGCGCCAGGCGATGGACTGGTAGGGGCGGTTTTCGCCGATAATGAGATGAGGATTATTGAGAATATTCCCGATGGCTACTATCAGGTGACCTCGGGGCTGGGAAGCAGTCAACCCAAAAACATGCTTTTAGCTCCACTTAGTACCGATGAGGCCGTTTTTGGCGTGATAGAGCTGGCCCGGTTCGACGATTTTAAACCCGAGGAGATCGATTTTGTGAAGAAGATTGCCAACAGTATCGCTATCAACCTCAATAATACGAGAATGAACGAGCGAAATGTTAACCTCATTAAGCAGTTCCAGGAGCAGGCAGCCGAGATTCAGGAGAAGGAGGAGAAGATGCGCGAGAGCCTTGAGGAGCTGGAGTACTACCGCGAGAATTACCAGCGGGCGAAGGACGAGCTGGAGCGGTTTAAAAAGGAGCAAGGGAATTAACACACTAGATTTCGTTTGGAGCCAATTTACTACTTAGGGATTGTTCAGGCTTTATTTGCGGCATTGCTGGTTTTACGCAAGCCCAATAAGAGTATTGCCGATAGGCTGCTGGCCATTTGGCTTATGGTTATTGGGCTAGAGATGTTTTACTCCCTCCTAAACTATAGCTACTATACCTGGTTACCCGACCTAATCATAATCCCTTTAACCTATGGGCCATTTCTGTACTTTTACACCAAGCTGCTTACTTCGAGAAATCCCGTATTTCCCAGAGCTCTTGCACTCCATTTATTGCCTGTGCTTGTGTTTATCCTTGTGGCCTTGCTGTGGGGTGAACCCATTGATATCGACTCTGTCGATTTCCTTCAAAAGGGGTCAATCACCACGCTGTCCATCATCAATTTTGCCGTATTCTTTGTGTCCATGATTTACTACTGGTGGATTGCCTTTGTCCTTATCAAAAAGCACAACCATACACTCAGCGACCATTTCTCCTATCGATCCGATGCCATAAAACTTACCTGGCTAAAAACTATTGCAATATGGATTTTTGCTGGTTTTATTCTAACAGGATTGGTATTCTTTGTTTTTTCGGTAGAGAGCATTTTCCCCTTTAACCCTATCGATATTTTTCATTTTGGACTGCTGATATTTACATTTTCTATCAGCTTCTACGGTATCCATCAACCCGTGCTGTACAAGCAGGTAAGCCAAAGGCCAAAGACAACTCTTACAGTTGATCCGATTGCGCCATCCGAAGGATTAGTAGATATTGGTGATCGCTTAAAAGCGCTTATGTGCAGCGAGAAACCATACCTCAACAACGAGCTAACCATACAGCACTTAGCCGACAAACTTGACGTAACCCCAGCTGTAATTTCGGCCTACTTAAATAAAAATCTGGGGATGAATTTCTTTAATTATGTGAACGGATTCAGGATAGAGGAGGCCAAGCTGCGGCTTTCCAACCCCGCCTATGCCAACGATACCCTATTGTGCATTGCCTTCGATTCGGGTTTTAACTCTAAGTCCTCGTTCAACACCCTTTTTAAGAAAAGTACGGGTATCACACCTTCCGAATACCGTAAGATCCATTCGAAGGGTTAGCTAAATATTTCGCAGCCCTATTCCGCAAAAATTAGGTTCAAACTTTTTATTCGGACGTTTTTCTTATACATCCTGTCTAAATAGCTTGCAAAATTATTATGTGTAACCCTAAAATTTCAAGTTATGGCAAAACGGATTTCGCTTTTCATTGCAGCATTTACAATTTCATTATGTGCTTTGTCACAGGAATCAACAAGTAGTCCTGTTAAAACGGGTTGGAACTTTGGCGTATTACCCGCCTTAGGGTTCGACTCGAACCTTGGTTTGATGTATGGCGGAATTGTGAACCTTTTCGACTACGGCGATGGTTCGCGTTTCCCGGATTACGATCATAGCCTTTACCTGCAGCTCTCGGCCTACACCCGTGGTAGCATGGATGCCATTGCATTTTTCGATTCGTATTCGCTTATTCCCAACAAGCATTTTATTGGCCGCTTTAGCTACAACCGCAACAGAACCTATCCGTTCTATGGATTCAATGGCGCTCAAACTGTTTACAACTCCAATTTCGAAACCTTTGGAACCGACGATTTCATTTCGCAGGTATTCTATAGGCTCGATCGCGCCCAAACCAAGGTTGATGCGCTTGTGGAGGATAAGATTGCCGACTCGAAATTTAACTGGATTGCGGGAGTAGATTTGGGCTGGTATCAAGTATCAACGGTAGATATAAATCACCTTAATAAGAAGAAGGAGGGTGACGATATTTTGCCCGACGCCAATTTGCTGTACGACCACTTTGTGGAATGGGGATTGATTGACCAAAACGTTAAAGATGGAGGCTTCGATAACAGCATAAAAATTGGAGTTGCATACGACTCGCGCGATAGGCTAACCAATCCTATGCACGGAATGTGGACAGAAATACTACTCCGTGGAGCGCCCAAGTTTTTTGGCAACCCCACCAATTTTGCTCGCGTTGCATTTACTCACCGCCAGTATTTCACGCTAGTGGAGGAGAAACTCTCGTTTGCATACCGTCTTTGGTACGAGGGTAATTTTGGCGATGTTCCGTTCTATAGCCGTCAGCACCTAACCACAAGGGATTGCATTGAGGGTTTTGGTGGCGTGAAAACCGTGCGCGGCGTGTTAATGAACCGCGTGGTGGGTAGGCACACTGCCATTGGTAACTTTGAGCTACGATGGAAGGCCCTTAGGTTTAACGCCATAGGACAAAGCTTCTACCTTGGTCTAAATGCCTTTGCCGATGCCGGAAGCGTTTTGCAGGGCTATAATCTCGACCTATCGGGCGTACCATTGGCCATACAGGAGCGTTTTTTTGTAGATAATAGCAATGAACTTTTCTACACCATTGGCGGTGGGCTAAAGCTGGTTATGAACGAGAACTTTGTTGTCTCGGCCGATTACGGCCTGGCAATGGATAAAAACTACGGCACATCGGGTATGTACATTGCCATTGGGTATATATTCTAAATTATTGAGATATGAAGAGATCAATCCTCATTTCAATCCTTGCACTGCTGGTCGCAGGAGCAGCAGCACAAAAGTGGCAAGATCCAGAATTTATCGGCGAAAACAAGCTACCTGCCAATACGCTACTTATCCCATTTGCTAATCAACCTGCATTTGGAGAGAATAATGAGCATTCGCCATTCCTCAAGATGCTCAATGGCCAATGGAAATTTAGGTTTTTAACAAACCCCAACAGTTCACCCGCTGATTTTGCCCAGCCCAGTTTTGATGACAGTGACTGGGACAAAATAATTGTTCCCTCCAACTGGCAAACCAAGGGTTTTGGAACGCCAATCTACACTAACCAGGTGCATCCTTTTCCTGTGAATCCGCCATTTGTTCCTGTTGAGGGCAACGAAACGGGATTGTATAGGCAATCGTTTAGCATACCCAATGGTTGGGAAGGGCGACAGGTAATTATCCATTTTGCGGGGGTGCAGTCGGCTATGGAGCTATACCTCAACGGACAGTATATTGGCTACAGCCAAGGAAGTATGACCCCAGCCGAGTTCGACATAACATCAGCCCTAAAAAAGGGTGATAATTTGCTGGCCGCCAAGGTAATTCGCTGGTCCGATGGGAGCTATATCGAGAACCAAGATTATTGGCGAATGAGCGGAATTTTCAGGGATGTTTTCCTGTACTCCTTGCCCAAAGTGGCTCTATGGGATTTGTCGGTAAGTACAACCTTTAGCGATAATTACACAAAATCGAACCTAACAGTTAGGGGAAAGGTTTCAAACACCAACGCTAGCTCTCCAAAAGAAGTATTTACAAAGCTGCTTGATGACCAAGGGAACATAATTTTTGAGGATGCAACCACCTTATCGAGCATAAATGGTGAGCAATCCTTTCAAATATCAAAGTTTATTGAAAACCCTAAACTTTGGAGCGCCGAGGAGCCAAACCTTTACCAACTTTTACTTAAGGTAAACAATGAGTACTACCACCAGACCATAGGTTTTAGGGATGTTAATATTGCCGACGGGCAGCTTTGGGTAAACGGCAAATCCATTACCATTAAGGGTGTGAATCGTCATGAGGTTGACCCATACAATGGGCGAACTGTATCCAGAGAATCGATGGAGCAGGATGTTAAGCTGATGAAGCAGCATAATTTCAACGCCGTTAGAATGGCGCACTACCCAAGCCACCCTTATTTCCTGGAGATGTGCGACAAGTACGGGCTTTACGTTATGGACGAGGCCAACGTGGAGTCGCACTACCTGTGGCAAAACCTAAACCAGTCGCCAGTGCTTTACCCCGAATGGCGCAAGGCCATTGTGGATCGGGGCGTATCAATGGTTATGCGCGATCGGAACCATCCATCGGTAATCATCTGGTCGCTGGGCAACGAGTCGGGCGATGGCCCCAATATGCGCGCCATGGCCGATACAATTCGCAAGCTCGATCCACAAAACCGCCCCATCCACTACGAAAGCAAGGCGCTTAAGCGCCCGTTAAGTTTCGATGGAGTAGGACTTTTTGAAAAGCTGAGGCGAATGATTTCGGCGCTACAATGGAGCAAAGCCCTTACCGACTACGATTTTAATGCAGCCATGTACCCCAGCCTCGACAGGCTAAAGCAAATGGCCGAACTCGATAAGGCTAAAAGGCCAATCCTAATCTGCGAGTACTCGCACGCCATGGGCAATAGCAATGGCCATTTTAAGGAGTACTGGGATTTGTTCGAGATCTATCCGCAGATGATTGGCGGCTATATATGGGACTGGGTCGATCAGGGGTTGGTTAAGCATACTCCCGATGGGCAACCGTACTTTGCCTATGGAGGTGATTTTGGCGATACGCCAAACGACAAGGATTTTTGTTTAAATGGATTGGTTTTCCCCGATAGAAAACCCAAGCCAGCATTGGCCGAGGTAAAAAAGGTTCAGCAATACGTTAAGTTCAGCAATTTTAATCCTGCCAACGGCACTGTGTCGGTTGCTAATACCTACTCATTTATCAACCTAAACAAATTTTACCTTGAGTGGGAAATTACCGAGAACGGAATTGCCATTCAGCAGGATACCATTGAAATTCCCAGTGTTTTGGCTGGAACTAGCAACAGCATTTCTATCCCTTACAAAAAACCTGAATTAGTAAAGGGTGCACGTTACTTTATCAATTTAAGCCTTAGGCTAAAAGATGATGCACCCTGGGCAAGTAAGGGACACGAGGTTGCAAAGGAACAGTTTGAATTGCCCTGGAAGTTCGAAAGCAGCAGGGTTGTAGAACCCACCACCGGTAAATTACAGCTTACAGAAAATAGCCATAACTGGTTTATTGCTGGCGATGGATTTAACATTGAGTTCAGCAAAGCAACAGGAACCATAGGCAAGTGGATTGTTGATGGAAAGCTAGTTGCCGAAAAAGGACCAGAGGTAAACCTATGGCGCGCTCCCACCAGCAACGATTTGGGAACCGAGTTTAACCCCGATCCTCGCTTTACATACCATGCAAAAATCTGGGAAAAGTATGGGTTAAACAACCTGGAAGTAGCCAAGTCAAAAACTACTATTGTTGAAGATAACAATAGGGTTATTGTAACCACCAAGCAGGAATTGAGAGGAACAAAATCGAAATTTGTAAACACAATTACCCACTCAATACTGGCTAATGGAGAAATTGATATCAACCTAAAGGTTGACGTTAAACGCCCCAGACGCAAGCTCAATATGCCACGGGTGGGCATAATGCTAACCCTTCCTAAGGAACTAGCTAATGTTAAATGGTTGGGTCGAGGTCCACACGAGAACTACCGCGACCGCAGCTATGCCGCGCATTGGGGACTTTACAATAGCACGATAAGCGAAATGGTTACACCCTATATCAAGCCACAGGAAAATGGTAACCGATTTGATGTTGACCGTGTGATAGTATCAAATGATGCTATGGGCATCGAGGTGAATGGGTATGGGTTCAACTTTAGCATCCATCCTTACACACTGGAAACCCTTACCCATGCAACCCATACTATCGATTTGCAGGAATCGCCAGCTAACTATCTGTACATCGATCTGTTCCAAAACGCCTTGGGTAGCGAGAACTTTTTCTACAACTATATCGAAAAATATGTGGTGAAAGGGCGAGAGTTTGAGCTTAGTTTTACCCTTTCGCCATTTATGGAAAGCAAGTAAACCTATAGAACGCTGATAACACTGACCCGCCTGCCGTTGGCAGGTTAAGCAGATTCGCGCAGATACTAGATTTAAAAAAAATGCTAATCACTGTCAATCATTTGAATCGGTGTTATCAGTGTTCAAAAAAATAGAATAATATGAAGCACTCACTTGTAATAATTGCAGTATTGCTGATTGCAAAAATAGTATCAGCCCAAAGCCATCAACTTTTCTCGCCAAACGAGAGGCTAGTGGTAACGATAAGCACTGGAAATGGTTTATCATACTCCGTACAGAAGGATGATATTACAGTAATCCAGCGCTCGGGAATTGCACTAAAAACCAATAGGTTTTCTGAGGCTCTTTTCAACGAAAAACCAACAGTTACCCTAACAGATAGTAAGGGTGAGATTAAACCGTTGTGGGGCATAACCTCAAGCATTGTTGATGAGTATTCGCAGATCACCCTATCTTACCCAGAGAATGTTTCGGTACAGTTCCGTGCATATAACGATGGCGCTGCATGGCGATTTTCTACCGAAATTGATGGCGAGCTTTTGATTTTCGACGAAACTGCCGAGTTCACAGTTCCGTTGGAGTCGACCGTGTATTTCCCCGAAACCAAGAGTTTTCTAACTCCCTTTGAGCCTAACTACCTGCCCAACGATGTGAGTAGTATAGAAAACAGCAAGCTGGCGCACACGCCAATAATGTACACCACTCAGCAAAATCATGTGGTGGTAATTTCCGAATCGAACCTGTTTCAGTATCCGGGGATGTTCTTGAAGAAAACAAGCAGCCAAGGGTTTTCAGGCGTATTCCCTAAGTATCCTAAAAAGGAGAAGCAGGAAATATTGGGTAGACTGCGACTGGTAAAATGGCCTCAATTATCAAGAATGGTGGTGAAAAGCACTGAGGATTTTATTGCCAAATCGGATGGTAAAAGGGATTTCCCCTGGCGGGTAATCATGGTGGCCAATTCTGATGTTGATATACTTAACAACACCCTGGTTTACCAGCTGGCCAACGAGCCAACAATGGATTACAGCTGGGTTAAACCCGGCAAGGTGGTGTGGGATTGGTACCATAACTGGAACCTTCAGGGAGTAAATTTCGAACCCGGAATCAACACCCAAACCTACAAGTACAAGATTGATTTTGCGGCCAAGCATGGCATTGAGTATGTAAATATCGACGACGGCTGGTCGAAACTCTGGAACTTTAATCAGATCAACAAGGATTTGGATTTGGAAGAGGTAATCCGATATGCAAAGCAAAAGAATGTTGGAATTTTCCTGTGGGCAATGTGGAATACCATCGACAAGGACTTTACTGCCAATCTCGACAAGTTTCAACAGTTGGGGATTGCTGGTTTAAAGGTCGATTTTTTTGACCGCACCGACCAGCGAATGGTCGATTTTGTCAATCAACTTGTCGAGGAGTGTGCCAAGCGGAACCTGCTGCTTAACCTTCACGGCATGTACAAACCCACAGGAATCGACAGAACATTTCCAAACGTGGTAAATATCGAGGCAGTGCTGGGCCTTGAGTACAACAAGTTCTCAGATAAATGTACTCCCGAGCACAATCTAACCATACCTTTTGTACGAAACGTTGTTGGCCCAATGGACTACACACCGGGCTCGATGCGGTATATGGCGCCCGATGTATTTACGAAATCGTGGGGTAATCCACACTCCATGAGCACACGTGTTCAGCAGCTGGCCATGTACGTGGTGTACCATGGTGGTGTGCAAATGCTGGCCGACTCACCCACACTTTACGAAGCAGACAATGCTGCGATGAACTTCCTGTCAAACGTGCCAGTTTCATGGGATCAGTCAATTCCCCTTGCCGGAAAAATTGGAGAGATGATGGTGGTCGCCCGCCGGCACGGCGATAAGTGGTACGTAGGCGGAATGGTGGGTAATAATCCTCAAACCATCTCCTTTCCCTTCGATTTTTTGGATCAGGATAGGGAGTACACTCTAACCGTGCTGTCCAATGGCGACAAGGCAGATGAATTAGTAAAAGTATCGCGTAGTGTTACAAAAAGCGATATCTTTACCACTAATGTCGATGGGAGGGGTGGTTTTGTGATGATTATTGAATAGTAGATCATAAGCTAATCTGAGTACGAGATGCTAATAGGGCCCGACTACTTTTACAAATGCCCACGGTGTGGGTTAACTGTTAAGAAAGGCAGCTTGAGTAGTGGCAACACCTTTGGCGCCACGTTCTACTCCGATGGTCGGTTCTTTGCCCCCATGTATCACCTGTACCCCGAAGTAACCAAGTGCATGGGCTGTGGTGAGATTTTCTGGCTCGACGAGTTGACACAGGTGGGCATGACCTACCCTTACGAACCCGAAAATCCCGAGTGGGAGAATATCCCCAGCGCAGAATACCTAAGCTTAGATGACAACTTTGTTGCCATAGATAGTAAGATATTTAGGAGTACCGAGGAGGAGATTTACATCCGGGTTCGCATTTGGTGGGCATACAACGATAGGGTTAGGCGAAAACCCCAACGATTCACCGATAAGGACGATAAGCTGCGCTGGGAGTCGAACTGCAAAGCGCTGATACAGCTGCTCAACCCGCATAACATTGAGCATAGGTTGATGCTTGTGGAGCTCCACCGGAATCTGGGTCGCTTTGCCGAGGCCATCCAAGTTGCGGACACCATCCCCTCGGACGATTACCATGCATTCAAAGCCCAGCAGCTGCTGCACTGCCGGCTTCGCCGGAAACGGGTTTTTAAGGTTAAAGACTAGATCAGAGGTTCTTTCGTTAGGTTGGTATTTTATAAGGTGCACGAAGCGTTTCAGTAAGCTCACTTACCTTTTGGGTAAGATAGCTTAGCTTTGGGTTAAGTTTACTTAACCTTTACCTAAGCTCACTTAGTTTTGGGTTAAGTTCACTTAACCTTAACCTAAGTTGACTTAGCTTTTAGGTGGGGGGGGTACTTCCGAAGTACCCCCCCACTTCGGAAGTACCCCAAGGCAGGGTTTGCTATCGCAGTAAGAGCTGAGGGAAGAGTGGATTGTCAAGCCGGTATTGGTATCTGCTCCGGAGGGTAGGAGACCAGCGATATTGCATTCTGTACGATAAAATGTAGGGTTGATTACGAAAGGGTAAAATAGAATTAATATTGTAGTGGTTTTTTATTTAAATTCGCCAGCAGCATGAATGCGATTAACCTAATCGTCCTTTTTTTGATGTTGGCTTTTGATTAAA
Source organism: uncultured Rikenellaceae bacterium (assembly GCA_964490015.1). Lineage (GTDB taxonomy): Bacteria > Bacteroidota > Bacteroidia > Bacteroidales > Tenuifilaceae > Perlabentimonas. The sequence continues at coordinate 18,140 of CAZBBA010000041.1, forward strand.
CATCTCTATTAATGCATTTTTAAATGATAAATAAAATCAAGTGCTCCTTTGAACGACAGTTCTCATCGTCGCCCATACTTGTAAAATCGCCCGGTAGGGTTAATCTTATTGGCGAGCACACCGATTACAACAACGGTTTTGTTTTGCCTGCTGCAATCGACCGTTACGCATATTTTGCTATAAAACCCAACGATTGTAATGAGTATCGGTTTTACGCCCACGATTTTTCGCAGAGTTTCCGCACCTCAGTGACTCAGATTTCGCCCATATCGATGCATTGGGCAAACTACCTGCTGGGCGTAATTGCGCAGCTTACCAACGATGGAAAACAGGTCCCGGGTTTCGACTGCGTTTTTGGCGGCGATATTCCCATCGGCGCGGGCATGTCATCGTCGGCAGCGGTGGAGTGTGGCTTGGCTTACGCCTTAAACCATATTTATGGTTTGGGCTATGGCACGATGGAGTTGGCCAAATTGGCGCAGCGGGCCGAGCACGAGTATGCCGGGGTTAAGTGTGGTATAATGGATCAATTTGCCTCGCTCCACGGTAAGGGAAGTAGTGTTGTTAAGCTCGATTGCCGCTCGCTTAGCTATGAGTACTTCCCCTTGGATATGAGCCATCTGTCGTTAATCCTTGTAAATACTGGAGTTAAGCATTCGCTGGCCTCATCGGAGTATAATATCCGCCGAAATGAGTGTAATCACGGGGTCGATATTCTTAGGCAGAGTGGTTTGGCCATCGATTCGCTGCGCGATGTGGATTTGGAGATGCTGCAATCCCACCGCCCGAAGTTTGACCCTACAACCTGGAATCGCTGCTCCTACGTGGTGGAGGAGAATAGTCGTGTTATGGATGCCTGCAAGGCTTTAGAGGATAAGGATTTTAAAAGATTTGGCCAGTTGATGTACCAGTCGCACTATGGCCTCAGGGACAAGTACCAGGTAAGCTGTGCCGAGCTGGATAAGCTGGTAGAGATTTCCGAATCGCTCGATTTTGTGCTGGGTGCCCGCATGATGGGGGGAGGCTTTGGTGGGTGCACAATCAATCTGGTAGAGAATAATTCGTTAGATAAGTTTAAGCAGGCTATTACAGCCAGCTACAAAACCCCACAGGGCAATGCTCCAGAGATTATCACCTGTATTGCCAGTAGCGGAACATCAGTTCTTTAGTAGTTATTAGATTCACCTCTTAATAAATAATCAAATAATTAACACCCTTAACCTATGAATGGAAATTTTGCAAACATCGATTTTGTGATCTTTGCCCTTTACGCTCTGATGATTGTATCGGTTGGGCTGTGGGTATCGCGTCGTAAGAAGGGAACCGAGCGAACCGCCGAGGACTACTTCCTTGCCGGAAAATCGTTGCCCTGGTGGGCAATAGGCGCATCGCTTATTGCGGCCAACATCTCGGCCGAGCAGTTTATCGGCATGTCGGGTTCGGGCTTTGCCATTGGATTGGCCATCGCCTCGTACGAGTGGATGGCAGCTATCACGCTGATAATTGTGGGTAAGTTTTTCCTTCCCATTTTTATCGAGAAGAAAATTTACACCATCCCCGAGTTTGTGGAGCAACGGTTCAGCAAGAATCTAAAGACCATTCTTGCCGTTTTCTGGATAGCCCTTTTCATCTTTGTAAACCTAACCTCGGTGCTTTTTCTGGGAGCAAAAGCCATCGATACTATTGTGGGTGTTGGCGATGGTAGCCTAATGCTTACGGCCATTCTGGGGCTAGCCCTATTTGCTGCTGCTTACTCGCTGTGGGGCGGCCTGTCGGCCGTGGCCTGGACCGATGTGATTCAGGTGGCACTGCTGATAATTGGTGGCCTTATAACCACGCTTATCGCTTTAACTAAGCTAACTCCCGATGGCGGTATTATTAATGGGTTCATGCATCTATATGAGGTAGTTCCCGAGAAATTCTCCATGATTTTATCCAAAGGCGAGGTGATTACACCCGGTGGGCGCGATGCCTGGTGGGATTTGCCGGGCTTAGCGGTGCTTATTGGGGGAATGTGGGTAGCCAATCTTTACTACTGGGGATTTAATCAGTATATCATTCAGCGTACCCTAGCCGCTAAGAGCCTTAAGGAGGCGCAGAAAGGTATTGCCTTCGCCGCTTTCCTCAAGCTGTTAATCCCGCTAATTGTTGTGGTTCCAGGTATTGTAGCCTATGTGCTAAACTTTCAGGAGGGTGCTTCGCTCGATCCAACCTTTGTGGGTGCCGATGGAAACATACTCAACGATAACGCCGCGCCTTGGCTTATCAGCAGGTTTGTACCCATTGGGTTAAAGGGATTGGTGCTAGCCGCTCTAGCGGCTGCCATTGTATCGTCGTTAGCCTCGATGCTTAACTCAACAGCCACCATCTTTACAATGGATATTTATCGTCCATACATTAAGAAGAATGCCAGCAACTCACAAACGGTTGCCGTAGGACGTATAACTGCTGCCGTTGCGCTAGTAATTGCCGTGTTTATTGCACCCCAGCTAAGCAACCTGGGACAAGTTTTCCAGTATATTCAGGAGTACACAGGGGTTGTAAGCCCTGGAATTCTGGGTGTATTCCTTATGGGACTATTCTACAAGAAGGCCACCAATAAGGGGGCTATTATTGGGGTTGTGCTCTCGATACCCATTGCGCTGTACTTTAAGGTTGGCCCCAACGGCTGGGCCGAGGGAACTGCGCTTGAGAACCTGTTTATGGTATTGCCCTTTATGAAGCAGATGATGATTACCTGCTTGGCAACAATAGGTCTGATCGCCCTGATTAGCTATCTCGATAATAAAGGTAAGGACGATGGCAAGGGAATTACGCTCTCGCGCCAGCTCTTTGAGACGAGCAGAAGTTTTAATATTAGCTCGTTAATACTGATTGTTATCCTGATTTTCCTTTACGTAGTATTCTGGTAAGTGTAAGGTAACCTAAAAAGAAAGGGGCATTTTTAAATGCCCCTTTTCTTTTACCCCTTTAGCTTCTCAGCCATTTTTTTCGCAATAATATCGCACTGAGCGTACTTATCGTCCGAAGGCTTGCCGTAGATCTCGGCGGGCTCGGCCACCAGCTCCAGGCCCGACTCCTCGGCAAAGGTCAGCAGGTTGCGAACCCCTCCACCATTCCAGCTGTAGCTGCCAAACAGCCCAAGGTATTTCTGCTTAATCTTCATATTCGTTAGTTCGCGGGTCAAATTCTCCATTATGGGGAACATGTGACCGTTATACGCGCACGAGCCCAGGATTAGCCCCTTGTACTTCCAAATCTCATTAATAAGGTGGGAGATATGGGTTCGCGAAACATCGTGTATCCTAATATTCTTGATGCCATTCTCGGCCAATCGGCGGCCAATGTAGTCGGCCATAAGCTCGGTATTGCCATACATCGAGGCCACAACAATAACCACGCCTTCCTCGGCCTCGTAGCGGCTCCACTTATCGTAAAGGTCGAGTACTTTCTGTGGATTATCGCGCCACACAGGGCCGTGCAGCGGGGCAACAACATTTACCGGAACGTCCTTAAGCTTTGCAAAAGCTTTTTGCACCATGTTGCTGTACAGGCCAACAATATTTGAGTAGTAACGGCGCATCTCGTCCTCAAAGAAATCGAAGTTGATCTCATCGTCAAAGATACCGCCATCGAGTGTGCCGAAGCTGCCAAATGCATCGCCCGAGAAGAGAATCTTCTCTGTTAGGTCGTAGGTCATCATGGTTTCGGGCCAATGCACCCAAGGGGTCATCACAAACTTTAGGATGTGGTAACCAAGGGGTAACGCATCGCCATCATCTACTTTCAGCAGGCGGTCGGTAATGCCCCAGTAAGCCTCAACCATCTTAAAGGTTTTCACGTTTCCCACAATGGTAACCCCATCGAAGTGGTCGTAAATGGCTTTTACTTCACCCGAGTGGTCGGGTTCCATGTGATTTATAATAAGGTAGTCAAGTTTTCGTCCATCGAGTAGTTTTTCAATGCGCTCAATGTAATTTCCAGCAACTCTGTCCTCAATGGTATCAACCAGGGCAGTTTTTTCATCAACAATCAGGTACGAGTTGTAGGAAACCCCACGTTCGAGGGTCCACATGTTCTCGAAGAGAGTTTTCCGTCGGTCGTTCACGCCTATCCAGTGAACCTTTCCTTTTACGGGAACCGTGTAATGCATATCGATTTAGTTTATTGTTAGTTTCAATTTTTAAGAACACAAAATTAGCAAAAGGGTTTTAACCCGAGAATTAAAAAGTGATCTTTTGAGAACTAACCCTAAGAATAATCAATAAAAAAAGCCCAAGAGTTAAGGCTCTTGGGCTTTCAGAAAAAATCGGTAATTATTACTTTACGTAGATAAAGAACTCCCAGGGTTTAAGCTCAACCTTGCTGCCGGCTGCGAAATCAACGGGCTCACCGCTGAAAAACTCCTTGTACGTTCCCACAAAAGCATCATCCAAAAGATCAACCTTTTGATTTAGGTTCGATAGGTTGAAGATGGCAAATATCTTATCCGTTTCATTGGCGCGGGTAACGGCAAAAACATTCACATCGTTGCTGGTTTTTACGCGGAACATATCGGCACCCTTATCGGCGGCTTGCAGCGCTGAGTTGTTCTTTCTCAGATCAATCAGCTTAGTATACATGGTGGTAAACTCCTCATTGGGTGTCCAGTCTATCTGATCCTTATCGAAGAATTTAAGCATGCGGTTGAACGCAACTTCCTGTCCGTTGTATAGAAGGGGCATTCCGGGGATTACAAACGTTAGCCCAGCGAATGCTTTGGCTGCACCAAAGCCCATTCGCTCGAATTCGGTTCCAGCCCAGCTGTTCTCGTCGTGGTTGCTGGTGAAGTGCATTCTGATGGTATTCTTGGGGTACTTGGCCAGCTCGCGCTGGTAGTACTCATCAATATCAGAGGCAGTGTTCTTTCCCTTGGCAATATTATTCATGATGTGGTGGAACTCCCATCCGTAATCCGCATCGAATGCGAACTCCTGAAGGTCAACTTGCTCGGCTTCGGCTAGCATAAATACGGGTTTAATCTGGTCGAGTTTTTTGCGGGCCTTATTCCAAAAATCGGTGGGCACCATTCCGGCCACATCGCACCTGTAGCCATCGATATTGGCCTCTTTAACCCAGAATTCCAGGGCGCCAATCATGTACTCGCGGAGATCCTGATTATTGTAATCGAGTTGCACCACGTCGCTCCAGTCGAAGGGGGAGATTAGATTTCCAACTGAATCTCTGGTAAACCAGTCGGGGTGCTCAAAAACCAGGTGGTTATCGTGAGAGGTGTGGTTGGCCACCCAGTCGATAATTACCTTCATATCGAGCTCATGGGCACGGTTTACGAGCCTTTTAAAATCATCGAAAGTGCCAAACTCGGGGTTTACACCCTTGTAATCCTTAATGGAGTAGTAGCTGCCTAGGCTTCCCTTGCGCTCAAGTTCGCCTATGGGATGAATTGGCATTAGCCAAAGAATCTTTACTCCAAGCTCCTGTAAGCGGGGTAAATGCTTTTCGAAGGCAGCAAAAGTTCCCTCGGGGGTGTACTGCCTGATGTTCACCTCGTAAATGGTAGCACCGTAGCTCCAGCTGGGATGCTCCACCTTAAAGGGTTCTGAAACTACCTCAGGTTTTGAGATGCATGAACTAAAGCTTAGCATCAGCACAAGGCTAAGGACAACAAGCATGTTTTTCAGGTTCTTAACTAGTTTTTGTTCCATGGTTATAACATTTAATGATTAGTAGATAATTTGTTGATTTCATTCGTTTGCACAGTTTCGTCTAAAAAAATTGGCAACCGTTTAGAAAAGAGCAACTATTTTTTTTGTACTTTTGCTTCCGTGGAAAAATATGGCTCTATAAAAATACGGCATTTACAAAACCCCTCAAATTTTTGAGCCAAATGATCTTCGAAAATCGTAGCAAACGATGGAAATTTTTAACCATTTTATCAAGATATTTTTATGAAAAGAGTGCTAGTAGCAACCGGTGGCGGTGACTGCCCCGGGCTGAATGCAGTAATTAGAGCTGTTGTTAAGCGCGCCGACAAAGAAAAGGATTGGGAGGTTATCGGGTGTATTGAGTCGTTTAACGGAATTCTAAGGGAGCCAACTGAAATCAGGGTTCTCGACGAGCGTGCAGTTGCAGGAATTCATGTGCAGGGAGGAACCATTATAGGATCGACAAATAAGGGTGGCCCTTTTGCCTGGCCTGTAAAGAAGAAGGATGGAACGTGGGATTACGTGGATCGTTCCGATGAGATGATTCGCAAGTTGCAGTACCTTGGCGTTGATGCTGTTATCAGCATTGGTGGCGATGGCTCGCAAAAGATATCCCAAGCCCTTTACGAGAAAGGCTTAAACATTATTGGGGTTCCCAAAACTATTGATAACGACCTTTCAGCTACCGATTTCACCTTCGGTTTTCAGACTGCTGTACAAATTGCCACCGAGGCAGTTGATAAGCTGGTAACCACAGCTGCCAGCCATAACCGGGTTTTGGTGCTTGAGGTAATGGGGCGCTTTGCCGGATGGATTGCCCTAAACGCTGCCATTGCGGGTGGTGCCGAGGTGTGTCTTATTCCTGAGATTCCCTACGACTTAACAAAGGTATTAGAGAAGTTAAAGTCGCGCTATAGCCGTGGAAAAGGCAATGCAATTGTTGTGGTTGCCGAGGGTGCAATCTCTAAGGATGGCGATTTGGTTGCCGAAGCCAGCAAGGAGATTGGATACCAAAACGTACGTTTGGGAGGTATTGCGCATAAGCTGTCGTACGAGTTGAAGAAAGCCGGATTTGAGGCCGATATGCGCGAAACAGTGCTTGGTCACTTACAGCGCGGAGGCGTTCCTGTAGCCTACGACCGCATTCTTGCTTCGCAATTTGGAGTTAAAGCTTTTGAGATGGTTCTTGAGGGTCGTTTTGGTGAGATGGTTGCATACCGTCACCCCGATATTATTTCTGTGCCCCTTACCGAGGCCATTGGACGACCAAATTTTGTTGATCCCTCATGCGATTTGGTTAATACAGCCCGTGGTTTGGGTATCAGCTTTGGAGACTAAATTACCTCTAGTATAACTGTAACTAAAAACGGTCAGCTTGTTAGCTGGCCGTTTTTGTTTACTCTTTCTCGGGTTGCTTGGGGTACTCAATCCGGGGATGATAAATGTTCTGCAGTTTCTTTTTAAACACCTCTTTTACGATACTAATATCCTTGAAAGTGATGTTTGCCTCGTTGTACTGTTCCTCAATTTGTTGATAGTTAATAATTGTTTCAACCAGCTCGTTAATAGTTTCAATCGTTATATTCTTAAGCGCTCTGGAGGCGGCCTCAATGGAGTCGGCCATCATCACTATTGCCGTTTCGCGGGAGTTGGGTTTAGGCCCCGGATAGGTAAAGGCATTACTCTCTTCGTTGGAGTCGGGGAACTTGTTCTTGTAGAGCCTGTAGAAGTACTGAACTTTTGTGGTTCCATGATGCATCATAATGAAATCGATGATCTGCTCGGGTAGCCTGTTTTTCTTGGCTATCTGCACTCCGTCAGTAACATGCCTTATAATTATTTCGGCACTTTCCTCAAAGTCAATACCCTTATGAGGGTTAAAATCGGGAGCCTGATTTTCGATAAAGTAGTAGGGGTTATTCATCTTGCCAATATCGTGGTAAAGGGCACCAGTTCGAACAAGTAGCGGGTTGCCACCAATTTTGTAGATGGCGCTTTCGGCCAAATTGGCTACCTGAAGCGAGTGCTGAAACGTTCCTGGGGCTACCTCGGCCAACTTTCGAAGTAGATCCTGATTAGTATCGGCAAGTTCCATAAGGGTAGTATCGGAAAGAAATCCAAAAACCTTTTCGAAGACATAGATTAGCTGGTATGAAGCTAGTAACAGCAAGGCATTCCCAGCAAACCAGGCGATGTAGAGGGCATTCATTGCATTTGGCGTTCCCTCCTGAATAAGTACAATGCCCATGTATAGTACCGTGTATGTCAGAAATATCAAACCCACCGACAGGAATAATTTGCTCCGGCGATATACAGTAGTAAGGCTAATAATGGCAACTACCCCAGCAATAAAATGTAGAAAAACAAACTCGAAACTGTTGGGGACAAAGAATCCTACCATAAAAACTGTCACCAAGTGAATGAAAAGAGCCAGCCGCGAATCGTAGAAAGTGCGAATAAAGATGGGAATGATGGCAAAAGGTATAATGTAGATGTTTATTAGATCCCTGCGCAGTAGCAGCGCTGATATTAACGTAATGGATGTAATTACCAGCAGAATAAAAATAATTTTTGAGTCGTTGTATAGAATCTCTCTTCGGAAATTTAGAAGGAATAGGAAAAGAATTACAAAGAGGATAGTTATAACTATTGCCTGTCCAGCCAACAGGAGCCGTGAATCCTCAACCAGATTCATGCGGCCTTCAAATTCACGCTTTAGCGAGAATAAAATCTGGTAAAGTTCAGCATTAACCACCTCGCCTTTACCAATAATCCGTTCTCCATTGTATATTAGCCCCTTAGTTGTTGAAAGGTTGGCCAGCATATCCCTCGACACCTGTTCTGTGGTTTGCGCATCGTACAGTAGGTTGGGTTTTATATATCTGGCATACGACAGCTTTGCCAAAACCTTTGCCTCGTTGCCGTTTACCTCTTGGCCAATGGTTTGAGCCAGCTCGTTAAGCACGCTAGCGCCACGAGAAACCTGGTAAACATTATCTCGAGCCTTATCGAATGCTTGATTATTTACAATCACAGTGATTCCATCCTGAATCTTTCCCCGCAAATCGGAAAACTCGTTTGGAAGGAAAATTCCTTCGTTATGAATTTGTCTAATTTGCTCAATAACCTTATTTATGACTTTCTTGTTTGGAGAACGATTCTCGGCAATGCTCTCCCAGGATTTTTGAAAATCGGATTGAAAAAGTTCAATCGCCTCATTTACTGAGGTGGTATCGAATTTGAAATAAAGTTTAAAGTTTGTTAGGATAGCATTTCTCTCAGAAATAAGCTCCGAGTCTGTTTTATAAATTGGAAAATCGAAAGGCGCAATCAAATCCTCGTGCATCCATGCCATTCCCTTTTGGAATTCGAACTTAAACTTTCGTTCCCGTGGAAGCGCAATAAGAATTAGGAAAATTGCAATGGCAAAGTATAGCCCCCGGAGAATCTCCCTGTAGTACAGGCCTATGAATCGAAATGTCTTTTTCATTTGCACACATTTTCAGTATTACATGCAAAAGTAACATTTTTAAGGGCATAAGGTTGTTTTTTTAGAGCAAACCCCTAAATGTATAACAAAAACTAGCTTGAGCCATTGTTCTAATAAAGAATGAATTCTTCCCAAAATCCGTTCGTTTTCGAACAGTTTTTATCCGGAACTGAACGTTTTTGTTTTAAATAATATTCATAAAGCATTTGAAATATTGAACATTACGATGTTTGGCATGTATTGTGATGTCAATTATAGGTTTATTAGATGTTTGCGAAGTTTAACGAACAAGCAAATATCCAAGGCAATCCTATAAGCTAAGGCCATAAGATTTAAAACTATAATACCAAACACACATAAACCTTTACTCAATAAATTGCACTATGATTAAAAACTATCTAAAGGTTTCGATCCGAAATCTAATTTCGCAGAGAGGCTATACGCTAATAAATATTTTTGGACTAGCTGTAGGGATTGCCAGTTCCCTGATGATAATGTTGTATGTTATTGACGAAATGAGCTACGACAAGTTTCATCCAAATGCAAAGAATATACATAGAGTGTGCCTAGATGCCAAAATTCAAGATACAGAACTTTTGGGACCCATTAGCTGTGTGCCAATTGGGCCTACTGCTGTGAATGAGTATCCAGATATTCTAAAATTTACTAGAGTGTTTAGTTTTTCGGGCGATCCTGTTGTTAGGTATGAAGATAAAACCTTTGTTGAAAAGGATTTTATTTACACTGATTCTACATTCTTTGAGGTTTTTAATGGGTTTAAATTGGTTCAGGGTAATGCCAACAGCATTTTAAACCGAGCGAACCAGATGGTAATGACCGAATCTACTGCAAGACGTTATTTTGGAAATGACGATCCCGTAGGTAAAGTGGTGCAGCTATGGGATAATAGGCAGAACTGGGAGGTTGTGGGTATTGTTCAAGATCCTCCATCTAATAGCCATATTAAATTTGATATTATTGGTTCATTCATCACATTACCCATGTCTCAGTCTACAATGTGGCTTGGTAATAATAATTATACTTATATCCTATTGCAAGAGGGTCTTATTGCTAAGGTAGTAGACCAGCGTTTTAATGATATGGTTGCCACCCATGCTGGACCTCAGTTTGAACAATTCGCCGGATTTACTACCGAACAATTTGAGAGTTTGGGAAATAGGTACAATTACTTCACCCAACCAATGCTTGATATCCACCTCAAGTCGAACATGCAGTTTGAAATGGAGAAAGGCGGTAATATTACCATGGTATACGTATTCATGCTAATTGCCGTATTTATCCTAGTAATAGCTGCTATTAACTTCATGAATCTCTCCACCGCTCGCTCAGCCAGACGTGCAAAGGAAGTGGGCATTCGAAAGGTAGTTGGGTCGACACGGGCAAAACTTATTGGTCAGTTTCTCACAGAATCGGTGTTGGTAGCAACCATTTCTTTGCTCTTTGCCGTAATTATAGTTTTAGTTGCTATGCCAGCATTCAATAGCATTGCAGGAAAGCAGTTAGTTTTCTCATCATTACCAATAGCATTAACCGCTGGAGTGTTAGTATCCACAATTCTTGTAGTTGGGTTTGCAGCAGGAAGTTACCCCGCATTTTTTCTGGCAAGTTTTGAACCGCTTAAAGTTCTGAAGGGCAAGCTGCAAACGGGCATGAAGAATAGTTTTATGAGAGGAGCTCTTGTTGTTATTCAGTTTACCATCACCATTGGTTTGCTGGTATCAACTTTTGTGGTTTACAATCAGATATCATTTATTCGCAATAAGGATTTAAATTATAATCCCGAGAATCTTTTAGTGATTAACAGGCCATATGCGGTTGCCAATGAACAGCGCGAAACCTTTTTGAATGAGATTCGAAAACTCCCAAACATAGTGGCTGCAGCTCGCGCTTCATCATTACCAACAACCATTATTGGTAATACCGTAATGCACAAGAAGGGTGCTCCTGCCGATGATATAAAGTCGTTAAACTTCTTTTTTGCTCATCACGACTTCGATAAAACAATGCAGTTTAAGGTGGTTGAGGGGAGATATTTTAGCGAGGATTTTGCAAGCGACTCCTCTGCGATGGTAATTAACCAGGCCGCTGCTAAGGCATTTGCCTTTGACGGCCCAGCGGTTGGACAAATTGTTACGATAAATGGAAATGACGAGCGCACTGTTGTAGGGGTAATAGAAGATTTCCATTACGAGTCACTGCACCAAAGAATTAGCCCCCTGATTATCGCTAGTCATCCCGTATACACTTATTTAACTGTGCGAATCGAAGGATCAAATGTGCAAGAAACCATACGAGCAATTGAATCTAAATGGATTGAGTTTGTACCCGATCAAACATTCGACTACTTCTTTATGGATGAAGCCATCGAGAAGCAGTATGGTGATGAGAGGCGTGCACGAACCCTGTTCACTAGTTTCAGCGTTTTGGCAATTATAATAGCTTCGCTTGGCCTCCTCGGGTTATCATCGTACTCGGCTGAACAACGTACTCGAGAGATTGGAATCCGAAAGGTTATGGGAGCGAACATAGGAATGATGGTTTGGCTTCTTTTGAATGAGATTAACAGACTTTTTATAATCTCAACACTAATTGCCTGGCCTATTGCCTGGTATCTGATGAAAGGATGGCTCGAAGATTTTGCCTTCCGTATTAGCCTTTCGCCCTGGGTATTTATTGGCGCTTCAGTTCTATCGTACCTGGTTGCAGTTATTACCGTTGGATACCAAGCTCTTAAGGCAGCAAGAACTAATCCAGCAATTACCCTAAAGTACGAGTAATCCTTTTTATTGGAGTTTCTAACTTAGATATCAACCATTTTCACGATTATGAAAAGCAGACCTGTTGTAGCTATTTTGCTGAATATAATTTTTACTTTGTGCCTTGTTTTCAGCTCATTTGCTCAGGATAAAAAGGTGGCCAACGCCTATCGGATCGCGGGCGATGCTCCTAAAATTGATGGTTTGGTTGACGATCCAGCATGGCAGAGTGTGGAATGGCAGAACAATTTCACGCAACGTGAGCCCTACGAGGGACGTCAGCCCTCGGAGCAGACAGAGTTTAAGGTTTTGTATACCGATTTTGCCATATACATTGCTGTAAGGGCTTGGGATAGCAGTCCCGATAGCATTGTAAGCCGGCTCTCACGCCGCGATAGCGGCGATGGCGATGCCATAGGTGTTGAGTTCGACTCCTACTTCGATCAGAAAACCGCATTCTCCTTTATCGTTTTTTCATCGGGAGTAAAGTACGACAAGCTCATTACAAGTGATGGCGAAAGCGAGGACAACTCATGGGATGCCATTTGGGATGCCAAAACCAGTATCGATGACAAGGGATGGATTGCCGAGATTGAGATACCCCTAAATCAACTCCGATTTAATAATAATAATGAGCAGGTTTGGGGTTTTCAGGTTGGCCGATTTATACATCGTAAAGCAGAACTTTCGCTTTGGCAACCTGTGCCCCGCGATGCGCCGGGTTGGGTTCACCAGTTCGGGCTGCTGAAGGGAATAGCAGGAATAAAACCAAAGCGTCAAATTGAGGTTGCTCCGTACATTGTTGCTCAAACCGAGAAGTTTGAGGCCGAGGAAGGAAACCCGTTTGCAACAGGGAAACGCAATCGGTTCTCGGGTGGAGTAGATGCCAAAGTTGGATTAACCAACGATATTACCCTTGATCTAACCGTATTCCCCGATTTTGGACAGGTTGAAGCCGATCCCTCGGAGGTAAATCTTACCGCATTCGAAACCTATTTCCCCGAGAAAAGGCCATTTTTTGTTGAGGGTCGCAATCTTTTTAGCTTTCAACTCTCGCTTGGCGATGGTGACCATTCGTCCGAAAATCTGTTTTACTCCCGCCGTATTGGCCGCCGGCCAAGCGGAGATCCCGATTTGACCGATAATGAGTTCTCAAGTATCCCCGAGAACACAACAATCTTGGCTGCGGCAAAGGTAACGGGCAAGAATAAGAATGGGCTATCGTTTGGACTTATGGAAGCCCTTACCAATAAAATGATGGCCAAAATTGGCGAGAATGGATCAAGACGTACCGAGGCTGTTGAACCCATGACCAACTACTTTGTGGGTGGAGTAACTCAGGATTACAATGGAAGTAATACCAGGGTGGGAGCCCTGTTTACCTCAACCAACAGAATTATCAACGACAATCAACTAAATTTTTTACACTCCAATGCGTTTACCGGAGGTGTAAACTTTTTGCATCAATGGAAGAATAAGAGCTATCAGTTTAGCTTCAAAGGTTATGCAAGTTATGTTGATGGTAGCACTGAATCAATTGTAAGGACTCAGCGAGCACCCGCTCGCTACTTTCAGCGTACCGATGCAACGCATGTTTCTGTAGACTCGTCGCGTACTAGTTTAACAGGTCATGGCGGCATCGTTTCCATTGGTAAGTTTGGTGATGGACATTGGCGTTTTATGGGGTTTGTGGCCTGGAAATCGCCTGAGCTAGAGTTAAACGATATGGGTTACGTTAGAGGCGTCGACGATATTTTCCAAGTTTTATGGGCAGGTTATAGGTACTGGGAACCATTCTCAATTTTTAGGGAGATAAACATAAACTTTAACCAGTGGACAGGCCATAATTTTGCGGGCGAAAGTACATATGCCGGGGGGAATATCAACGTGAATACGCAGCTAAAAAACTACTGGTACTTTGGTTTTGGAGTGGGGCCAAATGGCAAAGGACTTAGCGCATCGGCGCTAAGGGGTGGCCCGGCTTTAATTAGTGATGGCAGTTTAAATATTTGGGCCAGGTTAAGTACTGATAATAGAAAAAACGTTGTGGCGGAGGCAACCTTTTCGGGTAGCGAATCGGTTAGTATGAGTCAACAATACTATTCCGTGGGGTTAACCTATCGTCCTAGCAAAGCTCTTATGCTTTCGCTTAATCCATCCTATAACGTATCGAATCGGGTGCTGCAATACGTTGAAAATGTTGAGTGGGGATCAAATATTAGCTACATAAATGCCTCACTGGCACAGCAGCTTTACACGCTCCAGCTTAGGGTCAACTACAGCATTACACCAGATTTATCGATACAGTATTACGGCCGCCCGTTTTTTGCCAAGGGTAATTATTCCAGTTTTAAGCGTATTACCAATCCTAGGGCAAAGGAATTGAACGATAGGTTTTCACTTTTCACATCGGAGCAAATAACCTACAACTCCGATGATGAGGTTTATAGTATCGATGAGAATGGTGATGGGACAACCGATTATCAACTCGATAACCCTAACTTTAATTTCCGGAGTTTTCAGTCGAACTTAGTTGTTCGCTGGGAGTATCGTCCTGGATCAACGCTTTTCCTAGTATGGTCGCAGGGAAGGGAATCGTTCGAGAACGATTACAGGCAGAACTTGGAGTATAGCGCCAAGGATCTTTTGGATGCATATCCTCACAATATTTTCCTAGTTAAACTTGCCTATAGGTTCTATTAAGTTTTTATTAATGAAGTAAGCTTTCAGAGAAGGGTTCAATAGCTATAATATTCTAGATTTGACCACAAAACTTTTCGGAAAGCCCTTTCATTTTTAAAAAGGTAAACGTGCCTGCGGGATTGAAGTATGTGAGGCATACTCACCGCGTAAATATTTATAATGGCCTGCAATGGCAATCATGGCAGCATTATCGGTGGTAAAGCGGAACTCGGG
>CAZBBA010000042.1:0-32697 GCA_964490015.1 uncultured Rikenellaceae bacterium
GCTTGGTTTGGATTTGTGTTAATCTTGTCAAAATCCTTCTCACAACCCATCAGCAGGAGTAGGCTTAAGGCTGTGAATATTATGCTATATTTTCTCAATGATTTCATATTTAATCGTATTAAAAGTTAAAATTAACACCAAATCCAAAAGACCTAGTACTTGGCAAGTATCCGCCCTCAATACCCTGGGCGTTACTGCCAGCCATTTGAAGATACTCTGGGTCAAAATGTTTAGTGGCAGCCCCAAATAAAGCAAGGTTACGTCCAAAAGCAGAAACCTTTAAACCTTTTATTGGACCTGTATATTTAGCAGGAATAGTATAAGCAATCCTAACCTCGCGAAGTTTGATGAAATCGGTGCTGAAAATGCTTTGTCTATCAGGACCATCATAGTGATGCTCAGCCCAAGCCTGTCCGTCCAATCGAGTTGTATTCTTTACTGGAACAGAACTTGGATTACCATTGGCATCCAAATAGGTAATAACTCCTGTAACAGCATTGTACGATCCGTAAACCCCATCAAGCAGTACACCACCATTATCGGCTATATCCTCCCTAATATTAACACCTAACTCGTTAATTTTAGCTGATTCGTCAAGAATACCCGAATACATTCCCCACATGTACGATAAATAGTACATATTACCACCACGCTGCATATCAAATAGAAAATTTAGTTCAACACCCTTAAACGAGAAAGTATTTGATAATCCTGCTGTGAAATCAGGGGTAACATTAGCAAGGGGCTTAATCTCTGAAGGTAGGTAGTTCCCGCTGGGCCCAACTATCCTATTACCTTTGTCATCAACCACATAATCGGTTCCATAAATGATTGGATAAGAGCGCCCTACAAACGCACCACTTTGCACTTTAAATGGGCCATTACCAAGGGTAAGATAATCTATGCCTTCAGCAATATCGTCTACACTATTCTCTAAAGTAGCGATATTAAGTACAACATCCCATTTAAACCCATTACTATTAATCGGGGAACCAGAAATAGCAACCTCAAAGCCTTTATTAGTCATGCTACCTGCATTGATTGTTTTCATTGAGTAGCCAGTTGCACCAGATACTCTAACTGGTACAATTTGATTAACAGTATTTTTGTAGAAATAAGAAAGATCTAGACCAATCCTATTCTTAAAGAAGTTGATTTCAGTACCCACTTCCCACGATGTTGTTTTTTCTGGTTTCAAATCACGTGCAGCAAGTGTTTGTGCAAACGACATGCGAGGATTCTGTTCAAGTTCAGCATCCATGAAAGTTGGATTAATGCTAACATAATCCAACAACTCGTAGGGGCCAGTATCATTACCAACCTGGGCTATACCTCCTCTTAGCTTTGCGAACGAAATAATTTCCTGACTCTTCATGAAATCAAGTTCGGAAAGAAGAAAACTCACTGTAGCAGAAGGGTAAAAGTACGAGCGATTATCTGCTGGTAATGTAGACGACCAATCGTTACGTGCAGTAAACTCCAAGAAAACCATACGATTGAAGTCCATTATAACGTTAGCGTACAAACTATTAATTCGTTTCCAGGAATTATAGTCTCGGACAGAGGCTTTGTTCAAAGAATTTGACAGATTGTATAGATTAGGCTGGATCAGACCACCAACGGTCCATCCTCCATTCCTCCAATAGTTCCGATCAAGACGATTGCCCCCAAGAATTGCAGAAAAACCAATAGCATCGTCAGAGAACCTTTTATCTATCGTGAAAAAAAACTCTGAGTTAATCTCACTGTTAGTATTTACATTTTGGTCGTACTCAGACTGTGCTTGCGATCCAATAGCGCTCCGTTCCTCCGCAAACATCTTGTAATAATCAATCCCCATCCTACCTGTAAATTTCAACCACGGAGTAAATGGTATGTTAATTCCGAAGTTTCCATAAAAACGATCCCTACGGTCATTCTGGTAGTTCTCGTACCGTGTCCAGTAGGGGTTGTCGGTATATGCTGGTGTTGGGTCATCCCAATCATTTCTGTTCCAAGTACGTTGCGAACCATCAGGATTAATGTAACTTTCAAGATCTTTGTAGTCAACGCCTGTGTGTATCCACTGCCACATCTTTTGCACAGGGTTTCTATCTCCATATCCAGTCTCAGGACGTCCCACGGCAGTATTCACAACATAATTTGCATTTACCCAGGTATCCAAGTATTTACTTATTTTTGAACTTGCACTCAGATTAATAGTGTTCCTGGTCATTTGACTATTAGGGTAAATACCTGTAAGTTCCATATTTGTGAATGATGCACGTAAAGCATTATTCTTGTCACTTGCTGTTATAGCAATGTTATTCTGGTAGTTAACTCCTGTTTGAAAGAAGTAGGTATAGTCATTCTCAGGATATATCCAAGGCTTGGGCTTCATAAAATTTTCTGTATCCCATGCATCGAATGCGTTCCAATGAAGAACTAAAGTGTTAGGATCATATTTGGGTCCCCAACTTTCGTCAGTTGCAAAGTCGGGATACAAATAATCAACTCCATTAACCGTAATTTCTGAGAAATCGCCATATCCACCACCATATAACTTCTGATATTGAGGGAAGTACTTAGCATTCTCGAGGGTGACACTTGAGTTAACTGACACTCCAATAGTTTTATCAGCGGTTTGAGTTCCCTTTTTAGTAGTAACCATTACAACACCGTTAGCAGCTCTTGAACCGTAAAGCGCACTTGCACTTGCTCCTTTAAGAATTGATACAGATTCTATATCATCTGGGTTAATATCAGCGGCTAAGTTACCATAGTCATAACCTCCTCCACCAGTAGCACCATAAGAATAGTCTGAGTTATCCAAAGGAATACCATCAACCACAAAAAGAGGTTGGTTGTTTTTGGTTAACGAGGTGTTACCACGCACGTTTATTTTTGCACCACCCCCCATTTGACCTGTTGCAGTAGTAATTTGAACACCAGCAACTCGTCCAGCTAAAGAACTAATTACGTTCTGAGTTCTAACACTTGCGAGTTCATCGCCTGATACATCTTGAACGGCATAACCTAGTGCTTTCTTTTCGCGGGTTATACCTAATGCAGTAACAACAATCTCTTCAAGAGCCATTGCATCAGACTCGAGAATAACATTAACAATAGTTCGGCCAGCAATTAACACATCTTGAGTTTTGAACCCAAGAAAGCTAAATGTTAATGTAGTGGCTGTAACAGGGACATCTAGAGAATACCGTCCATTGGCATCGGTTGCCACGCCAACTGTAGTACCCTTTACTTGTACGGATGCACCGGGGATAGGCATGCCATCCTCGGCACTGGTTACATTACCAGTAATTTGCACTGTTTGCGCCTGTAGTAAATTAATTCCTACAAACACAACACATGCAAGAAACACGCATAGTTTTTTCATAGAAAAAGTTTTAGGTTATTAAAAAATGAGCTAATAGTTTAAAAAACAAGGGAAATTTATGAATTGGGAAGAGGAAATACAACTATTTGTTAAATAAAGTTAAATAGTTTTAAAAAAAGATATGAACAGGGGTTGATAATATAAGAGTTTTATAAACTATTGATATGTAAATAGACTCGATATGTTAAACCATTGGGCACTTTCAAAAAGAATAAACCACTCATTTACAAAGGCAATACCATAGAGACGAGTATAATTTCTGTACTTATAAAAGTTCAAACTTGCTTGCTCCTCGTAATGGGATGAATAATGAATAATATACTAGTTTAATAGATTTTTATCAGAAAGTTCTATAAAACAAAAAGAAGCTATCCTATTTGGATAGCTTCTTTATATTTTCATATTAAATAATTAGTAAACAGGCTTATAATCTCTAACGAGCCCCCTACTCTTTATAACTTTTTTTATATCTACTTTAGAGGGATCAAGTGTTAATGTTGCCCTAAACATTGGGGTATCGATGTAATCTCTTACATAGCACCAATTGCCCCAATTTGTATCGTAGTTATTCATCTCGTAGTTAATAACAAGCGTAGGATTATCTCCACAATTATTCCACCTGCCAGTACCAACAATAGTATAGGGATCCTCGTCAGCTCCATTGTATGTGGTGGAAATGTAATACTGCTTTTGAATAACTACATCTCCTCCATCGTATACCTCGAGTTCAACGGTACCTCCAGCAACAATATCCTCGCCCCAGAAATCGGTGATCCAATCAAATCCAAGGCCAGAAATCATCAGTTTTCCGCCAACAATCTCTGTTTCAACATACGACTGACCTGTAGTGAAAGGAGTTACAGCATCAGTTCCAGACCACGAACCTACAAGATCTGCATTGTCTATTGTGCTAAAAACTTCAAAATTAACTGTTGCTTTCCCAATTCCATCGTAAGGGGAGACTGCGACAAAACCATCGCCCTCCTTAATACTAAATTCAATTGAATAATTTAAACACTGAACAATATTTGCATAGTTTATTTTTAAAACAATAAATACTGTATCTGATTCTGTAAATGTAAATTCAGTAGGAGAGGTAATGGTATAGGCATTCTGAGGGATTGTAGTTATAACGTCAACAGATACTTTTGAGTTTTTAACTGTAGGATTCTTGTGAAAAACTGGAATCTTAAGCTCTACATCACCCTGAACACTTAGGTTGTAATTCGACTTTTCGAAACTAACAAAGTCATAAGTAAATTTTGGCATCTCATGCTCTTGGTCACATCCAGACCAAAAAAGAATAGTAGATGCCGCCAATATTAATAGAATCAAATTTCTTGTTTTCATGTCTCACATGTTTTTGTTGAATACACATTATGGGTTCTGATCTGAATTAGGGTCCATATTAACGTTACCATCAAATTCCTTTTGAGGTATCATTATCGTGAACTCCCAGGAGTTAGGATCAGAAATAGTAGTTTTATCAGGATGATTTGACCCTGCAAAGTTTCTATCACATCCCTTCTTTAATCTTCTAATATCAGAGAACCTAAAGCCTTCACCCCATAATTCAATTCTACGTTGCAGAAGAATGAAATCCAAAAGGTTGTTTACATTACCTGCGGAAGTTATATTATGTGTGTTTCCATTGGGGTAAGTTGCTAAAGTGGCAGCAAAACCTGAGTCCTTGTAACCTACGAGATCAGTAATTACAGTTCGAGCTCCTGTATAGTCAGACAACCTGCATCTAGCCTCTGCTTCAATAAGATACATTTCCGCTGCTCTCATGTAAAGTAAATCTGACGACCAGCTACCAAGAGCTTTAACCTTATACTTACGCTGATTATACCTGAAATTTGGACCACTTGGTGCCGCCCCAACGTTTCCATTAAACCACGATTTCCTAATGTCAGTAGCAGGAATTTGATCATAAAGCCAAGAGGATACACATTTACGAGCACTCGCTGCATATGAACCATCAACTTCTGAATCCATATGGCTCCAGTATGATGGCCAGGAGAGTGATTGCTCTTCGTTAACCTCAGAACCCCACATCCACTCATTATTCTTGGAGCTGAATCCCGCACCAAGCTCTCCTCCACTCATTAACTCTAATCCATCTTTACTGCGAGCCAACGCTGCATAATCTCTAGCATCTTCCCATTTATTCTGAATTAGGGCTACACGAGCCTTTAACCCATAGGCAACGTACAAGTCTATGTGTGAAATATGCTTTTGAGCTGTGGCGTTTTGTAATCTTAGAATTGCACTATCCAAATCCGCATTTATCTGGGTATAAACCTGCTCCACAGTTCCTCTACCTTTACCCTCAGTCTTATTGCTAGTTGGCTCTGTGTAAAGGGGTACTCCAGGATCATTCTCGTGCCCAATATATGTTCTTTGGTATAGCTCTACCAAATTCAGATATGAATAGGCTCTTAGTGCAAAAGCTTGCCCTTTTATATTATTCCTATCTAGTCTACTGCCTTCAGCTCCATCAACATTAGCTAAAACATAGTTTGCATTATTGACCAATTTATAGAACATGTTCCACCACGAATATGGTCTATCACCAGTACTATTTACCTCGGCGCGAACCCAGTACTTATAATCGTACCAGAACCAAGCACTACCTGCTTTATCCATAAGGATGTCTTCACCCATTAATTCAGTGGCAAGCTGCAACGCAGCAATTCCAGAATTCTCTGTCTCATAGTAGTCTACCCACTCTGATCCATACACATAGAAGGCACGATAAATACCGTTCATGGCGGCATAGGCATTATCAACTGTTTCAAAAACCATTTCCCCAGATACTCTATCTGTAGGAACAGTATTTAGAATTTCATCACTACATGAAAATGCAGTGAATGCCATGATAATTGCAATTATATGATATTTTAGTCTCATTGATGTGTGTTTTTAAAATTTAAGATCAAGACCTAATGACAAAACCCTTAGGGGAACATAGTTAAAGGTTTGACTTCCAGCAAAGTTGTATTGTGGATCCATACCTTGAAGTTTAGTAAATAATGCTAAGTTATCGCCAGTAAAGAAAATTCTGCACGACTCAACACCTAATCGTTTATTTACAGAGGTTGGAAGGTTATATCCAAAGGAAATATTCCTAATACTCAAGTATGAGGCATCAACTAGTTTAGCATCTGTAACATAGTCAACTTCACCGAGTACAAGTTTTGGAACATCTGTGATATCACCTGGTTCTTGCCAACGGCGAAGCATGTGAGAGTGAAGGTTTGTACCCGCATTTCTTAAGCTAAACAGGGTATTATAAACACCATCGATTACCTTACCACCAACAGAATAAGTTATTAATAATGAAAGATCGAACCCTTTGTATGAGAAATTGTTGGTAATGCTTCCATAAAAGTCGGGGATTCTACTGCCATGAATAGTTTTGTACTGGGCAGCAAGGTTATAATTATTTGTTACCTCCTCAACTGTTGTCATAACTCCATCAACTTCAACTTGCTTCTTTATCAAGTAAAGTTGTTGCCCGGTTAGAGGATCAACACCTGCAGATGTTGGCAAGTAAAATGAGTTAATTGGTTCACCAACCTTAATGATAAAACTACCACTAACAATCTCCTGATCTGCAGTAACCAGTTCAGTAACTTTGTTCTTAATAAAACTTGCTTGAGTCCCTATACCCCAGTTAAAATCACCAGTTAATATCTGTCCGAATAGATCAACTTCCACGCCCTTGTTGACCATACTACCAATATTGTCCCAATAACCATTAAAACCTGTAGAGGTTGCTAAAGGTCGGTATAATAGAAGATCTGATGTGGTCTTATGGAAAAACTCGGCACCAATTGATACCCTTTCAAATAGTTTAGCATCTACTCCAACGTTAAGGTTGTTGTTTTTTTCCCATTCAACCTCTTTATTCTCCAAGGATGTTAACCAAACACCACCCATGTTATTATTTGCCCAATCGGTTGAATAGAAACTTTGCCAAGCATAATAATTTGGATTCCCTCCCATTAAGAGCATATCGTTACCCTGAGATCCATAGCTTGCTTTCAAAGTCATATTAGTTAACCATGTGATTGGTTTCATAAAAGCTTCCTCACTAACTCTCCACGATGCTCCAACAGACCAAAATTTACCCCAACGAGCATCTTGATGAAATCTTGAGGAGCCATCTGTTCTAAAGCTTCCAGAGAAATAGTATTTATCGGCAAAATTATAGTTCAATCGAGAGAGGTAAGACTCAACCTTGTATGTATCATAGTATGAGCTAGATCCTGTAGTTGTCGAAGCACCATCAAGTTCGGTAATGCCAAGGAAAGTGAACCCTTGCTTCTCTGCATAGAAATAATTAAACCCATAATCGTAGAACTCATGTCCCATAAGTACATCGATGCTATGATCGCCAAACTTCTTATTGTAAGTTAACAACTGGTTAAAGGTGTAACTTAAAGTACGATAGTTATACTTGTAAGCAGCACCACCTATTGCTCTTGCATTGCCATGTAGGGGGTTATAATACATTAACCTATCACTACCCCTATAATCAAAGCCCAAATTTAACGTTAGTTTCAAGTCTTTGATAAATGGAATATCCTTGTCAGTACCAAAATCTAAATAGGTTCTTCCACTTAGGTTGTCGGCATTCAATGAGCGAGAATCGTCATATAGTGTAGCAATTGTATTGAAATTAGGATTATACGCACGGGTTAGGCCATAATCATAAACCTTTTCACCCTCCGTATCTAACGCAAAACTACCATCAGAATTTCTAACATATACCGGATAAATTGGAGCCATGGTGAGGGTGGTAAACCAAATATTATCGTAAGAACTTCCTGAATCTGTTAAATAGTTTTGTTTTGTTAATGAGTAGGATGCGCTCATACCTGCTTTAATCCACTCCTTCACCTGCGAATCGATGCTCAACCTATTGGTAATACGGGAGAACTTAGAGTTTTCAACTATACCATAATCATTCAAATACCCCATTGAGAAAAGGTATTTAGTACGATCATTTCCTCCATTAACACTTAATTGATAATCACTTCTAAAAGGATTATCTCTAGTTGCTTCCTTGTACCAGTCGTCGCTATACAGTAAGGTTGCATTTGACACAACTTTTCCGGTTGCGGGGTCTATCAACTGGTTTGAAGGTAAATTAAATGGGTTGTAACCCTCTCCGCCTAGAATTCCCATGTAGCTCAACAAGTTAGCACCTTCGTCTCCATTAAGGGCTATTGTTGTAGCAGCAGAACGAGAATGCCCCTCCTTTATAAGTTGGTTTCTGTAAGCTTCAAAAAGTAACTCAAGATACTCTGTGGTAGTAACGGTCTCATAGCGGCCAATTGTACGTTCAGACTGGCCAAAAACGGCTTTAAACCTCACCTCGGGTTCTTTGGTTTCAGTACCTCTTTTTGTGGTAATAATAATAACGCCATTTGCTCCTCTTGCTCCATAAAGAGCTGATGCAGAAGCATCTTTCAGAACAGAAACTGAAGCAATATCGTCAGGATTAATTGCGTTAACGTTCCCGTCATACGGAATACCATCAACAACGTATAAGGGCGAGTTAGATGCATTGATGGATCCAAATCCCCTAATGCGAATATCACTTCCCGATCCAGGTTGACCTCCACCAGATGTTGCTTGTACCCCTGGAATTGCTCCATCTAACGCTTTAGTAACATTAGTAACGGTTCGCTTCTCTAGAGTTTTTGTGTCCACCGTTTTGGCCGAACCAGTAAACGATTCCCTTCTTGATGTACCATAAGCCACAACAATAATCTCTTCAAGCTCCTGGGCATCAGTTCTCAAAATCACATTAATAATCGTTCGATTCTCAATTGCAACTTCTTGAGTAACCATTCCAACAAAGCTGAAAACTAAGGTCGTAGCTGAGGATGGCGCAGAAATAGTGTACTTCCCTTCAATGTCAGTAGCTACACCAACCGAAGTACCCTTAATAAGAATGGATGCGCCTGGAATTGGCATCCCATCCTCGGCAGCAGTAACAGTACCGGTAATTTGCACTGTTTGTGCCTGCAGGAAGTTAACACCTACAAACACAACACATGCAAGGAATACGCATAGTTTTTTCATAGAACAAATTTTAGGTTTACAAATAGAGCTAATAGTATTTAAAAAAACATCTGCAAATTATAAAACGAAATTATTAATCACAAGGAAACCGTAAATAAAGTTAAAATTTTTATTAAGTAGTTTTTAAAAGAGTACTGCTATAATTCTGTTTTCTGTTCAGAGTATATGGGATAACGAACGAAATCAACTCATATATCTAACTGAATATTTGAGTTTTTTGCACTTAATTATGGCGAAATATAAGCATTATCATCGGGGTGCTATTCGTGTTGATTGTTTTACAAAATTTTCGTACTTAGTATGGTTTTTATCTATTATTCAACAAATACCTTAGTTAAGTTATCAGAATAGTTGAAGGTGAATAGAAGATTTTTTTACTTTACCAGGAGCACTCCCATATAAACAATAACCGATCTAATTATTAAACAATTATTAAAAACAGACAATAAGTCATACATAGTTGCGCTATCAATTAAATAAAAAAAAACAAGGGTGCCCACTTAACAGGAACACCCTTGGATACTTAATTAATTTGTTAAATCAAAAGACCTACATCATCTGTAAAACCTTCATATTTCTAAATACTGAACAACTAGAAAAGAAAATTCAACCCAATGTAGGTTCCGCTTTTTCCATCGCGCTCATTGAATGGGCGTCCATGATCAACGGCAATAATAAAGTTACGGTTCATCACAATGCGTAACCCTGCGCCATAGCTTAAGTGTAACGATTCCTTATCGGTTCCAAAGATATCACCCTCGGTAAAAGGTATCTCCTCGGCTCCCCAAACAATGCTGCTCCAGTATGCGCTGTTCTTGTCAAACTTTATTGGGGTAATAACCTGTCCACCATCAATAAACCCATTAAGCGAAAGGTAAAAATTTTGGCCTATAAACTGGAATTTGGCAAACTTCCAGCGCAGCTCCAGGTTAGCCCAGGCAATACCATCGCCAATCACGCGGTTGCGAATAACCCCACGCAACGATTTTCCGCCACCTAAACCCTCGGATGTGGAACCCCTTAATATAAGAGTGGTAACATTGGGCTGTAGGTAAAAGGGCACGTTCCCAAACACAGTTCCCTGGTAACCTAAACGATACGCAAAGGTTAGCCTCTCGGGGAAAAGGGTAAAATACTGCCTGTGGGTTAAAGTAAACTTCATGTGCTGAAAATCGCTACCGATTCCCATAAATGATGGAGCATAGGTAAATACTGCTTCGGTCCAGATGCCCTTGTTGGGATTGGGTTCGTTATCGCGCGTATCGTAAACCACACCCGCTTTTAAATAGGAGACAAAACTACCTGAGGCTTCATCGGCTGAGATAATATTTGCCCCCACAAAATGGTCGTAAAGTCCTCTCATTTCAGGTAACTTATCCGCCTCATCTTTCCCCTCGTTAAGTTCCTCAATATTTACTGAGCTAGCTTTGTAGTTTAGCAACCAAACCCCAGCTGCCCAGCCCAAATTATCAACAGGTAATTTACCCTGTAAGTCAACAGCAAAGCGGAATAGTTTACGATCGTACTTATAGAAAGCCCGCGACATGTAGTTTTCATCCTCGCTATCGGACCAATCGGAATTGAATACCGATTCGTACCCGTTGTACCCAAAGAAATCGTACATCCGGTCGGTAAGGTAGCTAAGGTCGGTGGTAAGGCGAATACCGGGAATTAGTGCCTTGGTGTCGAAGAAAATTCGGTTAATGCCACTGCCCTTGGTAAAGCGGGACCACTCGAGATATAGGTTATGCTTAAAATCTGGGTACATGCTTCCATCACCATAGTTAAAAAGGTTGAGCAGGGCTCCGTACTGGAAACCCAAGTCGGAGTCGAACGACACCACGGGTAGCCCACCAAAGTTCCATCCGGTTTTAACCTTTTCTTCCTTAGGCGCACCCTTTTCGTCCTGTGATATGGCAACTGTCGAGAAAATGACAATAAATGATAATGTGAGGGAAAGTAGTTTCAACTTCATAGCTCAAGATTTTGGTTTCTCAAATGTACAGTTTTTCTGAAAACGTCAATTGGGTATAGAAAAAATTTATATTCATTGGCCAATGTTGCAGGTTTGATATTAATAAATAATTTTGATCTCCTAAAAACTTAAAAAATTACTCCTATGCCACTTGCCGAAGAGTTTCAGGTTCAAGGTAATTACCTTTTCCGTTACCGTAGTTTTTTCCCCATTCTCATCCTTATTGTGGGTCTTGGCCTCCATATCCATTTTAGGTATTTGGAAAAAGGACTGGGCCTCGAGGAGTACTACTATGCTATATGCTTTGCGGTGAGTATGGTTGGCCAGCTTATCCGAATACTAGTGGTTGGGTATGCGCCCCAAAAAACCTCGGGTCGAAACACTAAAAAGCAAGTTGCCGAGCAGGTAAACACCAAAGGATTGTACTCTATTGTGCGTCATCCTCTGTATCTTGGGAATTTCCTAATGTGGTTGGGCATAGGTATGCTTACTGAGAATATTTGGTTTATGCTAATCTTTACGCTTAGCTACTGGGTTTACTACGAGAGAATTATGTTCGCCGAGGAGGCGTTTCTGCGAGGCAAATTTGGCGATCAATATCTTGCATGGGCAGGATCGGTGCCTGCATTTATTCCAAGGCTTAATGGATGGATTTGGCCTGATACCTACTTCTCGTTTAAAAATGTACTTCGTCGAGAGTACACATCATTTTTCAACCTTATAATTGTATTCTTTATTTTTCACTACTCGCAGTCGGTGATCAGATATAATGGTTTTGCAAATTTCGGATTCACTGAGGTGGTTTGGTTTGGAATTTTGGCATTCGCTATTCTATTCTACCTTACGGTACGATTTCTCCATAAAAAAACTCGATTACTCAACGTGGAGGGTCGATAAAAAGAATACTTTAGCTATGAAGGTAATCTGCATTGGCCGAAATTATTTGGATCACATCAAGGAGATGGAATCTCCTAAACCCGCCGATCCTCTTTTCTTCTTTAAGCCGGATACGTGTCTGCTAAGGAATAACAACCCTTTTTTCTATCCAAACTTCTCAAAAGACATCCACTACGAGCTGGAGGTTGTACTAAAGATTTGCCGGCTTGGCCGCAATATAGGTGAACGCTTTGCTCATAGATACTACAACGAGATTGGTTTAGGTGTCGATTTTACTGCCCGCGATCTGCAACAGCAGTGCATTGAGCAAGGACTTCCCTGGGAGATTTCGAAAGCCTTCGATGGCGCAGCACCCATCAGCAAGTTTGTGAGCAAAGAAGAAATTCAAAACATCAATTCTATCGATTTTTGGCTCGAGAAGAATGGCGTAGAGGTGCAACGTGGTAACACAGCACAAATGCTATTCGGCTTTGATAAGCTAATTGCCCATGTATCGAAGTACACAACCCTGAAAATTGGCGACTTAATTTATACGGGAACACCGTCGGGAATTGGTCCAGTTGCAATTGGAGACAGGCTAAAAGGCTACCTTAACGGGCAGTTGATGCTCGACTTTTTTGTGCGATAAAACCTACTTGGCTGCCGCACTCATGCCAGCAAGCCACCCGGTTGAGTAGGCAATTTGCAAATTATACCCTCCCGTTGATCCATCAAGGTCGAGAAGTTCGCCCGCAAAGTAAAGCCCCTTCACAATTTTTGATTCCATTGTTTTTGGGTTTACTTCCTTGAGTGAAACTCCTCCGGCAGTTACAATTGCCTCGCTCCACGAGCGCTGATTAACCACAGCAAAACGCTGCTCTTTAAGCCATAATCGGATGGCCTTACGCTCATTGGCAGTGAGCCGGGCCAAATTCTTTTGAGCGGCAAGGTTAAGTTGATCTACCATCTCACCGGCTAGGTCTTTGGGTAGAAGTTTGCGTGCGAGATCGGCTACGGCAATACGTGGATTCTCATCAATCTCACGGATAAGTCGAGCCTCCAACTTCTGATGGCTTAAAGCTGGTTTTAGATCGAGTTCCAGTTCAACCTTACTTCCCTTGAGCAGCGAGAAAATTATACGTCGGCATAACCGGAGAACAATTGGCCCATCAAAACCATAATCCGTTAACTCCATCTCGCCAAACTCCTCATCAACCTTTTTCCCTTCAATAAAAAGAGAAAGATTTACATTCTTAAGCGATAAGCCCTTGGAAAAGTTAAAGGCAGGTGCCGTTTCCACCCCAACCAACGCGGGTAAAAGCGGTGTTACAGAATGCCCACTCTCAACAGCAAAACGGTAACCATCGCCAGTTGAACCAGTGGCCGGATAGGATTTCCCGCCAGTAGCCAGAATTACTGAGGCACATTTTACCGTTTCACTTGCCCCCCTAACTTTATAATCAACCGATACAATTCTCGAATCCTCAATATTAAGCTTATCAACCTCGGCGTGGCATACTATCATAACCCCTTTACACCTAGCCCATTTCACCAGTGCTTCGGCAACATCCCAAGCTTTACCGCTTGCTGGGAAAACCCTCATTCCACGTTCTTCAATGGTTTCAACGCCCTGCTCGTGGAGGAGTTCAACGATATCGGCATTAAAAAAGGAATTGAATGCATCGCGCAGAAAGCGTGACTCGGGAAAAATATCGAGAACAAACTCATCATAGGGCTTAGTATTGGTAATATTGCATCGCCCTTTGCCAGTTATCCGAAGTTTTCGGGCTGGTTTCTCCATTTTCTCGAGTAGCAACACCTTTGCTCCATCGGCAGCTGCTTTTCCCGCAGCCAGCAAACCGGCTGGGCCTCCGCCAACAACAACTACATCAAAATTTTCCATTCATTCAATTATCAGAAAAATAATACACAACCTCTATTGAGGTTGATGAAAGCAACCATTAACCTACAAATAAATCCTACTACTTGGCTGCAACAGACCTAAATATGGGATATCGCTTAAAAACTCTCTCGAAATATGGCGATCGCTCGTACAAAAAGTTAAGCTGCGCGTACGCATTTGCAGCAAACTCCTTATCATCTTTTTTCTTGGCCTCAAATTCAGTCTTCAATTCGGGGTTTGAGTTCAACAATTCTAGAGCGTAATCCTCAAAAACGTAGGGCGAGAAATACTCCTTGCGTTGTAGAATAGAATCGAAGAAGTTCCACGAAAAGTATGAGTCGCCACTTTGCGGTTCCAACATCTCCACCACAAACTGGTTAGTTGCCTGATTCATTGGTACAATATAATCGCCTTTGTAAAACTGAATTGACTGTATCTCCTTGCGAACCTGAACATTGCTGTGCAACTGGTGGCCATTGGAGTTCCAACTAAAACTCGATTTATAGTCGGTAATATAGTAAGCCTCAACATCCAAAATGGTATCCTGTGTAAACTTATGCAGCTTCACATTATTGATCTCAAGCCGGTGAACTATGTCGTACCAGGCCTGAGGAATATAGTAGAACTGCGGCGCCTTGACAGTTAGCACTGGATTATAGTGCCTAAAGAATGGTATCTCCTTGGTGAAAGGTCGGGTTCGATCGTAATGCAAACGCTTACCACCAGTAATTTTGCTATCGACAAATTCGGCTTCGTATCCCATAAAAGTTATGGTCTCCTCCTTGGATTTGTCAACTTCCCACTGAATTGCAAACTCTGCTTTTTGTGAGGTGTACTCATCGGCCTCACGCTTAAGCTTGGCCATCGCGTACCCATTCTGTTGGGTGAATTTAAGCGTAGCTTTAATAAATTCGTAGGTTGCAAGCACTCTTTGGCTAAAGGTTTTGAACATATGCGCCTCGGTCATAAACGAAAGCGTATTAAACATTCTACCATAACCCGTGGTGTATCTAGGCGGATTTAAATACTGCTGCAAGCCGCTCTCGGGCGTTTGCCCCATGGGCGAAACGTAGGGTATCATTGGATAACCCACCTCTTCCATCGTCTTATACAGAAAAGGTTCCATAAACTGGCTGTAAAAGCTACCAAGCATGGGAGGAAGTTCCTGCGGATGAGTTGAGATTAGGGTCATCACATACTGATAATCGGCGCCATTGGTGGTATGCGTATCGATAAGGATATTGGGCTTCCAGTGGTGGAACATCTTTGCAAACGACTGGGCATTGCGGCTTTCCATGGGAGCCCAATCGCGATTTAGATCCAAATTACGGGCATTTGCCCTAAAGCCTTGCATCTCGGGGCCATTCTGATTTGCCCTGTTGTAATACGAACGATTATGCGCTCCCCCAATATTGTAAACAGGAACAATGCAAAGCACAGTGCTATCCATTAATGTCCAAAGACTATCGGGTTTCGACAAAATATCGCGAGCCAGCTTTATGCTGGCATCAACACCGCAGGGTTCGCCAGGATGAATCCCGTTGTTCACCAGCACAATTCTAAATCCCTTATGGCGCAGTATTTCAGGATCGAACACCCTCGACCGTGATATTACAAAAAGGTGAAGCGGTTTCCCAAAATCGGTAAGGCCATACTGAAGCAGCTTTGCCTGGCGATGTTTAAGATCCATCTCCCGGTATGCGGCAATAGCCTCATCGTAGGTAACGCTAATATTCTCCTCATAGCGTAGTTCAACTAGCGGGGTTTGTATAAGATTTTTCTTGTAAACCCGCTTGGCAATTAAGATTATGGAAAGCAACGTTACCGTTGCGATTACAAAATAGGTGAAAAACCGTTTCATCTGGTATTGGATGATGTAATTAGTACTTCTTTTTTTGAGATCAAGTTTAGATACTTAGTCCGTTGAAACTCTTAACTTTGATCACTACTCGATTACTTTTTGTTTTTGATGCAAAAATAGATAAAAGGTTGAAATGTAAACGGAAAGAAAACCTAAGAACTTCGTTTTTCCTTTCAATCGATTTTAAAATCCAATAGTTCATTTCTTAATCCCTTAAAAAAAGTTTCAACAACTGGATTTGAAGATTCGGAAATCCCTTTTTGTATAGTAGAATCAACATCTATTTGCTGATTGATTAAGCAATCGACAAGCAATTGGGTAATTTGAATATAATCACCTTGTTGCTTGCAATCGGCCTTTTGTTCATGCTGCAAGTTTTCAAAAAAGGTGAGCGCATCTGAATATCTTTTGTGGTGATTTTCTGAAAAGTCATTAATGAAAGAGAAATTCCTTGAAAAGTTAGCATGCCGATTCCGTATATTATCAATCACCCTAATGGGCATAAGCTGATCAGAAACTCCCCTCAGGGAATAAATCTCGATATATCGAAAAACTCCAATTAAGCCAACCGCATCCAAATCGTCGGCAGTAGAAACCAGGGTAACCAAATCGACCTGCTGGGCATTTCCCCCTTCGCCTGATTTAACACTTTTATCGTCGTGATGCTCAATGGCATGAAGAACCATATCAAAACCATCAATAGTAAGGCTTGGATATTCATTAAAGAACTGTTCGCAAATCAACCGACTCTGGTAGCCATGGCGTTCGCCACGATCGTAAATTAGGCCAGTATCGTGAAAAAGGCAGGCCACAAGTACTTGCTCCACAGTAAAGTTATAGCATAACCCGCCAACCTTATCCAACTCGAGTAGCAGCTGCTTGCAGTACTCCCACACCCTAAGGTGATGGTTTAGATCGTGCGAGGGAAGATGCGTGTTCCGATAAAGATGCTGAAGATAATTGATAAGTGTAGATTTCCAGAGGGATTCAGCACGTTTAATACTTTCCAATGTCGAAGCCATAAAATACAATGGGTTATTAATAAATGAACAAAGGCAGAAACTGAATCCCTGCCTTTGCCCTTTTTTAAATAAGATTTTTTTTGACTACACCAAAGCTTTTGACTCGTTCTCCAGAATTTCGTATGCTAAGTCAAGTATGGTGGTGTCGTCGAGTGTCACAATTCCTCCGTCGGGGCCTTGCTCGTAATGAAACCCTACAGATTCTCCATTTTCCCAATTTGTACCGCCAAAATAGTTGCGTACTGTTTCGGGGCTCAAACTCAACTTCTCTGCAATAATCTGCATGGTTCCATCAGGAAGCTGATCTTTCAGCCGCCTAAGCTCGTTAAATGTGATTGTTTTCGACATAATACTCCTGTTTTAAGGGTTGAATAATGTGCTATAAAAATAGTAAATCGATATTGAAATAAAAAATAATTAGAACATCATTACTGAAAGATTAACGCTCCTTAACCAAAAAAAATGTCAATCAAAAGCCAAAACATTAACTATACAAGGGCAAAAAAAAAGCCCAACCCAAAATTAAATGGGTTTGAGCCCCGGAAATCTTTTATATTTTTGTAATAATTAATCTGCATGTCCTAAACCGTCCCAGTTACTAAAACGGATTATACAAGCAATTGTTTAGTTTTTTGCCCTGTTTTTGATAGTGCAGCAGAAATTATTCGTAAACCAACCTGCTAATCCAATGACTTTCAACCGATCTGTGAGAATGGTTGTTACCGACCTTGATGGTACCCTATTAAATTCACAGGGCCAAGTAAGCTCCACAGATATTGATACGTTAATAAAACTAGGTGAAAAGGGTATTATTAAAGCCATAGCTACTGGACGCTCGCCCTACTCCTTTAACAGGGTAATCCCATCTGACTTCCCAATCGATTACCTGATATTCTCATCGGGTGCAGGAATGCTTGAATGGGGTACAAACAAAATACTTTACACAACTGAAATTCCAGCCCAGCAGGTTCAAAGCATAGTTGATGAGCTGATTGCTCATGAGGTAGATTTTATGGTTCACGAACCTATTCCGGCCAATCATCGGTTTTTGTATCATCAAAGCGGTAATCACAACCCCGATTTTTCACATCGAATTGAGATATATCGTCCTTTTTGTCAACCCTACATTCCCGGTGTTGCCTACGATTCCGCTGCAACCCAACTTCTGGCAGTATTGCCTCACGATGTGGAGTGGTTTGAGGTGCTCAGCGGAAAATTCCCCACGCTAAAGGTAATCAGAGCCACATCACCGCTCGATGGACACTCAATATGGATGGAAATTTTTAGGAGGGATGTATCCAAGGCTTTCGGTATTAATTGGCTTTGCAGTATGTTGAAAATCGAGAAAGATGAGGTACTAACCTTAGGCAACGATTTTAACGATTTGGATATGCTGGGCAGCTTCGAGAACAGCTTTGTGGTAGCAAACGCTCCCGAGGAGCTAAAATCGAAATTTAGAGCAGTAAAATCTAATAACGAATCGGGATTTAGCGATGCTGTTATGCGTTTCCTTTAGCATCAGAACTCATAATAATTCTCGTTATTCGTTTAATTCTATTCCCTCAATATCCCTAACGATGTACACATCGTAATCGCCAAGGAATGCAAAACCATGTTTCTTGTACAGCGCAATGGCTGCAGTATTCGACTGATGCACCTCGAGCTTAATCTGATATCCCTTTTGCTTGGCGCAACGCAACGATTCCACCGTTAACCTATCGCCTATTCCCTGCCGCTGGAAGCTGGGATGGACTCCAAAATGGTGGAGGTGCAGCCTTCGACCATCAAATGTTATCCACGATGTGCCCACCACCTCGCCGCTGAGAGTTTTTGCCACCAAGAGTTTCCCTCCAAGACGAATACTTTGTTCGACAATTTGCTGATTATCTCCACGTTGTGGGTTTCCTAAACCAGTGGCTATCCAAAGATTGAAGATTTGCTCAAAGTCGGAAGGTTGAAAATCGTTTATGCTGATTTTAATACTCATAGAAAAGGATTGCGACAACTGTTGAGTTAATCCATAAATTTATAGCCAACTCCCTTTACAGTCTTTATGTAGTTCTCGCCCAGTTTCTCCCTAAGCTTTCGGATATGCACATCGATGGTTCTATCGCCCACAATGATATCGTTTCCCCAAACCGATGAGAAAATCTCGTCGCGGGTAAAAACTTTTTGGGGACGACTGCAAAGCAGCTCAAGGAGTTCGAACTCCTTCTTGGGTAGCGATATCTCCTTGCCCTCATTAACCACCACATAGCGCTCCTTGTCGATAACTAGACCCGTTTCCTTCATCTCATCGATGTTGGTCTTCACAATCCTTAAATCGACCCGTTTGAGCAACGCTTTTACCCTGCTTACCAAAACCTTTGGTTTTATGGGTTTGTTGATGTAGTCGTCGCCTCCAGCATCGAAACCGGCAATTTGCGAGTAATCCTCGCCGCGAGCGGTTAGGAAGGCTACCAGGGTATCGCTTAGGGTGGCGTGCTTACGAATCTCTTCGCAGGTCTCAATGCCATCCATCTCGGGCATCATCACATCAAGGAGAATAAGATGCGGATGAATCTCCTCGGCCATTTTAATGGCATCGCGCCCGTTGCTGGCGGTAAATACCTGAAATTTCTCCTTTCGTAGGTTGTAACCCACAAACTCGATGATATCTGGTTCGTCATCAACCAGCAGAATTCGATAGTTTTCGTTGTCCATTAGAATCTTATTTTCTTACAAATTGGCAGTAAAATTCTACTCAAATGTAATATTAAAAAATGATTCATTAAATCTCAAATCACTTATTAGCTTTTAATTAACATCGGTTTGAAGATAGACCGAGTATACCACCCTTAAACTACACTCAGTAAATACAATGGGTAAACATAATAGAATATAACATCCTAGTGGGTTCTGAATCTTAAAAAAAAATTGGCTGTCTCAAGTCGAAACTTAAGACAGCCAAACACTATGGTACTTATGTTCTAGTTGAAGTTATAGCCAGTCCAAGCGAATACGGAAATGTCGGCTCCAGTATTTGCAGGGTTAACAGTTATTGTGGCTCCATCAGGATTTTTAATTTCGGCAGTAAAGGTAACATTGTCAATTTTGTAATCGATTACAGATCCAGCATGTCCATTACCTTTTCCATCAGTCATGTCAATAATGTCGGTTGCAGTGCCCCCTTTAATAAGCATATTGGTAATATTTGCTTTTGCACCACGACGTATTTTTACTGCATCCTGCATAGTGAATGTCGATTTGTTCACAATGGTAATGTTTTTGAAAATAAAGTCAGATTGGTTAACGTCATTAGGAGTTACCCCATCAAGGTTACCATCGGCTTCAATTCCACGTGGATCACCTTCGGTACTACTGTAACCTGGTTCCCAAACACCGTATGCGTTGTCAAGGGTTCCTGTCCAGCCCTGGGTAACATCAAACATATCATCTTCTGAATTTACCACCAGCAGATTTTTTACGCTTACCGATCCCCCAAAAAATTCTATACCATCATCAGCACCATTAACTACAAAAATGTTTTCAATTTTTGTTCCACTTCCTACACCATTTAGTGTAAGACCATTGTGCTCAACATCACCAGATGACTTTGCACCCGTATATTCCAATATTAGGTACTGTATTTCGCCTGAGTTATCGTTGTCCACATCTCCACCATAAATAACAGCAGGGTTAATTTCGGTTGTGCTGGTAGTTACAACACCTGCAGGGCCAGAGAGTCTGGCTCTACCATTTATAACCAACCCGCCCCAGTCGCCCATATTAGGATTTGCCTCAGCGGATGTCATGGTTACTGGTTTTTCTGCTGTTCCATTTACATAGATTTTACCTCCCATCTCAACAAGAATATACTTATTGAACCCTTTTTTTGCTTTGATAACTGTTCCAGCGGGAATCCTGAGTATTCCACCATCAACAACCTGCAATGCTCCTGCTAAAATGTACTCAACATTGGCGTCGAGGGTTACATCGGTCGAAATATCACCACTAAGTTCATTGTCAACTTGAGGTTTCTCTGGTTCTTTCTTATCGCATGAAGCGAACAAAAGGGCTAAACTTGCCAAGATAAAAATTGCTTTTTTCATTTTTTAAGTATTTTTTTGGTTACGCAGCAAAAGTAATAGCAGGAAAAGAATTGGGTTTTAACTCACTGATAAGTTAGTGTTAAGTTTGGGTTGCCAGTATTAAGTTTTTTTTAAAAGCATAGTCAATAGTCATAAAGACAATATGTTATATCTATATTACTGAAACGACTTATGCCATTTATAAGGGGCAAACCAATTGGTCGAGAACAACAGAATGAAAGAATTAATTGCTTAAGTGTAGTGGATTAACTTGGAAAAAGTAAAGAATGTTGAATTACTATTTGCATCCACTAAAAACGTTAAAACTTGTAGGTAAACCCTAGGTCAAAATTCACACCTTTGCGATAACTACGTATTACAACGCTTGGAAAGGTTGAATTATCGGCCGCCATTCGGGTAAGTTTAAATTCGGGGTTCAGCAGATTTCTAGCTTTAAGGTTAATACCAACATTTTTGTTGATTCTAAATGAACTCACAAAGTCAAGGGTTGTTACGCTCTCTTCAATCAGGTTATTGTAACCTCGTGTGCCTATAGTATGGACTTTATCGCTCATATAGTTTAAAACCAGAGCCGAGATAATAGAAAAGTTATCTAACATCAGGTTGTACGTAAGATCAACGTTTGCGAGGTATGGGGCTGCACCTTCAAGGGTTGATGAGGTATTCTGTACAAACCAAACCGGATCGAGATTAATTTTTGAATAGATGTATGAGGTATTTAATCCGAGGTTAACAGCATGCTTGTTAGCTATTGATAGAATCTTTTTCCGAATCTCGACTTCAACCCCAGCGGCAACAGCATAGTCTGCCACATTATCGAAAGTTTTTAATCCAGCAGAGTTGCCCTGATCGACCCTGGCAATGGGCTTGAGAATGTACTTATAAAACCCATTGATCGAGAAAAGCTCATTGTTGGAGATATAATAGTCCCACTTAATATCAAAATTGTAGTTGGTTGATATCTCAAGATTAGGATTACCATTATCATTTCCATCGAAGCCGAGATAGACAAATGGCGATATCTCCTTGTCCTGAGGCAGAGTAAATGTTCTGCTCGATCCCATTCGCAAATGGTTTTTATCGTTGAGCACATACCGTAGATTTAAGCTAGGGGATACAAAAATTCCATTTATTGTATCGTTTCCTATGCTTGCCCCCCTATTTACCTCGTAATCTATTTTTGTTAATATGTAATCGGCTCTTAATCCTGCATTTAAGGTTAATCTACTACCTAAATGATAAACGAGATCTATATATGCGCCATGCATATTCTTCAAAACATTATAGGTATCGTTAAAAAATTCCATTTTAAACAAGTTGCTCGAGAAACTCTCATTGTTAAAATAGGGATCCAATGCAACGTGGTTTAAATCAAAAGTTGGTATGGTGATTAATGGATTCCATACATGATTGTA
The DNA here is from genome assembly GCA_964490015.1 of uncultured Rikenellaceae bacterium. Lineage (GTDB taxonomy): Bacteria > Bacteroidota > Bacteroidia > Bacteroidales > Tenuifilaceae > Perlabentimonas. The sequence goes on from CAZBBA010000042.1 coordinate 22,619, forward strand.
GAAAGGGGCCGAAAAAGCTTTGTGGCTGATTCTCGAGTCATAACCTAACTCAATATAAGAAAAGTGATCCTTCTCATCGGATAGTTTGTACTGAAGGTTAAGCTTAGGAATAATAGCCGTTTCGGAAATTTCACTGTTGAAACGCTGATTTCTTGATTCTGCAACAGCCAGCTGAACCATGCCGTTACCAATTGATGGGAATCGAAAGATCCTGCGATCGGGTTCTTTTCCTACTACATGGTTTAGGGATGCCCCAGCATTATAGCTTAGCCTATCAGATAAGTTTCCATTCCAGATAAGCTGGTTTACAATAATTGTGTTGTCGTTGATTTGCAATCGTCGCTCGAGGCCTTCGGAGTTAAAGTCTTCAGCTATCTGGAAAGTTTCGGTATGCCTACCGTACGAATCGGATACTGACGAGAATCCTGTATGTATGTATAGAGTGGTGAATGACAACTTTTTATTGTTAATGTTTAGCTCGAGGTTACCCATAAGTAGATGCGAAGCATTTCGAATAGAGCGGGTATAGGTCATATCCTTAAAGGGATTTTCAGCTCCAGTGGCAGTAATCTCACGCGAAACGCCTTGCTGGAATAAAAAATCGTTACCTAACGCTCCAACAAGATAAAGCCTATGGTTATTTGAGAATTTTCTACCCCACGAAACGGAAAAATTACTCTTATAAGGTGCACTGCTTTGAATAGGGTCCAAGTTGGTATTAAAGGCATAACTTGTTTTATCATCATAGGGACCGAACGATGCGTTGGCATAGCCAAATTTATTCATCCCATCGGGTAGTAGAAAATTAGCATCTAGTACTTGATTCCTAAAACCAGACGAGAGCCCAACTTCAAACTCATTATCACTTGTGAGCTCTTTTGATCGTATATCAATGAGTGCACCACCTACGTCCCCGTTCATAGCGGCTGTAAAAACTTTACTAACATTTACAGCCTGGATCATGTCGTTGGAAAAAAAATCAAGAGAAATATTTTTATACTCGGGATCTTCCGAAGGTAAGGCAAAGCCATTCAGGGTAGTGGTATTATAGCGATCGCCCAAGCCCCGAACAAATACGTTTTTAACCCCCTCCTGCTTCGATACCCCAGCTATTTTGGTAATTGCACCCTCTGCATTGCTTATACCTTTTCTAGATAGTTCTTGTGCCCCAATGGTTTGTGAAGCTACTATTGCTTTCTTTTGCTCAAGCAGCAATATGTTCTCCGACTCCCTATTCGCTCGTGCGGTAACCTGAACTTCATTTAAGGCTATTGACGCTTCAGATAAGATAAAATCGACCTGTGCTACCGTGCCATCAACAACAGTAACTGTTTTAACCGATGATTGGTATGATATGAATGAGCATACGAGTTTCGCCTGCCCTAAACTTGAGGTTTTCAGTGTGTAATTACCATCAAAATCGGTGGTTGTACCAACAAAGGTTCCTTGAATTAAGACAGTAGCCCCAACCAAGGCTTCCCCCTGATCGTCCTTTACAGTTCCAGAGATTATGCCCGATTGAGCATTTACAGATTTACCAGAGAGACTAAACAAAAGCAAACAAAGAAAAAAGCTAAAACTTCTAGTTGTCATTAAAGTAGTATTGTTTATGATTCCTTATAATGTTCAATTCATTATCGCTGCAAAATTACTTTTAGCAAACCGTAATAGCTTTATTTAATTATTAACCTTAGTTTAATGTAATGTTATTTATGGCTAGCGTAGCTAGTGTCGTTGAAATCATACTTTTGAATAAATGGTTGCATTTTTCTAAAAGATATGATGATAACACCCAATACAACAATGCCATATTTTGTGCCTCTGAATCCTGACTATGCCTTAACAAATTCTTAACATAATGCAGGAATTCTATTATGGAATCAGATGTAGAAGAATTGGCTCGAACATGATATCATCATCGTTCATATTTTAAAATATCTTTGCCGAACATTATAAGTAAATAACTTTTGATAAACAAATTGCGTACAACAAGGCAAATACTAGCAAAACCGAACACGATTATGAGAATTTCATTACTAGTTTTACTATTTGTAACATCATTAGCCCTTAATGCACAGGTTATTGAAAAAGATGGAATTTATTTCGATAAACAGGGAAACCTCTATACTGGAAATCACAAAGAGTACTATCAGGATGGTACTATAAAGATTGAGATGAGCATTCTAAACGGGCAACTCCATGGAATTACACAACTCTACCATTCCTCTGGTAGAATAAATGAAATCCGCTCCTACACAAAGGGTAAAACCGACGGGAAATGGGAAACTTATAGTGATAAAGGGGTTAAAACCGCCGAGGCTCACTTTAACGACGGCAAAAAGCATGGAAAATGGTACGTGTGGGATGAGCATGGCACCCTCCGCTACGACATGAGCTACACCAACGGCGAGCGCTCCGGCACTTGGATTATTTACAATGAGGCTGGTGAAGTGCTTTCCGAAAAGAGTTACGACTAGTAGTTGCCAACAACAAAATAGTATGGGTGAGGGTTCTCTTCACCCTTTTTTTATCATACAATAACAATTCAGCTATCGAAATTCAGGATTACCTTGTCGATAGTTTGATTAATCCAAGCTCAGCAGTGTTGAACCAGGAATCAAGAGTATTTATGGACAATAGTTCTTCAGTCGATTTTGAATCAAGCCTTAAATATGCTGAATTTCTTCAAAAAGCCCTATTCCCAAAGCAAAGGCATTTCGATAGAGTCTTCAAAGATTCATTCGTAATATTTAGACCAAAACACTATGTATCGGGCGATTTCTTTTGGCTTACCGAGCTGAATGAGTTAATCTACATTGCCGTTGGAGACTGTGCCGGACATGGAGTACCAGGAGCAATACAATCGGTGCTCGTGTATAGCCTGCTCGACTATGCCATCCTGAATAAAAAATTAAAAAAGACCAATAAAATAATTGGTGAAATAAATCGCCGATTCATTGAAAGTTTTAGCTCATTCGATTCACATACACAATTCGACAACGAGTGGGTGGATATTTCGCTCTGCTGCATCGACCCTGTAAGTAAAACTATATATCATACGGGTTGTAGAAGAGATTTGCTGCATATATCGGGCAACCTAATCTCAGTGTATAGAGGCGGAAAACATCCCATAGGCGACTGGCAATATAATTCGAATAATTTTTTTAAATCGAATTGCTTTCAATACTGCGAGGGAGACTCTATTTACCTGGGAACCGATGGATTTCAGGATCAGCTGGGGGGAGCTAATTCAATGAAATTTAAAAAAGTTCGTTTGCACGAGCTAATTGTTAAGAATGGAAATTTATCAATGGCTGATCAAAAGTTGGAACTTGAAAAGGAGTTGAACCAGTGGATGGCAGGCCATTGTCAAACCGACGATATTTGCATTGTAGGTATTAAATTATGAGCTACAGCGCGATACGCTGTAATCACTAACTAGCCACTGATGAGTTGGGCAAATAAGATTTTAACTTCTCCTCGCGGCCCAACTTAATGGTATCATATCTGAGGGTTTCAGTGTCGAGAACTACCGCTTGTAATCGGCCGAGCGAGCATGAACCGGTATTAAAATATAGCTTCTTACTATTGAAGTAGTAAGTTTTATGAACCTCCAACTTATGCGTATGACCCAGCAACACCACGTCGTACTCTTTAAGCAAATTAAGGGCGTAATTCAAGTATTTGTATGTATTGTACTTCTTTGGGATATGATTAAGCTGCTCATCCCACTCAACCACCTTAAAGTAAATTTTCTGTACCAACTGAATTGTAATAATCTTTTTGAGCAAATAGAACCCAAGCGTTCCTAGCCAACGACCAAAGCGGGTTCCATTCAAAAAATCGGCATTATGCCCGTGTTCAATGTAAATTTTTTGGCCCTTAGAGTTTACTATTGTATGTGAATCTTCGGCAAAGGGGTTAAACAGATCATGATTGCCTCTGATGTACACATACCCCTTGCGATTAAAGTAGCTAATAAGCTCAAAATTCTTGAAGTATACCTCCTTAAAATTGTACTTGTAAAGATCAAAAATATCGCCATTCAAAATCACTTTATCAATCCCATAGGCCTTCACCACGGCTTCGATTGTTTTAATGAACTTTTTGGCCTTCCAGCCAAAAGTGCCAAACCGATCACCATTATCGATGTGTAAGTCTGAAATTACGAGTATATTCATAGGCCTATTTTATATATATCCAGCAATCATAATTGGTTTGAAAAGCGCTACGACATATGCACCTTATCAATTGTTGTAAGCTTTTTCTGTTCCAAATTTTCCCTAAGCCAAACGCCCGATGCTGCTTGTGTAGAATCAGCAAATCCTACTCTATGTCCTACAAATTGGATTGTTTCACTACTCCCCTTACTATTGAGTAATGGGGCGAAAACAGCATATATGGCTATTTGGTTTCCAAATGGATCGAGTCGATGGATAATCCCCTTATAGGTTTCACCGTTCACCACTCTACTCCACTCAGTTCGGTTTGCCTCCTCTTGTCCGGGGATGCTATTATCGAATATCGAAGGACACTCCATTTCATCGACATTTAGAATCGTTTTCCTGAACTTATCGTTACATGTGAGGATATTGCCTTCAGGACTTAGTTTCGCAATCATAAAGTTAGAGTTAAATATTTCTTGCTGTGCCTCAAGAGTAGTAATTGCTTGCGTAAATTCACTCCTGTCGCCCTTTATTCTTAACGTCAGACTATCAACTTCAACTTCTTTGGCTGTAAGGGCATTCTTAAGTTCCTCCTCCCGTGCATTCATCCACTCCTGAGTTGTTCGCATCTCCTCCATATTCTGTCGCATCTCTTCCTCCTGAGCCTGCAACTCCTCAGCCTGTTGCTGGCTATACTCTAACAGGTGTCGGGTTTTGTTGTTTATGGCCACCATCTGTAGGGTTGATGCCACATTCGCCGCAACCTTCTCGATGAAATCAACTTCAAAGGGCTTATAAACATTAAACGAGGCCATTTCAATAACGCCTACAACCTCTTGATCTACTTTTAGCGGGACAAGAATAAGACAGGTTGGAGTTGCGTAGCCTAATCCCGACGTAATTTTAATGTAGTCCTTGGGAATATCAGTAAGTAAAGTGGTTTCGGCTTCTAATGCGCAAACACCAACCAACCCCTCATTGAGTTCTACTCGCGATTTTACAAATTTCCGCCTATCGTAGGCGTAGGTTGCCTGTACGTTTAGGAATGACTTGTCGTTTTCATCTTTATCAATAACAAAAAGGCTAGCCTGATTAGAATGTGTATACTTCACCAGATTCTTTACAACCTCAAAGGCAAAATCATCTAAACTCTTTTCACGGGCTCTCAGTATATCTGCAAATAGTGCCATTCCCTCTGTGGCCCATATTCGTTGATTCGTTTCTAGGGTTTGCCTCTCCCTTTCTTGCGCCACCTGTAGAAGCTTTTTACGCATCTCAATGAGTGCGCCACCCAAATCGCCTCGGTTTCCAAACACGTTAACTTCCGATTCTAAATTTCCATTCCCCACCTCAATGGCAAATTCTCTAGTACTCCTAAGGTTATCAGTTAATACATTTATAGAGTTCTCCATTTGGGATATCTCATCAGCGCCCTGGGTTACTATCTTACTAGGCAGTTCTCCTTTACCTAGGCGAGTTATAAAACTTTGCAGCCTAACAATAGAGCCAACAATATGTCGCGAAACCAGCAGCAAAACAATCACCGCCACCATCGAAATGATTCCTACAAACAGGAAAAGAAACACAACAGCCTCGTTAATTTTGCTCTTAGAGTAAGTATATATTCTTTCATGTAACTCCCTAAGTCCATTATCAACTGTGTTTCCTAGGTAATTTATTTGGCTTATCATGCCTTCATCGGAGGTTATTCCAATTCTCTTATCTAACTCTATAAGCTTATCGAATAAAACCCCATACTCTACTAAAAGCCCTACTAGCTCGGCTACATTATCAACCCCCTTAGTTTTATTCAAGTCGATAATGAGGTTTTGCTTTACCTCGTGAAATTTCTTCTGATACCCCAAATCCTTTCTAAGAAGGTAGTCCTTTTCGTGTCGTCTAAGGGTAAGTACTTGTGAGGTATAGTAGTGGCTGTTTATCCTGTTAAACTGATTCTCTACCCTATGTATAAGCTGTCTAAACTCACCAATTATCCCATTATCCTTGAAACCTTTGTCCCTTATTAGTGCAGTTGTTTGTGTAAAAGTATCAACATACAGTTTATGTGCTCTAATTGTAGAGTCGAGCAATGCGGTGAGGTTTAATGATTCTACAATAGTGGTTTTTCGTAAACCAGCAAGTGCTAACTTTATATCTGCCGATAAAATCTCGAACTCATCAATACAATTACTCCTGCCAGTTAGAAAAAAAATCTCGTTAACCGTTTCTTCAAGCATAAAGTCTTTTTCAACACTTCGGCTCCGCAATCCAAGGCCATAAACTCTCTCTATTTCACTCAACATCTCAAAATGCGAGAAGGATTGCCTTAGGTAGAAATTGGTTATAACTCCAATAGATAAAAGCGTTAACCCAAGGAAAACTGCTGAAACTAGTAGAAGCTTGCGAATCGATAAACGGCCTAACCTCATGTTCGAAATTTTTTGCAATGTTAGACAATCTATAGCCTTGGTCTGTAAAGGCTAAGTTAAGGCTGTGTAAAATTATTATAGACTAATCAACAAGTACTCATAACCTGAATTATCCTATATCCTTTATCGAGCATATAACCTCATGTAACACTCTTAATTTCTCCAAAACCCATACGCCAAAACTTCATCGGCTAGGATTTAGATAAATATTTTGCATATTTGCAGAGGTTGGAGCCATTCTTCAACCTCTTTTTTAATGCCATGTACTATGATTTTTAAGGATAAACTCTGCTGGGTAACGGGTGCATCATCGGGCATAGGCGAGGCGTTGGCCTACGAGCTGGCCAAGCAGGGGGCTAGGCTTATCATCTCGTCGAACGATGCCTCCGAACTGCAGCGCGTACAAAAGAATTGCCTGGTGCATACACAGCACTGCGAGGCCGTTACGTTCGACCTATCAAACTCTACTCTGGTCGATACCGTTGCCAAGGAAACCATCTCCCGACTGGGAAATATCTACCTGCTAATAAATAATGGGGGCATTAGCCAGCGCTCCTTAGCCCACGAAACCCCTATAGATATTGATCGCCGGATAATGGAGATCGATTTCTTCTCCTACGTAATCCTCACCAAGGCCGTTCTACCCGGAATGATTTTGCAGGGCGAAGGGTACATTGCCGCCACCAGCAGCATCTCGGGCAAATTTGGATTTCCATACCGTTCGGCCTACGCTGCGGCCAAGCATGCCATTCAGGGATACTTCGAAACCCTTCGACTCGAGTTAAAGCCACTGGGAATAAGCGTTACCATTGCTTATCCAGGTAGGATAAACACCAAGATTTCGGTTAACGCCATAACCCAGGAGGGCAAATCGCATGGCGTTATGGATCCCGGCCAGGCCAACGGCATATCGGCTCAGGAGTGCGCTCGCCAGTACATCAAAGCTATCGAAAGGAGAAAACCCGAGAAGCTTATAGGTGGAAAAGAACTGCTGATGGTACACATCAAACGGCTTTTCCCCTCAATTTTCTTCCGACTAGTCGGCAAAATCAGCCCAACCTAAAGCCAAGAGCCAAGGGCTAAGAGCAAATAGCTATCAACTTTCAACTCTAAACTCTATACTTTCAACTTTCAACCTTCAACTCTAAACTATCAACTATACTCGTATGTCAAAAATAATTTGTGGAATTCAGCAAATAGGAATCGGTGTCAACAACATTTACGACGCCTGGAAGTGGTACATCAAAGCATTTGGTGTCGATATTCGGATTTTCGAGGACAACACCGTGGCCGAGCTGATGCTCCCCTACACCGGTGGCCAGCCCCAAAAACGGCACGCCGCCCTGGCCCTTAATATTGAGGGTGGCGGTGGATTTGAGATTTGGCAGTACTCGGGTCGCACTCCCCTCGCACCATCAACAAAACCGCAGATTGGCGATTTGGGTATCTTTGCAGCCAAGATCAAATGTTTCGATATCAACAAAGCTCATGGCCACCTCGGTAGCATTGAGAACAACCTTATAACCGATATCAGCACCAGCGCCAGCGGACAAAAGCACTTTTATATCGAAGACCCTAGGGGTAACACGTTTGAGGTTATTGAAACCAAAACCGGATGGTTTAAGCAGAGCCCATCCAAGCCCACCGGAGCCACCTATGGTGCAGTTATAGGGGTTTCCAATATAGATAAAGCCCTTACCGTGTACCGCGATATCCTTGAGTTCGACACCGTCCTTTCCGATGTAACCGGCAGCTTTAGCGAGTTAAACTCATTAGATGGTGGATCTGGAAGTTTCCGCCGCGTTATCCTAACGCATAGCAAGCCCCGCAGGGGCGCCTTTAGCCGCATGCTGGGCGATGCACAAATTGAGCTAATCCAAGCGCTCGATCGCACCCCTGTAAAAATATTCCAGGGACGTTTCTGGGGCGATTTAGGTTTTATCCACCTCTGCTTCGATATCCGCCGAATGGCCGATTTGGAAAGAGAATGTGTAGCAAAGGGATTCCCTTTCACCGTAAACTCAAACGTGAAGCACAACCAGCAGGGTAGCTTCGATATGGGCGAGGCGGCTGGCCATTTCTCCTATATCGAGGATCCCGATGGAACCCTTATCGAGTTTGTGGAGACACATAGGGTACCCATTGCCAAAAAATTTGGCATTTCCCTCAATCTCGACAAGCGCAACGACGAAAAACCCCTACCCAACTTTATTGTCAAGATGCTTGGTCTTAAAAAGGTGAAGAATCTAGGGTAAGCTGTTTCTGAGATAAGCCAGAATATAAAACTTTACTCCGTTCGCCGGCGGTTAAACCGCCGGCGGCTTATCCACAGCAGGCTACTCCTACGCGCCTAGCCCACCGTCTTCCCCATTTTCGCACACTAAATACTCACTTAACTCATCAATTTGCTCAATTTGCACGGTTAAATATTGTATTTGAACAGATATCTGTCGATTTACAATAGATCTTTGTTCATTTACAACATATAAAAACTGGAATGTAACATATATTTAAAAAAATGTAACAGATATGTATGGAAATGTAACAGGTATTTAAAGAAATGTAACAGATATAATTGGAAATGCTACTGGTAATAATATGATTGTAACAGTTTGTAACAATATTCTAACAGATGCTAGTAGAGATTGTACAGGTAATTCGAGGTTGACAAGAGTTTTTTCTCTAACAAGTATCGGATTCACACAATTACTCAACCAAGATAGTTAACCCATTGTCTTGACATCATCCCGCAAATACCATAACTTTGACTCACCAACCTAAAATCCTTCACCGCTATGGTAAACTATAATTTCGAGAGGATATTCAAGGCCCGAGGCATTGAGCGTCCATTCACCTACCTCCGCAAGGCGGGATTCTCTGACCGGTTCGCTTCCAAGATTAAACAGGGCAATGTTCGTAGGCTCGACCTCGAGGAGATTGAGCGACTCTGCATACTACTCAGGTGCACCCCCAACGATATGTACGAATGGACGCCCAACCCTGGCGACCAGATCGACGAGAACCATCCCCTCAACGAGATCCGGAAGACCGACAAGATCCTCAACATCACCCAAACCCTCAACACGGTACCTCTAAGGCACCTGAACCTCATCGAGCGACTTATTAACGACACGCTCAAGGGCCTCAACTCTGCCCAGATCACCTAACTCCGTTCGGGTCTATTCAATAAACTGTGTCAGGTGGGGTCATTATTAAACCCCCGTTCGGCGATTGAACCACCGTCGGGCTATCCATAGCTGGTTAAACCTGCATAGCAAGCCACCTATCGTTGTAGTTTGACCATCATCTAAATTCTCTCAGTCTAATACTGGTCAGCACCACATTTAACAGGCTTCAAGATTTTACCAGATAAAAAAAAGTCCACGTTCGGCATTGTGCTGAACATGGACCAGTATAAAATAAAAAAAGCCCCGATATAAACCATATCGGGGCTTTTTGAAGGATGGCGGCGACCTACTCTCCC
>CAZBBA010000043.1:0-32261 GCA_964490015.1 uncultured Rikenellaceae bacterium
ACTTTTTTTATAATTTAGTCGGTCAGTAGTGGTTGTATATAACTATTTTATATGCACTTATCAATTACTACCAAAGCGGGCCATGCTTATCTTAGTGTTTTTAGTGTATCCTTTGTGGCTTTTGTGGTCAATTTTTAGTTGAACAAAATCACTTAAGATATATATTTGCCGGTATAAATCAATGTCAAATCTATTATTCAATAATTCATGCCAACATCAACTATCGTATATTTAGGAGAGCTGCGAACCGAGGCAGTTCATTTACTTTCCGGTAACAAATTAACCACCGATGCACCCCCCGACAACCAGGGGAAAGGCGAGTTTTTTTCGCCCACCGATCTGCTGGCCACATCGCTGGGTTCATGTATGCTAACAATAATGGGTATCTCGGCTCGCACCCACGGTTTTAATATCGATGGAACCAAGGTAAGCGTTACCAAGGTAATGGGTTCCAATCCCCGACGAGTTGTCGAGATTATTGTGGAGCTTACCTTTCCTCACAATAGCTATAGCCCAAAGGAGCGTAAGCTCCTGGAACTTTCGGCCAAGGAGTGCCCTGTGGCCAATAGCCTGCACCCCGACCTGAAGCAAACCGTAAGGTTCGAGTTTTTGGGTTAGCAACGCCCGTTGCAATATTTATCCATTCCGTATTTACAGGGGATTTTTTGTGATTACATCACTCAACGTTCCCTGTAAATTTGCTTTTACTCCCTTTTTTTAGGATATTTACAGCCTAAACACATCGCCATGCGTGTACGTCAGCTGCTGTATATTATATCGGTATTTTTGACAGTTGCCATTTTTCAGTCGTGCAACGATAAGCCAAACTACCCCGAGAACTCCATTCTTGGAGGCTGGCGTTGTTTCGAGGATGGAGCAGTGCATGGTTTTCGCCAGTACAGCGTTAGCATAGATGCGCAGCACGATGACCCATCGTTTATTACCATCCTAAACTTTTACAATCTGGGTTTCGAAGTCGAAACCTATGCCACCGTTTCCGACACTGTTATTACCATCTACGGCACCAACTCTCTTCACGATTTTAACGGAACAGGCCACTTTGAACGCAATTACAGCGCCATCTACTGGAAATTCTCCTACTTTGGGTTCTCGGGAACCGATCATCAGGTGGAGGCAGCTTACCGTAGATACTAGGAATACAAATCAATAATTCAAAAATCAGAAGTCATGAGAAGAACCGTTCAAAAAACGATTTATCTTGTTGTTATCATGCTGTTTAGCGCGATAATAGTATTTGCCTCCGGCAATGGGAATAGGTTAACTCCCGATAAACTTTTCGAGATTAAGTCTGTAGCCGAGGTGGCCCTTTCGCCCAGCAAGTTGCTGCTGGCCTATACGCTAAATGTTCCCCGGCCAATGGATCATAAACCCGGCGGCGATTACCGCGAGTTGCATGTAATTAATCTTAAAACCAATCAGGTTGATAAGCTGCTCACTGGCGAGCAGTCAATTTTCTCCATTTCGTGGTCGCTCGATGGCAATGCCATTATTTACAGAACAAACCGCCCCAGTGCGCCCGGTTCACAGATTTATAAAATGGATGTTCGAAGCCGAAGCGAGGAGTTGGTTTTTAAACACGAAGCGTCCATCTCGCAGTACCAAATGTTGCCCAACGGCATTCTCTTTACCTCCCTGGCGCCCGAGGATCCTGCTCGTGCCGAGTTTCGGGGCAAAGGCTATAATATCGAAATTTTTGAGGAGGAGTGGCGTCACATCAACCTTTACCTGCACGAGTTTTCCAGCGGACAAACCCGTCAGCTTACCAGCGATGTTACTGTGTACGATTTTGTGGCCTCACCCGATGGCAAAAGGATAGCCGCTGCCATTTCGCCCAAGAATCTGGTCGATTACTCGTACATGTTCCAGCGAATTCACATTATTGATGTGGCAACGGGTTATGCTACTCAGCTTGTTGATAATCCGGGTAAACTAGGTAATTTGGTTTGGAGTCCCGATGGTAAAAAGCTGGCTTTCCGTTCCGCCTCAAAGCTCGAGGATTCGGTGGTGGGTAGCCTTTATGTGGTCGACGTTCCCAACAGCAAGAAATTTACCGAGCTTCGCAACTATGCCGAGGGGTTGGAAATGTCAATTATCGATATGGCCTGGAAGGATAACAGCACGCTCCTTTTTGCTGCTGAGGAGGGAGTTGATATTGTGCTCAGCGAGCAGAAGCTCAATGCCAAATTGCGCACTACTCTTACCCAACCTGGTGATGTTGTTTTCCGTCGTTTTCAGCATATCGATGGGGTAGTTGCTTTTGCTGGTCACACAGCCACGCATCCTGCCGAAGCTTTTACTTTTAACCTAAAAGGCAAAAAGTTGGAGCGCATCACTCAGCACAACTCATGGTTGGCCAACATTGAGCTGGCAAAGCAAGCCAAGCTCGAGTACAACGCACGCGATGGTAAGCGAATTGAGGGTGTTTTAGTTTATCCAGTAGATTTTGAACAGGGTAAATCTTACCCGCTTATAACCTATATTCATGGTGGGCCAGAAGCTGCTGTTCAGAATGGGTGGACTACCAACTACTCCACCTGGAGTCAGTTTGCTGCTGCGCGCAATTTCTTTGTATTTATGCCAAACTACCGGGCCAGCTCGGGGCGTGGGGTTGATTTTACCATGGCAGGATATGGCGATTTGGTTGGCGTAGAGTATGATGATGTACTCGATGGAATCGATCATCTTATCAGTATTGGGTATGTTGACAAGGCAAAGGTAGGCATTGGTGGCGGCTCATACGGTGGCTACTTCTCGGCCTGGTCGGCTACAAGGCACACCGAGAGGTTTGCTGCATCTGTAGTTTTTGTTGGTATCAGCAATCAGGTATCCAAGCGTAATACCACCGATATCCCCTGGGAGGATTACCATGTTCACTGGGGATTCTGGAATCACGAAAATTTTGATAAGGTTTGGGGCGCAAGTCCAATAAAGTATGCTCATCAAAGCAAAACTCCAACGCTTATCCTTCACGGAACAAACGATCCACGCATTCACCCCGAGCAAGGATTACAACTCTACCGTGCGCTAAAGCTGCATGGCCAAGCTCCTGTTCGGTTGGTTTGGTACCCTGGCGAAGGCCATGGTAATAGGATTAATCTTAATCGGTACGACTATCTGATAAGAACACTGGAATGGTTTGACTACTACTTAAATTCCGAAAATCAGAAGGATAAAATGCCCGACAAGTATTTATCCATGCCTTTTTAGAACACAACGTATTTGTTTAATCAATGGGTGGCTCATACATAAGAGTCACCCATTTTTATTCTAATACACTAAAAGCAATCAAATTATATAAACAATCATTACTGTCCGGCTAAAAGTTGTTTTATCCCTACGGGACAATATTTGAATCATCAATTTCTTGTTCTACCGATATTATGTGCCTAACGGCACAGTCCCGTTGGGCACATAGTATCGGTAGGAGATAATGTAGCGCTACAAATCAGTGTCCCTTTAGGGACACAATATTTGATAAACATTATTGATGCTTATTTGAGAATTAATCGGGCAGTAGAGATAAACAACATTCGATGTTGTTCAGTTTTTTTGCTTTAATTAATCCAGCTATTTCCCATCTATTGCTATTTAAATAACACATCAAGTACACTACACACATACTGGTTAATTAAACATAAAATATTTCATACCCCTATACATAAAGATTTAAAATATATAAAACCAAATAAATAAAATTATTAACAACTCTACGTAAATAATTGATAGCATAAAAGTAAACCCATCAATAAAAAGAAACTTTGACGATTTTTTATAAATATATTTGTAGGGTATCAAAACCAAATCGCGATGATATTCTTCAAACATGCCAATCAGTCAATAGAGCTTATCGACGAGTTTTTAAATACCATTGATCAGGGAGCTCTTATATTTAAGGAGGGTGTAAAGAACTACCTTTTTGGTAACAGGGAAAGTTTTCTCGATAACCTAAAAACCCTTTCAAATCTAGAAACTGAGGCCGATATTACCCGCCGAAAAATCGAAAATATACTCTACACCCAGTCCTTAATGCCCCAGCTGCGGGGCGATATAATGCGACTGCTCGAGGAGTTGGATAATATTATCGACATGGCCAAGAAGAGTCTATTTCAGTTTGATGTTGAGGTTCCCAATATTCCTCCTGCACTAAATCAGGATATGATCAAACTTACCGAACTTTCCTGTTCCGCAATAGAATCGGTAGTTCCTGCTGCCAGGGCTTACTTCCGTAGTCCCGAGAATATTAAGGAACGCATACACAGAGTTTACCTTTTTGAGCGTGAAGCCGATAAGCTGGCCGATGCCATTAAACGAAAGGTATTTCAAGAATTACCCATTGCCCGATTGAGCGAAAAGTTTCACCTGAGATACTTCACATTGCATATCGAAACACTCTCGGATGCCGCCCAGCGCGCTGCTGATCTGCTATCGATAATGGCTATAAAACGATCAATTTAAACCTGAGTCCATGCTTTTTCTCCTGTTCCTATCGAGTGGATTATTTCTGGGCTGGTCGCTGGGGGCCAACGATGCTTCCAATATATTTGGTACAGCTGTGGGCTCAAAGATGGTCAGCTTTCGAAAGGCTGCCTGGATAGCCAGCATCTTTGTAATTATAGGTGCTGTATTTCAAGGACGGGGAGCAGCCACCACGCTCACAGAGTTGGGTTCGGTTGATGCACTGGCGGGTGCTTTCACGGTGTCGCTCTGCGCAGCCATTACCGTTTTCCTAATGACTCGGGCAAGTTTGCCCGTTTCCACCAGCCAGGCGGTGGTAGGTGCAATTATTGGATGGACGTCATTTACTGGCAGCCAAACCGACTACTCCGTGCTGTGGAAAATTATGAGTACGTGGATAAGTGGGCCCATCTTAGGCGCAGTTATTAGCGCTTTACTTTTCCTGCTGGTACGGCAAATTCTGAGGAAATCGAATATTCATGTCATCAAGCTCGACTCCTTGCTGCGCATTGGCTTAATTGTAGTTGGGGGATTTGGGGCATATAGCTTGGGCGCAAACAATATTGCCAACGTAATGGGGGTTTTTGTGCCATCGGCTCCAGGTATTGTATTAGACTTTGGAATTTTCACCATTGATGGAGTTCAAATTCTATTCCTGCTTGGCGGGTTAGCCATTGCAGTTGGAATTTTTACATATAGTTCAAGAGTAATGAAAACGGTGGGGCAGGGTATTTTGGCTCTCACGCCCGAGGCGGCGTTTGTGGTTGTTTTGGCACAGGCGCTAGTTCTTTTTCTCTTTTCATCGTCTACCTTTTCAAATTTTATTGCTTCAATAGGTTTACCTCCATTTCCTTTGGTTCCTGTTTCCAGTACCCAGGTTGTTGTGGGAGCAGTAATGGGAATAGGGTTAATAAAAGGAGGCCGTGAAATTAAGTACAAGCTCCTTGGAGGGATTGCCATGGGATGGCTTACAACCCCAATCTCGGCTGGTATGTTAACCTACTTTGCCCTTTTCTTTGTGCAAAATGTGTTTGGGCTAAAAGTTTCGTCGGTGGTTAATGCCGTTAAGGCTAATCATGAACCTATCGTTTATGAAAGGGGAATAAATCATCTAAATCTAATCCTTCCAACCATTCTGCTTCTTGCAACAATTTTGATAGTATTTCTGATCTACATGTTCTTTCGTCAGCAAAAGCTTAGGCTTAAGGCCGAGAACGAGGTGCTACAGCAGCAAAACCAGTCGTATATCTCCACCAAATCGCTCAACGAGCTGGAGCTAAAAACCATCCAGATGCAGAACACCATGCTTACCAATAAGCTGGAGTTAAAGCGTCAGGAGCTCAATACAATTCTTATGAATATCAGCGAGCAGCGCGCTTTTCTGGAGAATATAACCAATGAGATTACCCAGCTGGTGGGCTCGCCCGATATCCAGCGCCGAGATGCCAAGCTCAACGATCTTATCCTTCTGCTCAAACAGCGCATGTCGTTCACCAAGGAGATTGACGATTTTTACGAGCAGATCGATAAAACCCACAAGAACTTCCAGCTGGTGCTGGTCGAGAAATTTCCCGATCTTACAGATAACGAGAAGCGCTTAGCCATGCTTATTAGGCTCAATTTTGCCTCCAAGGAGATTGCCACCCTTATGAATATCACGCCCAAAAGCGTTGAGATTGCCCGATACCGGCTCCGGAAAAAACTTCAGCTTAAGGAGCGCGAGAACCTAACCGATTTTCTTAAATCACTTTAACTAATAACTACACAAGTTTTTAACCCTTAATCTATCAATTATGCGTATTAAACAAAAACTACTGTTTATGAGTTTGCTGATTACCCTAAGCGGTTTTCTGCATGCTCAGACTCGAACCGTTTCAGGCGTTATCACGTCAAATATCGACGGAAAACCAATTCCCGAGGTTTCTGTTCGTCTTAAAGGCGCCATTGCAGCGGCAAGTACAAACGAGCAAGGTAAATACTCCATTGCTGTTGATGAGCGATCAACAGATATCTTGCTGTTCTCACACCCCGATTTTGATGATCTAGAGATTGTCCTCAACGGGAAAACCCAACTCGATCTTACCCTTACCAGCAACATCCGCTTCAATCAGTATGGAGTAAAGGTTAATCGCACTCCGCTATTCCCCGAGGAGCGTAATGGAATACTGGTGCTCGAGAGCAAGGATCAAGGTTACAAAATCTGGTACGATATCAGGGTTCAGATTGATGGAGCCAAGTTCTTTGGCGATACCTACAATGAAATTGGCGATGGTACTTCCATCCGTCGCGCCCGATTTGCAGTTAAAACTGAGTTTGCCGAGAACTGGTATGCTGAGTTCGATATGGACATCGCCAACTCGCAGCTCGAGCTTAAAGATGCCTACCTAAAATACCAGAATGGCGGATTTGAGATTCAGGCAGGAAACTTTAAGGAGGGATTCTCCATGGAGTCTACAACCACATCGCGCTACTTAACCTTTATGGAGCGCCCAATGGCCGTAAACACCTTTGCCCCATCACGGCACGTTGGCCTTGCAGCAAAGTATAATTGGAACTGGCTTTTCGCCATGGGTGGGGTGCATTTTCAAGCGGTTGATGATATTGATGAACGAACCTTCTCGCTCGATAATAACAAGGACTACGGGTTGGACGAGGGCTACTCCCTAACGGGTAAAGTTGTGGCCATGCCTTGGTACAACGATACCGAAAAGGGTCTACACATTGGTGCTGCCTACTCGTATCGTACTCCAAAAACCGATTCCGAAATACCAGGTGCCCTTCGTTACAGCACCCGCTCGCTCACCTCAATAAACCGTAAAAAGTATATCGATACCGATCTGATTGGCTTTGTTGATTTTGCCACTATTGGTGGTATCGAGCTAGCTGGTTACTACAAGGGCTTCCGCCTCCAGGGTGAGTACCTGATGAGCGATGTACATCGCCTCGAGGATAGACCAACCGAAAAGTTCAACGGTTTTTATGTATTTGGAAGCATGCTACTTTTTGGCGGCAGTTACAACTACAACGTGGGCGAAGCTGAGTTTACTCAGGTTAATAGGGGTAAAAAGTGGGGCGAACTTGAGTTGGCTCTGCGCTACGATTACCTTAGCTTAAACAGTAGCATGGATGGTATAATGGGTGGCGCTGGCGAAGGTTATACTGCTGGCTTAAACTACTACGTGAATACCAACGTGAAGTTGATGCTTAACTATGCATACCTGAACCACGATCGCTACGCTAGCGGGAAGAACAAGCTATTTGTTGGTTACGATGCCAATGGCGATCTTACCCGTAACCCTAAGCTGGTTGTAGATGAGGCAGGTAAAGCTGGGGAGAAATTTCATATGGTTTCCCTGCGGATTGAAGTAGATTTTTAAACGAACTAATTGTATATAGAAATGAAAAAAAGAATATTATTGCTAGCATTAGCTATAGTGGGCGTTACCATTACGGCTTGCGTTAAAGACGAGATTTTTCAAGGGCCTCCTGTAATCTCCGACCTTACGCTTACTCCCCAGGCTCCAACTGAAACCGACAACGTAACCGTTAATATAAAGGTTACCGATATGAACGGTGTTAAATCTGTAACCCTTTACTACAAGGTTAACGATGGTTCTTTTACCACCGTTAGTATGGTTGAAGCCGCAACGGCAAACTTTTACACCGGCCAAATTCCTTCACAGGCTTCCGATGCAACAGTTTATTACTATGTTGAAGCCGAGAACGTGTCAGGTAAAAAGTCCTACCACCCAGCAACTGCACCCACAACCACGGCAGCCTACACCGTTGGCGCTCCATCCATTGTAATGAACGAGATTTACTCTCGCGGTACAGTTGAGGATCCAGACTGGATTGAAATTTACAACAACTCCGATGTTACCGTAGATATTAGTGGGTATAAGATTTACGATTCGGGTGGACAATCAGGAGGAAAGGATAAGAAAGTTATTCCTTCAGGTACAATCCTTGGCCCTCGTGGATTCTATGTGGTTGTAGTTGACGATGGTAGTGCCAGCGGATTTGGCCTTTCGAGCGGTGGCGAGGACGTATGGTTCGAGAGCCCAACCGGTACCATTGTCGATAACGTTGCATTTCCTGCAATGCCCGATCCTACAACCTCGTATGGCCGTATCCCCGATGGTAGTAATACATGGCAAATCCTGTCGACCATCACAAAGGGTGCAGCCAACGACGATACTCCTCCTCCTCCCACACCTGTGGTGAAATTAAACGAGATTTACTCTCGCGGTTCAGTTGAAAATCCCGACTGGGTTGAATTGTACAATACTTCGGCTGCTGAAGTAAATATTGGTGGATTCAAAATTTACGATAGCGGTGGACAATCGGGCTCTAAACCCAAAATGGAGTTTGCTACTGGTACTACCATTCCCGCCAATGGATTTATTGTAATTGTTGTTGATGATGCGGCAACAGCAAATCCTACTGGATCTAGTTTTGGCCTCTCCAGCGGAGGCGAAGAGTTGTGGCTCGAAGACGCCAGCGGAAACGTTATTGATAACGTTACATTCCCAGCCCTCGAGGAGGAGCAGTCGTATGGTCGCTACCCCGATGGCGATAGCAACTGGCAAATACTTGAGATAGTTACTCGTGGGGCAGCCAACAATAACAACCCTGCACCCACCATTAGGATGAACGAGATATACTCCCGCGGAACAACTGCAAACCCCGACTGGATAGAACTCTACAACACTTCGGCAAGCGAGGTGAATATTGGTGGATTTAAGATATACGACAGTGGTGGACAATCGGGCTCCAAACCCAAAATGGAGTTTGCAGCTGGTACTACTATTCCTGCCAATGGGTTTATTGTGATAGTTGTGGATGATGCTGCAACAGCAAACCCTACGGGATCAAGTTTTGGCCTTGGAAGTGGGGGCGAAGAGGTTTGGCTCGAGGATGCAAGCGGAAATATTATCGACAATGTTACTTTCCCAGCACTTGAAGTGACTCAATCCTACGGACGATTTGCCGATGGTACATCAAACTGGCAAGTACTTAACGTAGTTACTCCCAACGCCGCCAACGATAACTCTACCCCATCACCCATTACCATTAACGAGATTTTCTCAAGGGGAACAAGTGAGGATCCAGATTGGATTGAACTTTATAACTCCTCTTCAAGTGAGGTAGATATTAGCGGTTACAAAATTTACGATAATGGCGGACAATCGGGGAGCAAACCAAAAATGGAGTTCCCAAGTGGTACCACCATTGCGGCAAAGGGTTTCGTGGTTATTGTGGTTGATGATGCCGCAACAGCAAATCCTACGGGATCAAGTTTTGGTCTTGGAAGCGGCGGTGAAACGGTTTGGCTCGAAGATGCCAGCGGAAATGTGATCAACACGGTTGCATTCCCCGCCCTTGAGGCAACTCAAACCTATGGTCGCATCCCCGATGGAACTTATAATTGGCAAGTTCTCAACACCATAACCAAAGGTGCAGCCAATAGCCAGTAGCCGATTTTTTTTAAAAAAACACTTGTAAATTGAGCGTCGTGGGTGTCTTAAAAGTCCTTTGTGAAACTTCGTGAAACCTCTGTGGAACTTTGTGCTATATTAAAATATTGTTACACAAAGACTCACAAAGAAAAAAAGATTGACTTTTGAGACACCCTCATGTTCACTAAATCAGTAAAAATATTAGTATGAGCAGAGAAGAGCTAAAAATTGGCGAGATATCGAAACCTCGATTCGAGTTCCGCTCCTTTGGGCAGGACTTTGAGGAGGCGCATTACCGCATGGCACGCCTGTCGGTTCCTGTCCCCGAAAAAGTTTGGATGCGCTACTCCGAGGAGATTTATATCCTATCGCGCACCAACGATATCAACAACACCAAGATTCGCGACGGCAAGATGGATATCAAAACCTACGTGCAAACCGTTGACGGCCTTGAGCAGTGGAACCCTCTGATGAAGGGCGAGTTTCCAATAAAAGCTTCGGTGCTTAAGGATGAGGTTTTCCCTGCATTTCAGGTTAAAATGTCAGAGCTAACCAAGGACGTTTACACCTACGAGGAGTTTATAGAGATGATTAAAAACCATCCCGACCTACAGGCAGTTAGAGTTAACAAGGAGCGCTATGGCTACATGGTTAACAATACTATATGCGAGTATGGCCTAGTGTGGATTAACGGTGCGCAGGTTGTAACCATCAACTCCGAATCAACCGAGGTTGAGGATATCAAAAAAACTATCAAGGAGATTGGGCTAGCTGGGGTTGAGAACATCAACTACCTGCAGGCCATAAAGCGTGTAATTGGTATGATCGATAAACCCTTAGCAAACGAGTAACCATGGCACAAGAAATTGAACGCAAATTCTTAGTGGTGGGCGATTACAAGCCTTTGGCCGTTAAGCACACCCGCATCACTCAGGGTTATCTCTCGTCTGTTCCCGAGCGCACCGTAAGGGTTCGCATTAAGGGCGATAAGGGCTTTATCACCATTAAGGGAATAGGTAGCCAGTCGGGCGCAACCCGCTACGAGTGGGAAAAGGAGATACCCGTTGAGGAGGTGAATGAACTTTTGAAAATTTGCGAACCCGGCGTAATCGATAAGATTCGCCATTTGGTAAAGGTGGGTAATCATACCTTTGAGGTTGACGAGTTCTTTGGTGAGAACCAAGGGCTTACTGTTGCCGAGATTGAGCTGTCGTCCGAGGACGAAGCCTTTGAGAAGCCCAGCTGGCTGGGCAGCGAGGTAACAGGCGATGCCCGTTACTACAACTCGATGCTCATGAAAAACCCATACACTAAGTGGTAACCTAATTGTTCAATGATTTAAGCCTTACAATCATGTTCCAGGATACTAGCAGTAGCAAAAACGGTAGCAGTGGCAATGGGGGTTACGATCCCCTGGATATGCACAACTATAGGATTGAAAAACTCCCTAAGCGCGAAAAGACAAGCTTTGAACGATGGTTGGCCATTATTGGTACACCTTTGGCCATAGTTGTTTTCATCCTTTTTGCCTTTGTAATTGATGTTCCCTTTTTGCAGAATATCAACCCCGAGGGCTTGGCCGATAAGGCGCATAAGGAGTTTATTCGGATTGGAGCCGAGGCCTTTTCCCAGCATAATGCCTATATGCTGGCAATATTCCTGGCATCCATTATCCTTTGGTTAACTCAGGCTATACCAAACTACCAAACCTCGCTAATTCTGATAATATCGCTGGTGCTCACCGGGGTTCTACCCGAGAAGGAGGCCTATGCGCAGCTGGGACATCCCGTGATGTGGCTTAATATCATGTCGTTTGTGTTGGCCAGCATGCTTGTCGAAACTGGGGTGGCCAAGCGCTTTGCGCTTTGGTTTATCCTCAAGTTCGGCAAGAATGCGGGCTCAATCTTTTTGAGCTTTATTGTAATCAATCTTATTCTGTCGGCTTTTATCTCGGCCACTACGGCCAAAGCGGCCATTCTCTTGCCCATTTTTATGGTAATTGCCGCTATTTATGGTGCGCGTAACGACAAGCACACCAACTTTGGCCGTAGCATAGTACTGCAAAATCTGCTGAATATCAACATTGGTGCCGGAGCTTTTGTAACTGGATCAGGTGCAAACCTATTGGCCGCTGCGCTTATTGGGGGAGCCATTGGGGGTTCGGTTTTCTTCTCCGATTGGCTTTTTGCCATGTTCCCCCTTATGGTGGGCTTAATGCTGGTGGGCTATATCCTGGCCATGAAGGTTTTCTTCCCATTATCACCCGAGGAACGTTTACCACAGATTAAGGGCGGTATGCAACGGCTAAGGGAGGAGTACGAGAAGTTGGGTAAGGTAGATATTCAGGAGTATAAGGCTATAGTGATATTTATAGCCATTCTTGCCCTTTGGGCAACCGACAGGGTTCATGGTATCAGCGCAACGGCTGTGGCTTTTGTGGGAGCAATAGTTGCACTGCTGCCCCGCATTGGCATTATCAAGTGGAACGATGTGGATATTCCCTGGCACCTGCTGCTTTTCTCGGCCGGCGCATACACGCTTGGCTCGGGACTAAGCATCACCGATTTGCCCTCCATTGGTGTAAATGCATTTTTCGATAATTTGGGTATTGGGCAGGAGACAGAGTTCTGGAAACTCTACCTGCTTCTTACGGGTGTGATGGTTTTTAGCGCGCTACTTTTCCAGTCGAAAACCATGCGGGCCATGATTTTTATTCCCATTGCCATTGGCGTGGCCAACCGATTTGGGTTCCCGGTAATTAGCCTGGCGCTCCCCGTTGCCTTTATGATTGAGCACGTTTACGTGCTGCCCTTCAATAGCAAACCCGCAGCACTTCTCTACGAAACAAACCAGTACAGCCTTACCGATACGTTTCGTTTTGGATTTACCATGATGGTTATAGCCTGGGTGCTAAATATTATTGCAGGCGAAACTTGGTTCCGCTTTCTGGGAATTACTCCCGATGGGGTGTTTGGACTTTTCTAATTCCATTTATATGCCTTTCTGTGGGCTAAACCGTTAAATTGTTGAGCTGTGATTGAAGAATCGGTAAAAATCCACGACAAGTACTCTGTCGAGATCAAGCTGGGATTTATTGCCCGTAAAAAGCAAAAGGTTAGCCAGTTTGCTGTTAACACGTGGATATTCATTCCAAATAGCCTCGATGTGAACCCGCTCACCTATGGTAAAAAGGATTTTTACAGGGATTTAAAATCAAACATTAGGCTTATTACGCCTGTTTTCCTTCTGCGCGATATAGCTCAAGGGAAAAATTCTCCATTTATTCTCCTCGAGGAGTCGTTCAGAAATCTCGCGTCAAACCCTTCGCGATCCAATGCTGCCGATTACGAGTACCACATTAAGATGTTTCTATCAATTCTTAAGAGTGCGCTTCGCGACGATATCGGGCACATTGCCACCAACACCATTGGCGAGGATAAGATTTATCTGCTGAATGAGCTTGGCGATAGCGTGGAGCGAATTATCGAGAGGTACAGAAACCTCCGTCGTATTATTAACGCCTCAACCATTACCAGGGAGCTCTTTAACTTCTACCTGTTTGGCGACGAGTTTATGAGCAATGTTATTGAGCAGCATGCATTCAAAATCATTGAAATTTTAGATAAAGCAAAGCACAAGGATATTGCAGCGGCAAAACGAAGGATTCTCCATATTATTCGCGGCGAGATAGCCTATAAGAAGGAAATGGGTTACCCAATTGTTGAGCGTAAGGATATTAATCGTAACCGCGAGTTGATTTTTCGACTTGGTTTGCTGAAGAAATTTGCCGAGAACGAGCTCTTCCTTACGGCCAATAAGAAACGCGATGGCGTTCTGGTGGAGCAGGTTTACTATAGCATTGCTGCTGGCATTTCCATGATTTTTGCAACAGCCATCGCATTCTCGTTTCAGCTTGCGTACGGCAACTTTACAATGCCCCTGTTTGTGGCCTTAGTGGTTAGCTATATGCTTAAGGATAGGATAAAAGAGCTCAGCCGATACTACTTTGCCCATAAGCTGGGCAAACGCTACTTCGACCACAAAACCAAAATCAACCTAAAGGATACTACCATTGGCTGGAGCAAGGAGGCCATGGATTTTATTACCGACGACAAGGTTCCAACTGAGGTTTTAAAGATCCGAAACCGCTCGGCCATTCTCGAGGCCAATAATCGCTCATTCTCCGAGAGGATAATTCTATACCGAAAGCTGGTGACAATTTTCCGCGGACAGCTCGATACGGGAACTCAGTACGTTACTTCCGGAATTAACGACATAATCCGCTTTAACGTGTCGAGTTTTGTAACCAAAATGGACGATCCCGATTTCCCCCTATATATTGCCGACGACGATAATGATATTAAAACGATTAAAGGCGATCGCCCTTACTACCTTAACCTTGTAATGCAGCTTAACCACGACGGGCAAACCTCTTACCGCCGATACCGCCTGGTTCTGAATAGGAATGGAATTTTCGATATTGAAAAGTACTAACTTTTTAAACATGAACAATCAAAGGTTCACATCTCCATCGCGTTTGGATATTATCACCAAATTGCAGATTTCTGCCATAGTTGTTGGGCTAATCGTATTCCCAACCTGTTTAAAGGACAATCCTGCCCCAACCACTGAGCCACAGGTTAGCGACTCAATGGTCGACATTATTCCATTAACCAGATTACCGAGCATTCTCAAGGAGAGTTCGGGATTGGTTGGCGCTGAGCCCAATGTGCTTTGGTCGCACAACGACTCTGGCAACGAGAATAAGCTCTACTGCTTCA
Source organism: uncultured Rikenellaceae bacterium (assembly GCA_964490015.1). Taxonomy (GTDB): domain Bacteria; phylum Bacteroidota; class Bacteroidia; order Bacteroidales; family Tenuifilaceae; genus Perlabentimonas. The sequence continues at coordinate 14,717 of CAZBBA010000043.1, forward strand.
ACACATCGGGAGCATTACTCCGCACAATCACAATTTCCAATGCCACCAATACCGATTGGGAGGATTTAGCCGTAGATAATCAGAATCGGATTTACATTTGCGACACAGGTAACAACAACAACAGCCGCAGAGATTTGGTGATTTACCGAATACCCAATCCTTCCACGTTCTCGGCCAGCACGGTAACAGCTGAAAAAATATTTTACTCCTACGAGGATCAAACCCTATTCCCACCGCCCTCCAGCAACCGCAACTTCGACGTGGAGGCTGTAATTTGGCACAACGACTCGCTATTCCTCTTCACCAAGGATAGGAGCAGCCCGCTAACGGGTTACACAAAAATGTACAAGTTGCCCGCATCACCGGGCAATCAAATTGCAAAACTGGCCGGATCGGTATACCTAGGTAGCACCAACTCATCCGCAAGAGTAACGGCTGCCGATTATCATCCAGCCTCGGGCAGGCTTGTTTTACTGGTGCAGGAGCGTTTGGTGATGTTTACAAACTTTAAGGGCAGCAATTTTCTCGATGGGACTGTAACTAACTTCACATTCAAATCAATGCCCGGGCAGGCTGAGGCCATTTTCTTCGAGGATCAAAACACCTTGTTGATGACCGAGGAGGGCTCAGGAGGCTCTTCCGGATTGATTTATCGGATTGCTTTGCCCGAATCATAATAAATTAACGAATGCTGTTTAGTTAATGATTTCTGACGCTTGTTGTTGAATACTTGTATAAGTTCTAATCAATTGACACCTACCTGATCAATCCTGATCTTAGTGTTTTTTGTGACTTCTTTGTGCCTTTTGTGGTATAAATTACAAAGTTACACAATGATCCACAAAGTAACCCTAAAGAAAATTGATAGAAATTTGTCCTATGAAGCCGGTTGTTATGATTCAATATCTTAACCCAGCTACTGTGATAAATAAACCTCACGGCCCAACCATTAAACTCTCGCAAAATACCATACCTTTGCAGCAAAATAAGATAAAAGTATGGTACAGGTTGGTGCAATCAATAACCTTAGGGTTGTTAAAGAGTTAAACTTCGGCTGTTATCTCGATGGTGGCGAGCATGGCGAGATTCTTATTCCTCGTCGTTATGTCCCCGAGGATACTATGGTTGATGATTTTATCGATGTTTTTATCTACTTCGACTCCGAGGATCGGATTATTGCCACCACCGAGGAGCCTAAAATTAAGCTGGGCGAGATTGCCATGCTTCAGGTAGTTTCGGTAACCAGTGCGGGTGCCTTTATGGACTGGGGCTTGCCCAAGGACATTTTTGTCCCCTTTAAGGAGCAGAAACAGCGCATGGAGGTTGGCAAGTGGTACATGGTGGGTCTTTACATCGACTATGAAACCAACCGTCTGGCCGCCTCGGCCAAAATTGATAAGTTCCTCGATAACACTCCGCCCGAATATGAGGTAGGGCAGGAGGTTGATCTGATGATATACAACCAAACCGACCTGGGCTACAGCGCCATTGTGAACAACGCCCACTGGGGCGTATTGTACGAGAACGAGGTTTTCAGGCATTTAAGCCGCGGTAAACGGCTAAAAGGGTACATCAAAAAGATCCGCGAGGACGATAAAATCGACCTAATGCTCGAGAAGCCCGGCTACGGGAAGGTGGACGACATATCCAAAGCCATTCTCGACAAGTTGGAGAAGAGTAACGGTGTGCTTTGGCTAACCGATAAGAGCGAACCCGAGGAGATTTACCAGCTGCTGGGCATCAGCAAAAAAGTTTTTAAAAAGGCCATCGGTGCGCTTTACAAGGCTAAACTTATAACCCTTGAGGAGAATGCAATTAGGCTGGTCGCAAAGTAGATATTTTTGCATTGCTCGTTTCGCGCTACTTTTGCTTACCCTACAACTTTTTGCTCCATCAATTTTTGCTCAGGTTAGGGGGGTGGTGCTCGATAGGGAATCGCAGCAACCTATTCCCTATGCCAATATTGCCATCGAGGGCAAAAGTTATGGAACAACCTCTAATTTAAAAGGAGAATTTGTTATAACCGAATCACTTTCCAGTGGAAGGGTTGTTATCTCGGCAATTGGTTTCTCAACCGTATTGGTTGATATTGATGGAGAGGAACTTGTTGTAAACCTCGAACCCAAGTACTACCAAATTGATGCGGTTGTGGTACGACCCCGAAAGAACCGAAAGGAGTTGGTGGTCGATAAGCTGAATAACGATGCGTCGCACTCCTTTGCATGCAATGGGCATGCATGGATTAATGCCAAATTCTTTGAGCCCAAACCCGAGTATTCCGATTTTCCTTTCGTTAAGCAGATTCGAATTCTGACTCGGTCTGCTATTCGATCGGCAAAGTTTAATGTTAGGTTACTTGCGGCCAACGAGAATGGTGAACCAGGCGATGAGATACTTAACCAGAACCTGATTGCAACCGCCCGGTTGGGCAAGCGCTCCGTAACAATCGATCTAACCCAGTGGAATATTCAGTTCCCCACCAGCGGCCTATTTGTGGCCTTGGAATGGCTAATTATTGATGATAATAAGTATGAGTACACCTATACAATTAGGGGCGAGAAGGGTAAGCATAAGGGTATTTGGTATGAGCCAAAGTTTATAATGTACCAAAATCCAAGCGAATCAAACACCTGGGGATACCACGGAGGAACATGGTATAAACGCGACTACATTCATGGTTCGGGGAAAAACCTTTCGTTCAATCTGGCCATCGAGATAATGCTTACCGATTAACGGCAATAATTCTCTTATATGCAGTTGAGCATGTCGAGGCTACAGAAATTTTGAAAGCCCCTCAACAATACTTCTATCGTTTTTCAGATGTGGAACCTTATTCTGCTCACCCAGCTTGCCAATGGATTTCATGTATTTTACAAACGCCCCGTTTGGTAAAATTCTCACTATAAGTGGTTGCAAAATGCCTCCAGCAACCAAATCCTTGTAGTAGGAGTTTCGGGCCTGCATCTGCTCATCGAGATACTGCTGAAATCCATTAAAATCGCTGGGCAACGAAGTGAATTCAATAAACCACTCGTGACAGGGAAATCCATCGGGATTGTGGGTTAGGGGTGCAACCGTAAATTCAGCGATTCGCGCGTTATACTTTTCGCACGCCTCGGCAATTGCCCCTTCAACCTCATCGGCAATAACATGTTCACCAAAGGCTGATGTGTAATGCTTCAACCGGCCAGTTACCACAATGCGGTAGGGATTTTTCGACACAAACTTAACCGTGTCGCCAATGCTGTAGGCCCAGAGGCCGGCTTTGGTACTTATCACCAAAGCGTAGTTTACGTCTAGCTCTACCTCTTCGAGCGTTAACCTTGGAGGGTTGGGCTCATCAAACTTATCGGCTGGCACAAACTCGTAGAATATTCCCGAATCCGGAATCAACAGCAGCCCCTGCGACGGGAACTCATCCTGAAAGGCGAAGAATCCCTCGGAGGCAGGAAAGGTCTCCAGAAAATCAATTTCCCTACCAATTAGCTGCTTAAAACGCTGCTCGTAGGGTTTAAAATTCACGCCACCGTGAACGTATAGCGTGAAGTGAGGGAAAGCATCACTCACAGTTGTTTTGCCAGTTGCCTTTAGAATTCTTTCAAAGTACATGTCAATCCAGGGGGCAATACCGCTAATAAGGGTCATCTTTTGGGTAGATGTTTCCTCAACAATGGCGTCGAGTTTGGCCTCCCAGTCACTTATGCAGTTGGTGCTGTAGCTGGGTAGCTGGTTTACCTTAACATACCAGGGTACATGATGATTTACGATGCCCGAGAGCCTACCCGTTGGAATGCCATTGACTTTTTCCATCGCAGGGCTGCCCGAGATAAAAATGTACTTGCCCTTGATAAAATCGGTTTTCCCCGTTTTGCTGATGTACATCAAGAGCGATAACCTTGCGGATCCTATCTGGTTAGGGATTGAATCTCTGGTAATTGGAATATACTTTACTCCCGATGTGGTTCCCGATGTTTTGGCAAAGTATATTGGCCTTCCAGGCCATAGCACATTTTTTTGACCACTAATAATCTTATCGATGTAGGGCTTAAACTGTTCGTAATCACGAATGGGAACGTTTTTAGCAAAATCGCTATAACTTGAAATGGTATTGAAATTATGTTCTCGCCCAAATTGAGTTCTTTTGCCCTTTTTTACTAGCTCCAAGAATGTTTTTTCTTGAATAGTTAGTGCATTTATTCTCCACAACCCAAATTTTCTGGAGTAATACTTAGCAGCAACTTTTGATAAAAATTCAAGAAGCATATCAATGATTTTAATTCATTGTATAAGTTGAATTTAGAAACTCATCTATTAAATAATAGTAAACCTCAATCCCTTCTTCAAGGGTTTGGATCGGTATCCTTTCGTCGGTATTGTGGATAGTTAAAATGTATTTCATATCCAAAAAAACAGGTAAAATTCCATATGTAGGAACACCAACAGCTCTAAAATAAGTATTATCATCCGAGGCCGGAATTAATACTTGAATTACTTTAGCCGTAGGGTAAACCTTTTGAATCGACCGCTTTATTTTAAAGTAGTTGTCGCAGATTTTCGTTGGATCTGCATAAACATCTTCAAACAGTATCTCTAGCTCAATGTTATCGTTATTGATGGTCTTTAAAACATCAGCAATAAAATCTTCAGTCTTTACTGTTGGAAGCAATCTACAGTCAAGAATGGCCGATATACTTTGAGGAATTTGGTTGGTGTTCCCTTCGGGGGTGTTTATGCCTGTAAGAGTGATCGTATTGACAAATAGCGAAACTATTAGTTCATCCTTTTTAATGGATTTAGTTATCAGCGGTCGAAATAGCCTATTGTTTCGAAGTGCAAACCCCCTAATTCCGCCCTCTAACCGGCCCAATTCCCTTAGCATTAACCGGTTCGATTCTAAGTAGGTTATTATACTTTTCTTTTGAACTAATTTGTTAACAGCGTAAACTAATTCTTTTGAGGCGTAACTTTTAGGTGGTACCGATCCGTGTCCCGACGAGGTTAGATTTAAAGTAAGTTTCAGAAAAAGTCTTCGTTTACAACTAGTCGAAACAGCAAATACTTTCTGATTAGGGTCCTTTTTAAGTATGCCAGACATTCCGGTGCCGCCTTCACCAAAAACAACAAGAGGATTAAGGTCTTCAATAAATCGCTGGGTAATAACTTTTGCTCCAGTTAAACCACCGGTTTCTTCACCCGAAACCGAAAGCAGGGTTACGTTGTATTTCAAGTCCTCTTGTTTGGCTAACTCAACAAAACGTTCCATAGCCAAGAGTTGCATAACTCCCATTCCCTTATTATCTATGGCTCCTCGTCCCCACACTTTTCCCCTGTCAATTGCGCCCGAAAATGGGGGAAAAGTAAAATTATCGGCATCATTAGCCGGAACCACATCTATATGATTAAGAAGTAAAATATTTGGTTTTTTGAGTTCTAACGGGTAGAGTGATGCTGCAAAATTAAATGTGTCGAGTTCGCTTGTAAAGTATTTTACATGCAACCCCTTTTCCCTTGCTACGGATGAAAAAAAAAGTCCCGCACCCCTTTCGTTGCCAGTTACAGAAGAATGCTGAACAAAATGGCTTAAAAGTAGGGCAGAGTGAGGGATGGAATCATTATAAAGATATTCCAACTGTGCTTTAGAGGGTGTTGCAAAAAGTGTAAAAAAAATCGGAAGAATTAGGGCTATTCTCATACCACCAAATAGTATTTTAATAATTATCACTTTTTTTAAAAACTTGATAAATTTAATAAAACTTATCGTTTCTAAAAATATCAGATGTATTATTTGATGAAAAACTAATTCAAGTATTGCCCCAGAAGTTCAATGTAGAACCCTATTCCCTTTTCTAGCGCTTCAATGGGAATCCGTTCATCTACGTTATGAATCGACTCTAAATGATCCATGCTCATAAAAACAGGCAGAATTCCGTATGTAGGAATGCCAATAGATCTAAAGTAGTTGTTGTCGTTCGAGGCGGGCATCAGAATTGGTACAACACCTGCTCCGGGATATACTTTTTGAATCGCCCTTGAAAGACGTTTAAAGCACAATCCCAGTTCCGAGGGTTCAGCCATTTTGTCTTCCTGAAGGATTTCAATTTTCACATCATTATTGTCGAGAACCCGGTGAATCTCACTGATAAAATCTTCTGTTTTTACCTCGGGAAGAAGCCTACAGTCAAGAGTTACTTCAATTTCTTGTGGGATAATATTGGGTGGCCCTGGTGGTGTTTTAATTCCTGTAATGGTTATGGTGTTGGTGATTAGCGAGTAAATTAGTTCGTTTTTGCGCATGGCTCTAACAGCAACGGGTTTAAAGAGGCCCAGATTTCGAAGAACTATTCCCCTAAAACCACCTTCCAGCTTTCCTAACTCCCGAAACATGGTTCGGGTTGTTTTCGAGAACATAACCCTTCTGTTCCACCTCACAATTTTGTACAAGGCCCTAATCTTTTCCTGAACCGCATACTTACTTGGAGGAACCGATCCGTGGCCCGATGTATTCATCGATAGGGTTAATCGGAGCCAGAGAGTTCGCTTAAATGTGGTTGATACTGTAAAAACCTGCTTTTCGGGATCGTTAACCAGTAGATGGGGAATTCCCGTACCGCCCTCGCCGAAAACAACTTGGCCATTTAGTTTCTCGGTGAATCGCTCGGTAACAACCTTGGCTCCGGTATATCCTCCGGTTTCCTCGCCCGAAACTGAAATCATTGTAACGTTAAAAGGTAAATCTTTCTGGAATGCCTTTTCAACATAGTAATCCATAGCCAGTAGCTGCATCACGGCCATCCCCTTATTATCGATGGCTCCTCTGCCCCAAACCTGACCATCGGCAATTGTTCCCGAAAAGGGGGGATAGGTAAAATCTTCTATGCTTTCGGCTGGTACCACATCGATGTGGTTAAGTAAAATAATATTGGGCTTGTTGAGGGACAAGGGGTACAGCGAAGCGGCAAAGTTGAACGTGTCGGTATGGTTTGTTAAGATCTCAACATGCATTCCCATAAGCTGGGCAATGGAGGCCAGGTATTGGCCTGCAGCCCTCTCGTTCCCAGTAATTGACTCGTGTTGAATATAGTCGCTCAGTAGCTGAGCCGAATACGGAATTGAATCATTCCCAGTATTTACAGAATATGCATATTTATTGGCTGAAAATGCGACACATAAAAGAAAGGCAAGGTAGATTTTCTTCATACAAGTACCAATTGTGCTTATTTAAAAGCCTATAGCATGTTTTTTTGGCGATGTTGGATCGCCACACAAATGTATAGAAGATTTTAGGCAACGCCAAGGAGATTTTGGCGAAGCTGGGTATTGGGTAAACCAATAGGATCAATTAGAGATGTTACCCGTAAAAAAAAGTTGATATGGATCAGTATCTACCAGCGTTAAGCATCACCAGCGTGCAATCAAAAACCACCTCAATGCTATTTTCTCTGGCAATTTTTAAAAGCTCAGGGTTTTCGGTTCCCGGATTAAATACTATGCGTTTGGGTTTAAGGGTTATTATGTAATCGAGGTACTGCTTTTGACGAAAGGGGTTTAGGTAAAGGGTAACAGTATGGATATCGGTAGGGAAAATGGGGTAGTTTAGAATTTGTACGCCTTCAACCTCATCGAGGCGTGAACCAATGGCCACAACTTCAACATTATGCTTCACCAAACTCTTTATGGCTAGCAACGAGAATCGGCCAGGTTTGCTGCTTGCCCCAAGAACCAGCGTTTTTTTGCTCATAGCCTAACTCTTTTTGTAAAGAAGTGCCGTGGCATAAGCCGCAATTCCCTCCTCCTTGCCTACAAATCCCAACTTCTCGGTTGTTGTGGCTTTTACCGATACCGATCCCTTTTCTAAACCCAGAATCTTCTCCAAGGTTTCTTGCATTGCAGGAATCAAATCTTTTAGTTTAGGGCGTTGCAGGCAAATCGTGGAGTCGATATTACCCACTGCATATCCTGCATTGTCGATAATTTGCGCTGTTTTTTGAAGCAGAATCTTGCTGTCGATTCCCTTTAGCGATGGGTCATTATCGGGGAAATGGTATCCTATGTCGCGCAGAGCAACGGCTCCAAGCATGGCATCGCAAATGGCGTGAATTAACACATCACCATCGGAATGGCCAACCGAACCTTTTTCATGATCAACTTTAAGGCCTCCAATCCAGAGGTCGTAGCCTGGAGCAAGGCTATGTACGTCGTATCCAATACCCACTCTAAAGTTCATGGTCACTATGGTGTTCTTCGTCCGGGACGTTGGGGTTCAAACTCGAATGATATGGTAAAACGGAATGTGTTTGCCAGTGGGTTCGACTGCCCAGCCGTTGGGATAAGGTAGGCAAAATCGAGGTTAAAAACGTTGTACTTTAAGCCTGCACCAAGAGTGAAATATTTCCGGTTGCCCTTGGTGGAGTGCTCGTTAAAGTAACCACCTCTTATGGCAAACTGTCCAGAGTATAGATATTCCAACCCAACGCCTATGCTAACTTCACGGAGTTCTTCCTGGAAACCTCCCGGAGCATCGAAAAACGACTGAAGCATCCCTGTCATTACGGGCACGTCGGGATTCATGCCAAATAGTATTTCGTTTGAATCTTCAATGCTGTAAATGGGAGGCGTTGGAACCAGCAGTTTGTTGGCATCAACCATAAACGACACGGTGTTAAACGCATCCATATCCATGGAGAATCGACCTCCCAATCGCATGTTGATGGGGATAAACTGTTTAAAGGGATCCTCGTTATACGATACCTTTGTTCCAATATTGGAAATATTTAAGCCTATGGCCAGCTCCGAGTTTTTGTTGTCAATTACCAGTGGGGTTTGGTAGTAGGTTGATATATCGGCAGCAGCCGAATTACCTGCTTTAGCAACCGGCTGTCCTTGCTGTGCAAAACCACCGGTTAAATCGGATCGGATATAGCGGAAACCTATGCTTCCGGCAATTTTCTCCGAAAATTTACGAGAGTAAGCCAGATCGATGGCAAACTCATTAGCATTATGATCAAGCAGGCGAGTTCCCTGATCGTCGGTAAAAATTATAGTTCCCATGGAGAAGTATAGCAGCGATGCGCTTACCACTTGCTGATTATCGAATCGGTAGTAACCAGTTAGGTAGTTTAAGTCCATGTCCTTTATCAAATTTTGGAGCCAGGGTGTGTACGAGTATGCCACGCCCCAGTCTTTATCAATAAAGGCGTATTTTGCAGGGTTCCAGTGTTGGCTATTCGCATCGGGAGTTGAGGCAACGCCCACGTCGCCCATCGACGAGGCTCTTGAGTCGGGGGCTATCATTAGAAACGAAACGGCTACCTTAAGCGCGTTGAGCCCACCCACATACTCCAGCTCCTCTTCGGTTTGGGAGTATAGATTTGTACTAAAAATAATTAGCGTGAGTAAAACAACTGAAAATCTTTTAACCATTACATAAAAATTAGGATTGCAAAATTAGCTGAAATGATAACAATAAAAAATTGGTTTTATTATTCCGCTCTTACTTAAGGATTACTAGTTTCTGGTATACCTGTTTACTTTGCCCATTTCCAAGCCTGACCTTTAGCCTGTAAAAGTATACTCCACGCCCAATTCTATCGCCAAAATCGTCGAGTCCATCCCATGTAATGGGCCCAATCCTATAGCTGCCGTTGCCGGGATGAAAGTAGTCTATGGTTTTTACCAGTTTTCCCGATGGGCTAAATATTTGGATCAGAATATCAAAATCCTCGAAGGGTTGGTTGTGCTCAAAGTAAAAACCGGTTGACTCAGTGAATGGGTTTGGGTAGTTTAGTACTCGATCAATTTTCAACTCGCTATCCTCTTTTACCGTAAAGGCGATTTCTGTCTCCGAACTGTTGTTGTACACATCCCAGGCTTTCACCCTAACGGTGTAGTTTCTGGGGGCAAGGCCCGAGAGCTGATACTCGGCTTTCCCTTTCTGAAAATTATCAAGTTCCGCCACGTAGTAATCGTTTAGCGTGTAGGTTATCTCCTTGCTACCTATGAGCGTTGCGGTAAGGTCGTGTCCAATGCCTGCACCAGTTGTGTTTATCCCCGAGCTGTCAAGTAGGTGAACAATTAGCTTTGGGTTTGGATCGGTAATGCCCCCGTTTACAAACTTGGTGTTATTCATGTAGATTTCTATTTCGGGGCCTTGCGTATCGTTTCCCGCATCAGCGCTTATGCCGCCTACAATAAAATCTTCGAAATAACCCACAGCAGTTTTCTGTCCACTCGAAGCAAACAGGCTGAATCGGCCATTGCCATAGCTGTACATAATATCCTTGGGGATAATAAAATTGGCATTAAACTGGCCATCAGCAACCGAGGAGCGACCTCGGTAAATACTGTTTTCGCGCGTTGTAAAGGTAAATGGCGTTCCACCTGTATTTGCCAGGGTTGTTACGGTTTTGGCCTTATCGAAAAGGGTGAACTCTGCCTCACCCGCAAAACTTTGATTCTTTTCGTTGCTAATCACTGCTCCCTTAATTTGCACTCGGCTAAGGGCTTTTAGCGTATCCAACTCACTAGTTACAGCCAAACCATTAATCTCAGTAAGAGCCATTGATGCTGAGGGGTAATGAAGTTGCATTGCCGGGTCGCCCAAAAGCAGAAAGTTTCGCTTGTTTATTTGTCCTCCGGTGGCTACTTTGGTCAACCGGAGCACATCGCCAAGCCTGTAATACTCAACTTTGTGACCTGGTGGTAAACCTTCGCGCTTGGCAAATACGTAATGAATAAAATTGCGGTTTAGCGTGAAGTTGGGGTTTGCATAAACCACACGCGATGTCGATACCAGCGCAACACTTCCCCCGCGCGGAGCAAAAAGTATATGCTCTCCTGCCGATTTGTTGCCCAGATCATCAAACCGGCTATACTCGCAGGTGGCGGTTACAAAAAGTGATAGTTTATCGAGGTTTCGCCAACTTTGGATATCATCAATTTTAAGCACCATCTCATGGGCAAGCCACATGGCGTTGGCGTGTCCCACGTAATTCATTATTAGCGCACCCTGATTTGCCCTATTGTTTATTGCTTCGGTAACGGCCGGATACCTGTCGCCTACCGATAGCGAGACAAGCGGAAATGCATCGAAGTAAATTTTATTGATATTATAGTGGGGATGATTCTCCTCCACGTACTGCGCGTGCAGGTCGGCATCGCGCATATGTAGATTTCCATCGCCATCGTCGGCAATAAAGCATAGCTGGTTGTTCCATGCTCCTCTTGACGAAGGACTCATGTATTGCCTTATTTTGCTGATGGCAATACTGGCCTCCGCGCTGGTTGCAGCAGGGATGCGCCCAATGCCAAGATCCAGAAGTCCGGTGGCTTCCCCCTCATTATCGTCGAGTAAGCCAAAAAAGTCATCAGAAACAAACGAGCTGGTAACATGTAGCGAATTTTCCGATTGGTATGTTAAAACAAAACTCGATTTTGATGAGTTTCCAGGTTTGTTGTCGTACGATCCATCACCAAATAAAAGTAGGTATTTGGGCATGTCGTCTTCCGATATCGCTCGGCGGTAAAACATGCGCATCATATTGCGAATGGCCGAAACATCGGGATTACCCGACGAGAACTCGTTATAAACCTGTTGGTTTGTAACAATTAGTGTCCTTAGTCCGCTGGCATCGTAGTGAATTTGAGCCAACTCTTGGGCTTGTAAAAGAAAATTTGGATGGGTAACAATTACCATTTCAGGCTGTTCCTCGCCGTGAATATTCTGATTAGGAACATCGCCCACAAAGCTAACGCTATTGGCCTGGCTGGGTGTAAAGGCGATAAATTCTTTAAGCAAACTTGCTTCCGATTTAAATTTCGCCACCGTACCCTGAGCTGAAAACTCAATATTTAGCGGATTGAAAAAATCTGTCACATCCCAAATCCTAAGCCCTTGTTGCACATTATCAACACTAAACTCGGTAATGGCATTAGTTAATACGCTTTTCCTGTCCCTGAAAAGCAGCTGACTTGCGCCCATGCGCAGCTGTTGGCGAGCATTTACTGTTATAAAATCGAGCCATCCCTTGGCCGCTGGCGATGGTTTATTATAGGTGAGCTCGAGTTGAAGTTCACCCTCCGAGTAGTTCAGGCTGAATAATCGTTCGCCCACTGCGGCAAAGTTTGTGTACTGGCTTGCCGTATTTACCGATGCAACCGAAATGTTACCCTGCGAAGTTCCATTAACTTTAAGCGTATAGGAGCTGCTAACAGAGGAACGAGCGACTGCTCTTACCTTTACTTTTGCCTCGCCGGCAGGTGTGGGGCTATTAAGCCCAGTGTTGTAATTTCGGGTACTGTAAACATCAAACGACTCTCCAAGCCACTGCCTTCCCGATCGGATTAGGTTGGTGTCGTTACGCTCAAAGTAAACTAATGCATCAAATGCATTGCTAACTTGTGTATGTGGAGCTGTAGGTTGATTCTGGGAGGAAACTCTAAGCGGATTTGACCTGCTGGTGGTGATAAAGTAATGCGTTGATGCGGTGTAGTCGTGGAGTTGATGTTCAAAAAAGTCTTCCTCACTGTTGTAACTCCAGGTTACAGGCCCTTGGGCAAAGAAGTAGATGTAATCGCCCTGATTGAACGCACCATCTGTTCCCTTATCCACATGTATTGGTATCTGGATTAAATCGTCGGGATTAGGTTGGCTATTCCAAAATGGAAGCTGTCGGCCATCGTGCCCCCAGATTGAAACGTTGTCGAGGTTCGTGAGCCCCATGGCTAGCAGTTCGGAGTAGGAAATCCGATGAACTCCTGTCTTCTCAACCTTAACCATCTTCCAAGTTCCGCTCGAAAGCACCGATTGAGCAACCTCCTTGGCTTGCATCCTTTTGGCGGTGGTTGCATTTTGCTCCCTAATCTCGATATCGAAGTTTGTGAGTTTTTCTACTTTTCCGGTGGATGAATTGATGGAGATTGTTGGTATGTGGAATTGCAAATAGCTCTGACCCCGCGATACGAAAACATCGAACTGAGTTTTTTGGTTTTTTATCTCTTCGGCAGACAAACCCCGCAAAGCTCCCTCCTCGTCGCCTGTAAGCGCTATGCTTCTTTGGTTGGTAAATCTTACACTTACCTCATTAATGCTTTTTACTACATTGGAAATGGGGATTATATCGGCATAATGGGGGAGTAATGTAGCAATGTTTGGGTAATAAACATTATCTTTAAACCACAGGTATGGTTTTTCCATCCCGCTTTCGTTGGCTCCGGCTTTTAGGTTTGCTAGAGCAATAGTGTCGGCTGGCCAGTCTATGGTTCTCGAATAGTTCTGAGCAATGGAAATGTTAAAAACTACAGAAAGGCAAAATAGAAGTATTGGTCTTCTATACATTGGATAAATGGCTTAATTTTGCAAATAAACAAAAAGTTTGGGTGCTGTAAATAAAGGTAAAATAAAAACGCATCAAAATAGTTTTTATTTTTACACAGTCTTTTTGGCGAGGCACAGCAATTTTAACGTTTTTATGCAACAAATATCTCTCAATCAAGTAATATATATCATAAACTTAAACTATAAGTTTTTTTGCAGATGATCTTTTGGAGGTTTCTTCTTGCACTTTTTGTTCTTGGCCTTGCTGCTCAGTCGGTGCAAAGTCAGGATGCAAGTTTTGCACAGTTTTTCTCCAACCAGTTATATCTTAATCCTGCATACGCGGGCAATCCAAAGTATCAAAGAGCATCCCTTGTGTATCGTAATCAGTGGCTTACCCGCCAGTCGCCATACATGTCGTATGGGGCAAATTACGACAGGTTTTACATCGATCATAATAGTGGAGTAGGGGTTAATATCATCAACGATATGCAAGCCTTGGGAACAATTAACCGGCTTACCCTTGATTTGATGTACTCCTACAACATCCGTCTTGCCTACAACGCCCAAATTAGGGGCGGTTTGCAGATGGGCGGGATTTTTAAATCGGTTAGTACCCGAAATGTCATTTTCCCCGATATGGTTGACCAATCCGGACAAATAGTTGGCGTTCCGGGTTTTGATGGCCATAGCCGAGTAATGCCCGATTTTGCCGTTGGGGTAATTGGTGAGTGGGATATTTTTTTCGGCGGGATTGCCGTGCATCATCTCCTTCAACCGGTTGAGTCGCGCCAGGGTGAGTATGTGAGTAAGCTACCCCGAAAGTATACAGGTCATATTGGATGCGATATTAACCTTTACAAGCGATATATCATCAGGAAAAGTTTAATCCTCTCCCCCAACATTATTTACCAGCAACAATCAGAATATAAACAGCTAAACGTTGGAGTTTACCTTTCGCATCAAAATTTGGTAACAGGAGTTTGGGTGCGAAATAATATTGGAATTGCAAGCAATACATTTGTTTTTGTTGCAGGCTATCATGATATAGGATACTCATTTGCATACAGTTATGATTTCAGCATTCTAAAAGGTGGCTTTAGGGGTTTAAATACTTCATCGCACGAGGTAACCTTTGGGATGAATTTTGAGTATAAAAAGAGGTCAAGAAAAAAAATACACACAATAAAAAGTCCTAAATTTTAGTTTTTTTAAGTGATCAAGTATTTTTCAAACAATTATTTCTATATTTGAAGTTGTAAATGAGTTAAACTCAAAGGAAAAACCATCAACTATGAAATTGAAGCACAGTTATATCATTTTGCTGTTGGCTGGAACTACAGCCTTTTCGTCGTGCGGACTATTTGGCGGATCATCAGGTCAGTCATCAACAACAGGTTGGAACTATAACGACCCCGAATCTGGAGGCTTTGAGGTGGTTCAGGACTATATACCTAAGGCTGGGCCAGGACTTGTTTTCATCGAGGGCGGTACTTTCACCATGGGGCGCGTGGAGCAGGATTTAATGTACGATTGGAATAATATTCCCCGCAGGGTTACCGTTGCATCGTTTTACATGGATGAAACAGAGGTTCGTAACGTGGACTACCGCGAGTACTTGTACTGGCTACGTAGGGTTTATGTATCTTACCCCAACGTTTACCGTAATGCTCTTCCCGATACACTTGTTTGGAGAAGCCCACTTGGATATAACGATCCATATGTGACTAACTACTTCCGTCATCCATCCTATAACCAGCACCCAGTGGTTGGTGTAAGTTGGCTGCAGGCCAATGATTACTGCTTGTGGCGTAGTGATAGGGTTAACGAGATGATACTTGTTCGCGAAGGCTATATTAACCTAGATCTTCAGCAGGTTGATGCCGAAAACTTCAATACTGATGCTTACCTGTTGGGTCAATACGAAGCGTCTGTTCGTAACACCCGTCCTAGTATGCGACCAGGCCAAGAAGAGGGACGTAGGGTCTCCTTCGAGGATGGAATTTTACTTCCTAAGTATCGTCTGCCTTCTGAGGCTGAGTGGGAGTACGCTGCTCAAGGACTTATTGGTAATACTTTTGATGAGCGTATTGTAGAAAGAAAAATTTACCCATGGAATGGCCATAACGTTCGTAATAGCAGTTCAAAGAACAGAGGTCAAATGATGGCTAACTTTCAGCGTGGAAGAGGGGACTACATGGGTGTTGCTGGGAATTTGAACGACCGTGAGCACATTCCTGGGAATGTCAAATCCTACTGGCCAAACGACTTTGGACTATACTGTATGGCTGGAAACGTGAACGAGTGGGTGCTCGATGTTTATCGTCCACAATCTTTTGAGGATTTCGACGACTTCCGTCCGTTCCGCGGAAACGTATTCAAAACGCTCGACACCAATGCCGATGGTTCGCCTAAGAGTGTTGATAGTCTTGGTCGCGTAAGGTATCGTGAAGTTACTCCCGAGGAATCGGCAAATCGTCCAAACTACAACCAGGCCTACTATATCAACTATAAAGATGGTGACTTTGCATCAAGTGTTGATTATGGCAAGGAGGGAGGCGATCGTTCTCTTAACTCCAACCGTATGTACGATCAAGGAGCAACTACCCGCGAAGATCGTCCAAACGATGGAATGGCTAGCCTTGTGAACGACAGGGTAAGAGTATACAAAGGTGGTTCGTGGCGCGATAGAGCATACTGGTTAAGCCCAGGAACTCGCCGTTTCCTCGATGAAGCTTCATCAACCAACGATATCGGTTTCCGTTGTGCAATGGAGGCTGTTGGATCACAGGTTAGAGGTAGATAAATTCAAAATCTTTCTTTAAAATATTCCGAGACCTCATTGTTGAATGGGGTCTCTTTTTTGGAATATGCCAAAGTAATTGCTATGAATGCCATCGAAATAGTATACTCCGCTTTCCAAAAGCATCGGTTAATCTGTACGGATAGTAGAACCGTAGAACCTGGCGCAATTTTTTTTGCACTTAAAGGCGAAAACTTTGATGGGAATAAATTTATTGAGGTGGCCTTAGAAAAAGGAGCCGCTTTAGCCATAACCGATTGTGTTGAGTTGCAAGACAAACCTAATACAGTATTTGTTCCTAATAGCCTTACGTTTTTGCAAGATTTAGCAAGGTATCATCGAACTAAACTCAGCATTCCAATAATTGGCCTTACAGGCAGCAATGGGAAGACAACTACCAAGGAACTTATCAATCAGGTTTTATCAACGAAGTTACGGACTATAGCAACGCGGGGGAATTTGAACAACCATATTGGCGTTCCGCTTACTGTCCTTTCTATAATGCCCGATACCGAGATTGCCATCGTGGAGATGGGAGCAAATCACATTGGTGAAATTGCATTGCTATGTTCCATAGCCCAACCCACACACGGATTGATTACTAATGTTGGCAAGGCTCACCTTGAGGGGTTCGGGTCGTTTGATGGTGTTAAGAAAGGTAAATCAGAACTCTACCAGTTTTTAGTCCAGAGCAAGGGTGTTGGATTTATTAATTGTGATAACCCAATACTAAATGAGCTTGCAGATGCACATGGACTGAGGAATCTAGTTAACTATGGAATAAGTCAGTTTAATTTGAGGCAAGTGAACTCAGGTAGCTCATTCCTTTCTTTAAACTTATCGTTTAAAGCTAAGGAGTATAGCATTTCTACTAAGCTAGTTGGGAGTTACAATATAGAGAATGTACTTGCTGCAATTGTGGTAGGAAATGCTTTTGGTGTCGAGGTTTCGGATTGTATTAGTGCAATAGAGGGGTATATTCCAACCAATAATCGCTCGCAAATTTTCAAAAGTCAGAATAACACCATTATTCTTGATGCCTATAATGCAAATCCAAGTAGTATGGAGCTGGCTTTGAGAAACTTTGCTGACATGGAATCCGTTTTGCCTAAATTGGCAATTCTTGGTGAGATGTTGGAGATGGGTGATTACTCTGATTCAGAGCACAGAAGGATTGCCGGTTTGGCATTAGATAAATTTGAGAACGTAATTTTAGTAGGTAAAAGCTTTGCTTCGTTGAGTTCAGAAACAAGATGGTTTGCATCGCAACTCGAATTGTCGGTTTACCTACAAACAAACCCAATTACAGGTTATACAATACTCTTGAAAGGGTCAAGAGGCGTTAGATTGGATGAGGTAGTTAAACACTTATAACAGAAAAGAGCCCATAGGGCTCTTTTTATTTAAGCTGGATTGGTATGCATATACCG
>CAZBBA010000044.1:0-30593 GCA_964490015.1 uncultured Rikenellaceae bacterium
GGTTGGCGGTGTAAACGATATGGAGAGTAGCAACATGTCGGCTCCATTACTAGCTAAGTCGTTTGGTATTGGTCTCTTCTCAATAATCTCTGCCATTGCATTTGCAACAGTATTGGGTACTGTTAGCGGCCTTATTGTCGCCTCATCAGGTGCCATAGCTCACGATTTTATCGATAAGTACCTGAAAGTTCAAATGACAGATAGGCAGAAGGTTCGGGCAGGGAAAGCGGCTGCATTTGGGGTTGGAATCTTGGCCATATTACTAGGAATTATTTTTAAGGGTATGAACGTTTCATTCCTTGTTGGACTGGCATTTGCCGTTGCAGCCTCGGCTAACCTTCCTTCCATACTTGCTGTGATATTCTGGAAGAAAACAACATCGCGTGGAATTGCTAGCTCTATCATTGTGGGCATTGTTTCAGCGGTTACCCTAATCCTTTTATCACCCAGTATGTACGAGCGATATGGTTTGCCAAAAGCCGATGCCATAATCCCTTTCGATAATCCAGCTATTGTTTCGATGCCCCTAGCACTGATAGTGCTGATTGTTGTGTCGTTATTAACACAAAAAAAGGGGTAACATAGTTTTTCCGGCTTTCCAAAAGGACGCTAATAGCCTAATTGTATGTTAAATATAACTGTTGGGCTTTTAGCGTTCTTTTTTATAACTTTGGTTCGTTCCCAAGTACAGTTCAATGAGATTTGCCATCATATCCGATATCCACGAGGATTTCTATATGCTCGAGAGGGCTATAGAGATTCTTAAGTTGAATGGGTATGATATGCTGGTTTGCCTTGGCGACATCACAGGCTTTGCGCACGACTACTACAACCATTCCCCCAACGCCAACGCCTGCATAGATCTGCTCCGTGAGAACGTGCACATTGCCCTTGCAGGAAACCACGACTTACACAGCGCGCAAAGACTCCCGTCGTATCATCTCGAAAAAAATATGCCAGCCAACTGGTACGAGTTAAGCTTAGAAGAGAAGATCAGCATTTCAAGGGATTCACTATGGCTTTACGAAAATGAGGTTAATCCAAGCCTATCAGACATAAACCAGGAATACATCAGTAGTTTGGCTGAGTATAAAGTTCTCGACGAAGGGGAGCGACGAATACTTTTTTCTCATTTTCTAAAACCCGATATTACTGGTGTTAGCCGTTGGTTTCCCTACCGTGTAAGTGATTTGAAAACTCATTTCAAGTATATGGCGGAGATGAATGCCACAATTTCTTTCGTGGGTCATGCACACCCCGAGGCAACAACACCCATTAGCAGATTTTTCTGGTCTTCTCCAGTCCTTGGGCATATTAGGATTAGCCGAAAGCCACGAATTGTGCTTTGTCCAGCATTAGTTAGAAATCATCAACCTAGCGGCTGCCTTATTTATGATACTCGTTACAGTGAAATATTATCGCTCCCAGTGAATTACTATTAAACATGTAATCAGGCGTATATGCAATCAAACCCACGATTCTTTTCCAGGATATTACTTCCTTCGATGATAGCAGTTCTGCTATTCTTGGTTGCCATTTATTTCTTTGTAATTCCAAATTATAGGGAGAACCTAATGGAGGGTAAGCGCGAAACTATTCGCGAACTCACCAGCACTGCATGGAGCGTAATGCACAAGCTCGATCTTATGGTCAGCAACGATTTTGGGGTGTCCAAAGCCAAGCAGGAGGCCGCTCTAATTATTGGCGACATGCGCTGGGGTGAGGAAATGAAGGACTACTTTTGGATTACTGATACTTTACCCCGCATGGTTATGCATCCCTACCGACCCTCGATGAATGGGATGGATTTATCGAATTATCGCGATCAAAACGGCAAAAACTTTTTCGTTGATATTGTAAAGTTAGTTCAAGGCCAAGGCGATGGCTACATCGATTACAAATGGCAGTGGAAAGACGATAGTTTAACGGTTGTCTCAAAACTTTCATACGTAAAGGCTTATGAGCCCTGGGGATGGATTGTGGGAACAGGAATTTATGTTGATGATGTGAAAAGTGAAATTGAAACATTAACTCGACGCCTACTTTGGATTACCGTTCTAATTACCATCCTAATTGCTGCAATTATTGCCTATTTAGCACGACGAAATTTGATTGTAGAAAACGAGCGAAACAGAGCACAGGAGCGGCTACGCGACTCAATGGAAAGGTATAAGAAGTTGGTCGAAGCGTCAACTGATGGGGTACTTATGATAATTGACAATGAGATAGTATACTGTAATCCATTTTTACTAAACTTGCTTGGGTACACACAGTCTGATTTTGATCAGCAAGATTCGCAGTTCTACAAAACCATCAATGATTTTTTACAGCTGTTTTCAGCAAGTATTGACAAGGGCCAAGGGGTGAAACAACACGAAATCTCCATGGAGCAAAAGATATTGAAGAAGAATGGGGTATTGACAGATGTGGTGGTAAACCGCTCAAAGTTCGAGATTGAGGGCAAACAGGGTTTTATATTTGCTGTTAAGGATGTATCCAAGCATAAAGATGTGGAGCGTGAACTAGACCTGAGTATGGAGAAATTCAAGTCCATTGCAGGTTTGATGAGCATAGGCGTTTTTCGCTGTACACTGGGTCGGCAATCGCGCTTTGTTGAGATAAATCAAAAGGCCATAACCTTATTGGGCTATTATAGCGAATCGGAAGTGAAGGATACTAGGGTGCAGGACCTGTTTGAAATTGAAGAGGAAAAGAATGAGGTAATAAAAGCCATTAATGAGGGTTTTACGATTAAAGATAGGCTATTAAGGTTGAAAAGAGCCGACGGCTCAATTGTGCCAACGCTGGTATCGCTTTTCCCTGTTTCCGATGCACATGGCAAAATGGTTTTCTGCGATGGAATGCTTATTGACGCCTATGATCATCTTGGCCGGGGCTCCAATTTTAGCAGTAATACCTCCACAATTAATCTCTCCGCTAATGTGCTCCTTCGTCCACTAAAAGATTTTGCCCAAGTCGCCCCTTACTGCACCATGCACACTAAAATTTTTATAGCATCAAAAATTCTCACCAGTTCAAAAGCGGATTTGTTAATTGTAAACGATGAGACGGGTGTAGCTGTTGGGCTAGTTACTCATAGCGATATTAGCCGCAGAGTTGTTGCGGCGGGCATAGACTTGAATTCCCCCATATCGGAGATAATGAGCGCCCCATTAATCAGCGTGTCGGAGGACGAAATGGTAATGGATGCTTTCACGCTAATGCTACAGCATAGAATATCCTACATTGTTGTTAAATCTTTGTCGAACGCTAAAAAACATTATATTAGCCTGCTAAGCTTATCCGAGCTGCGAAAAGATACTCCCGAGTACCTATCAAATACCATAGATAAAGCTCAGTCTGTTTTTGAGATCAACGAAACGATGTTGCAACTCCCTCGCCAAATTCGGAATTTACTCGAAACCGGAACAGGGATTGCCTCAATCGCCAAGTTCACTAGTAAACTCTCCGATTCAGTAACAGCTAAATTCATTGATGAGGCCATTTCTGAACTGGGAAAGCCACCCGTTCCATTTGTGTTTCTTGTTTTGGGAAGCGAAGGTAGGAAGGAGCAAACCCTAGCCACCGATCAGGATAATGCAATTGTATTCCAAGATATGTCCCACGAGGTGCCGAATTCACATAGGCAGTACTTTTTAACCCTTGGTGCAATTGTTTGTAACCGACTTTGTGAGGTAGGTTTCCCGCTCTGCAAAGGTGGTGTTATGGCAATGAATAGCGATTGGTGTATGAGTTTGGCCGATTGGGAAGCTAGGGTTGCGCAATGGATTAGTACACCAAATCCACAAGAAGTGCTTAATACATCAATATTTTTCGATTTCAGACCCGTTTATGGGGATTTTGGAGTAGCCAATCGGCTACAAAAGTTTTGCCAAATGCGGCTCAAGGATCAGAATGTATACTTCTACAATTTGGCTCAAACTACTATAAGCATCAAGGTTAACGCAATAGAAGGAAAGGAAAATGACAGCTATGACATCAAAATCCCAATTCTAGCAATTACAAGTATTGCACGATTGTGGTCGCTACGCTATGGTATTGGTGAACGTAATACCGCAGAGCGTTTTCTTGCCCTTAAATCAATTGGTATTTTTACTTCATCGCATCGCGATGAGTTTGATCAGGCTTATAGGTTCCTTATGAATCTGCGACTTAAAAATCAGCTTCAGCAGATTGAAAGTAATTCTGTCCCGGACAATAAAATACCTGTACAATCATTTTCCGATATTGATAGAATTATGATTAAAAAAATTGTCACAATCATTGCTGATCATCAGGCACGAATTGCCATTGATTTTAGGGTAGGTTGAGCATTTTCTCAGTAAATGAATTGTAGAAAAGTTTATACATTGAATGAGTTATAATTAACATCATGCGCAGCAAGCTAACCACCTTTTCCGACTTTGCCAACTCACTGTACCCGCACGAAACCGAGTACCTACTATCGGTTCAGCAATTCAGCAAGTCCAATAACCTCAAGATACTTAATCTGGTAAACTATAATAGTAAGAATCCGCTCAACAGGCTACCCTACGATTCGGGAATCGATAAGCGCTCCTACTCATACATCAAGAATTGGATAAGCGAAACCTTGGCTAAAGCCGATGTTGATCAGTTTTACGACTGGCTCTTAAGCATTGAGCGAAGCGTTATGACCGACTCAATTACCCCTGAACAGGAGGCGGCGTTGATGGATCAGGCCAGTCAAACCTCACCATCGCGATATTACTTTATCCGTTTTTATCAGGTGATGCAGCACTACCGCGATTACCTAATGGTACGAAGCCGGATTAGGTTTTATACCCAAGTAACAGATTATCTTGAGTTAAATCATCAACGTTATGTTGAGGTCATTAGCCTGAATAACGAGATGAACACTGCCGCCGAGCAAATTGTTAGGCAAATGGCTTCCAGCGATCAGGAGTTTCAACATTGGGAGAGTCTTTTGTTAAATATTTACTATAATGCCGATTTAGATGGTTACACTCGATACCGTGCGGCAGTTAGGCTAACGATTCTCTACTACACCAGCCGGGAATTCGACAGGTTGCAATCTTTATACGACCATCTTGATCAACAGTTTAAAACTGAAGTTTTTTACTCGAAAAGGATACTAGCCAACTACTACCACAATCGCGCCATGATGCACTCCAAGATCAAGGAACTTGACATGGCCGAAAAGTATGGCTTTCTCTCCATTCGGCAAAAGAATAGCGATTACCTTTTCTACCTGGTTAGCCTTTGCGGAATATTACTCAATAAAGATAAAAGTGAAAAAGCTTTGCGCATGATGACTAATGCCATGCCTGAGCTTAAGAAAACCAATAGTTTCCACAGTAAAATTGGGTTTGCCGCTTTTTACATCAAAACGCTATCGGCCAATAACCAAATCGATAAAGCGGTTAGCTATGGAACAACTTTCTTTGATGCCTACAAGAAGGAGATTTTTGAGTACCGTTGGCATCTCTTTTTTAGTTCATATTTGCTGGCTTTGCTGCGAGCCGAGAAGTACTCTAAAGTCCTTTCTTTATCGCGTCGCTATAAGTTAGTTATGCGCGAAAAGCAGCAACGCAATAAGGCCATGTATCTTCCCACAATTTTGTGGTATACAACGCTGTCGGAATTTATGGAGGGTATAATAACCCAGGACAAATTCAACAGCGTTCTGGTGAAAACTGGCTTGGAACTAATTGATAGTAAGTACAGGACTCAGAAAATTAGCGAATTGCTATCCGACCTCGGCTTCAGTTTACCCGAGGAGATCAAGTTTGTTACTGCTGAGATTGGTTTGTAGATTATTTGCTATTTTTGTAAAAACCATAGCGCTAATTTTTTAGATTTGATTCCCAACCTAAGGTTCTATATTTTGGACAGTATGATTCGAAATACTAAATATTTTATCTATCCTCGAGTGGCCGCAAAACTTGTTGCCATTCTATTACTGCTCCAAATATCGTGTAAACCCTCCGATGACGACGATCCCGATGCCGATCCTCAGCAAATGAGCATTGAGGGCGAGTGGTACTCTTCGCGCGGTAACCTGTCGGTGATAATGAAAGAATTTTATGGAGTCGATTCAATTTACGTAATTTTCCGCGACGATTTGTCCTATAGTATGGAGACCTATGGTGATAGGAAAATATTATCCACCGAGGGCACTTATGCTTACGACAGTACTGATTACGGAAATATCTGCACCATTGTCCTATATCAAGCTAAACCCCGGGAGCTAACCTTTGAGGGAATTTTTGAGATTCTACCTGGAGTACCCCCTTATACCATGGAATATGAGGTAGTTCAAACATTGCCGCATATTGGCATACTCCCCCCAGCTGCTCAGGAGGGTTTTGGCAGCTCCGATAATGGAGCTTACCAGCACCGATACATTCAGCGATATGTTAAAATTGCCGATCTATAGGCAATAGCAGTTCACCTCGAGTTTAACGTGTCCCCAACTAAGCCCATTACCAGCTTTTACAAGTATTTGCCTTTAGTGTATCTAGTTTTCTTGTACGAATAATCATGTAATAACCTATCGTTGTTTAATGGTTTAATAAATATTATTAAACAAAACTGATATTAGTTAACATTTTAGGGATTTTGTTGTTTACCGATTTGGATAATGTATAATGCTTAAGGCACAAAATTTCAATAAATGGCTTGGCTTGTACTTCAGATTGATAAAAATAATTCTTGAGTTATTGAAATCAATTCTATTCAACTAATTAATCTTACACAATTAATTGAAGCAAGAATCCTTGTTAATACGATAAATATGAGCGATGTAACTGTAATTAAGTCTAAGGTAACGTCAACCTCTGAGCAGTATAAAAACAACTATGCCGAAACAATCAAAATAATTGAAGATTATAGGAATAGGATAAATAGTGTTATTCAAAGAGACGATTCTAATGTAATAAAGCATAAGCAAAAGGGGCGTATGCTTGCCAGGGAAAGAGTTGCAGCGCTTATCGACAAGGGAACCCAATTCTACGAGTTTTCGGTGCTTGCTGCCAACGGAATGTATGGAAATCAATTCCATTCTGCCGGGCTTGTAACGGGAATTGGACAAATTCATGGAATTGAAGCTGTAATTATTGCCAACGACCCCACTGTAAAGGGTGGTACATATGTAAAGGAAACGATAAAAAAACATCTTCGGGCTCAAGAAATTGCCATGGAGCATAGTTTGCCCTGCGTGTACATTGTTGAGTCGGGAGGCATCTTTTTGCCTGAACAGGCAAATGTTTTTGCCGATCAGGGGCATTTTGGAAGTATTTTTTATAATCAATCGCGACTATCTGCTTTAGGAATTCCACAAATTGCTATGGTTATGGGTTCGTGTACCGCAGGTGGAGCTTACATTCCAGCCATGAGCGACGAGTCAATTATTGTCGATAAACAGGGTACCATATTTCTTGCAGGCCCACCACTGGTTAAAGCTGCCATTGGCGAAGATGTAACCGCCGAGGAGCTTGGAGGAGGTTATGCTCATACACATATCTCGGGAGTAGCCGATCATTTAGCAAAGACCGAGGCAGAGGCCATTCAGATTTGTCGCGATATTTTTGAGCATCTTCCTAAACCCAAGAAGATTTCATCTCCAGCTGAAAGCTTCGAAGAACCCTTATATCCTACTGAAGAACTTTATGGAATTATCCATTCGCAGAATAATCGCTGGATTGAAGCCCACGAGATTATCGCTCGCCTGGTTGACGGTAGCCGTTTTCAGGAGTTTAAGCCCAACTATGGAAAATCACTGGTTACAGGTTTTGCAAAGATATTTGGACAAACTGTAGGGATTGTTGCCAGTAATGGTGTACTGTTCTCCGAATCGGCGTTAAAGGGAACGCACTTTATCGAAATGTGTGGAATACGCAAAATTCCTCTGCTTTTCCTGCATAATATTTCAGGTTTTATGGTTGGTAAGGATGCCGAACATGGCGGTATAGCCAAGGATGGTGCAAAAATGGTACATGCTGTGGCAAATGTAAATGTTCCCAAGTTCACCATTATTTTTGGGCGCTCGCACGGTGCAGGTAACTATGCAATGGCTGGTCGTGCGTATAAACCAAATCTGCTACTAACCTGGCCAAACTCCAAAACATCGGTAATGGGAGGCCGACAGGCAGCCGAGGTATTGGTTAGCGTTAAGCAGAATAGCCCTGCTGAGGCAGAAGCACTTAAGCGCGATATTATGGAACGCTACGAGGAGGAGAGCTCGGCCTACTTTAGCACCGCCCGAATTTGGGACGATGGCGTAATTGATCCTACCGATACCCGAAATTGGATTGCTTTGGGCCTATCAATTGCCGCAAATAAGGAGATTCCCGAATATAAGCCAGGAATATTTAGAATGTAAATCCCATGAAAGAATATAATGATATTGAAGTGAGGTTTCAAGACGGCATTGCCACAATCTGGCTAAATCGCCCTGAGGTGCAGAATGCCGTTAGTAATCAAATGCTAGATGAGCTAATCGGTTGTGTTACAGAACTTGACCGGCTTGAATCAGTTAGGGTAATGGTGTTACGTGGACAAGGTAAATCGTTTAGCGCGGGAGCCGATTTAAAGATGATGCAAGCTGCTAGTAACGCTGGTTTCGAAAAGAATTTTGAAGATGGATTAAGGTGGGCCAATTGTCTGGCAACTTTGAATAATTCTACAAAACCAATTATCGGAATTGCTACTGGTAACGTGTTTGGTGGAGGTAATGGTTTGCTTGGTGCTTGCGATTTGGTTATTGCTGATATTGATGCTGTATTCTCGTTTTCCGAGGTAAGACTTGGACTGGCGCCATCTACAATTCTGCCCTATATTTTATCGCGAATTGGTGAACAAAAATCTAAATACCTGATGTTTACAGGAAAGCGATTCACTGCAACCGAAGCTTATGAGTATGGATTAGTCGATTTTTTGGTTAATAACAGCGAGGTAGAAGAAACTCTAAACCAACTATATTCCCAATTACTTAAAGCCTCACCTGGTGGTATTAAGGAGATTAAAATGTTGATTAGAACAATAAAATCAACTAATTGTTATGATAGCATCAAGGAGGAAACCGCTAACTCTATTGCAAGGCTAAAAATTTCCGATGAAGCCCAAGAGGGACTTGCTGCTTTTATCGAGAAACGAAAACCTAAATGGGTAATAGAATAGGATAGTAATAACTCTTAAAGGATAATTTTAACTATAAAAATTTGAATTGAAGTAATTGATTAATAACAATAAACAAAATGAACCATCCACTTATAAACGACAAACACAATAGGCTCCGTGAGCTTGTTCGTGATTTTGCTGAAAAGGAGATAAAGCCATTAGCTCAAGGCCTCGACGAACGCGGCGAATTTTCGGCCGACTTAACCCGTAAAATGGGCAAATTAGGCTTATTTGGTATGAATCTTCCCGAGGAGTATGGAGGACAAAATCTTGATACTATTTCTTACATCATCGCTGTTGAAGAACTTGCACGGGTCGATAGTTCGCAGGCAGCCACCATGGCTGCGCACAACTCGCTGGGTATTGCTCCCATATACAAGTATGGAAATGCTGAGCAGAAACAGCGACTGTTACCAAAACTTGTAACAGGCGAAAACATTTGGGCCTTTGGCCTAACGGAACCCAATGCAGGTTCCGATGCCCGAGCAGTAGAAACTTCGGCAGTAATTAAGGACAACCAATGGGTAATAAATGGTAAAAAAGTATTTATCACCAATTCCGCATCGGAGCTATCGATGGGGATTACCCTGCTAGCTAATACTAGCCAAGACAAAAGTCATAAGGAGTTTTCTGCTATTTTGGTTGAGCGGGAGCAGTCGGAATATCAAGCCGAGAGAATAACAAACAAGATGATTTGGCGTGCAGCCGACACGGGTCGCCTTACATTTAACAATACTCCTGCACCTAAGGAGAACCTGCTAGGTGATTTGGGCAGGGGTATGCATTATATGCTTGAAACCCTCGATTCGGGTCGGCTTTCAATTGCAGCTGTGGGATTAGGCTTGGCTCAAGGTGCGTACGAAATGGCTAAGGCCTATGCTAGTGTTCGCAAGCAGTTTGGAAAAACGCTATTGCACATTCCAGCCATTTCCGACAAACTAGCAGATATGGATATTAAGTTGGAGTTGGCAAGGAACTACCTTTACTACAGTTGTTGGCTTAAGGATAGTAATTTACCTTTTAAAAAACAGGCTGCCATAGTGAAGCTGTATACCTCGGAAATTGCAAAGCAAATATCGGATGAAGCAGTTCAAATTTTTGGCGCTTACGGCCTGTTTAAGGATAACGATGTAGAACGTTTCTTCCGCGATCAGCGAATTCTGGGAATTGGCGAGGGAACATCGGAAATTTTAAAGCTGGTTATTGCCAGGAGTTTGTAGATAACGATGGTGGCTGTGTCATCATTGGAATATTGCTCTATGAACTGACTCACGGGGTGACTCTTTGCTAAGCAGATAGTCACCCCGTGAGTAGTAAACAACCTAAAAACCATGAATAAACCAAACTACATAAACGGCTTCTCAAAGCAAACCAACGATCAGAAAATTAAGTTGATGGCTCATTTTTCAGGAAAGAGTACGGATGATTTTTCTATATTTAATCATTTTAAGCTTACCGATTTGGGTCTTCAGGCTCGACTTGAGGAGATTAGCGAGAATGTGCTGTCGAACTATATGCTACCCTACAGCATTGCGCCAAATTTTCTGGTCAACGGAAAGGCTTACCTAGTTCCAATGGTAATTGAGGAGAGTTCGGTTGTAGCTGCTGCATCGGCTGCCGCCAAGTTTTGGTTTAGCAGGGGTGGGTTTACATCAGAAGTTGTTGGCACAACAAAGGTGGGACAGGTGCACTTTAAGTGGCAAGGAACTAGTTCGGATTTATATAAGCATTTTCCCAAAATCAAAGATATTTTGGGAAGCGATTCAGAGTATCTACTTGCCAATATGAAAAAGCGTAATGGTGGCATAACGGGAATCGAACTGTTAGATTTTACTCAACAGCTCCCCAATTACTATCAAATCAGGGTGAGTTTCGAAACCGCCGATGCCATGGGCGCCAATATTATCAACTCGGTGCTCGAGGAGATGGCCCAATCGTTAAAACAATATTTTGCGGATAATTTCGAGGGTGCTGAGGCCGGTTGTGAGATTGTTATGGCAATCCTCTCGAACCACACACCCGAAAGCCTAGTAGAGTGTTACGTGGAATGTGATATTGAAGAACTAGCCGAGATTTCGGGCAGTTTAGTGCCCGCCGATTATGCCCAAAAATTTAAAACAGCAGTTGATATTGCCAATATCGATATCTACAGGGCAACCACCCATAACAAGGGGATTTACAACGGTATCGATGCAGTGGTGCTTGCCACAGGCAACGATTTTAGGGCGGTTGAGGCCAGCGGCCATTCCTACGCATCGCGCGATGGACATTACAAAAGTTTAACAACTGTTGATACTGATAATGGTAAGTTCCGGTATACCCTGCGAATTCCAATGGCCTTGGGCACTGTAGGCGGACTAACCACAATGCATCCGCTGGCCAAACTATCGCTCGAAATTCTGGGAAATCCTTCGGCTCGTGAGTTAATGGAAATCACTGCCGCCGCCGGATTAGCCAACACGTTTTCTGCCGTGCGTGCGCTAACCACCTCAGGAATTCAGAAGGGCCATATGCGGTTCCATCTAAATAATATTTTAAATACTCTAGGAGCAACCGACCAGCAAAAGTTGCAGGCTACAGAATATTTTAAAGATAAAAAGGTATCGCACAAGGCTGTGCAGGACTTTTTAGGAAAATAAACCTTATCAATGCACAACCAATTCTACTCTAACGGTAAGCTGCTAATCACAGGCGAATACTTTGTGCTCAAAGGCACAACGGCTTTCGCCATTCCGCTAAAACTTGGCCAAGGAATGGATGTGGAACTGGTTGATGACGGTAAAAATTTGATTTACTGGTCAACTTCAGTAAAAAATCTTCCTTGGTTCAGTGCAGTATTTTCCAAAGTTGATATAGATATTGTTAAGTCGAACAGTCGTAAATCGGCGGAGTTTATTCAGAAACTTTTAAGTTTTATAAAGGATAATAGTACCGCATTTAATGTTTCGCAATCGGTTAGAGTAACTGCAAATGTTGAGTTCCCAATGGAGTGGGGTTTTGGCAGTAGCTCCACGCTAATTGCCAATTTGGCCCAGTGGGCCAAAGTTAATCCCTACGAGTTGCTGTTTGCCACTACCAACGGCTCGGGATACGATGTAGCCTGTGCTCTTTCAAGTGGCCCAATTCTGTATACAAATCAACCCGAACCAGAGGTTTTTAACGTTGATTTTGGCCCAAGTTTCCTCAATAAAATCTACTTTATCTACCTTGGTCAAAAGCAAAACTCGTCGACCAGTGTTGAAAAACTAGGACAGAAAGTAAAAGGGAGAATTGTTGAGGCCAACAGGATTTCGACCATATCAAAAGAAATTACCCAATCAGCCTCGCTGCGGGAGTTTGAGGCTTTGGTTGATGAGCACGAGCAGATAGTGGCCGATACGTTGGGTTTGGAACCAATAAAAAAGAGGGTGTTTCCCGATTTTGAAGGCTCAGTAAAGTCGCTGGGAGCATGGGGTGGCGATTTTTTTTTGGCAACCCATAGCGGCGAGGCTAGTTATGTTTATAGCTATTTTAACGCAAAGGGCTTTGATGTAATCTTTCACTATAACGATATTGTACTATGATTGATAATAAATACACCAAAAAATACTTAAATGACGCGCAACAACTAATTAACTGTAAGCTGCCTCAGAGTGGTAGGGTTAGCTGGGAAAGCCCATCGAATATTGCGCTGGTAAAGTACTGGGGCAAGTATGGCGACCAGCTACCGCAAAACCCATCGCTTAGCTTTACGCTAAAACATTCTAAAACCATTACAAGTATTAATTATCAGCATATAAATGGCAATTCGCCCAGGTTGGAATTTTACTTTTATGGGAAACGGAATGAGAATTTTGAGGCAAAAATTTCTCGCTATATCGGGAAAATATCGGCATATATACCTTTTATTAACCAATTGCAGCTGAGAATTGAGAGTGTAAATACATTTCCACATTCAGCTGGAATTGCCTCGTCGGCCTCATCGTTTAGCGCCTTGGCACTATGCCTGTGCAGTATGGAAAGGATACTTTTTGGAACCCTTAAAACCGATGATGAATTTTTCTCGAAAGCTTCGTTTCTGGCACGTTTGGGTTCGGGCAGCGCTTGCCGCTCAACCTACGGGAAACTTGCCCTTTGGGGCAAAATCGATTCGGTTGTAAACTCTACCAACGAGGTGGCTATTCCCCTTAATAATGGCATTAATAGCGTGTTCGATAAATACTACGATGCTATTCTAATTATCGATTCGGGGCAAAAGGAGCTATCGAGTACTGGCGGTCATGCGCTTATGGAAAATAATAGGTACGCCCATGCACGGTTCAAGCAGGCGCAGGAGAATTTAAAATCGATTTTAGGTCATATGCAAAGTGGCGATGAGGCTGGTTTTGCGCAGATGGTGGAGAATGAGGCGATGTCGTTGCACGCTCTGATGATGTCATCAATCCCCTCGGTAGTTCTCTTAAAACCCAATACGCTTGTGGCAATTGAGCGGTTAAAGGCGTTCCGGCAAAAAGAATATATCAACTTTACCTTTACGCTCGATGCGGGGCCCAATATTCATATTCTTTACCCCGAATCGGTGCGCGAGCAGGTGGTTTCTTTTATCGAAAATAACCTAGCAAACCTCTGTGAAGAAGGCCGGTGGATTGACGATGAAATCTCCGATGGCCCAACGCAAATAGAGTAGAGATGCAATTTAACTCTAAAATATTGCTGTTTGGCGAGTACTCCGTGCTCCACGGTTCGGATGCTTTACTAATACCGTTTCCAGAATACTCGGGTCACTTCGATTTTTACATCGATTTTAGTAATCCCAACAACGATGAGGTAAAATCGAATCAGATTCTAAAGGGATTTATGGATTATATCCAAAAATCTGAAGTAAAAGGCAATATTGATGTTGAGCGATTTAGCTGCGATTTATCCAAGGGGCTTTACTTTAAATCGAATATCCCTTTGGGTTACGGGGTTGGTAGTTCAGGCGCGCTGGTTGCCGCTTTTTACCACCAATATTTTCAGCCTAATGAAGATGATCTCTTAGTTACAAAACAAAACCTTGCCACTTTAGAGTCATTTTTTCACGGGAGTAGCTCGGGATTTGATCCTTTGGTTAGCTATA
Source organism: uncultured Rikenellaceae bacterium (assembly GCA_964490015.1). GTDB lineage: Bacteria > Bacteroidota > Bacteroidia > Bacteroidales > Tenuifilaceae > Perlabentimonas. The sequence goes on from CAZBBA010000044.1 coordinate 14,279, forward strand.
TGAACAAACCCATCTTACAAACAAATGGTAGAGTTAATGCTCTCGATTTTAAAAACTTCGGAATTAACCCCTTTCTTATTGATACAGGGATTAGTCGTTCAACAGCCGATTTTGTGAGAGAATTTAACCATAATCTTAGCAATCCTGATTTTAAGAGGTTGATAGATAATGATTTGGTTCGGTTGAGTAATCAAGCGTTAAAACTGTATTTGACTGGCCAAACGAATGATTTTTTTGCTGTTCTCAAGGATCTCTCGCAGTTTCAACTAACTCATTTAACCGAAATGATTCTTCCCGATTACCAATTAATTTGGAAGGATGGAATTGAATCTGAAGACTATCACCTGAAATTGTGTGGGGCTGGAGGAGGTGGATTTTTACTTGGCTTTGCCAAGGATGAGAAAACTATTGATTATTTAAAGAAGAAACATCAACTTAGAATTATATCAGTATAAGCGTCGGGGGACATTTCGGAATGTATGAGAGCTGTAGTAGGCTTGCAAATCAATTTTGACGATAATAATTTATTATCGTAACCAGTTTAAAACCACCTTACATTTCTATTGTTACTATCAAACTTGAGCAATAACTTAAACAATTGACGTAAAAAATCTAAATTTGTCTGAACAATAACTTTTGTAATGATAACAATAAGTGAACTTAACAGGCTTTGTGCTAATACATTGATCGAGAATTTGGGTATAGAATTTACCGATATTGGCGAAGATGGGCTAAAAGCTCGTATGCCAGTGGATAAACGAACACTGCAACCAATGGGCGTTCTGCACGGTGGTGCTAGCTTGGCTTTTGCAGAGACCATTGCTGGTGCAGGATCGCTTGCATTGGTTGATATTAGTAAATTCAATATTGTTGGTTTTCAGGTTAGCGCAAATCATATTGGCACAATTTCCGAAGGATTTGTATTTGCCCACGCCAACCTTATTCATAATGGTACACGAACCCATATTTGGGATATTGCGATTTCGGCTGAGGATGGTCGCAAAATCTCTATATGCAGGGTATCTAATATGCTAGTCGAGAATAAATAGCCAAAAACTACCCGAAACATAGTAATTGGAAATAATGAATTTTCACCAGTTTGCACTTGAAAATAGAATTGCCTTTGTAACATATAAACTTCCCAAACTGGAGGAGGTTACCACTTTGGTTCAATGGAAAACAGAGCCCATTGCGCTAGCTAATCTAATGGCGTTGGAGGGCAAATCGGGTTTTGTGTTTGCTCCATTCAACATAGAATCGCGTCATCCCATCAGGCTCATTGAGCCTGATTTGGTTATTAAGGGCGATAAAATTGATGAGTCTTTGTTCGCAATTTTCAATGAAGATTTAGCCAAGGTAATGCCAAGCACACCCAATGCTGTTTGCAGCCCAAGAGAAACTTCTCGTGAATTGTACCTTGCTAAGGTCGATGAGTTTCGTAGTAAGTTAAATCCCGGTAAATTGGATAAACTGGTGCTATCAAGGATTAGCATTGAGGCGAAACCAAAAGGGTTTAACCCTTCAATTCTGCTAAGTGAACTCCAACATAACTACCCCGATGCATTCGTGTTTATGATTCACATTGCCGACGCAGGTTTATGGATTGGTGCAAGTCCCGAACCATTGCTTGAGATTAAGGATAATGTGGTATCAACCGTTTCGCTTGCCGGAACAAGGTTATATAATGGCCAAAGCATTGATAGGGAATGGGGGGCAAAGGAGTTGGAGGAACAGGAGATTGTAACAAGTTATATCGATAGGATTTTCGAAAGTTTTCAAGTTAAGCAGTATTCGAAGCAAGGTCCCCAAACAAAGTTGGCTGGTGCTGTGGAGCATCTTTTAACCAATTTTACTTTTAATCTTGATGATTTTCAGGGTAAAATTTTGGAGCTAATTGATGCCATTCACCCAACGCCCTCGGTGTGCGGATTGCCCAAGGATAAGGCTTTAGAGATTATTCTTAAATCTGAGGAGCACGATAGGGAGTACTACACAGGTTTTTTGGGTACCTTTAATATGGAAAATCGGTATGCTCTTTTTGTGAATCTTAGGTGCATGAGGGTAGGAGTTGATCAACTTATTTACTTCCTTGGTGCAGGAATCACCGCTGGTTCAAATCCCGAAAAGGAGTGGGAGGAGACCAATAGCAAGAAAAGAACTTTAATGAGTATTGTTGAAACGCTAAACTAGAATCGATTATGCCATCTGCTCTGCAAGGAATTAGCGAAATACCCCATATTTGCTTGGAACATGGCATAACCCACGTGGTTATTTCTTCTGGTTCGCGAAACGCACCGCTTATTCTTGCCTTCGCATCAAATGCCGATTTTAAATGCTATAGCATTGTTGATGAGCGAAGCGCTGGCTATTATGCACTGGGAATGGCTCAGCAGCTCCAAAAACCTGTTGTGCTGGTCTGCACTTCGGGAACAGCAGTGGCCAACTATGCAGCTGCACTGGCCGAAGCATTTTACCTAAAGGTTCCTTTGGTGGTTCTAACTGCCGATCGCCCACCCGAATGGATTGACCAAAATGACGGACAAACTATTCGGCAGTTCGAAATCTTTAGAAATTTTGTTAAGAAATCGATTCAGATGCCTGCAAACACCAAGGAGCAGAGCGATTTGTGGTACTTCAGACGATCACTTAACGAAGCCATTGGCTTAAGTACAATAGGCTCTCCTGGCCCAGTGCACATTAATATTCCCATCAAAGAGCCACTCTACGAATCGCTACCAGTAGTCGATTTACCAGTAAAGCCAATCCACACAATTTCTGGCGAAATGGAAGTTGACGCAGAAAGCTGGCAGCATATTTTAAATCGATGGAACGAGGCACGAAAAAGGTTAGTCATTTGTGGATTTTCCCATAGCAACCCTAAGTTGCAAAGAGTGCTTAATGAAATGGCAAGTAACCACGAGGTGGTTGTTTTGGCTGAGAATCTATCCAATATAGTTGGCGATGATTTTATCGATTCGCCCGATCGATTTATGGGCTCGCTTAGCACTGAGCAGCTTGAGGATTTTCACCCCGATCTGGTTGTTACCCTTGGAGGCTCAATAATATCTAAAAGGCTTAAAAAATATCTACGGAAGTATGCTCCACAGGAGCATTGGCATGTCGATGAGAATGATCTATTTATCGACACATTCCAATCGCTTAGCCTGAATGTTAGAGTAAAACCCGAAAAGTTTTTCAGCAAGGTTTCCAAGGTTGGTTCTCCCAATAGTGAGTATTCGCGATTTGCTCAGAACATTAAGAAGCATAGTGAGAGTAGGCATAAAGAGTTTCTACAATCGGCTGATTTTACCGATTTAACTGCTTGGGCAAAAGTTATTGATAGATTACCATCAAATATCAATCTGCATTTGGCGAACAGCACGCCTGTTCGTTATGCCCAACTCTTTAGCTCTCGAGCCGATATTACCTACTTTTCTAACAGAGGAACTTCGGGAATCGATGGTTGCATCTCCACAGCAGCAGGTGCTACAGCAGTTACCGATAAGCTAAACGTGCTGTTAATTGGCGATTTGGCCTTTCTTTACGATTCAAATGGGTTGTGGAACAATAATCTTCCCAAAAATCTATGCATTATTGTAATGGATAATGGGGGCGGAAATATTTTTCGGGTTATCGATTCGGGCCCAGAGGTGGAGAAAATTCGACCTTTTGTCGAAGCACCGCATCAATTAAAAATTAAAGATCTATGCGCATCATATGGTGTTAGCTATCTGAATGCAAATAATCTTGAAACGTTAAGCGATACGTTAGACCAATCGTTGAAACCAAATAGCAGCGCTGTTGTTATTCATATTGAAACATCGGGCAGCACATCGGCAGAAACATACAAACAATACTTTAAATATCTTAACCACAAGTAGTATGAAAAGGAACTGGACAACCCTAAAAGAGTACAGCGAGATAAAATTTGAAATCTTCGAGGGCATTGCCAAAATCACCATAAACCGTCCTAGGTATTATAATGCGTTTACTCCCGATACCGTTCAGGAGATGAAGGATGCCATGGTGATTTGCAGGGAGAACGATGATATTTTTACGGTAATTATAACCGGAGAGGGCGATAAGGCTTTTTGTAGTGGTGGTGATCAGAATGTGAAAAGTATTGGCGGATACATTGGAAAAGATGGTGTTCCTCGTTTGAACGTGCTCGATTTGCAACGGCAAATACGTTCGCTCCCCAAACCGGTAATTGCCATGGTTAATGGCTATGCCATTGGTGGTGGCCACGTTTTGCATGTGGTTTGCGATTTAACCATAGCATCGGAGAATGCTATTTTTGGCCAAACTGGCCCTAAGGTTGGTAGCTTCGATGCAGGTTTTGGATCATCGTACCTAGCGCGACACGTAGGGCAGAAGAAAGCGCGTGAGATTTGGTTCCTGTGCGATCAGTACACCGCCGAGGAGGCACGTGAGATGGGAATGGTGAACAAGGTGGTTCCACTCGATCAGCTGGAAGATACAACTGTAGAGTGGTGCAAAAAGATGATGAAGCGTAGTCCCTTGGCACTTCGAATGATTAAGATGGGGCTTAATGCCGAGCTCGATGGTCAGGCTGGTATACAGGAACTGGCCGGAAATGCCACTTTACTGTACTACCTTACCGAGGAGGCTCAGGAGGGCAAGCACGCCTTTCTCGAGAAACGTGATCCCGATTTTAAAAAATATCCGAGATTTCCATAATTTGTTGTATCAATGAGCAATGTAAAAGCATGGATTGAAGCGGCACGGCTAAAGACTCTGCCTTTGGCAGTGTCGAGTCCGCTTATGGGAAGTTTCCTGGCTTGGGCTGAGGGGAATTTCCTGTGGAGTGTATTTATCCTTGCTACAACCACAACCCTACTGCTGCAAGTGTTGTCCAATTTTGCCAACGACTATGGCGACTTTAAAAGCGGGGCTGATAACCATAATCGAATTGGCCCACGACGAATGGTGCAAAGCGGCGAGATATCTCCCAAGCAAATGAAAAAAGGGTTACTGGTAAATATTGCTCTGGCATTTATTTCTGGCGTGTTGCTAATTTATTTCGGTACCAGAGGGAAAGATATTGGAGTTGTGCTCTTTTTCCTTGTGTTAGGAATTATTGCCATTGCTGCTGCAATTAAATATACGGTGGGTAAAAACCCTTATGGCTACAAGGGATTGGGTGATGTTTTTGTATTCCTGTTCTTTGGTCTTATTGGGGTTATGGGAACCCATTTTTTGCATACCGGAACATTTAATCCTTGGCACATTATGCCCGCAGCAGCCATTGGTTTGCTTAGCACAGGGGTTCTCAATCTGAATAATCTACGCGATTATGAGAGCGATAAAGCTGCAAGCAAAAGAACAATGGTGGTGTGGCTAGGCAATCGCAAAGCAAAGTTTTACCATTTGGTATTGATTGTTGTTTCGGCTCTGCTGGGACCAGTGTTTGTGGTTTTCAACTACCATTCTGTTTACCAGTTCCTTTTTGTTCTTGCTTTTCCATTGTTTATAAGCAATTTGGTGGCAGTATTCAGCTATTCAAATCCTGCCGATTTGTATCCAGAGCTTAAACGACTGGCAATTGCAACATTTATCTTCACTGTGACTTTTGGCGTTGGAATGATTTTGTAAGTATTTATAGGATGATTAGGGCAGCCGTTAAACGTATCGATTTTCAATTTATAAACCCTGGCCAAACTTCACGGGGGACATTGTACAGTAAACCATCATGGTTTTTTATTATTACCAGCGATGGTAGAACAGGAATTGGAGAGTGTTCAGTTATCCCTGGTCTGAATCCCGAGTATACCGATGGCTATGAGCAGAAGATTCAGAAGGTTGTTGTTGATATTAATGCTGGTGTCAACCCTAGCCTTTCCGAATTTAACGATTTTCCCTCAATTTGTTTTGGCCTCGAGACCGCTTTGCTCGGTTTAAAAACTGAGGATAACGGTATTCTTTTCCCTTCCGATTTCACATCTGGTAACCGTGGTATCCCCATAAATGGACTTATTTGGATGGGAACAAAAGCCGAAATGCAGGCTGGCATTAACGAAAAACTTAAAAGCGGTTTTAGGGTGCTAAAGCTTAAGGTGGGAGCACTGAACTTTGATGAGGAGTTAGCACTTCTGAAAAGCATTAGGAAAGAGTTTTATCCCAACGATCTGGAGCTGCGGCTTGATGCCAATGGTGCTTTTACACCACGGGATGCAATGGAGCGGTTAAAAAGGCTTTCCGATTTTCATATCCATTCCATTGAGCAGCCCATTAGGGCTGGGCAGTGGGACGAGATGGCCCGCATATGTTTCTACTCACCAATTCCCATTGCTTTGGATGAGGAGCTTATAGGGATTTCTGATTCAACATTAAAAGTCAAATTGCTAACCCATATAAAACCCCAGTTCATAATCCTAAAACCCAGCTTGGTTGGTGGACTCGAAATGAGTAACGAGTGGATATCGTTGGCCAAAGATCAAAATATTGGTTGGTGGGCCACATCGGCATTGGAAAGCAACGTTGGCCTTAACGCCATATCGCAGTGGGTATTTACGCATAGCATTTCAATGGTTCAAGGTCTTGGAACTGGACAGGTTTTTAGCAATAACATTTTCTCGCCGTTACAGCTGCGTGGAGCGGAGTTGTATTATAACCCAACGATTAGGTGGGGCGAGGTTGATTGAATGATTGACCTGACAGTGTGCATCGCCCCCTGCCGAATGGCAGGTAAACTGTCAGCGTCAAAAAGGATTTATTGATTGGTTGATTGACTTGCCATCGTCCGAAGGTCATGGCAACGTCAATACAAAAGAATAAAAAACAATTCCACTAACTTTACAATTCATAAGTACAATACATAATCGAATTTGCTTTTGCTTACAATAAACAATATACATTACACGGAGCATGCCTTGCTTCAGCTTTGTGAGGAGAAGGTTCGCTCACAATCCACCCCAACGTGGGAGCGGGATATCTACATATTTATACAGGAGTGGCTTTCTGATGCTGATTTTATTGAGGTGAAAACCTCAGGCTCTACTGGCGAACCCAAAATTATCAAACTCCAAAAGAAATGGTTAGAGTACTCAGCAAGCCAAACCTGCAAATTTTTCAATTTAAATAGCCAAAGCTCCGCTTTGCTCTGCCTACCCGCAGCGTTTATCGCAGGCCGTATGATGATAATTAGAGCCTTTGTCTCCGGAATGAATCTGGTTACCGTTGAGCCCTCAAGCAACCCATTCAGCAATCATCCATTCATCCAATCCTGCCAGAGACAGTCAGGCATTCAACCTTTCAATAATTATATCGATTTCACAGCCCTCACCCCATTCCAACTCCACCATTCGCTACAAACCTTAAAGAACAACCCGATGGTAAAATCCATTATTGTGGGTGGGGGAGAGGTAAGCCCGTCGCTTGAGAAGGAGGTACAGCAGCTGCCCATTGATATTTTTGCAACCTATGGTATGACCGAAACCAGCAGCCATATTGCACTTCGGAGGGTAAATGGCAGCCAACGCAAGGATTTCTATACCATCATTGGCGATACAGCTATCGGCATAGATAATAGAGGTTGCCTAACCCTAGAAAATAAACATCTTTTTGAGGGCATACTAGTTACCAATGATATTGTTGAGGTGTTGAATAGTAAAGAATTTCGATGGCTTGGCCGCTACGATTATGTCATCAATAGCGGTGGGGTAAAGATTATGCCCGAGGAGATTGAGCAATCGATAGCAGTTTTGTTTACAAAAACTTTTTGTATTAGCTCTATACCCCACAAAAAATTAGGTGAAGCTGTTGTTCTAGTTGTTGAGGCTGAGATGTTATCGGAAGATGAGAAAAGCAAAACATTAGACCAAATAGAAAAACTTGTTCATCCCTACGCAATGCCCAAGTGTATTTTCACATTAACTCCATTTCCCAAAACTGATACAGGAAAAATTGTTCGAAGAGCTCTACGGAAAATGATTAAGAAATTGTGATTTAGATGAACGTGCTAAATTGGGTACAATAAATATCCAGCGTTAAAGGTCTTCAATATTCTTCTGTGTTATCAACTCAAATGTGTCAATATTTAAACAGCAGAGATTACCTGTTTGCTCGTGATCGTAAATTTTGTGAGGTTTTGTGTAGAAACAACCATTATCGAGAGGAATAACCTTTGCCTTTTCGCGAACTGCACTAACAATATCACATAATGGAGTTACCTGGTGTCCATGAATAATGCGTTTTCCGTTAAGGTGATATGTGCTGTAATTTGGGTTTCGGAGTTCTAGCATCGAAACCCTATCTTCAAACGGATTTGGATGGTTTAGGTTTAGGCCAGCATGAACAATTATAAAATCGTTTAGATCGTAGTAAAACTCCAACTTTTGAAAAAAATCGACATATTTTGATTTAATACGATTTGACTCGTCAAGAAGATCAGCGCTCTTGCAAATACGACTTACGTAATGGGTAAGCGTATCCGAATCGTATTCGCCAATAGCATTCAGCAAGTTTTGCTCATGATTACCCCGGAGTGGGAAAATATTATACCCCATTCTTATCAGCTCCCAAATATAATCAATAACTCCCGAACTATTAGGGCCACGGTCGATATAATCGCCTAGAAAATAAAGCTGATCGGTGTAGGTGAGCTTCACACCATCTTCAACTAGCTTTCGAAGAGTTTTGAAACAGCCATGCACATCGGATATTACAAGACGTCTCCCTTTTGCCTTAATATTTGATGAAAGATCCATTTTGTTTTGTGTATTATACACTCGCTTAAAAACAATTACCCTGCCAAAAGACAGGGTAATCGCTTATTGAAGTTGGAGAAAAGACTATTATACAGCTGAACTAAAACCTTTATTTTAGTGAAGCATTTAGCATCCAGATCATTTTTTCGTGATGCTCAATATAGCCTGAGATTAGGCCAACGGTTCCCTCATCGCCATTTTCAGCTGCAAGTTCAACAATTTCACGCTCGTTTTTGAGAAGTTCTAACGTTTCGTTTAGCAGCTCCTTTACAGTGCCTTCGGCACTCGAGATGTTCTCCTTCTCTTTAATGCTTGCCATTTTAATGTACTTCGAAAAAGCATGAACGGGCATTCCTCCAAGCATTAGAATTCTTTCAGCAATTTCGTCGGCCATTTCGTTCAGACCATTGTAAACTTCCTCGAACTTGCCATGAAGTTGGAAAAACTGTTTCCCTACTATATTCCAGTGATAACCTCTAACATTCATATATGCAATTTGAACATTGCTTAAATAAGCATTTAATTTCTCGTTCATCTTAGATGCATACTCGTTATTTAAACCAATTTGATTCATAGTAATTTTTGTTTTAATGATTAGTACTTGATATTTAACTGTTTGATTTTGTAATTGTCAAAAGATTAATTCCTTTATCTATTTAAGTGTTAATAGGAAATATTCTTATATAAGAACAAATAAGATTGAATAATGTTCGGATAGCAGGTTATTTTCTACAAAAAAGGGTTAACCCATTGGTTAACCCTTTTCCAATTACCGAAAGGGATATTACTTTTTGATAATTGCGTCAAGCACTTTTTGCTTATCCAGTTTTTTGGTGCAGAAGAACCAGTCGTAGCAATGAGTGTCCTCATCCTTGCTCTCCATACGCTCCTTGGCTACGCCACAGGATCCAGCGGTGGGAACAATAACATCGTCGCCGGGTTGCCAGTCGGCTGGGGTAGCAATGCTAAACTTATCGGCCGCTTGTAGCGCAATTACTATGCGATATAACTCGTCGAAATTACGACCAAGGCTTAGTGGATAGTAAAGTACGGTTCGTACAATTCCTTTGGGATCGATAACAAACACAGCTCTAACGGCTTTTGTGTTGCTCTCGCCGGGCATCATCATACCATACTTCTTGGCTACCTCCATGGTGATATCCTCTATCAGCGGGAAAGTAACCTCTACATTCTTCATACCCTTGTATTCAATCTTCTCCTTAATGGTGCGCAACCAGGCTATGTGACTGTATAGCCCATCAACCGATAGACCAACCAGTTTACAATTGGCAGCGTTAAAGTCCTTTTCCATGTTGGCAAAGGTCATGAACTCCGAGGTACAAACTGGAGTGAAATCGGCAGGGTGGCTAAAAAGGATTACCCAGCTACCCTTATAATCGCCAGGGAAATTGATTTCGCCCTGAGTGGTAACTGCTTTAAACTCGGGGGCTTTTTCACCAATTCGAGGCATGGCGAAAACTTGTTCTTGTTTCTCTTCCATTATTTATGATTTTTAGTGGTTAATAAATGATTATTGTGAAATGATTGTTGTGGAGATATAGTTAAGATTAATCCATTGGTCTACCTGCCGCAATGTTTTTGCTACGCTCAATTGATTGTAGGGCAAGGTAGTTGGTGCCAAATTTCTTCATATTGTTAACCTCGTCGTCGTACTGGTTATAGTGTCGTTCCTCGTCGGCCACCAACGATTCGAACAGCTGCTTCGAGATTGCATCGTTATTCTTGGAGCATTCGTTTGCCCAGATATTGTAGTCGTTTGCACTTTGCTCCTCCATTTGAGTGGCTAGGTCAAGCATTTCCTTAACATCGTGAATCTTTTTAACCGGGTGAGCTACCTCCATCTCCACATCCCCGCCTAGGAAAAGAATTCGTTCGGCAAGGCGTTCAACATGAAGCATCTCCTCGATTGCGGTTCGCTTGAAAAGGCCAGCAAGTAGGTCGTAGCCCTGATCGTCGAGGTGAAAGTGTAAATACATGTACTGGTGCACGGCTGCTAGCTCATCGGCAACGGCTTTGTTTAGTAACTCAATGCTTTTTTGCTTCATAACAGTAATTTTTTCGGGTTAGATTTTGTTACTTATTTTTTGTCGGTAAAATTTCCTGAGATCTGTAGCCTTACGTCTTCAACTTTAAAGTTTGGAATTGATTTACGCGTGAAGTAGTCGGTAAGCAGGGTATTTAGCTCATCGTCGTAGTAATCCTCAATACGATCCGATTTGAGGCAGTATAAGTGATGGTGTGTTTCATTAATCAGCTCGTATCGCATAAAATCCTTGTCAGTTTTCACCTTCTTTATCAATCCCTTCTCAACAAAGGTATCCAGCGTCTTGTATACAGTACCCACAGCAATATGAGGATGATTTTTCCGGATAAAATCAATTATACTCTCAGCAGTTGGATGACCATTAATGGTTTTAAGCGCATCCCAAACAGCAATTCGCTGGGGAGTAACTTTTAATCCATGTTTAATTAATGCTTCGATCTTCATATCAGTAGGGAGTTATAATTATATAAGAATAATTCCTATTAAAGAACAAGTAAATATACAAAATGTTTGTGTTCAAGTCAATTTTTTTTAAACTTTTTTAAAACTGTTACCAAACACCCGGGTGAATAATAGTAAAAAAAAAAGGCTCAAGTATATTGAGCCTAAGGTGTATGGTGTAATTGCGGTTTACAGCTTGTCGATAAGAGACTTTAGTTTATTAAATGTTGCATCGCTAACAGGAGCGAGGGGTAAACGCAGGTTGTTTTCGATTATTCCCAAAATGTTTAAGGCGGCTTTTACCCCACCTGGGTTACCTTCAATAAAGAGGTTATCTATTATCTCAATCAACTTGTAGTGTATTTCGCGTGCTTGATTGTAATTGCCTGCTAAGGCAAGCTGAACAAGCGAGGAAAATTGGCGTGGGAGAGCATTACCTACAACCGAGATTACCCCGTCGAGTCCCATAGCAATTTGTGGTAACACAAGGCCATCGTCGCCTGAGATAACCAGAAAACCGTTGGGCCTATCGCGAAGTATGTACGACTGCTGGTTTAGATTCCCTGAAGCCTCTTTAACTGCCACTATGTTTTTTACCTCGCGAGCTAGCCTAAGTGTGGTATCGGCTGTCATGTTTACACCTGTTCTACCGGGTACATTGTATAGAATAATGGGCAGTTCAGTTTCGGCAGCAATAGCCTTGTAGTGCAGTTCTAGCCCTTTTTGAGTTGGTTTGTTATAGTATGGAGTTACGGATAAAATGCCGTCGATTCCGGCAAAGTTGAACTTGTGCATTGAGCTAATTAGCGCGGTAGTATTGTTTCCACCCATACCAACCACAAGGGGAACACGTTTATTGTTCTGTTTGACAACAAAGCTCACAAGTTCCTGCTTTTCGGTTTCGGTAAGGGTAACCGATTCGGCGGTAGTGCCCAACAGCACTATATAATTCACACCACCCGTAATTAGGTGCTCTACAAGCCGCTCAACGGCTTTGTAGTCGATAGCATTGGTGCTGGTAAATGGAGTAACCATTGCCACGCCCAATCCTTTAAATTTACTTGACATATTTAACTTTTTTTGATTGCTTCTTTTTATTGGCTTTTGGCTTTTGGCTCTTCGCCCTTCGCCCTTCGCCCTTGGCTAATCCGTAACATTCTCCTGTGCAAACCTATTGTTTATAAGATTGAGGTAATGCTTAAGCTGGCTGATTAGATAATCCAGATCCTCGTTGGGTTTAATGTTTATGATTAGATCGTTGGGATTTCCGTAGTACGAAAGGTTTCCAACCTTAAACTTGGCTTTAGATAGAGTTGTAATCCATTTAAGAGGAAAAACTTCCTGGGTCGAAAGATCAATCAGGATATCGAAATCCATAGCCTGAAACTCATCGGCAAATGGGGCTAGTGGTTTGCCATACCAGCTGGTTTCCTTTACAGTGAAAATGTTTACATTTTCGAAAAGTTGAAATTTGGCTGGGATTTCCTTTTCGGGACAATAGGCCAGAATGCAAACCTCTAGATTCTGCTGTGATAGGAAATCGACAAAGCCGATTACCTGTTGAAAGGTTTTCTCGCTGGAAGCAATAAATACTATTCCTACCTTGCGGGCCGATACCAGGTTGTGAACCTTTTTTTCCCTTTCAAATCCCTTTAGCTGCTTTTTCAGCTTGCTGTGGCCTATGCGTAGTTTGAAGTTTTTAAACATTTACTAAACGGGTATTTGTCTACTTAATCAATTCAAAAAAATCATCCTCCGATATAATCTTAACACCTAATTTTGATGCCTTATCGAGTTTTGCTGGGCCCATTTTATCGCCAGCAATAAGGAGGTTGGTACTGGCCGAAACTGCACTGAGAACTTTTCCGCCATGCTTCATCACCAAATCCTTTAACTCATCGCGCGAAATGCGCGAAAAAGTTCCCGAAATCACCACCGATTGTCCACTTAAGCGATCCGAGAGCGAGGCTTCGGTGGAACTATCCTGACTAAGCATAAGCCCAGCCTCTTTCAATCGGTTGATAAGCTCAATATTCTTTGGCTCAGCAAAGAACTCAACAATGCTTTGGGCAATACGGTCACCAACCTCATCTACTTCTGTGAGCTGATCAAAGGTAGCATTTTTTAGATTTTCGAGCAAACCAAAATGCAGGGCCAGTTTTCGGGCTGTTGTTTCGCCCACATAGCGGATTCCAAGTCCAAAAAGAACCCGGTGGAAAGGAACCTTTTTCGATTCGGCAATACTGGCAATGGCATTACTGGCCGACTTGTCGGCAAACCGATCGAGCGCCAGCAGCTGGTCGTAGGTTAGGTCGTAAAGGTCGGCAATATCCTTAACCAGGCCATTTGAGAAGAGCAACTCCACGGTTTCCTCGCCAAGCCCATCTATATTCATGGCCTTACGGCTAATGAAATGGATTACACGTCCTTTAAGTTGCGGTGGACATCCTGCCTGGTTTGGGCAGTAGTGCTTGGCTTCGCCTTCGGGGCGAGTTAACTGGGTGCCACATTCGGGACAGTGGGTGATATAATCAATATTTTGCGTATTGCCGGATCGCTGGGTTGTATCAACTCCAACAATTTTAGGAATAATTTCGCCGCCTTTTTCAACCAGAACAGTATCTCCAATATGAAGATCGAGTAGGGCAATCTGATCGGCATTATGCAGCGATGCTCGTTTAACGGTAGTACCAGCAAGTAAAACCGGTTCAAGATTGGCCACGGGGGTTATGGCTCCGGTTCGGCCAACCTGATAATCGACCGAGAGGAGTTTAGTGCTTACTTGCTCCGCCTTGTACTTGAAGGCTATTGCCCATCGAGGTGTTTTGGCTGTGAATCCAAGCTGCGTTTGATTCTGGTAGCTATTCACTTTAATTACTACGCCATCGGTGTCGAAGGGGAGGTTGCGACGTGCGGAATCCCAATGATTTATAAACTCGATAACCTCATCAACCGTATTACAAAGTTTAATATTATCGGGGATTTTAAAACCCCACTCCCTGGCTTTCTGCAGATTTTGATAGTGGTTATCGAAAGGAAGGTTCTCGCCTAAAAGGAAGTAGAGCAGACAGTCGAGCTTACGTTCGGCAACAACTTTTGGGTTTAGCTGCTTAAGCGTTCCTGCCGCTGCATTGCGTGGATTGGCAAAGGGCGCTTCGCCCTTTTGGTTTCGCTGTGCATTGGCCTCATCAAATGCAGCATGGGGCATAAAAATTTCGCCTCGAATCTCGAAATCATTTGGGTAATCGGTTCCGTGAAGTTCTAGGGGAATCGATCGGATAGTCTTCACGTTGGTCGTAACATCATCGCCCTGAGTGCCATCGCCACGGGTGACAGCCCGAAAGAGTTTGCCATCCTTATAGGTAATTCCTATGGCAGTTCCATCGTACTTCAACTCGCAAACGTACTGCCACGGGGATGTGAGGGTTTTCGATATCCTGTTGTGAAATTCTTTTATCTCATCGAAGGTATACGTGTTGGCCAGCGAGAGCATGGGGTAGCGGTGAGTAACCTGCGTAAACCCCTGGGCAATATCGCTTCCAACGCGTTGGGTAGGGGAGTTGCTGTCGAGTAACTCGGGATATTTCTTTTCCAGCGCCTCAAGGTCGCTGAGCATGGCATCGAACTCAAAATCGGAGATCTCGGGCTTGGCCTCAACGTAGTATAGATGATTATGACGATTAATCTCCTCGCGCAGACGCTTAACGCGAGTAGCGATTTCCTTTGGAACCATTAGCGGAATTTTTGCATAAAGATACTAAGAATATGGTTATCGCAATTGGCTTGGAATTGCTTTAGCATTTGTTAACGCTGGGGTAAGTCCAGCCTATTAGATTAAAATTTAAACACAGAAACACGACTTGCCCCGCCGAAGGCGGGGGAGACACAGACCTGCCTAATCGGCATGCAAGAATACAACTTATCCCGCCAGAGGTGGGGCAAAGCATTCGAAGGACAAGGTTGGAGGTGTGGCTAACGGAGGAGTGCGGAGCGATGTTTTTGCCCTGGACGAAAATGAGACTGCTGGCGACATCGCACCGAATACCCAGTAATTAACCCACACCGTGTTTCGTCTTGACAATAGGAGTGACCTCTTACGAGGCAGAGCGAGATAAACTATACCCCTTGTTTAATCATCGTCTAGTTAAGAGTTCAAACAATGGTTGGTTTATGTAATAATTTCCGGTGCCTAACTTCTCTTTTCTCAATAAACCATCTTCCGATAACTTATTCAAATAGTTAGCTGCTGTAATTCTTGAAACGTTTAAATCCTTTACAATGAATTCAATTTTTGTGTAAGGGTGTTTAAATAAGTTGTTTAAAAGGTCTTGACTGTAGAATTTGTAGTTGTTTCTTAAATTATGCTTGAATTGCATCATTAAATCTCGGATTTGAATAATTAACGAAATAGTTTCTTTTGAAGTAATTTGAACTCCATTAATCATAAACAACAACCATTCTTCCCAATTATTCGTTTCTCTAACTTCTTGTAAAATTCTATAGTAATCCGATTTGTTCTTAATAATGTAGTTACTTAGATTTAAAATTGGAAGATTTTGAAGCCCTTGAACAATAAGGTACAGAATGTTAATTATTCTTCCAGTTCTTCCGTTGCCATCATAAAACGGATGGATGCTTTCAAATTGATAGTGAATAATTGCCATTTTTACTAAAGGGTCATAATCACAAATCTCGTTCTCGTTGATAAAACTTTCAAGGTTTATCATCAGTCGTTGTATCTCTTCAAAATCTTGAGGGGGAGTATAAATTGTTTCACCTGTTATGGAATTTTTCAGTGCAGTTCCTGGTAGTTTTCTGAATCCTGCTTTGTTCTTTTCAAGTTCTTCTTGTATTTCAATAATTACTCTAGTGGTCAAAAGCCCATTTTTCTTTATCAACTCAAAACCCTTTTTCAAAGCAGAAATGTAATTCTGCACTTCCTTCGCATTTAGCGAGTTAAAATTATCAAAATTGAGTTCTGATTTATATAAGTCATCGTGAGTAGTTATTATGTTCTCGATAGCGGAACTATCTTTGGCTTCTTGCAATCCAAGGGTGTTTAATAGAATTGTTTGATTAG
>CAZBBA010000045.1:0-30476 GCA_964490015.1 uncultured Rikenellaceae bacterium
ACTTTCCTGAAACAGCATCGAGGGCGTAAACAATTCCCTCTAAAGAACTTACAATTATCAGATTATCAATAAAAAGCGGGGGTGCCTCGATGGATGTTGGCGTTTTGAACTTCCACTTCAACTTTCCATTCTCAATTGCATACATAAAACCATCGTTAGAGCCAATATAAACAACACCATTGTGAATTACGGGGGATGATTTTATAGCATCATCGGTTTTGAAAGTCCATAATAGCCTTAAAGATTTGGGCAGATTGACATTTGAATATCCAACCAACGAAGGATTACCCCTAAAGTTCACCCAGCTATTGCCATCCTGAGCAAATGCAAAGGGTGAAATAAGTAATAGTATTGAGAGTATTCTTAACAAAATGAGACTTTTCATTATTCTTTAAAACATTTTAGTTGTTCATTAATAAGGCCAAATAGATTCTTCGCTATCGCTCAGAATGACAATTTCTTAGTGATATTGAAGGAAGGGGAGGGGCTTGCTGGCGGCATCGCCGCCAGCAAGCCCCTCCTTTTAACAACAACAGATTGTCATTCTGAACGTAACGAAGTGAAGTGAAGAATCTCATGTTTTGTAAAAGTGTTTTTATCAGTAAATAGTGAAATATTCACTTAAATGCTAACGCACCTGTTGGACAAGCATTTGCGCATTCATTTGCAGCAATTGTTAAACCCTTATCGAGTTCGAGATGAAAGGGGATTTCTACCCTAACATCAAAACCACGACCAATATAAGTAAGCCCAACTTTCTCGCTGTGCCTTTCTGCAATCTCTATACACAATCCACAGCGAATGCACTTTTCAGGCTCGTAAACCACCTCATTGTGTTGAAAATACTTCTTTAAAGTACTTCTAATGCCCAAGGCATATTTCTTTCTATCGACCTTGTACTCATCGGCATAGTTGCGAAGCTTACAGGTATTGGGCTTGCGACAATCGCAATGCATGCACCGCTTTGCCTCGGCAATTGCCTCTTGGGCTGTAAAACCAGCTAATTTGCCACCAGTTGGAATGATCTCTGTATCCTTGTTTTCAGCTTCCTTAATGTACTCTGAAACCTCATTTTCATTAAGAAGTCCAAATTTCGAGTTAAACCTATCGTATCTATTTTCAACCGATTTTCCGCCTAAAAAGTTGTTTACTGCAAAAGCCGCTTCCTTGCCTTGAGCAACCGCCTTAACCGCCATTTTTAATGGTCGAATGGCACTTCCACAGGCAAAAATGCCTGATTTATCGATACATAAGTTATCATCAACAATAACGCCTTTATCATTGGCTTTAAAGCCAAACTCAGCAATATTCGATTTATCAATTCCTCCCACTGCAAAAACAACAGCATCGTATTTTGGTTTGATTTCTACTTTAAAAACCTCTGGGGTAACGTTCTGTTCAAGTTTAAAATCTGCCCCAAAATCCTTTAGAAGTTTAACCTCACTTTTTAGAATATCCTTTGGCAATTCATTTTCGGGAAGATTGAGCAAAGAACCTCCAGCTTCGGTTTGCAAGTTGTAAACTACCACCCCATGTCCAAGTTTTAGTAGATGAAAAGCGCAGGAAAGTCCCGCTGGACCCGAGCCGATTATAGCAACCTTTTTGCCCGTTGGTAGTTCTTTTTCAGGGAAGTATATTGAGTTCCCCTCAACATCGTAAACAGCAGTAAATCTTTTTAATAGACAAATTGAAACGGCACTATCAACCTGCTTCCTTCGGCAAACCTTTTCGCACGGTGCAGAACATATATACCCAAGAATTGCAGGTAGCGCAATCTCCTCTTTTACAACCTTAAGTGCATCTAAAAAATCACCTTTTGCAATGAGCCTGTTCATTTGGGGGATATCCATAAAGGTTGGGCAAGCCACTCTGCATGGTGCTTCGCAATCGCCCACATGGTCGCTCAAAAGCAGCTCCAACGCCTCTCTGCGGGCAATGTGAACCTCTTCGCTATCGGTTTCAATATCCATTCCTTGCCCAACGGGCATTGCACACGACGGATGAAGCATTCCCGAACGGTTATCCTTCACCACACATACCATACACGATGGATGATTTGAATTGCCCTTAAGGTAGCACATTGTGGGAATATCAACCCCAATGGATTTTGCTGCATCGAGAATGGTTGTCCCTTCGGGGACTGAAACTTCTTTACTATTTATCTTTAAGTTAATCATTTTGTTACAACAGCATTTACTGGACAAATTTGTTTGCATACATCGCACTTGATGCATTTTTCTAAATCGATGCAATGGACTTCGTAGGGCTTTGCCTCAATGGCATCAACAGGGCAACGCTGGGCGCATTTGGTACAGCCAATGCACTCATCGGTTATTTCGTAGGTAATCATTTCCTTACACTTGCCAGTTGGGCAATTTCCGTTGATATGCGCCTCGTACTCCTCCCTAAAATACTTTAGCGTGGTGAGAATTGGGTTTGGTGCACTTTTGCCTAATCCGCAAATACTTCCCTTTTTGGTGCTGTGGGCAAGGTTTTCGAGCATATCCAAATCTTCGTAAGTTCCCTTTCCGCTGGAAATCTTATCGAGAATATCGAGCATACGCTTTGTGCCCACCCTGCAGAACGTGCATCGGCCGCACGACTGGTCCTGCGTAAAGGTTAGGAAGTATCGGGCGATATCGACCATGCAGTCGGTTTCGTCGAGAACGATTAAACCACCAGAGCCCATCATTGCACCAACCTCAACTAGAGAGTGAAAATCGATGGGTGTTTCGGCCATTGAAGCGGGAATACAGCCACCCGATGGACCTCCAATCTGAACCGCCTTAAAGCGTTTACCATTGGGAATTCCACCGCCAATCTCCTCAACAATTCTCCGAATGGTAATGCCCATAGGCACTTCAATAAGTCCACCACGATTTACCTTGCCCGCAAGGGCAAAAACCTTTGTGCCCTTACTCTGCTTGGTTCCAATGCTATGGAAAGCCTGTGGCCCATTGCGAATAATCCACGAAACCTGCGAGTAGGTTTCCACATTATTTATCAACGTTGGCTTTCCCATTAAACCCTTCTTTGCAGGAAAAGGTGGGCGAAGGGTTGGATAGCCACGCTTGCCCTCAACAGAGGCAATTAGCGCAGTCTCCTCGCCACAAACAAATGCGCCAGCACCCTCAAAAATTTTTAGATTGAATGAAAAATCGCTTCCAAAAATGTTACTACCCAATAGGTTTTTGCTTTCGCAAATTTTTATTGCCTCACGAATTCGCTCCAATGCCAATGGGTACTCGGCTCTAATGTAGAAAAGCCCCTCGTTGGCACCAACGGCATAGGCTGCAATTATTATCCCTTCAATCACCCTGTATGGGTACGATTCCAGTAGCATACGGTCCATAAATGCGCCGGGGTCGCCCTCATCGCCATTGCAAATGATATACTTTTTATCCGACTCAGCATTGGCAACCAGCTGCCATTTTGTTCCGGTGGGGAAACCAGCTCCGCCTCTTCCTCGTAAACCACTCTCTTTTATTATGTTAACCACATCAAGTGGCGATTTTCTTTTTAAACACTCCTCCAGAGCAGCGAAACCACCCAAGTTAATGTATTCATCAATATCCGAAGGTTTTAGAACACCCCTGTGCTCGGTTGCAATATTGATTTGCCCATTAAGAAATTCGGCCACTGGTGTATTCACATCCTCAGATGAATAACGCTTGATTGATTTTGGAACGCTATCGAAAATCAGATTATCAAATACCCCGTAAATACTGTCTCTTAACCTAGTGAATGGGCTTGAAGGTTTGAAATGACGGTGGATTACCTCCCTTACCTCATCGGGTTTAATTTTTGTATAAAAGATGGGTGCTTCGTTTGGTTTATGCACCTCAAGCATGGGAACCTGATTGCAAATCCCAACACACCCAACGTGCTTTACATTTACATTGATTTTGCTTTTCACCAAGGTTTTCTCCAACTCCTCCTTAACGCCAAAACTACCGCTGGCAATGCAGCAAGAGCCAAGACCAATCCTAATTTCACCCTGAAACTCCTTGCTATCAACAAATGGAACTGTACCAGTTGACTTGCCATTGTTCGATGCTAGAAAATCGGAAATTACCTCGGGAACAGTTTCGGATGTTACATAACCGTAAGTTAGGCTATCAATTTGAACCACAGGGGCAATGGTGCAGCACCCTAGGCATGCAACCTTCTCAACGGTGAAAATTCTTTCGGAATCGGTATCGTCATTTTCGGGGATGTTGAGTTTGCGCTTAAAGGCATCGTAAACCAGCATTGCACCCTTTACATGGCAAGCCGTACCCACACAAACCCGAACCATGTGCTTTCCCACAGGCTTATGCCTGAATTGGGTGTAAAATGTAGATATTCCGTAAATTCTTGAAGGTGTAATCTCGGTTGTTTGGCAAACCCTTTCCAATGCTTCCTGCGGAAGATAATTATAATGATTTTGTATCTCCTGCAAAATTGGAATTACAGCATCAACCGATTTACCGGTTTTCGCAACAATACTATCAAGAACTATATTAATTTCGTTTTCCATAATGCTAATTACCAATACAATACAGGTGATTTGCTCCTCTTATAAAAATTCTTCCATCGGAAAATGCTGGGGTGGCAACCGCTCCCTCTCCCAATTTGGCCTTACCAATCTGCTCAAACTCCTCATGGGCTTTAATAATGTACATCACACCCGATTTATCGAGAAGATAAACTTTGCCTTCGGCAATCATTGGCGATGCAAAAAAACCATTGTCAAAATCATTATCCCAATACATTTCACCAGTTTGAGCATTATAGCAAGCCACTGCGCCGTATGATGTGGGCACGAACAAATACTTGCCATAAGCAACGGGACTGGGAATATCCGATAGATAATCGTTATCTTCCCAAACCAACTCAGGGTTATCGCCAACTTCCACAGCCATAATCATGGCGTACTCGTTTAGGCCAAACACCATTCCATTGGCATAAGCCAGCGAAGGGCCAACCTCACCATACATCCCATCGATGCTCCAAAGTTCCTTGCCAGTTGCAGGGTCGTACGATGCAATGGAAGGCTCTGAAAAAAGCATTAACTCATCGCGCTTGCCAGTGTTCACCAAAATCGGCGAAGCCCATGAAACCTTAACTCTTCGGGGTGTGCTCCAAACCACTTCGCCAGTGGATGATGATAATGCAAGAACTTTGGGGGTTCTGCTATCGTCGTACTGAACAATAACCAGGTTTTTATAGGTTATAAGCGAAGATGAATGGCCATAATGATTTTGGGGTAATCCAAGGTTTTTTGCCCAAACCCTTTTGCCTTGCATATCGGCAGCAATAATATCGCCGTTGGAAAAGATGGCAAATACTCGCCTTCCATCGGTAGCAACGGTAGGTGCAGAGTGACCAGTATCGTCCCGTACATTTGGCGAATTTGCTGGTGTACCCTGAATATTATCGGCATTTACTGTCCATAATATTTTACCCGTATTGGCATCGAAACAGTACAGCTCCCGCTTGGTAGCACTTGCTCCCGCAAGAAAAACTTTCCCTTCCCAAACCACAGGCGAATTGTAGCCATTTAGTGGTATCTTGGTTTTCCAACGGATATTCTTACCCGTTGCACCATCCCAACTTGTGGGGATATTCTTTTGGTAGGCAATTCCCAAACCGCCAAACCCTCGGAAGTTTGGAAAATTTCTGCGCATTTCATCTGCCGTTGGATAATCGCTGATTTTGCCTTGATGCGAAACTTCAGATTTCCGGCTTTGAACATCCTTTGAAATTGTCTCAGCCTGCTCAACACTTTTTGCATTTTCATTCTCAACCCTTGCCCCGAGCGTAGTCGAGGGGTCAGCCTCAGAACCTGTTTTCTCATTTTCTATTACAGATGCTTTTGAAACCAGGGCACTTAGCTCCTCAACTGGTAACGATTTTACATAAAAAGTATCCTTCAGCTGGTTTTGTGTTAAGAAGGCAAAAATTAGTGCAGTAACAGCAATTGCTCCTCCGCCAACCGATATCCAGAAACGCGATTTCCGTTGTAATACCAAATATTTAATATCCTCTTTATCATCAACTTTGGGAACACTTTCTTTTCCCTGACTGATAAATTGTAGTGAAATAATCAATACAAGAACTCCAATTGCAAGCATATATCCGCCATAGCGCCTCTGCCACTGATTGGTGAAATATGCCTTGCGTGCAAGCAAATCGAGCTGACGAATTTCTTCGCGTAGCTCAGCATCGTTAGGGTTTTGGCTTAACCTCTCCACAAGTGCGTTTATAACCTTTGTGTTTACTGGGTCAACCCTGTTTATTTGGGTGAAGTTGGCAATAATTAGAATTGAGAATACGAATGAGTAAACCCCAGCAATTATTGCCACCGTTTTCCAAAGGCGAATATTTTCGATAATTTCTTTAACCCATCTCATAATAAAAATTCATTATTTTGAATAAGTTTAAAAATGCATTGGTTGTAATATGAACTTTTTAATGCCGCCGTAGGTGGCAAATAGTGATTGAAAAAGATATCAAGCTAATCTAAGCACCTCGTAGAGTGCGCAATAGTTTTTTATTATTGCACCCAGTCTGGCCTGCCTGCCGGTAAAGGCAGGGGTGCAAAACCCTATCTCTCATTTTTTCAATCGCTATTTGCCCTCTAACGAGGGCAAAAAATATTTTAAAGCCAACTATCTTAAACATCCCTTAATCCTCCTCCTTCACTGGACAATAATCAACACATCGTGTGCAACTTAAGCATGTTCCACGATTGGGCTCATAGTCCTCTCGATATCTAAAAATTGAAAGGCTTGCTAGGGTTAACCCGAAGGTTAAACCGATAAAGCCACCAAAAATCCAGCCCCCAATGTAGAACTTATGAACAATGGTTGCCGCTTCTTTGTATAAATCCTCCGTTGAGCGCCCTGCCGAACGGAATGCGGTTACCGACAAACTCTCGGGCTGTGTTTCGTCGAATATCATTAGTTCCTTAGCTAGCTGAACAGTTGAATTTACATTGGCTAAATTCTCGTGGAATTGCGACCCAGTAAATCCGCCCGCTAAAACCAGAAGCGGAATAATTACCGCTAACCTAATCATTCTGTTTACAGCCGTTTTGCTATCCTCCCTTTCTTTAATAGGAATGGGTTTCTCAATGGCATCGAATGGGCACGAATCTTCACAAAGTTTACACTGAATACATGCCGATGGTGTAATGGTAAGATGCTTCTTCGAAACCCTGCTTACTAGGTTTAAGATTACGCCATAAGGACAAAGAAAACGGCAGTATGGTCGTGCAACAAAAACCCCAATAAGCAGCAATGCTGCGCCAAGGGCAAACATCATGAAAGTTGCATCGAGCCTAAAAATTCCGACAAATGGATCGTAGCGACAGATTATAAAATCGGTTGCCGTTGCGGCGTAAAGAATTGATAGCCCCAGATAAATAAATGGTATCAAACCAAGAACCTTTAATAGCCATGGCTTTAGACTAACATGTTTGAAAAGAAAAACATCCTGAATTGCACCTAACGGACATACACCCGCGCAGAATGTTCTACCGTAGAACAGCGTAAAAATTATGGGAATGGCAAAAAAGAGTACTACGGTTATTGGAATGCTGTACTCTGGATTGAATAGCGCAAGCACGATGTTCTGAATTGAGCCAACAGAACAAACACACCCCTTTCGAAAGAAGCCAAAATAGGCAATTGAAAAAATCGACATCCAGAATACACCTCGGCGCGAACGCTTTTTAAGTACCAACCAGCTGGTTATTGCAAGGGCTGCAATCAGTACAAAAACATCGAGATAGGCAAGTGCCTCGGAACGCGGACCTGGTGTTTTGGTTTGCGGTATTTCGTATCCCGACTCAAAATCGGGCTTTGGAAATCTTTCAACCGAAGCGTAGCTTACTGCTGGAAGCAGAAGAAAAAAGATTAATACGATATGTGCGATAAGTTTTTTCATTGTTTTTCAATGTATTATCCCTCAAATCCAGTAAGCATATAGGGCTGGTTTGAAGGCACTCGGGTAAATGCATCGGCGGGGCAATCGCGGGCAATGGCGCATTCATTACAGTTATCGCATAAATTATGACGAATTTGTAGCTGTAGCGAGCCATTACCAAATGCCCAGCAACCCTTAACGCACTTTCCACAGCCGTTGCATAGGTCTTCGTCAATCTCGTACTCAAAATAGGGATCCTCAATAAATTTCCTTTTAATGGCGCTGGTGGGGCAAAGCTGATTTTCGGCAGCGGTTGTGAGTTCCCGAGCCTCGGGTCTTAAATATCCCCCGCAAAGATCGCAGTATCCACACATGTCGTAAACGTGCACACACTTAACCGCCGAAGGCATTTTCACGCAGCTTGTTGCGCACTTCCCACACTGGATGCACTTTGTGGGATCGAGCTGCCAAACCATTTGTCGTGGCGACGATTTGCTAAGAAGATGCCCAACTAGCGTTCCCAGTCCTACTGCAACCGTAAACCGAAAGCCGCTGTTTATAAACTCGCGTCTGTTCATCTTCCTACTTTTTCCATTATCATTATTACTCATGGGCAACCATTTATTGAACTATTTATCACCCCTAAACTCTTTTGCATCGGGCATTTCACAAGCATTTACCTTGCTACAAGTGCTGCAGGGCGATGCCATTTTTTCTGATGCTTCACCGTTATTGCGATTAATTAGATATACGCTAGCAGCAACAATCACAATAAGAATAATATATCGAACTGCTTTGTAAACCGTTCCTCTACTCATGTTAAACTATTGATTATCATTACTCTCAAAAATTCGAACTATTCCCTGTGCGGGATCGAGCACGAAAATTTTATCGTTGGAATCAACTGCAAGATCAATTCCCGTTGTTCCCTCGGTAAAAAGGTTGGGTGGCGCAACAACCGTACTAAACTCACCTGTAGGAAGATGTACCTTAACCCTTTCAATTCCCTTCTCGCTGGTTACAAAAGAGCCATTGGATAGCATTGCGATGTTTGAAGGATTACAGCATCCGCTAAAGCCATCGAGCCCCATTGACGATTTTTGCCACGACGAAATCAAATCGCCCTCTTCGTTGTACCTCTCAAACCTATGTCTACCAGGGTTTACAACCCAAAGTTCACCGTAATTACCCAGAAGCAGGTCAAAGTATGGACTGGGGATTTTAAAACCTAGTATTCCCTTTGCATCGTTTTTTCTACCAATTTCGTTGATAAGGTTACCGTTATGGTCGTATCGATATACAATTCTATTACCAGCGTCAGCCACGAAAATATTCTTATCGCCAACGGCAATGCTTGTGATAACCGATCTTTCGTTAACTGGCTCCCAAATGGCTATGTTGTTTCCATTTAAATCAAAAATTGCAATGCGGTCAGTAATTCCAAGGTAAATTTTTCCCCCTCCAACGCCAATGCATCTGGCTTTAAGCGATGTATTTATGGTTTGCTTTAATTCAAGATTAGAAGAATAGATTTTAACCTCGTTATTTGCTGCCAGATAGATATTATCGTCAGTATCAATTGCAATCCCAGCCAAAGCGTCTATTTGGGGGTTGATTTGATTAACCTCAACGTAGCCAATCTCAGATTGGTCAACTTGCTTTAAACTGGCTAAATCGTACTCATAAGGGTTTTCGGTTGCTTGCTTGGATGTAGAGAAAAAATCGACAGCCATAAATGCAACAACTATCAACAATGCAACTACCGACAACCAAAGTATTAGCTTCTGCTTCATAACTAGTTCCTCGCTTTAATATCAATACAAACCATTCGCTTTGAGTCTCGCATTAGCAAGAATCCATCTGCAATGGCAAAAGGTCCCCAGGAATCGACCCCATCAATAACCTTGGTACTGCCAAGCATTTCAAAACCTGTGGGATTGGCACGACCAATGGTAAGTGTTCCATCGTCGCCTAGGATAAAAATTTTACCATCGGCAAACATGTATGGCCCAAGGCCAAAACGTTCTGCTCTTCCAGAAGTCCAAAGGATATTCATTACATCATCTTCCTTAACGCAAACAAGCTGATTGCGTGTTGACCCTGCATCTTTTGGCTGAATACAGTAGATATAACCATTTAGGAAAAGGGGAGTTTGCTGCTCAGAGGCAATGCCATCGCGAGGACGATAATTCTGCAAAACCTCAAGATTGAAGCCATTTTTCGATGGTTTTAGCTGCAAAAGCATTCCACCAGCTCCGTAGCCAGCGGTAATAAATATTTTGCCATCGTTCAAAATTAATGGCGATGGAACCACCACCGATGCTGAAAACTCAGTAGTTTTCCAAAGAATTTCGCCAACATCATCGCCCTCGGCTGAAATTCCACAAATGCCGCCCAAGGCAGCATAAGCAAACATCTTCTTGCCTTTAAACTCCATTGGCACAACCGAAGAGTGGGACATTTTCCAGCCATCGGGGTTTGGCGTTCGCCACATTACCTCCCCAGTTGCACAATCAACGCCAATAAGCAAAGATGTTCCTCCGGGGGCAAGAACAACAATATCGTCTATAATAATTGGGCACTGACCTGTGTACCAAAGGGGTACTTCGGATTCAAACTCTCGTGCCAAATCCATAGTCCAGAGTAAATCGCCCGTATTCGGATCGACACACATAACGTGGCAGCGCGGACCAATGGTTACTAAATACTTATCGTTTATTGCAGGGACGGTACGCGACATACCATGATTCCTTTTGATATGCACCCCGTAAGAACGTTGCCATAACTCCTTGCCAGTTTCTAGAGAAAAGCAACGTAAGGCATCACGGCGTTCATCCTCAAGGTAATCGAGAATGTAAACCAAGCCATTGTAAATTACAGGCGCAGCATGCCCCTCGCCAAGTTCTACGCTCCATACAATTCGAGCCCCATCATTTCCAAATCCATCAATTAGCTTAGTATTGCCCTTGTAGATATTGTCAAAATCGGCACCCCTAAACTGTGTCCATTTTCCTTTAAGCGATGAAGAATGGCTATCAAATCTTTCGAAAAACTCGCCAATATTAACCACCTCAAGGGTTTCAATCCCTCCTTCAGGTCGATTGTCCATACCCGGAACGCTCACTGTAAGGTGTTTAACTGGGTTGTACAAAAACCAGAATAGGAACGATGATACAGCAATAGCTGCAAGAGCAAAAAGAATTATTCTATCTAGTCGCTTCATCTTAAATTATATGCCATAATGGCATTGCCATGTCTTATATACAATACACCTTGGTGCATAGCGGGTACTGACCAATGCGGACCACGCCCAAGGGGTACCTTAAAAGTACTAACCACTTTAAAATCGGTTGGTGTGGGTTCAACCAAAGCAATATTTCCCGAGCGCTCCTCGTAGCAGTAAAGTAACCCATCGGCGGAAATAATTGAACCCTTAGTAAACCACTCCTTTTCGTACATAGTTTCGCCAGTATCCCAGCTAATGCAAACCCAATTCCCACGGGCATTGCTAATCCAGTTTGATCCATAGAGATAACCATCAACCAACACCACTCCACCGTGATGCACATCGAGCGTTTCGTTAGTCCAGTCGAGGGTTAGATTTCTATAATCGCCCGATAGAGAGTACCTAGCCCCAACGTGGTTGTAGCCACTGGTTATAAAGATTTTTCTATCGTTATATATTGGGGTATTAGTATTGGTATAAGGAGCACCTGGCCAAACCTCTAAAGCCTGCTCGTTCTTTAGGTTTGCATAATTGGTATAGCTAAGAATTTCGCCACTTTTGGCATCAACAACCACTAGGTAAGTTCCTGTAACTGTGATAATAAGCTGTTTATCATTCTCTTGCACCAGAAGAGGCGATGTATAAGCGGCGGTATCCTTAAGGCTTTGGGTTTGCCATATTGTTTTTCCATTATTCCTATCGAGGGCAACCAGTGTAGTTTTATCGCCGGCAGGAGTAAAAATCACCTTATTATCAACTACTAATGGCGATTCGGAACATCCCCAGGTGCCAAAGCGCGCACCAAACTCCTTTTGGGTATCCACACTCCATATTACATTGCCATTAGAGGCATCGAGACATGCCACAACCCCCGAACCGCTAGTAGCATAAACCCTATTACCTACCACCGTTGGTGTGCTTCGGCTATCGGAGAATGAAACTGTCCAGCTTTTACCATAAGGGGTTTGCCACAGAATTTCGCCTTGTTTGTTAAGAGCAACCAGCACATCCATTGTGTCCACAATACCTGTTAGGAAAACACCTTTTTCGGTTACTGATACCGAGGAAAAACCCTGTGGCAAAGACTCGTTCGACCATAATAGCTCTGGCCCGTTCTGTGGCCATTCCTTTAAAAGGCTCTTATCGGGGTAAATGCCGTTACGATCTGAACCGCGCCATTGGGCAATTTCTGGCGCAGCAGTACACCCTGCCAGTAGGGCAAGAACAACTAGGATATAAAGACTTTCTCTCATGTTGTTATTGTTATTATTGAATAACTTAAGCAATTCAAATTAAGGCTTTAAGTTTAAAAAAATATCATTAGTGTCCGACTAATAATAAAAAGATTCTTCGCTACGCTCAGAATGACAGGCTTTTATGGCTTTTCTCTTGTATAATAAAATAATCCACTGTCATTCTGAGAGGAACGAAGTGTATCGAAGAATCTTTTGTATGCAAAAGGCAACATTTTTATTACTTAAAAATAATTACTCGGACACTAATGAAAAATTATCAATTCTATTTCTATGTCGTTTAGTTAAGAATACACAAAAAGCAATAATTCTGTAATTCACCCTTCGACTCCGCTCAGGGTTACGTCAGGCTGAGCGGAGTCGAAGCCTTATTATCTAAACTAAACGAATTTGAACTCTATTTCTTAATATTATACGCCCAAATTGATTCGCGATGCCTAATGTAAAGAATGCCATCATTTATTACTGGATGCGCCCAGTAGGGGCCTCGCTTGGAATCGATTTTAAATGAACTAACAATCTTAAAATCCTCGGGTGTTGCTTTTACAAGGGCAATGTTTCCCGATTTTTCCTCGTAACAGTAGAGCATACCGTCCGCTGCAATTATCGACCCTTTATTCTCCCACTCCTTCTCGTACTGCACTTTTCCAGTTTCCCAGTTGAGGCAAACCCAATTGCCCATTGCATTTCGCAACCAGTTTGCACCATATAAATAGTTACCCACCTTAACAACTCCTCCAATATGAACATCCAGCACATCATCAACCCAAACCAGCGAAACGCTGGTTGCATCGTCCGATAGCTTTAGCTTAACACTTTTATGGTCGTATCCGCTGGTTACATAAATATAGCCATCGTGAAAAATTGGTGTGTTTGTGTGGTTCTTTCTGCTCGAAGCGTATTTCCCAAATTCGAAAGTCCAAATAATTTCGCCATCTTCAGGATTTACACCAATTATGTAATTCTCAGTAACATTAACAATAGTTTTTCTTCCACCATAATCAACCAGTAATGGCGAGGTGTAGGAAGGATTTTCCTTAAGGCTTCTCGATTCCCAGACTGTTTTTCCGGTTAGTCTGTCCAGAGCAACCATTGTGGTTTCCTTCCCTCCCGGTGTGAAAAACACTTTATCGTCAAGAACTATTAACGACTCAGCAAGTCCCCATCTTCCGAAAGTACCTTTTAAGTCATCGCTGGCTTTCCGTTCCCAAATAAGTTCGCCAGTTACCGCCTTAAAGCAGGCTAAATCGCCCTTTCCGCTGGATATATACAAATAATCGCCATAGATTGTTGGTGTTGCGCGGCTCTCGGGATATGATTCTGTCCAAGCCCTTCCAAATGGCTTTTGCCAAACTATTCTCCCCTCCATATCCATAGCTACTATAGCATCCATCTCTCCATCTAATCCGGTGGTAAATATCATATTATGGGCTATTGCCACCGAAGAGTTTCCCACTGGAAGATTGCTGATTGACCATAAAAGCGGTGGACCATCCTTAGGCCATTCCTTTAGCAATCCCGTTTCGTTATACACTCCCGACCTACCAATTCCTCTCCACTCCGATAGAACTTGAGAAAATGTAATGTTTTGAAACAGAATGCAAACTGTAAGTATAAGAAAAAGATTTTTCATGGCTCAAGAGTTTTAATTATTAGCAACAGAGTAAACCATAAGCGAAGTTCCTCGCCTTACGTAGAGCTTCTTATTGCTAATAACCAAATGAGCCCAATGCTGATTGGAACCCTTTGTAACCCTAAATGAGCTAACCTTTTCAAATCCATTTTCAGTTGGCTTTATTAGCACAACATCACCATTATCGCCATAGCCATAAAGCATTTCATCGGCAAGAATGATGTTGCCGTTTCCGGCAATTTTGTTTGAGTATAATGTTTTCCCAGTTTTCCAATCGACGCAGTGCCAAGATTTTGAGTTGTGACCTGAGCCATAAATTCTGCCATTATGAAGTACAAGCCCCCCCATCTGGTTGTCGATATCCTTATTCCTCCACACCTCCGAGACGCTACTCCCATCGGGTGCTAGCTTAAGCATTACAGCACCCTGCCCGTATCCACTAAAGCAAAGTAATTGTCCTTCATGGTAGATGGGAGTGTTAGGATGAACGGCATACTTATTCTTGTGTTCAAAGCTCCATAGCAGCTTTCCATCTGCTACATCTAATCCGATTATTGAATTTGCAGTGTGAGTGATAAAAATCTTTCTGCCTTTCATTTGAAGAATTAGAGGTGAACAGTAAGCACTTATCTCTCCCCTGGCAGCACTTTTCCATATCAGCTTACCGTTTTGAGGATTGAGCGCTATGACATTTGCAGTTTTCCCCCCCGGTGTGCAGTAGAGTATATCATTATCGATAATCAAATTTTCTGTTATTCCCCACTCAATATTTACCCCATCGTAATCCTTGAAGAGTTCAACCGACCAGAGTATTGAACCATTATCGGCATTTAAACAAACAAGCTTTCCAAAAGAACTTAACACATAAAGATTCCCATTATAGTAGAGTGGGGTTGAATGTAAACCATTCCAGTTCTTAGTCCATTCCTTGCCATACTCAGTTTTCCATATTAATTTCCCTGAATGATCAAGGGCAAAAACATATCCCTTTTCACCAGACATGCCAGAAGTAAAAATCCTATCATTTGTAACACAAGCCGACGAATGACCATCGCCCAACTGGTCATAACTCCAAAGCAACTTTGGTCCATCGGATTGCCATTGTTTAAGTAATCCACTTTCGGGGTAAACTCCATTACGAAGCGGGCCTCTCCACTGTACTACAACTTGCGACGTACCACTTAAAATCAGAAAATTTAGTGTTAGAAAAAACAGAAAGGTTTTCATACGATTAACTTAAAAGGTTAGCAATCTAAAAATTACGGCCACAATATATATTATTTTGACAAGAAAACTAACCCTTAGATTAAACCAGCAGCAGTATGAATGTGACTTGTAATGAAATTAGTGCCTAGCAACTAGCGAATTAAACCCTAAGTTAAAATGTATTAAATGCTATTTAGTATTGTATCGAGACATCGAATAAAAATCCTCGGGTAACCTGGGATTAAGAATTACCTCGTCATACTCAGTAGTAACTGCTTTATATCCATTTGTATATTCCTCAATAATAAATGGAAACAAAATGCCATCAACAGCACGATAATCGGAGTAAAGGATTTCGTTTGTAACCATTTGTTCTCCCCTTTCCCTAACCATTTTAATTTTTGTAAGCAGAAACTTTTCTTTATCAAGAAAGTATAAACTAGTTAGCCCAGTTTTATTATGTTCCAATTCCAAAACATATTGGCTCTTCCCATTTACAACCTCCTCGTCAAGTAATTTTACCTTATGATTAAAGGCTTTCCAATTTGCAAGTTGATCGTCAAAAAATGCAATATCTGCGAGGGCTTCTGCTGCTTCTGCAGGAAGTTGCTCGGGTTCAACTAAACCCCGCCAAGGGGCTGTATGCCATGCGGAACTACCATCGAAAGCACGGTAAGCAGTCAAATCGCCAACATCAAACTTCATCATATATTTATTTGGACGAGTACGATAGAAAAAGACAGGCATTACGTCATTTCTTACTCTTATGCCCTCCATTTGGTAGCTATGCAACTTGGCATAAGCATCCTCTCCTTTAGCCCTACAATACTTTTCAATAAGTTGGTCAACATTTAAATCTTGCGACATTGCTGAAGAACCTATCACCATCGATACGAGTAAAACATAAAACTTCATCATAATTCACTGTTTTTGATTTCTTTATATGAGATTTTCTAAACATTTTTTATGCAACTAGCAATGTTTACCCTTTTCTTCTGATATCATAAGCCATTAGGGAGTTACCTCTTCTGATATATAGAATCCTATTGCATATTACAGGATGCGAGAAATGTGCTTTAGTTCCAAGGTTTAACCTAAACTCGCTAACTTTTTCAAATCCACCATTGTCCACCTTGCAGAGCGCAACTCTCCCTTTCTCGTTGTATAGATACAGCATATTATCAGCAAAAATAGTAATCCCATTGTCAAACTTGAGTGAGTCTGTTATTTCTCCTGTATTCGTATTGATAGAATACCAAACTCTCTTTTCGTAGCTCGATGCGTAAATATGATTATCAATTTTTATAAACCCTCCTGTAAGGCCATCGAATCTTTTATTTGCCCAAACCTGCCGTATCAAGTTTCCATCATCTGATAGTTCCAACTTCACTGCACCGTTGCCGTTACCAGCAACATAGTATAAATATCCATCTTCGTATAGCGGTGTATTAACATGTACATCTCCTTCGCCCTCCTGCTGATGTGTCCAAACTAATTCACCTGTTTCAATGTCAATAGCCATTAAATGGCTCTTTGAAAAGGTCAATAGAAGTGTACGCTTTGGTAATTCAAGAACCAATGGCGTACAGAATGTTGCCATTTCGCCTTTTCCACTGCAAGCCCACACCACTTCGCCTGTAAACCGATTAAGAGCCACAACATTCATTTCGGCTCCTCCTGGTGTGCAAAATACTTTATCACCATAATTTACAATTGATTCAGCAAAACCAAATCGGGTGTTAACACCCTGAAACTCTTCTAGCATATTTCTGCTCCACTTCTGCACTCCAGTATTTGCATCGAAGCAAGCAACACCTCCCATGCCAGCAGAAACATATACTAAATCTCCTACAACAGTAGGCGTTGAACGAGACCCTGGATAGGTGGCAACCCACTCTGCACCAATGGGACTTTTCCAAAGGATATTTGTAGCGTGGTCAAGGGCAAATAAATAGGAAATCGTATCAATTTCTCCATTTACATAAATTCGATTTTTTGTAATTGCAGGAGAACCGTAGCCATTTCCAAGCCCCTTGGCCTCCCAAAGCAATTCAGGACCCGCGGTTGGCCATTCTTTCAGCAATTTTGTATCAGGATATCTCCCTGTTGCATTCTGTCCACGAAATTGATTTACCTCCTGGGCACACAAGAAAATTGATGAAGAAATCTGAAAAGTTAACGCTATTAGAAAATATTTTAAATCCATTGTTGATTGTTTTAGGTTAAAAAAAGTATTTTGCTAGTTAGAAAACTAATTTCCTTTATCAAAAAAAAGACCAAAAAGTACATATACTTGTTTTACAGGTAATGATTAGCCGAAACAGATTGAATTGTTTAAAGATAAAAATCAAATTTGTGTTCGGAAATAAAGCGTGTATGTTCGGATTCGTTCACCTTTTATCCAATTTAAACTTCATTTAAACAAGAGAATCATTGTTATGCTGATATCTTTAGTTTGCTATTATTTTTCTTTGTCACAAAAGAATAAAAATTATTGAATCAAAAAAAATCATTTGTCCTTTTCTGTACTATTTAACAAACCAAAAGATTTAGCAAGAACTTAAAAAACAAATTACACAGCAAGTTTTCAGCAGAATACCTATTCCTCTTTAATGCTATCACCTGGATTCATTGCTGCTGCTCTAAGCGACTGAATACCAACCGTAACAATTGCTACTAGCAGGACCAAACAGGCGGGTGCAACTGCCAACCACCAGGCTGGCTCGATGCGTAGAACGAAGTTGTTGAGCCATTCCGATAGGAAATGCCACACGGTTGGAATTGCAGCTGTACAGGCAATAACCCAAAGAAGAATGTACTCCCTGAAAAGAAGCCTAATGATTGAATCAACCCTTGCACCCAGCACCTTACGGATACCAATCTCACGCCTACGCTGTTCGGCCGTATAGGCCGAGAGTGCCAGCAGTCCAAGGATAGTAACAATTATCGAGAGGATGGAGAACAGGGTGAAAACCATCCCAAATCGTCTATCATCGTTGTACTGCTGGTTGTAGTAATCGTCGAGGAATAGAAAATCGAAGGGATTTTCCGGAAAAACGGCTTCGTACATGCTTTCAATCTGGCTAATCAGATCCTGTGATGCTCTGGTATTCAAGCGCATGGTGAAATACCCGTCGTACCTTTGAGGGAAGCGGAATATCTGGGGTTCGGTATCAACCTTTGGGGAGAGCTGCTTAAAATCGAACAGAATACCCACAACAGTTTTCGCTATCCCTTCGAGTACAATCTGCTTACCTATAGCATCTTCGGGGCTGTCAAAGCCAAGCCATAGCGCCCCCTTTTCGTTAAGCATCACATTGTTGGCGTCCTCTGCTGGAACACCGGTAAATCCTTTCCCTGCAAGCATGTTGATTTTGTAGGTTTTAGGAAAGTTCGAATCGACCTCGGTTAGGCGCATGTTCTTCCCGTTGTTGCTGTCATCGCCAAAACGGTGAATACCCCCCCTATTAAACATATTTGGCTTTCCTGGTATCACCGATGAATAGGCAACACTCTCAACAAACGGGAGTTCCTTTGCCTTATCGAAGAAAACCCAGAATTTGCTGTGTAGTGTATTATCGCCCACCTTAGGAACCTTTACTACAAACAGATTATCAGGTTCAAAACCCAACTCAGCATTCTGCAAAAGCCTGTATTGGCTATAAACGCTCATTGCGCCAGCTATTAAGGCAATGGCTATGGCAAATTGCATTGTAACCAGAACTTTCTTAAATCCCTTTCCTCCAGAATACCGGGGCACAATACCTCGAAGGGTTTCTGCCAAGGAATTACCCCTTAGGTTTGTGATTGAGTAAACTCCAGCAGATAAGGTTCCAATTGTGAAGGCTGCAAGAAGGAATAGCAAAAACCACGGTTTGCCATAATAGGATAACTTCTGCGGAAGCCCAGCCAAATTGGCAAAAGTTGGATAGGCTAGTTCAAGAAAAGCGAGAGACAAAAGAATTGCAAAGGTGTTTATTATTGCCGATTCGCCAATTAGCTGTGCAAGAAGCCTTCCACGGGTTGCACCGTTCACCTTGCGTATGCCAATCTCCTTAGTTCTTTTTATGGCAATAATCGTGCTTAGATTGAAAAAATTTACCCATGCGATAGCTAGTATGAACCAGGCCACAATTTCGAGCATTGCAATGGATGATTTTCGATTATTTGGCTCAATCTCGTGCATGAAATGCGATGTGAGGTGAATATCGGTTAAGGGCTGCAGCTTAAAAGAAATCCCCGTTTTGTACTCGCGCAAAGTTTCGCCCAGCTCTGCTTCAATGTACTCCTCAATTCGTTTGTCAACCTCGGCAGGATTGGCGCTTGGGGTTAGCCTAACATAGGTGTAGAAACCGCTGTAGTAGTAGCCCATTTGGAAAAGTTGAGGATTATTCTGCTCCCATGTTGCCAATGATATGATTAGCGTAGGCTTAAAGTGCATGTTTTGCGGGAGATCTTCGTAAACCCCAGTTATCTCGAAATGGTTGTTACCATTCATCACAATAGTTTTACCAAGGGGATCCTTTTCCCCAAAATATTTATATGCCAGAGTTTTGGATATCACTGCCTGATTAGGCTGGTCGAGGCAATTGGCAGGATTACCATGAATCATCCTAAACCCAAGGATATCAAAAAGTGCCGACTCCCCCTGAAAGGCCATATCCTCCTCAAAAACCCTATCCTGATAGGTAAAAACTCCCCCAACCTTGTATGCGCGGGCAAACGTTTCTACCTCGGGAATGGTACGTTTCATAACGGGAGCAATGGTTGGGCTGGCTGATGCAAACAAAACCCTATCACCATTATCTGTCCAGCGTTGGTAGGTTACACGGTATGTTCTTTCGGGATAGGGCGCTTGCCTGTCGTAAGATCGATGATGCTTCACGTAAATGGTTATCAGTAAGCAGGCTGTAATACCTATGGATAAACCGATTATGTTAATTGCTGCGAATCCTTTGCGTTTAAAGGCAAAACGGATTAATGTTAGTAAAGATTTCATACTTTTTAGTTTTGATAATAATTTAAGATATTTTATTCGTATTTAAGAACAGTAGCGGGGTTCTGATTTGCTACTTTTATAATTTTTGCAAGCGTTGTTATCACTGATATTGCTATAGCAAAGAGTGTTGCGCCGATAAATGGCCACCAATGGATATGAATTCTGAAGGCAAAGGAGTTGAGCCACGTTTCGGAAACGTACCAGGCAATAGGCCACGAAATGATGGTTGATAGAAAAATCCATTTAGTGAATCCCAGCGAAATCATTGCAATCACTGTGGAAGAGTCTGCGCCAAGCACTCGCCTGATGGCGATTTCGCGCTGTCTGCTCTGCGCTACAAAAAGGGTTAATCCAAGCAGACCCGCACAGGCGATAATAATCGCCATTATGGTAAAAACTCCCATTATGCTTCCAAATCGATTGTCGCTGATGTACAGTTCATTGATTTTATCCTCAATAAATTCATAGTTGAAAGGCTCGTCGCCAGCTATATCTGCCCAAACACCCCTTATCTCGAATAGGGCTGTAGGGATATCATCCGAATTAATCCTAATAGTTACATGATTTAATGGGTCGTGCCAGGTTAGGAATACAATGGGTTCAATATCTCGATGAAGCGAGCTGTAGTTGAAATTTTTCACCACACCTACAATGGTATTCTCTTTATGCTTTGGATCATTGGGCAGAAATATTTTTCGTCCTATTGGATTATTGTAGCCAAATTTCTTAACAAAGGCTTCGTTTACAATGATATAACCATCCTCGTTTTGAAGGGGTTCTTGAAAATATCTACCTTGTTCTAGCGCTATTTCGTATGTGCTAAAAAAGCCTTCATCAACCGTAATATAGGCAATACTTTGGGCCTCGTTGGTGCCCTCGAGCACAAAATCGCGAGCCAGAATGGTATGCCCAAGAATGAAAGAATGGGCAGAAACACTTCGGATTGACGATACTTCGTTAAGACGTTGCTTTAGGATTTCACTTTTCCCTCCAAGGTTCGGTGTATTTACTCGGGCAATCACAAGGTTTTTTGGGTTAAAACCCAACTCTTTGGATTTTATATGCTGTAGCTGAAGAAATACTAGTATCGTACAAATTGTAAGTATTTGAAGTATGGCAAATTGAAACAAGGAGAGGATGTTTCTAAAGTTAACATTTCCCGTTGAGCTATGTCCTGCCTGTCTGAATATCATGGTGGGGTTAAATTTCGAGAGGAATAGCGCGGGATACCAGCCAGCACTAAGACCAGTGATTAACAAAATAATTGGGATTGCGATTGCTAGAACCCAGGGACTATGAGAATAGATATTTACTGTTTTCCCTGAAAAATGTGTTAGGAGAGGCGAACCAATCTCGGCTAGCACTAATGCCAGAACCATTGCCAAAACCACCAACAAAATTGACTCTCCAAGATGCTGGACAATTAAGCGTTTCCTATTGGCACCAAAAACCTTTCGAACGCCAACCTCTTTTACCCTCCTGAGGGCTTGCGCAGTGCTAAGGTTGATGAAGTTGAAGCATGCAATCAGAAGTATAAGTATTGCCGAAGCAATAAATATGGTTATGGTTTTCTTGTCGCCCTTAATCTTTTGTCGCTCAACCTTTGAGTTTAAGTAAATGCTATTAAAAGGCTCCAAAAATCCATGAATTGTAACATTTATCGACTTAAAAAGCTTATTCACGGTTTCATCCATCAGCTTGGCAATTTTTTCATCCAAAGCATTAACATCTGAACCATCTTTAAGTAGCAACCAGGTTTCGAAACCCATGCCGTAGCCCCACGAGAATTCTCCCTTCTTGCTGGTTGGGGTTACCATTGACTCCAAAGCGCTGAACTGAATGGTTGAGTTTAGGGGTGGATTCTCAACAACCCCCGTAATGGTATAAATCTCTCCATCCGATTCCAATACCTTTCCCAGGGCGCTTTCCTGACCAAAGAATTGTTCTGCCAGTTTACGGGTTAGAACTATGCTATTGGCTTTGATCAAGGCATTACTCCCAATGCCTTCGGCAAGCGTGAAGGAGAAAACGTCGAAAAAACTGCTGTCAACATAAACTATGTCCTCAACAAGTAGTCTGCTTGTTTGATTTTTGAATATCTTGCTGTGTGGGCGACTAATGCGAGTCATCTGCTCCACTTCCGGAAACGATTCGGAAACCATTACGCCCACAGGGGCGTGTTGCGTTGGGTATAACGATTCAACCCCCGACATGTAAACCTTAGAGGAAAGCCGATAAATTCTTTTAGAACTGCTATGAAAATTATTGTAGCTTAGTTCAAATGAAACCCAAGCTGTGATTAGAATTACACAAGCAAGCCCAATGGATAGCCCTAAAAGGTTGATTAATGTGAAGGTTTTGTTTCTTACAAAATACCTTATCGCAGTAAGAAAATAGTTTTTAAGCATAGAAATAGGTTTTTATTCGTACTTCAATACGCTCGCTGGGTTGGTATTTGCCGCCCTAACGGAATGGTAAATAACCGTTGCTAATGCAATGCCCATAACCAATGCACCTGAGCCAATATATAACCAGATAGAATGTCCAGCAGGTGTGATAAAGTTTTGTAACCATTTTTTAATCAGCCAGTAGGATATTGGAAATGCAACAACCATCGATATAACAATAGTGCGAAGGAACTGCCACGTGATAAACGACACCACCATGGCGCTGGTAGAACCTAGAACCTTTCTGATGCCAATCTCCCTAATTCGCTTACCTATATCGAAAGTAGCCAGACCAAACAATCCAATACAGGCAATAAATATTGCCACAACGGTAAACCCTCTGAAAAGATTTTTCAAACGAGCCTCTTCGGAGTACAGATTTTTTATGTCGTCCGAAAGAATTCTGTAGGTAATCGGTGAGTTTGGAGAGTACTTTCCCCAAAGATTTTCAAGGAACTGTATGGTTTCCTGAGTTTTACCCGATTGATAGCTTATAGTGGCCAATTGTGGGTACACCCTATTGACAACCATAAGAGGTTCAATGGGTTTATGCAACGATTCGTAGTGAAAGTCGCTTATTACGCCAACAATCCGTAAATGTGTATTTTTCATGAATGGTATTATTATTCCAACGGGGTCGTTAAGCTCATAAAGTTCAACTGCCCGTTTATTGATTACCACTTCGTAAACCGAATCGGAGGCCTCATAATT
Source organism: uncultured Rikenellaceae bacterium (assembly GCA_964490015.1). Lineage (GTDB taxonomy): Bacteria > Bacteroidota > Bacteroidia > Bacteroidales > Tenuifilaceae > Perlabentimonas. The sequence continues at coordinate 23,387 of CAZBBA010000045.1, forward strand.
TTTGAAGATTCGCCCTTGTAGGATATCTATGCCAAGCGTTGAAAAATAGTTTGAATCTGCTTGCTGTACACGATAATTCATCCTTTTACCTTCATAATCCATGCCCCATCCCTCGTTGATAACTCCAATTGGCGAAACATGGAGGGAGGCGTTATAAATTATCGGGTTTGATTTGAGCTCGTTCATGAAAACTTCACGATTTTTAAGCATTTCGGGCGAGGTCTCAATAAAAATTTTGTTCTCCTTATCAATCCCCAGATTGCGATTGTTGAGGTAATTAACCTGCCTATTCACATGAAGAGTGAAGATAATCAGTATTGAGGCAGCCGTAAATTGAGCAACAATCAGGATTTTTCTGAAGATTGCCCCATTTTTCCCGCTCGATTGCATTCCAGATAGGATTGTTTGGGGGGAGAACGAACTGGTAAAAAATGCTGGATAGCTGCCTCCTAGAATCCCTAAAGCAAGTGGCCCTAAAAGAATTACGGCAAGGTTGAACTTGTCAAAAAGTTGAAACGAAAGGGTGACGTTTACCATGGATGAAAAAACGTGAATAAGCTGCTCAACGGCAAGAATTGCAATTAAGATGGAGATGTATGCTGTTAGTACGCTCTCGGAAAGGTGCTGTTTTATTAACGATGGCCTATTTGCCCCTAGAGTTTTTCTGATACCTATCTCCTTAGTTCTATATGTGGCTTGCGCAGTGCTAAGGTTTGTGAAGTTGATCACGGCGAGCAGAAGAATTATTAAGGATACTCCAATTGCAATGGTAATATTTGACCGGCTTCCATGCTGGAAGTCATCGTTGTTCTTGTAGGTGTTGAAGTAGATATCGGTTAAAGGGGTCAACACAAACACAGGCTCTTCTTCTTTAGGGATTTCGATATTCCTTTTGATTAGCTCAATCAAATCGACGTTCATTTTCTCCTCAAATGACTTGACATCAACCCCAGATTTCATCAATAAAAGGGTATTGTAATTCCATTGAAAGAAGTTGTCGAGGGCTTTTGGATTATTCCTCATTATCTTATTGAAATCGAAGGAGATAATGGCATCGGCTTGGATGCTCGAATTCACAGGGAAATCTTCCATAACACCGGTAACCTCTAGCGTAAATCTATTCTCTCCCAGTACCGAGAGGCCAATCGGGTTTGCTTCGCCAAATATTCGCTTTGCTGTTGTTTCCGATAGAACAATGGCATTAGGTTTTGAAAGAACTTCGTTAGCATCTCCAATTTTTAGGGGAAAGGTAAATGCAGTAAAGAATGAAGAATCAGCGAGCCAGATGCTTTGAAGCCTAATAGTTTTTTCGTCGTACTTGATAAGGCCTCCAGTTACAGGTAGCTCGCATGTTCTGATGAATGCTTCCACCTCGGGGTACTGCTCCTTTAGGAATGGACCAATTGGTGCGGCCATGTTGTGAATTCTCGGTCGCTCCACCCGATAGATGCGGTCAGCATTTTCATGAAACTTATCGGTACCCGCAATTAGCCTAACGTAAATAGTTATAAGAATAAAAACGGCCATGCTGCCTGCCAGCCCAAAAATGTTAATAACCGAAAAGACTTTATGCCTTTTAAGGTTTCTAAGGGCTGATACGATGAAATTTTTAAACATGATTTAGATGTTTTGTTGTCGGTTGTCAGCTGTCAGTTGTCGGTAACTGATAACAGATAACCGACAACCGATAACTATTTACTCATACCTCAACGCCTCCACAGGATTTGTTCTCGCTGCCCTATAAATCTGCCAAGCAATGGTAATTACAGCAATGGAATAAGTTAGCAATATGGTTGATATAAACATCCAGGGAGATATGTTAATCCGATAGGCAAAGTCGTTTAGCCAGCCTTTGGCAAAATACCAGCCAACAGGCAGTGCAATGATATTTGCAACCATTACCCATCTTGTTGAATCGGAAAGCAATAGCCTTAGTAGTGTTGACAGCGATGCCCCAAGAATTTTTCTCACACCAAGCTCTTTTGTTCTATTTGCAAGCGAGTAGGCCGAAAGGGCGTAAAGCCCTATCATCGATAGCAGTAAGGCTAAGGCAGAGGCCGCTAAGATTAACCTGAAAGTTCTTTCCTCGGCCCCGTACTGGTTATTAAGATAATCGCTAAGGTAGGTGTAATTACTTTTGTAATTGGGTTCATACTTTTGTATTACTTCAGTAATTTGTGATACAGTCTCAGTTTTGTTAAAATTCTCAATCCTAATGGTATAGTTATGCATACGGGGATTATACCTTGTGATAATCAGAGGCTCAATATTTTCCTTTAGCGAAGCAAAATGGTAATCTTTGATTACCCCAATAATTTTACCGGGTCGCTTCCACATTACTACCCTTGCGTCAACTGGGTTTTCCAACCCTAGCATTTTTGCAGTGGTTTCATTGATAATATACCCCTCATCATCGGATGGAGAATCAGGAATAAAATCCCTTCCAAGCACAATCTGCATGCCGGTTGTTTCGATGTAACTATCCTGAACACGGAGCTCCTTGATACTAAATGCGGAGCTAGGGTCGGCTTCCTGCAGATATAGGTTCATCCCGCTGTAACCGCCTCCACTTGGCAAGCTTTGCGCTGCTGATACTGAAACAACTCCAGGAATCGAACTGATTTCGTTCCGTACGGCCCTATAGGAATTTATCAGATTCTCATTTATGCCGGTGAAAATCAACAGGTTTTCCTTTTCAAAACCAAGGTCTTTTTTCTTCACGAAGCGCATTTGGGAATTGATAACTATAAGTCCAAATATCAGAAGGCCTGCAATACCAAATTGGAAGATGATAAGCGCTGATTTGATAAATGGATTTGGTTTCCCAGATTCCGTAATCCCCCTGAGTATTGTAATGGGTCTAAATCGAGATACGTAAAACGCTGGGTAGCTCCCGCCAACAATACCCACGATTATAGCCATTGTCACAATCATAGCCAAGAAACCAAAATTATGCTTGTACTCTAACGATAATGTGGTGTTCAAAAGGTTATTAAATGGATTAATGAGCAATTCGCTCAGCATTAATGAAAAAATTAGTGCCACCAGCGATGCCACAATTGACTCCCCAATAAACTGAAGGATTATTTGTGCTCGGTTTGAGCCCACCGATTTACGGATACCCACCTCACGTTTCCTTTTATCGGCACGTGCAGTGGATAGGTTGATAAAATTAATTGAGGCAATTATCAAAACTAGCACCCCAACGATACCAAGGGTTATTACAAATAATGGATTGCTGGTAATTGCAATCTCGTTGGGATAATCAGTATTCAAATGGATTTTTTGCAAGGGGATAAGTACGGTTTTAGTCATTTCTTTTGGTTTGCTACTGCCAATACGCCGTTCAATAAGAGATGCGTTAATATGCCCAATGCTTGAGGATATCTCCTCAGTAAGGCTGCCATGCAGCTTGATATAGGTGTAAAAGTCCTGTCCCTGGCCTCTCAGAAATCTTTGGGGCATGGTATTTAAGTTGGTCACCACATCAAATCTTATGTGCGAATTATTGGGGATATCAGCAAAAATTGCGCTAATGTTTAAACTTTGAGGCTTTTTATAGACTGAGTGTGTTACCGAATCAACATCGTATGAATAGATTTGTATTGATTTTCCAATTGGGTTCACGTTTCCAAACCACTCATTAGCAGTACTTTCGGAGATTGCAATTTGATTGGGAGCATCAATTGGGTTGGACATACTTCCCTGTAAAATTGGAAAATTAAAAAAGGTAAAGAAGGTAGAATCGGTATAAATAATTCTCTTAGAGGCTTTCGTTTCATCGTTTATGCTAACTGTGCCTGTGTTCCAGAAGAAAATCCTGACTAATTTATCAACCTCAGGGATTTGGGCCAACAGCTCATCACCCGTTTCTAAAAGTGTGCAAGGTAGCTTCTGTTCCTCCAAATCCTGTCTTGTAAAATGGTTGTGCAAACGATATATTTTGTCGTAATCGCGATGAAACCTATCAAAACTCAACTCATGCTTAACATACAAACTAAGCAGGAGGGCAACACACATGCCAATGGCTAACCCTCCAATATTCACAATGCTGTACCACTTATCGCGGTACATAGCTCGTAATGCTGTTCTAAGGTAGTTTTTAAACATTTTTCAATTTTTTTTTATTGCTTTTCATAAAATATGCCAAGAGTGCTATATGGCAGTATATGAAAATAATATATTTTGCGCATGGGATATACGTCCTTAATGAAACAACTCCAATAATGTTCCGAATCGTAACAGTTGTGTCCGTTTACGAACAGATGGTAATTGGATAATCAATGTTTTTTATTCTGTATAGTATAAAGAATAACAGGCACATAAATAGTTTGGCATAATATGTGATTTTTTGTATCAAAATGTATTGTTATGCAATTCACAGCTAAAGCTATTAATTATATCGCATTTTTTTTTGCCATATATCTTTTCTCTGGCCAACTTTTTTCTCAGGCAAATGATGTGATTAAACCCAAAGGGATATTTGTATCATCTAACCTGTGGACATACAATTCTTATAGCCAGCAGAAGATGGGATACCCCTTAAAGGCAGGGTATCCCGTTATTCAGGCTCAAGGTGTTGCGGTACACGGGAGCTATAAATTCCGGAGAGATTCAAGAATTCACGCATTTTCAATTGAATCCATTGCCCCAGTTAGACTAACCTCCGATAACGGAACCGGGCAAAACCACCTGCTTGCAAGTAATAACTTATCATACTACAAGTCGATTATTGGCTACAAGCTGTGGCTCAATCTGTTTGATTTTGGTAAGATTAGTGTCAAGCAAAGTTTTTCAAGTGGTGTGCTTTACGAGTATCGAAAACTGAACTATGTATCAGGAGCCATAGAAAAAACAAGCGATATCAACATTTACATTGGACCTTGCTTTCAGATTAGTTATAATGTAAATCAACAGTGGCAAATAATTGGAGGATTTTATGCGCATTTTTACCTTCCATATCTCAATTACGGTAGCCTAAGCACACTCTACGAAACTGGAGAGCAGATCTTTTTATCGCGATATCGTGCATTCTATTACCAAACAAATTTTAGTTTAGGCATTAGATTTAAAATCAATAACGATCTGGGAATTAGAATAGCCTTTAGTAAGGATGATTTGGTTGGCTTTGCCAACAGAAAGCCCTCATTTAAAATTAACGAAATTATCCATCATAAACTCGATAGGGTTTACGCATTAAGCGTTGGAGTAGAGTTCTAAATAGTTAACTATGAAGAGAATACTTTTTTTAATGGCTTTGTTAACTCTTTGCTCATGCACTAATTTTATCGCAGAGATTGATCATCAGAATGATTGGGAAGTTTTGGTGAGCGGAAATGTGATTCTCCATTACCGCCCGTGGGATTACTCACAATCGCCATCGCCCACAGCCGAGGAGGCGATGTTTATTCTCAATAACCAGAATTTCTATTACCAAGCCATTCAGGATAGCATTAACCGCCAGTTTAACGATAGGGTTCTGATTTACCTCTACAATATGGATGAGGCCAAGGAGCTTATTGGGACAAGTGGTGGTGGGCACGCCATTCCCAAGTTCAACACTTTTTACTACACCTTTCTCGTTGGCATGAAAGATTTTACGGATATGTATGGCGTTGAGAATCCCTTTCTAGGAGCGCATGAACTGGCACACGTAATCACGCACCGAACCCTGGGCTACCCCGCCACCAAGCTGATGAGCGAAGGCTATGCCGTTTGGCTCGATGGAAGCTATGGTCGATATGCAATTGAAGATATCATAAGATATTACCGCGATAAAGAACCCCAAAAAGTTTTAACCCCCGACCAGCTTCTGAATGAAATCATCAGCGATGAGAGCATCTACTACCCCAACTGCGGGTTATTTACCAAATTCTTGGTGCATACCTACGGTTTGGAAAATATCAACAAACTTTTTGTGTCACCCCGAGAAAATTATAAAAAAGATTTTACAAATATGACAGGTATAGATTGGGGGGTAATGGAAAGTGTGTACTTAGACTATGTGGAGCATTTATAAACTAAAAATAATTCAATGAAATCAAAAAGAGAACTATCAAACTTGAGTTGTAGTGTAATACTGGTTGGGCTAGCTCTTCTGCAGTCCTGCGCTGGTTCAAGCAATGAAAAAAACAGCTTCATACCACCAGAAGAATTGAGTAGCAATGAGGCTACAATCCTTGCCCCTGGGCTTGTTTCAACCCACATGGCCGAGCGCGATGCGGTGCTATCGCCCAATGGCGATGAGTTTTACTATACCATATCAAGCTACATTCATCAAGTAATTGTGTTTACCAAAAAAACAGTAAACGGATGGACTGAGCCTCAAGTGACTCCATTTTCAGGAGTTTACTCCGATCTTGAGCCTCACTTTTCGCCCGACGGGCGAAGGCTTTTTTTTGCATCGAATCGTCCTTTGGTTGAAGGGGGAGAAGCAAAGGATTTTGATATATGGTACGTTGACCGGATTAACAATGGCTGGTCGAAACCAGTTAATGTTGGTAGTCCAATAAATACCGAGGCAAATGAGTTCTACCCATCTATAACCAATAGCGGAACGCTTTACTGGTGCGCCATTCGTAGCGATGGCATTGGTATTGGCCGAGAAGATATTTTCTTCTCCAAACCTGAAAACGGAGAATACAAAACAGTAAATGCCCTACCCGACTCAATCAACACGCCCCGCGACGAGTATAACGCCTACGTAGCAAGGGACGAAAGCTACATAATATTCACCTCAAGTGGTTGGGGGCAAGGATTTGGTAGGGGCGATCTATGGATTAGCTTCAAACATCCCGATGGTCACTGGACCAAAGCGAAGAATATGGGCGAAAGGGTAAACTCACCATCATTCGAGTTCTGTCCGTTTGTTTCGGATTGTGGCAAGTACCTATTCTTTACTAGCGACAGGTTGATTGAAACCAAGGAGCAACAGCCTATTACATACCAGCAAATCTTTGATTTTTCCCTGAAACCTGGGAATAGGCAACACAATATATTTATTATGGATGCTAGCATTATTTCCGAATTACGTTCCGAAACAATATGAATCATAAAATTTCAAGGTGTTCACTTCAGTTACAATACATAG
>CAZBBA010000046.1:0-30407 GCA_964490015.1 uncultured Rikenellaceae bacterium
AGGGGCTTGTCTTCTGTTTGATAAGTTTTTTTCTTCAGGCAAATTCCATAGAAAGTACGATTGATCCTTAGCTTTATCAACTCCTTTTATAACCCTAATGTTTCCATTTACTTTCCCAACTCTTACATAATGACCTGTGGCAAAATATTGAAAGTTGTTTTCGATGGCGTATTCGTATAAATATTTCCATTTGATATGTAAGTTACAGAAGGAGCAAGGGCAAGGGGTGCGGCCGAGTGAGTATTCCGATGCAAAGTAGCTGTAAACCTTTTTATCGAAATCGGCTGATAAATCGAGATGAACCAACAGAATATTTAGCTTGCTGGTTATTGCTTCGAGGCTCTCTCTACCCATTTCGCTCTCAGTTTTACTGTACAGTTTAAAGTGAATAGCGGTAACATCAAAGCCCTGTTGTTGCAACAAATACGATGCAACAGTGCTATCCACCCCACCACTTATGGCAATAAGTACTTTTGGTTTCATTGGGCTAATCATACAAAATTTTGTGCGGCTCAAAAATAGGCAATCTGGCCCGAAACTTCATTTTCATTCGTATATTTGGTTTCTTAAAAAATTACTGCAGTGCAACGATATTTTATTGAAATTGCCTATCGGGGAACTAGCTACTGTGGGTGGCAGGTTCAACCGAATGCTAATACTGTTCAGGCCGAGCTGGATAAAGCGCTATCGACCCTACTTCGGCACGAGGTGAACACCCTGGGTGCAGGGAGAACCGATACAGGTGTGCACGCCTCATTTTTTGTGGCGCATTTCGACTCGCCTCACAAGAATCTACACTGGGATCAAAAGCTATTATCGAGTTTAAATGAAATTTTACCAAAAGATATTGCAGTTAAGGAGATTGTAGCAGTTATTCCCGAGGCGCATGCCCGATTTACTGCACTATCCCGTACTTACGAGTATCGAATTAGTCGACACAAGAATCCTTTTAGCATTGAAACCAGTTGGCTTTTCAAGGCCGATTTGGATATCGACAAGATGAAGCGAGCGTCGAACAAGCTTTTAAATTATTCCGATTTTACCAGCTTCAGCAAGCTAGGCTCCGATGTTAAAACCAATAACTGCAAAATATTCTTCGCCTTATGGGAGGTTCAAGATTCCGACTTGGTATTTACTATTCGAGCCGATAGGTTTTTGCGGAATATGGTAAGGGCAATTGTGGGCACGCTAATCGATGTGGGGCGTGGAAAGATTTCGGAAGCCGAGTTTGTTAAGATTGTTGAGGCGCGCGATCGTTCCATGGCAGGTACATCGGCTCCGCCCGAGGGGCTATTTCTTACCAACATAGAGTACCCTGTAAGTATCTTTATGGAATAAAAAAAGGCGCTTTTTTAAGCGCCTTTAAAATTTCCCTTAGAATTTTTAGTATGCCGATTTGAGCGATACCTTAATACTTCCTGTAGGATTATCGATTGTTAGAGAGGTCTTCTCGTAGCTTATTAGCGATGCGCTAAGCTTCGCTTCCCCCAGACTAAGATTTCTGAAGTTGAAGTTTCCATCAAAATCGGTAAAGGTCTCGTGTTGGGTTCCCTCAAGAACTACCTTTACACCAACCAACGATTCGCCAGTTGTAATATCAACAACCTTTCCGCTTATGGAACTCATCAGTGCGGGAGCCGCTTCTGCGCTTTTTTCTGTCAATTTTTCGCTTTCGTTCTTAATGGCCATTGCATTTATTGTGGCCATCATGGCAATTATTAGAAGTGTACTTAGCTTTTTCATATCCCTTATTTTGTTATGACACAAAAGTAGGGTGGCAATGTTAACCTATGGTTAAGCACATTTAAGCCTTACGTTAACTTTAAGCTAAGTTAAGGGGTATCCCCGTAAAGGATTTAACTCTTTTTTTTGATTTTAAAGCGTTTCTCTTCACCCTTGAGTAGGCGCTCGATATTCTTTTGATGCGTAAATAGCAGTAGTACGGCGATTACCATCGAGAATATTATAAGGGAGGGAGTAGTGCATGAGAACGCAAAAATTAGAATAAAAGGAAAAGTAAAAGCTGCAATCATAGAGCTAAGCGACACATATTTTGTGATTAGCAATGTGACAATAAAAACACCTAGCGTGAATAGTGTTGCCATGGGATGTAGTGCAAGAACTACTCCAGCAAGAGTGGCAACCCCTTTTCCTCCCCTAAAATTGGCAAATACGGGGAAAATATGGCCAATCATTGCCGCCATGCCAAGAATCAGCTGAAAGTTGATAAAGTAACCGGTTTCGGGAGTATAGAAATCTGTTAGGTAAAGCAGTCGGACTGCAGCATAACCTTTTAGTCCATCAACAAAGAAAACAAAGAAACCAGCTTTTGCGCCCATAACCCTAAAGGTATTGGTTGCCCCGGCATTTCCGCTTCCGTGATCGCGAACATCGATGTTGAAGAAAATTTTCCCAACCCATACTGAGGTAGGAATGCTGCCTAGTATATAGGCGATAACAATTGTAAGAATCTTAAAAATCCACTCCATTTAGTCTCGAAATTTGACGGCAAAATAGCCATTAATTTTTGTCCTATGCAAATATTTTGGGCGTTCGTTTTAGTTTGCAGGGCAAATAGATTTTTTCAGTACTCGCTGTTTTGTACAATTAATTCTCTATTTTGCAGTGGAATTATCACAAAAATCATCTTTATGCATATAGGAATGATATATCGCATTGTAGTTATTATTTCTACAACTCTCCTTATCCTTGTTTCATCATTAAGCAGCAGAGCCGATGAGGGAATGTGGCTTATTTCGCTGATAAAGAAAAATATCGATGACATGCAGCGCATGGGCTTAAAGCTATCGGCCGATGACATATACAGCATAAACCGAAGCAGCCTGAAGGATGCTGTGGTGCAGCTCGACGATGGCGGCTGCTCGGCCGAGCTGGTTTCGCCCAATGGGCTTGTGCTTACCAATCACCATTGTGCTGTTGGTGATATTCAATATCACTCCTCGGCCACCAACAATTTGCTGCACGATGGGTTTTGGGCTACCGACTACTCCAGCGAGTTGCCCGTACCGGGCAAAACAGCGCTTATTCTCGATAGGGTTGAAGATATTACTCATCGTATTTTAGGGGAGGTTAGTTTCAACGATTCAAACTATTTTAATCTAACGGCACAACTTGCCGAGAGTATTAAGGCAGAGGTTGAGAAGAGCGAGAAGGGTGTGCATGTGCAAGTGGTGCCGATGTATAGTCATAACCAGTTTTACCTTTTCGTTTACCAGCGCTTTACCGATGTGAGGCTGGTGGGTGCGCCACCTTCGAGCATCGGTAACTTTGGAGGCGATGTGGACAACTGGCGCTGGCCAAGGCATACTGGCGATTTTGCTTTCTTCCGCATTTATACTGCTCCCAATGGGAAGCCTGCTGATTACAGCAAGCGTAACGTACCCTACAAGCCCAAGCACTTTTTCCCCATTTCATTGGATGGCGTTTGCGAGGGCGATTTTACCATGGTTCTTGGTTATCCGGGAACAACCTATCGGCACTCCACATCGTACCACGCGCTCAACGAGCGCGATCAGGTTGCGCCCTGGGTGGATGAGGTTTGGGGCGGCTTTATTGCTTCTATCAAGGAAGCCATGCAGACCGACGACCAGACAAAGGTTAACCTGACCGATAAGCACGATATGCTGGTTAACTTTTGGCAAAAGGATACCTATCAGGCGCAGTCGATGTACCGTTTCGATGTGATTCCAAGATTAGAGCAGCGCGAGAAAAATCTTATCGAATGGGCAAATCAAAGTTCCGATACCACCAATTATTCTCAAGCCCTATCCACAATCAGTAATTACTACCAGTTTATCGAGAGCAATAGTTATGAACCCTTGTTTCGAAGCCTAAATTCGCTGATCAGCTGGCCTGTTGAGGTGGGAGGGGTAATATACGAGATGTACGATCTTATCATGGAGTTGGTATCAGAAAAACCATCGAAACGACGTGTAAAAAAGGAGGTTAAGCGCTTAAGGAAAGAGATCCCTAATATCTTCAAAACATTCAATTCCGATCTGGATCAGAAACTCTACAGCGAAGCCCTGATTAGCTTAGTGAAGCATTTACCCGAGAATTTGGAGGAGCCAATTCTCAAGGAGTTGACAAATAGCGAACATCCTGAGCTTATGATTCCCATTGTAGTCGACTACTTTTACCAGCGATCGTTTTTTACCTCACCCGAAAATTTGACAAAGTTTTTGGATAATCCTGTGGCCGATAGCCTATACTCCGATCCTATATTTATGCTGCATCTAAACTTCGAGGTCTTTATCTCAAGTTTGTATGATGTTCTCGAATTGCAGTCGGGCCAGCTAAAAAGGGCTATGCGCGATTACACAAGAGGTATTTTAGCCATGAACCCCAATGGGCTGCACTACCCCGATGCCAACTCCACCATGCGCTTATCGTACGGGAAGGTTACAGGCTATATCCCGCGCGATGGGGTACGTTATAAGCCTCATACATATCTTAAGGGCAAATTCGAGAAGGAGAATCCTAACGTTGATGTTTTCAAGATTAGTCCAAAGGAGAAGGAATTATGGCAAGCAGGAAATTTTGCTCCATACGCCGATAGTATAGGTGTTCCCATTTGCTTCCTCACCGACAACGATATTACCAATGGTAACTCCGGTAGCCCAGTTCTCAATGCCCAGGGGCATTTGGTGGGTATTGCCTTTGATGGCAATTACGAGGCTATGGCCTGCGATTTTTTGTTTGAACCCGACATGCAGCGCACCATTGTGACCGATATCCGCTATGTGCTTTTTATTGTCGATAAATTTGCCGGAGCTAAGCGACTTCTGGATGAGATGGTGATAGTGGGGGAGAGGTAGATGACGAATGACGGAAGTTGGAAGTTGCCTGCCTCGGGAGACTGCCGTACTTTGGCAGGATAACGAGGGAAGTCTGAAGTTAGAAGTTTGAAGACGGAAGATGTTTACTATGTATCTATCTTAATTCTATGTTGCTATGTGTTTCAAAGTCTAAAAGTCTGAAAGTCGAAAGTCTTTAAGACGAAAGGCAGAGGGCAAGGAGCAAAGGGCCGTTTGAGCAATAGTAAGGAGATGCGAAGTTTTTTGTGTGAATTGGAACACCTGATGGGCTTGTGTTTATTTGTGGAAAAGCAAATCGTAAATCTCTTTAATCACCAAAAAACTTCGGTTTATCTTGACATCTATCGCTTTCGAGACAAGCAGAGATTGGCAACTGATAACTGACAACTGATTTCATTTACACATTCTTATCGTCATCAAAGGGTTTTATCTCAATGGGTTCCACGTGGATGGTGGTCTCCACCTCTAACTCCTTCTGCAGCGCCTCCTCAATGGAATTGGTTATTCGATGCGATTCGGAAATGGACATGTTGCTGGGCAGGTAGATATGGATGGTTAGCTCCTTGTGGTGAACGTAATTGTGAAGATGAATATGGTGAGAGTGAACCTCCTGTTGAGCAGCCCCATTGGCAATTCGTTTAATATCGGCCACCAATTTTCTTGAGGGCTTTTCGCCCAGGATGGTATGCGATGAACTTCTAATGATCTTATAAGCAGTGTAAAGTATAAAAAGGGATACAATAATTCCCATTACACCATCGATCCACCAGAAAAATCGACCCACAATTATACCTAGCAATATGGCTACCGACGAGATTGCGTCGCTCCGGTGATGCCAGCCATCGGCTTTTACGGCCTGTGAGTTGGTTTTACGACCAACGTAAAAGGCGTATTGCGCCAACGCCTCCTTGAGCAAAATGGAAACCACGGTGGCAATAATGGCAATTAACCCATAGGTTGCCGACTCCTTGCTCTGCAATCGCTCTATTGACTCCACAAAAAAGTTGTAAGCCACCATGGCCAAAAGGCAGCCAATAAGAATTGAAGTGATAAGCTCGTTGCGCCCATGCCCAAAGGGATGTTCCTTATCGGCGGGTTTGCGGGCCATGTAAACCCCAAATATCAAAAAGATTGAGCTGAGCGAATCGCTAAGGGTATGCCAAGCGTCGGCAATAATGGCCACTGAACCGCTTACTACCCCAGCCCAGAACTTTAGTGCGAATAGGAAAATATTGATAATAATCGATACCCATCCGGCTTGTAGCGAGAGTTTACTTTTATTAGCCAGAGAATTTGTCATCTATCAATATTTTTAGTTTACCTGATAAGAACTCCTTCCTTCCGATCCATTCTTGGCTCGTTGATATAAATAATTGGGTTTTCAATCAATTTATCATCCGACTTTTTCACAACCTCAATTATATCGTAGGATTTGGTATACTGGATCATGTGAACCTTACTATTCTCGTATCCGCTAAGCGAGTTTATCTTTTTAAAACCAAAGGTAGATTGTAGAATGCTGCTTTTGTGATTGGGTAGACAGAATTGAAAATCGATGCCATAATCTCTCATAGCTGTTAGGAAGTAAATCATAACATCGAACCCTTGAAATGAGAACTGCGATGGTTCTGCTCTAAAGTTATCGCGATACTTGGCAACAAATGACTTTACGTTGGGCCGGTTGTAGTTTACAAAGAAAGGGGTAAACAGGTGGAGCTGCAGCTGATAGTAGTAATCGACCTGAACGTTTCTAAACCTTTGCCAGCTAGGGAAACCGTATGTACTAATTGGGTACTTGTGGATAATCGAAAGGGTATGCAAGTTGGCCATCAGGTCGCTCACAAAAGCTTCGTTGTTGGAGGGCACAAGTATTAGATTGTCGCGGTCAAGCCCAAGGCTATGACTGATACGCTCCTGCACTTCGGGAGCAGGGCTACCGGGTCTGTAGCTAACCTCCTTGTAGTGGATTAAATTGGATCCGTGGCAGTTCCCAATTCTTTGGCTGATCAGGGTTTTAAAGTTGCCGATCATGCTGGCATTCAGGGTATCGGCCTCGTGAATTAGCACAATATTTTGACCGCTACAAAAATCAATACTGCTGGTAAACTCTTCGAGTTGAGTTGTAAACGAGGGGTTAACCTGGAAAAGGTATGGGTTACGATCGAGCATAAAGTTATTTCTCGATAGGGGCGAAACGATGGGAATTCTATGCTCAAGGGCAAACTCTGCAATGGGCTGAAGGCACTCGGGATACACCGGGCCAATTATTAGGTGAGCGTCCAAAAGCCCCTTTTCGCGGGTAAGCGCGCGAGCTTTCTCAGCACTCTTCTCGGTGTTAAAAACCTGTAGGTTTACGGACACGCCCATCTCCTTAAGCGAGTCGAGGGCAATAAGCACACCCTGGTAAAAGTCGAGAAAGTTAGCCGTGTGGTTAGACACTCTACCCACTTCTTGAACTCTACTTTGTGCCTGACCGTCCATATTGATGTCCAATGAGTCCTCAGTGGGAGTTTCACTTGTTAGGGTAAATGGGAGTAGCAGTGCAACGTTATACACATCGCGCCAGCGGTTGTACTGAAATGTATCGCAAACAACAGATATGGTAGATGAAGGAACCGCCACAGGCTTAAAAACAGGTTTATCATCCTTCACAACCTGATATCTTTCGGGTTGGAGAGTAAGTGTTGTGTCCGAAGGATCTTTGGGGATTCGAAGAATGGTGCCCAGCTTAAGGCCATCCTCACCAAGGCTTGGGTTAAACTTACGTATTATCTCCTCACTCACGCCGTACTGTCGTCTAAGGGAATAAAATCCCTCACGGGGCTTCACCTCGTGGTAGTGAAACCTATTCGCATCATCGGCATCGGATGCCCCAATTGTGCTAAACCTCTTTTTGGGGATTAACACTACCTGATTTACCTTAATATCCTCATCCATGCCAGGATTGGCGGCCATTATCTCCTGCATCTTCACATCATACTTTCGGGTAAGGCTCATTAACGTTTCACGGCGCCTAACAACGTGGTATATGTAGTTCTCGTCCTCATCGCCACTTGAAATTTCCTGGTTTTTAATGGGAATTTTCAACGCCTGATCAACCTGTAGACCCAGATAAATATCGGGATTCTCCATGGCAATCTCTATCTGACTTACATTATAAGCCTTGCTGATGGAGAAGAGGGTTTCGCCCCTGCGCACAATGTGGATGTAGTATGATTTTCCATCGATTTTCACCTTATCGGTCGAAACCTTAACCGAAGTGGTTGTTTCGGCTTCCTGGGCCACTAGGCTAGATGCAGCAAAAAGGAGGAGAAGTGCAAAAAGAATATTTCTCATCGTTCAGATGGATAATGGTTCGTTAATATTTGACAAAGTTACTCAATCGAAACGGAAAACAAACATAGTGCCCAATTTTTGGGCGTGCTTCAAAAGCCAGACCTCACTATTAAACCTTTGTTCTATTTTCAGTCAAAAATGTTGGTAAGCAAATAATTTTTGCCTTGGCATAAGCTAAATACTTTACCTTTACAACCAAAACGTTTATGATTTTTTAACGGTAATCAAATCAATATTAATTGCTATGAAAAGATTGACACTAGTCCTTGCAATATTAATGCCTCTTACGCTGTTTGGACAGAATATTGAGGAGTTGCAAAAAGAGATTAAGGCGCTCAGGGAGTATAACGTGAACTTGAATCATAGGGTAGATGTTTTGCAGAAAAATATCGATGATATACTCTGGTTCAACCGTTTGGCCGATATCGCATTTGTTGATAAGGTGTACATGTATGGCCCACCACCCGCGAATATTCCCAAGCCCACCGCTAGAGGGGCTAAGAATCCAGTAAAATTCTGGTCATATGTATTTGTGCCAAAGGGTATCGATTACTCTAAGAAATATCCACTACTCGTTTTGCCCCACGGTGGAGTACATGGCGATTTTTCGACCTATTACATCCATATAATCCGCGAGTTGATGGCTCAGGGATACATTGTGGTTGCGCCCGAATACAGGGGAAGCACAGGATATGGTCGTAGTCTTTGGGAGCAGATTGATTATGGTGGTTTGGAGATTCAGGATACATATGCCAGCCGAAACTACATGGTTGAGCACTACGAGTTTGTTGACAAGAACCGCGTGGGGATACTTGGCTGGAGCCATGGTGGGCTCATTTCGTTGATGAATGTGTTTGAGTACCCCAAGGATTATAAGTGCGTTTTTGCCGGAGTACCCGTATCCGATTTGATAGCTCGGTTGGGCTATTCCACCGATAGCTACCGCAAGCTCTTCTCTGCCGATTACCATATTGGCAAATCGGTTAACGAGGATATTCAGGAGTACAAACGTCGATCACCGGCTTGGAATGCGCACAAGTTGCAAACTCCACTCCTAATCCATACCAACACCAACGACGATGACGTGGATGTGCTCGAGGTGGAGCATCTTATTAAATCGTTAAAGGCAGAGGGCAAAAAGTTTGAGTACGAAATCTTTCAGGATATCCCCGGTGGGCACTCATTCGATAGGATGGATACTATGCACGCCAAGCAAACTCGCCTGAAGATATATGCCTTTCTGGCCAAGCACTTGAGTCCTCCAAAAGTTCTAAAAACAGTAGAGGAAATAAACCGAGCAGCCTACAGATAGCCAGCTTAAAATCTAATTTGCAAACCCCATCTTTTTTTTCGATGGGGTTTGTACGTTTGTGCCATGTAGTTAATTGTCAGTTCATAGTTTTTGCATATTTTTATATCTGCTAAAAGATTGGCTAAACTCTTAACCCCTTTGACCCATGAGCCTAATTGGATTGATAACTGCACCCTTAATTCAAGGGTTAGACAAGTTGCAAGTTGCGGCCTTCCCGCTGGTGAATTTCCTGATATCCTCCGATGAGGTTTCGGGTGGAACTATATCGGAACATTCGCACCACGACAGCATGGCGCCGCTACTCTTTATTATAATGGCGTTGCTTATAGGCACAGCTACGCGTTACTGGCTTCGAAATTTTGCTTTGCCCTACACAATTTCGCTACTTATCATTGGATTATTCCTTGGATTAGCCTACCGGGTTGGATTTTTTTCCACGATATGGGGAATTTCTGAGGGGAGTGGGTTTAAAGTTTTTGGTGAGTCCATTAGCTGGGCTGGGCATATCGACCCACATGTGATATTTTACATATTTCTTCCAACCCTAATCTTTGAGGCAGCATTTGCCATGCATGTCCATACTTTTAAGAAATCGTTTACCAATGCGTTTATCCTTGCTGTTCCGGGCATTATTGTGGCCATTGTGCTAACCGGTGCATTTGTTATTCTTCTTAAAGTTTTAAATATAGGTTTGGGAATGTGGACATGGCCTATTGCGTTGATGTTTGGAACCATTATCAGCGCCACCGATCCTGTGGCGGTGGTTTCGATCCTCAAGGAGGTAGGGGCAAGCAAAAAGTTGGCTACGCTAATCGAGGGTGAATCGTTACTTAACGATGGGACGGCCATCGTAATATTTATGGTTTTTCTGACTGCCATAACCGGTTCGGCTGAGAGTAGTAATGCTATTATTGAGTTCGTAAGGGTTGCCCTTGGAGGTGTTGCCGTTGGGGTAGTAATTGGTTATCTTGTTGTGTCGTGGTTACGGCGAGTTTTTAACGATGCCCTTTTAGAGATTACGGTTGTAGTTAGTGCAGCGTACCTAGCATTTTTCGTGGCCGAACATTTTTTTCATATATCGGGTGTTTTAGCTGTTGTATCCTTTGGAATAATGATGGCCGGTATTGGACGAACCCGCATTAGCCCTCAGGTGGCACACTTCCTTCACGAGTTCTGGGAACTGGCCGCTTTTATTGCAAATACTTTGATTTTCCTAATAGTAGGAGTAGTAATTGCCCTTAGGGTTTCGTTTACTGCTAGCGATTTTGTGGTTCTTATTCTAGTCTATTTGGCTATTCTTATAGTTAGAGCAGCAGTTCTGGCCTTGTTTTATCCACTTATGAAGCGTATAGGATATGGTCTCTCGCCAAAGGATGGAATTATTGCATGGTGGGGTGGTTTACGAGGAGCCATTGGACTTGCCCTTGCGCTAATTGTGGCCAGTGAGACCTCAATAGGAGAGGAGATACGAATTCAAATTCTTTCGCTTACTGCAGGTATAGTGTTCCTTACCTCGCTAATTAATGCCACCACAATGAAGTGGATGATCAATAGGTTAGGGCTTACTAAGGTTGGTGCGGCACGTCTGCAACTTCTTGCCCAAACGGTATCCATGCTTAAGAAGGGTGGAGAAAAGGAGATAACAAAGCTTAAGGAAAACCGGTTTATGTCGGGTGCCGATTGGGATGTGGTGGCTAAATATCTGCCCAACTCGTCCGAAGCCGACACATCGGTAAAAGAGGTTGATACACTCTTTGAAACCCGGAAGCGGATGCTGCTAAAGGAGAAGGAGAGTTACTGGCGACAGTTTAGTGAGGGCTTGCTCAGCTCAGCAGCAGTGCAAAATCTCTCGGGCGAGATTGATCATCTGCTCGATTTTAATGGTACTATCTCCCTAGCCAAGCGCAAGGATTTAGAGCAGATGTGGCAAACCCCCAAAATATTGGCTCGGCTTCAAACCTTACCTTTGTTGGGGCGTTTCTGGCGAAAACGTTTCTACAATAGACTGGCGCTGAGCTACGACTGCGCCCGGGGATTTGTGGTTGCCAACGAGGAGAATCTAAAAAGCCTATCAAGTCTGATTATTGGCCTTTCGTCTGGTACAGAGCAGATATCGAAGGAGGTGGAGAAACTCACCGGGTTGGAGGACGAGATCAACGAGAACCGAATTATGGGGCTTACCTTTCTGCGTAACCTAAAGGATACCTATCCCGAGGTGTACCACGCCATTGAAACGCAGATTGCTTCGCGAACCCTGCTCAACTACCAGATGGCCACCATTCAGAAACTCGAGAAGCAGGGTAGGCTCGAGCCTGCCGATGCCATTACCCTGGAGGGCGATATCCAAAGCCAGATGAAGAAGATTAACGATACTCCTCCCGAGATTAAGGCCACCGAGGCGCTGCGATATCTAAATACTCTTCCTGCTTTAAGTAACCTCACCGAGGGCGATATGGAGTTTTTTGCTAACCTGTTTGTCGAAAAAGTATTCCCTGCTGATGCAAAAATTGTGTCCGAGGACTCCCCAACCGAAGGATTTTATGTTATTGTTAGGGGAACTGTTAAGGTTGAGGTGGAAGGGGCACTTCTAACAGTAGCCCAACCCGGATGCGTGATTGGAGCCTACGAATGCCATACAGGAAGGGCGCTTTGGGCATCGTACACCGCCGAATCGCCTGTAACAGCCTTGAAGTTAAACCTAACTAACACCCATAAAAAGTTGAGCCGAAAGCCCCATATCATGGAAAAGGTTTGGCTTTTTGCGGGTTTCGACCTTGCCGAACGAATGCTGGTTAAGTTAGAACCATGGGCATCGTGGAGGCATAAGAAGCTCAGGGGTTACATCAATCAGGGAAACCTTATCATGCTAAAGCTTAAGGAAACCATGGAGTTCGACGAACGCGTGGTACTGTTGGTGAAAGGGGAGGTAACGGAGAATGGACAAAAAGTACTATCGGCCCCCAGCATGATTATGGGCGGAACCATTAAGGCTAATCTGGCCTCAATCCTTTTTGTACTGCCTAAGATTGAGAAGTTAGAGTAACATATAGCCACTTCGTCATAAGAATGAATTCGGTTAGTGTTTAATCAGCAAATAGTTACCTGCAATTTTGCCCCGCCGATGGCGGGGCAAGTTGTTTCTCTGTGTTTCTCTGCAAGAATTTTAGGTCGAACTTCCATTGTTTAATTTTCGGTTCACAAACCACACAATGTAGCTTAGTAGCAAAAGGACAAACCCATAAACGGGGGCAATAAGCGAAACCTTTAATCCCCCAGCTATTAGTGCCATCGATATGTCACCTGCAATCTCAATTGCATTTAAAGCCTGAATCATACCAGTTACTTGATAAAAAAGGCCGAACAGAAAGGCAAAACTGCCTAGGAAAAGAATTGTTTCCGACATGGACTTGTTTCGAGTAGCATTTGATTTTGGTTTATTCGTCCAGCGGAAAACCAGCAGCCCGATCAAAATAATGTTCGCGATCCATAAACCAAAAATTACAGACATACCCAATGGGTCACCCTCAATAAAATGTTTTGCTAACATAGTTAAAGTGTTTTAGTGGTTAATACTAAGCCAAAACTACAAGACCCAAAACAGTTGTCAAAACTAATTAGGCCAATGGCATAGAATTCCCCCCGACTAACAAAGTACGCCATTTTTTTGCTAGTAAATGCTGTTTAGGGATTTAAACCTGATGTTTACCGAAAATGCGATGTTCTCATTACTCGTTTAGGCAAATCGTGCTACCTTTGGTTCCAATATGAATACTTTGCTGTTAAAAACCTTTACCTTTCCAAATTCCCGATGGATTAAACAGGCCATTTACTGGTCTTTTGCTTCGCTACTGCTGTTTTTCATGTTTAGTAATAGGAGCTACGACATTACTATTCGTGTTGTTGTGGTATCTGTTCTGGTGCTGATGAGCTTTGGCCTTACGCAGTTTATTAATCAATACTTGGTACCAAAGTATCTCTTTGCAGGCCGATATTTTCTGTTTGGTTATCTTGTGCTGGCATCGGTTATTATATCGGTTTGGGTGAGTATGATTTGTATTATCGCTATTCTATGGGTTACACTCTACAAAAAGACAGGAATATCATTACCTACGGTTAGCGACCTTATCCTACTGGTTTCTGGGAGTTACATCGTTATTCTCTTTGCCACGTTCGTACACTTTATCAAGGAAACGTTTGCCCGGCAGCAGGAACGCGATAGGATTGCCCGTCAGAAAACCGAGACCGACCTTAAGCTTCAGGAAGCACGGTTGCAGCTGCTGCAGGGACAGCTTCATCCGCACTTCCTCTTTAATATGCTCAATAACCTGTATGGCCTTTGGATGGAAAAATCGGGCCAAACCCCCGAGGTAATTCTGAAACTATCGTCGCTACTCGACTATATGCTATATGAGTGTAACCAAGAAAAAGTTTCGTTAAGTAAAGAGGTTGATTTCATTCAAAATTATGTTGATCTGGAATCCATCCGTCACGACGCAAGGCTAACGCTTGAACTCGATTTTCAGAAAACCCCTCAGGATATTTTTATTGCCCCGTTGCTGCTTTTTGTGTTGGTAGAGAATGCATTCAAACACGGTGTTCACCGCAATAGTGGGGTTAGCCATATCTCGGTAAGTCTTAGCATCACTTCAGGTAAGTTGAACTTTGTGGTGCGTAATAACTTTACAAAAAGTAACTCAGCTACTCATGGAATTGGGTTGCAGAACCTCAGAGAGCGGTTAAACCTTTTTTACGCCAGTAGGCATATCCTTAACGTGAGCAGCAGTGATGAGGTTTTTACTGCTTCACTTCAAATCGATTTAAATTAGTAGCAATGAACCCAGCCGGCAAATACCGATGCGTAATTATTGACGATGAGCCCATCGCTATTAAGGTGATTGAGAACTACCTCAACCGGCTCGATGGTTTTGTGGTGACTGCCACTTTTACCAATGCGCTCGATTCGCTGGGGATCTTTCGTGAGCAAAAGGTCGATCTGCTTTTCCTCGATATTCAAATGCCGGGTATCAATGGACTCGAATTCTACAAATCCATTCATAATCCCCCAAAACTGATATTTACAACAGCCTTCCGGAACTTTGCCGCCGATGCCTTTGAGGTTGCCGCCCTCGATTACCTAGTTAAACCTATACCCTTCGACCGATTTCTAAAGGCGATCAGCAAATTTCTCGATCATAGCTCATCAACAACCAGAAACTCTTCTTTGGCTGATGCTGGGAGTATTGTATTTAAGTCCGATAAGAAAAATTTCAGGGTAAATATTGCCGATATTCTTTTTATCGAGAGCCTCGATGATTACGTGAGGGTTCACACCCTTAACCAACGTTTGGTCTGTTACATAAGGCTCTCGGCGCTGCAGGAGCAGCTAAAAGATTCACCCGGTATTATCCGCGTACATCGGTCGTTTATGGTAAACGTAAAGCATATTAAAGTTTTCACAAGCTATAGCATCGAGATTGCGGGTAATTCTATCCCCATTGGCCGATCGTATAGGGAAATCGTAGACGAGGCACTAAAGACCTTGCTCCCCAAGATTTAACTCGATGGTTCTAATCAACCCATGTGTGCTGGCCTTGTCGGAAAAATGCGATTGTGCGTTGGGAAAATGGCATTTTAGTCGGGGAAATTGGCATTTTGAGTGTTGGAATGGACATAGTGGCAGTTGGAATGGGCATTTTGGTCGGGAAAATTGGCATTTTAGGTGTTGGAATGGACATGGTGTCAGTTAGGATGGGCATTTTGGTCGGGGAAATGGGTATTTTAGCAGTGAATTTGGGTCTATTCAATAAACTGTGGCAAGTGGGAAAACTTACCTAAGTTTAATCCTTAAATCAAAGTTTATGCATAGACCCATCGAGAACTATGACTCCTAAATTGTATTAAAAATCCTTAGCACAATGGATTGCAACCCCATAATATATTAAATTCGCTTTGGATTTACCTTTTATATAGAATTGCATAAAACTCTTTCCTATGAGTATCCGAAGAATAGTGTTTCTTATTGCCTGCATGGCGTTAAGCCTTGTATCCTTTTCGCAGAATTTTGCTCAGGCGAATAAACTATACAACGAAAAGAAGTACGATGAGGCTTTTGCCATATATAGCACCGTTAAAAGCGGCAGCCCGCAATATGCTGATAGTCGATACCTTATGGGGCAAATATCTTTCCATAAGCAGGATTACAGCAAGGCCGAGGAGTACCTAAAGCAGGCTATAGCGGCCAATGGCAACGTGGCAAAGTACCATGTGGCCATGTCAAATGTTATTATGCGCACGATATCCAATGCGAGCATGATTAGACAGGCCTCGCTGGCCAGCAAGCTGCGGACGCATTTGGAGGAGGCTGTTAGATTAAATCCCAACGATACGAACTCGTCGCTAATCCTAATCGGATTTTACATGCAAGCCCCTGGATTTATGGGCGGCAGCTCCGCCAAGGCAAATACTCTGGCCGAGGCAATAATGAAGCGAAATAAGGCCGAAGGACACTTGGCTCACGCCCTAATCTTACAAATGGATAAGGATTTTGCCAAGTCGGAGGAGTACTACAAAAAATCGATTTCTCTTGCCCCCGATAGCGCAAGGTACTACTACTCGTTGGCGCAGTTCTACCAGGGACAGTCGAAACCCCTTAAGGCACTTGAAACATACGAGTTGGCCATGGCCAAATTCCCCGAAAATCGTAACCTACTACTACAGGCGGGCAGGGTTTTGGCCACTGCCGAAAACGTCGATAGGGTTAAAGCGATTGACTATTTGAACCGTTATATAAACACAAGCAACGACAAATCCGATCGATCCATTGCCGATGCCTACTACTTTCTGGGGTTAATTGAGAAAAACCGTAACAATAAACAGCTAGCCCTAACTCATCTGAACAATGCCCTAAAGGTTAATCCCAATCATCGATGGGCAAAGGAGGTTATTAAGGAGATTCAGTAGTAGATATCAAAACTTTACAAGTAGCAATATTTAAACCCGTTTAGCCGAAACTACAAACGGTATACATAGAATATATAGCAAAGCGCCTACCAGCAAAACATAGTTAAATCCGGCCTCAACAGCAACAATTGTAGCTAAAGGTGCCGCTATTACGGAGAAGAATCCGTTTACGCCCCACGCCACAGGAATCTGATCAGCATAACTGTCCGTTAGTAGCCGCATTCCCATGGGGAAAGCCATACCCATAAAAAATGCCATTGGCGCAACAGAAATCGTGAGAAGTGATACCCTTACCCAGACAGATAGACTTGATATCGAATCGGAAAAACTATCGCCCCAAATAGCAATCATAAAAACTAGGAGACTAATGCCGATCAGAATTTTAGGAAGTGTTTTGCTAACGTTAAACCGCGCAGAGTAAAAACACCCAATGGCCGAGAAGCATAGCAGAACACTAATTATTACAGCACTTGCTGTTATGGGATTTCCTAGGGTTAAGATCGAACGCTGGATTAACGAAACCTCAATAAGCATATACCCCAAACCTAGTAACGAGAAGTAAACCCATACCCAAAGAATTTTCTTTCTGGATCGTATCGATATCATTAACGGGAATGCAATGGCAATAATGGCAAGAAAGATGCAAGCAGTTAGACTTGCCCAAATAATAAAGTATCCTAACTCTAGAAATGGAATGCTATCGAGACCAAACCAATTATAGTAATCCTTTATCCTCGATATCTTCATAAACTGTGCGAAAAAGGGGCTATTGTCGGTTGGTGGGGAAAGATTAAACGAGTATGCTGCTGCAAGTTTGCTTTTGGGATTGTTGATTTCATCGTTGGAAATGCTCAGAAATATTGTGTCGGAAAGGGTATTGTTTTGATTTTTTTGCATTGGGTGAACCAAATCGAAACCCAATTCTGAGCAGAAGTGCATGCTCTTGGCAATTTTCTCTTCGGTAAACCGATTTAACCTAAGTATTACGATTAGAGTGTTCCAACTGCGGGCTGCAATTATGTGTTGCGTTGGATTTAACCCAATCCTATATAGTGATTCAGATGCGAGTGTAATTAGCTTAAGGCTGCTGCGTGCCGGGTTATCCATCACTGACGACAGAACTACCATTCCATCATCGTTTAGCTGCTGAAATGCTTTTTGCAAAGCATTTGTGGTAAAAAGGTACTCCTCCCGCAGGGCATTTAACCCGGCACTTCCTGAACTACCAACCTGTGCAAAGGCTATTAGCTGCCAAGTTTGGTTCATAGTATTTAGTACCTGCCGTGAGTACTCATTTTTTATCACAACATTCTCCAATTCCTGGTAAAACTGGGTTATACTATCGGCTATAGTTTTAGCTGGTTCTACAATTGTAGGATTATATCCAAGTAATGCCGCCTGGGTTGGGTAGAATGTGCTGTTGGGTTGTAAAAGAAGAACATCTTTATTCGAATTACTGTTTAGGAAATATGGTAATGCGAATAGATTCATCGTGTAGAACGTGGAATCAACTCCTCCTTTTTCGAAGGCAAAGTATGCTTGTGCATTGAGAAATGCCATATCAACTACTGGAATACTTCCGGTATAGTTCAAACTAAGCCCGTTGGCTTGTCGTAGGCTCATGGATCGCACTAGTTCTACCGTTCCCTGTATTGCAGGTTTTTGCATAACAATTTTTGCATCGGGAATAAGCATTGTTTTGCTTAGCGATTTAAACTGCGATGTTTTAGGAATAGTGGGTTGATTTAGCAAGATAAATAATCCAAAAATCGATGTTAATAGTGTAGTTATAAAAATCTTTCTATTTACAAGCAGTAACGAGCAACCACCAAGTGCCCCAAAGCCAAATATCGAGGCTAGGTTCATGGGGAAAAGTAGGTTCGATAGTAGAACTAGAATTACTCCTCCCAGTGCCGAACCGGCCAGATTCCATGCGTAGAGTTTCGAAATATATTGCTTGTTTACAATAAAGAAAAGTCCCAATGCTGTGGCTCCTGTAACAAAGGGTATGAATAGTATAAAGCACGTGAACACCAGCTTTAGCAGATGATTCGCTGAGGTGAAAAGTAGAAACGTGTCGAACCTGAACCAGGAAGTATTTATCAGTATTGGTGATATAAACATAAATACTCCGCAGGCTAAAAATAGCCAAGGCATAAGCACATGGGCATTTCGATAGAAAAATTTTTGCCATACCGACAAAATTACCCCCGACGAACCAAACCCGAGCATTGCAATGGAAACTGCCAGGTAAGCAAAATGATGCCACTGGCTATACGAAAGCAGGTTGATAATTGCAAGTTGAAAGCCAATTATAGCTATTGATAGTAGAAATATGGGGATTTTATCGCGCATTAGTGTTCCCTCGCGTAAATGGCACAAATCGGACAGGAATAAGGCTTTTGGTGGTGATTTTCCCCTTTCGTTTTTCTATTTGCATAAGCTGCTGCACCAGGAAAGGCGACCCTACTGGAATTATCATTGTTCCACCATCTTTAAGCTGCTCAATTAGTGGAGGAGGGATATGCTCGGCAGCGGCTGTAACTATTATAATATCAAATGGCCCTTTTTGTTCCCAACCGTGGTAGCCATCATCAATTTTCACCTGCACGTTATTGTAGCCTAATCTTTTTAGCGTCGATGTGGATGAGCGACCAAGCTGTGGTACAATCTCAATGGTGTAAACGCTGTCGACAATCTCGGCCAGAATGGCTGCCTGATAGCCCGAACCTGTCCCAATTTCAAGAGCCTTCATCCCCTTTTGGGGTTTGGTTAGCTCAGTCATGTAGGCCACAATGTAGGGTTGCGAAATGGTTTGCCCATAGCCAATGGGCAGAGGTCGGTCGTCGTAGGAGTACGATCTGTAGGTAGAGGGGACAAACTCATGGCGAGGTACCGTTCGCATTGCCCTTAGGGTTTCCTTATGGCTTACGCCCCTTCCGCTAATTTGGGTACGAACCATAACCTGCCTTTTGCTTGTATACGACTCGGCGGTTTGAGAAAACGCTGCGATTGTGAGTAGTGTGGCTGAAATTGTTATCCAAAGCTTAAGCATAAAGTGTAAGTTTTGGTTAGCCGTACAATATACAAAATTCAGCGGTTCAAGGCAATCCAAATCATCATTATACGTTAAATCACAAGTGAAAACTAGTGTTTTCCCCGTAGCCAATGGACTGTTCAGTTTCTTTGTACCCCTGTCTATCGGCCAGGCAACTATGTGTTTAATCTTTTAGGTTGATTTCGCGTTATTGTTAGGAAAAACCTGTTCGATTTGGTACTTTTGCCAGTCGTAAAATTCGCAACAATGGACTGTAAGAAAGATCATAACCTGAGTCGGTGCAACTGCTCATATCCATGCTCCCGCAAGGGCATTTGCTGCGATTGCGTTGCCTACCACAGACGTATGGGGCAGCTGCCAGCCTGTTATTTCCCCGATGATATTGAGGGCAATTACGATAGATCGGTGGAGAATTTTATGCGCATTTACAAGGAGAGAGGCAATTTTTTACGATAGAGAGTTTTCACACTTAACATTAAAGCAAATTATGGCAAAAGCTCATTTCTCGCTTAAAAGATTGTTCATCATAAGTTTTTCAATGATATTTATTATCACAATTGGCTTTGCACTATTCTTACCCGGCAAAGCGGGTTGTTCATCGTACAATGGTTTAATTGGCCGACCCGATTCACTGCGTATGCAGAATCCAGTGTACCAAGTGCCAATTCCAAAATCGATAACTTTTGCTGGCGAATCTGTTCCACTTCACCTTTTTGATGTGCGCGAAAGTCTCGACCGCGAGCTGCAGGTTAACACCTACTGGCATTCGCAAACCGTTCTTCTCCTTAAAAGGGCTAACCGGTATTTTCCCATTATCGAGCCAATTCTTCGTGAAAAGGGCATTCCCGACGATTTCAAGTACCTAGCTGTAGCCGAGAGCGCGCTTACGCAAGCCGTTTCCCCATCGCAGGCTGTTGGCTTTTGGCAAATCCTCGAGGGAACAGGGAAGGAGCTAAAGCTGGAAATCAACAAGGAGGTTGATGAGCGTTACCATATAGAAAAATCAACTTATGCAGCTTGCGATTTTCTTATCAAAAGTTATAATCACTACGGGAATTGGACCATGGCCGCTGCTTCCTACAACTTTGGTCGGAATGGAATCAACCGGCAAATGGAGCGTCAGGGCAACACCGATTACTACGATATGGTTCTGGGCGAGGAGACTGGCCGCTACGTGTTCCGCATACTTGCCCTAAAGACAATTTTCGAAAATCCCGTGCAGTATGGGTTTTTCATGGAGACCAGCGATCTATATCCTCCCTTGAAATATTTCGAGGTTCAGATTGACTCTGCAGTAACCAGTTTTGCTCAGTTTGCCGCACATTTCAACACCAGCTACAAGATGTTGAAGTTCCATAATCCCTGGCTAAGGGAAAACTATTTGACCAATAAGAGCCGAAAAACATACACAATTAAAATTCCAGAACCCGGGTTTAGGGAATCGGCTTACTAAGCATATGGGAGTTTGGTAACCTTAATTGAACCATACCAACTAGAGGTTGTTATGCTCTACGTTTTATTCTTTACTCTATTATGAAGCCACTTAAAGGGGAAGCACTCGAAATAAGCGTTCAGGGCGCTAGGGTGCATAACCTAAAAAATATTGATGTTACCATTCCCCGCAATAAACTAACGGTAATAACCGGACTTAGCGGAAGTGGCAAGTCATCGCTAGCGTTCGATACCATTTATGCCGAAGGGCAGCGACGGTATATCGAAACCCTTTCGGCATACGCTCGTCAGTTTCTGGGAGCCATGGAGCGCCCCGATGTGGACAAGATAACCGGCTTAAGCCCGGTTATTTCCATCGAGCAAAAAACCACCAATCGTAACCCGCGGTCAACCGTGGGAACTGTAACCGAAATCTACGATTTTCTCCGCCTTCTCTACGCCCGGGCTTCCATTGCCTACTCAATGACTACCGGCGAGGAGATGGTAAGGTATACCGATGATCAGATTGTAAAGCTAATCACTCAAAATTTCGAGGATAAAAAGGTAGGTATTCTGGCCCCAATCGTAAAGGGACGCAAGGGTCATTACCGCGAGTTGTTTGAACAGCTCCGGAAAAAAGGATATCTGCATGCACGTATCAACGGAGAAATTACCGAACTCCGCCCAGCCATGAAGCTCGATAGGTATAAAACTCATTTTATTGAGCTTCTAGTTGATAAGATTAAGGTTAGTGCTGGCGATACCAAAAGGCTTTCGGCCTCGGTGGCAACAGCAATGAGCCAGGGTAAAGGAACCATTATGGTACTGGATATGGAGTTGCAGGCAACACGGTTCTACAGCCGCAACCTTATGTGTCCTACCTCGGGAATTGCATACGAGGAGCCCGCACCACACACATTCTCGTTTAACTCACCCAAAGGCGCTTGTCCCAAGTGCAACGGTTTGGGCACAATTGCCGAAGCCGATTTAAATCGTATAATCCCCGATCCCAAGCTAAGCATTAAAAAGGGTGGTATTCAACCCCTAGGGCCTTACAAAAGCAGTTTGATTTTTTGGCAGCTCGAGGCCATTGCAGCCAAGTACGGGTTTACCGTTAACGATCCCATTGAGGATATCCCCGAGGAGGCCATGAACGTTATCCTCTACGGATCGGAGGAGCAGTTCACGCTTAAAAACGCCGAGCTGGGTGTTAGAACAAATTACTTTCTCAGCTTCGAGGGAGTGTTGAGTTATATTCATAATTACCACAATAACGACGAGATGAATGGCCGTGGCCCCAAGTGGGCTCAGCAGTTTATTCTTCATGTGCCTTGCCCTGCTTGCAATGGAACACGCCTTAAACCTGAGGTAAACTGGTTTAAGATTGATGGGTTAAATATCTCCGAGGTTTCCAATATGGATATCGAAAACCTAGCCCAGTGGCTCAAGGGACTCGAGAACCGATTGAATTCTAGGCAGCAGGCTATTGCAACCGAAATACTTAAGGAAATCCGCGAACGGGTTGGCTTTTTGCTTGATGTGGGCTTGGGTTACCTCTCGTTGAATCGTAATGCGGCATCGCTATCAGGAGGCGAGAGCCAGCGCATACGGCTTGCCACCCAAATAGGATCAAAGCTGGTTAATGTGCTATACATCCTCGATGAGCCCAGCATTGGGCTTCATCAGCGCGATAATATCAGGCTTATTGAGTCGTTGCAGCAGCTGCGCGATACGGGAAACTCCGTAATTGTGGTTGAACACGATGAGGAGATGATCCTCTCGGCCGATCATGTTGTTGATATGGGCCCGCACGCTGGGCGCTTGGGAGGCAAAATTGTTGCTCAGGGAACGCCATCGGATATTTCCAATTCGCAATCGCTTACGGCTAAGTATCTAAATCATACCCTAGAAATACCCATACCCGCCCAAAGACGAAAAGGGAATGGACAAAGCATTAACCTTGTTGGAGCCATAGGAAACAACCTTAAAAAAGTTAGTGTCGAGATACCTTTAGGTCAATTTATATGCGTAACAGGCGTATCGGGTAGCGGAAAATCTACCCTAATCAACGAAACTCTTCAGCCCGCCATCAGCAAAAAGCTATATCGGGCACTCGATGAGCCGCTCCCATACGAAGCCCTTACAGGGCTTGAGCATATCGATAAGATTGTTGAGGTGAGCCAGGCGCCCATTGGCCGAACACCTCGTTCTAATCCCGCCACGTACACAGGAGTTTTTACCGATATCCGCAAGCTATTTGAGCTCACGCCCGAGGCAAAAATCCGTGGATATAAGGCTGGGCGTTTCTCCTTTAACGTGAAGGGAGGTCGATGTGAGGTTTGCAAAGGTGCTGGGGTTCAAACCATCGAGATGAATTTTTTACCCGATGTTTACGTTACCTGCAAGGGCTGCAATGGACATCGATACAATAGGGAAACCCTGGAGGTAAAATACAAGGGGAAGAGCATTAGCGAAGTGCTGAATATGACCATTAACCAGGCCGTGGAGTTCTTTAGCAATATTCCCTCAATATATCAGAAAATTAAAACGCTTCAGGATGTTGGCCTGGGATATATTACACTGGGTCAACAATCTACCACCCTGTCGGGTGGTGAGAGCCAACGGGTAAAGTTGGCCTCGGAGTTGGCCAAGCGCGACACTGGTCAAACGCTGTACATCCTCGATGAACCCACAACAGGTCTACACTTTGAGGACGTTAGGGTACTGCTAGATGTTCTTAATCGGTTGGTCGATAAGGGCAATACCGTGATTGTGATAGAGCATAATATGGATGTAATAAAGGTTGCCGATCATATTATCGATCTTGGGCCCGAGGGAGGCGCAAAGGGTGGAAATATTATCTACACCGGAACACCCGAGGAGCTTATTCTGAGCAAGCAGGGTTACACGGCGCAATACCTACATCGACATATTTACAGGGAGAATTAAAATGCAAAAGGCCGACTAAAATCGGCCTTTTTTATGCTTGCGATTTTGGCTACTGCGAGAAGAAGAAGCTGTTAAGCTCGTAGATATCCTCCACGCTCATCCCCAGCGATCCATCAAAGAAAGCTTCTATGGCTTTCATAAGCTCCTGGAACGACACGTAGCCATCGCCATCCTTATCAACATCTCTGAACTTTGGTGGAATTACGCCAGGAGCAAAGGTTATGCTGCGGGTCCAAATAGGTGCAACGGGAATCATTTGTGCATCTTCGCGGCGAACGGCCGTTGGGTTTTCGAACATCTGCGCTAGCACATCGGGCGAAACCTGAACCCCCCGCTCGTCGACAATTGCCCCAGCTGGAGTATTTGGCTCGTCATCCATAAAATCGGGAATACCATCGCCATCCATATCAAATGGGCAGCCCAGCGAGTCAACCGGAACACCAATGGGCGTATCGGGGCACTCGTCGAGCCGGTCGAAAACGCCATCCATATCCTGGTCGGCAAACATTACTTCGTAGTCAACATCCTCGAGCTCGGCAAAGAGCAGGTCAACCTTTATCATCTCCGGATCGGAGAATAGATCGAAGTTGAGCGAGAAGTTGGTGAACATGAACATATCGTTCCCCTTGAAATTCCCTGGGATGCTGTACTTGGCAGCCACCTTCTCGTTGAAATTATCGAGCAAATCGGTGAAAGTGTAGTGCAGCGATGTGGCAATCCTTAGGTTAACTCGGTACGACAGGTAAAAGTCGAAACCAACCTCAATGGGGACTACAACAGCTGTTTGCGAGTACTTTTCCAGTTCATGGAAATCGTTTTTTGCAATATCGGCGTTGTAGGTTCGATTAAAGCTGATAATGTTGGCATTAAAGGCGTTGGGGTGTGTTTCGGCCATATTCCTAATGGTTCCATCATTCCAAAAGTGGTAGTAATCACCATTGGTGTTGGTTAAGTCCGATTGGAACCGACCAATTTGCAGGGGGGAAATACCAATGGAGAAGAATGGGCGGAAGCGTTTCGATTTTCCGAAAAAGTGCCCAAATCCGTACTCCGCGCTTATCCCAAATTCGAAGAATTCGGTTCGGAACGATGAGTTGTAGAATATTGGCAGCAGGTTGTCGTCGAGTTTCAGCTTGCTCACATCGCGTTGCATCTGCCTGGAGATATCAAAATCGTGGCCCTGCATATTGCCATACATGAAGAAAAAGTTTAGCTTGTAGTAATTCTTTTCCCCAAACAGGGTCGATATGTTAAACTTGTAGGCCATCTCACCCGACAAGGGGTTAAACCCAGGATTTTTTACATCGCCTAAAAAGTGGATAATACCAGTTCCCAACGAAATAACAGGTTTATACACGGGATTTTCCACTTCTACCTCTTTGGTTAGCAGGCCAGTGTAGTAGTCTTCATCCTCGTTCTGTGCAAAGGCAGTGGGAGCAAGGATTATTAGGGTGACCAGGCTAATACAGAAGAGTATGAATTTTCTTGTAATCATTCTCAATCTTATAGAGGTGATATAGTTACCTATACCACTGTTGATTTGTAATCATCAGGGCTTCCTGCACGGTAATTCGCACGCCATTGTTGTAGGCTGCCACAAACGCATCCTCAATGGGTGTGGTCGACCAGATGCTGTTCCTCCTGTCGCGCGCCAATCTATACTCGGGAAACGAACCGATGGAGTATTTATACCAACCTTCGTGGCGTTCGGTGCGTACATCTTCGGTAATGTTTAGCCTACGGAAATATTGCTTAATATCTACTGGCTTATGTCCAGCGGCAAGCTGTACCCTATAGTAAACACCCTCTTCGGGTTCCAGCAGATACGACATGTCGAGTTCTACTTTAGGTTGCTGAGCCCGTGGACGCTTCTCGTCAATTTTTTGGAGCTGTACAGGAATTTCGCGACCACCATCGGCACCTGTGTACGATGTGCTAGTTGGAACACCAGTTACTTGCGTTGGTGGAATAAACTTTGGCGATGGAGCTGAGGCGATAATTCCATCGAGGTGACGTGGATCGAGGTTGGTTAGATCTACATTCTGCTGCGTAATATCTATAACCTGAGTTACCTCGTTAAGGATAAACGAGAAGGTGCCTTTTAGTGGCAATTCGGTGGTTCCCCGGCCATCCTTTGGGCTAAGCCTGTAGTTTACCACAAAACGGGGTTCTGGCGGAAGGTTCATCCACAGGAATTTGGCCTTTTGATCTTTAAAGGTAAAAATGGCATCGCGGGTCGAAACGGCCTCGGCGATGTAGCCGTTGGGAATGTCCTCCTCAATTTTGGCAAACTTATCGGCCGAGCCGCGGCTAACCAAAATGTTAACCAGCATATCGTTACCTTCGCCTGTGAATAGTGGAGTTTGCCTAATGCAGCGAACATTGCTAGCCAGCAACGATACCGGAGGCTGGTAGGGAAGCATCTGCTGAAATTCCGAAATATCAACAATTAAACTTGGATTAACCGTGGCCGATGGGCGAATGGTAATCTGCTTGGCATCGAGTTTAACCGATTTGCGGTCGTTGCCATCAATATATGAAAATAGCCCATCGAGGCTAAAGGAGCCTTTAAGGCGCTCGTCTACCTTAATTTTATAGGTAATTTTTATCTCATCATCTGCTGGTAAACGAAGCCAGATAAATTTTATGCTTTGATCCTCAAAAGCAAAGTTAGCATTCTGGTTGTCGATAACCCGAGCGGTAAGCCCTCGGGGAAGATCCTGGTTGAAGCGGGCAAAACTCTCGGCGCCACGTTTGCGGAGGGTAACCTCAATGTCGAATTCGGCACCTGCTGTTACCTCGTTGGGCGCTCTAAGCTGTAGGGTAACATCGCTCGGAAAGAAAATGTTGGCGAGAATTACCCCTACCATGTTAATTACAACAACTATAAACTTAACCATAATGGTTGTGCGTTTTTTGTTATAGTGACACCTAAAGCTAGGTATTCGTTTACAATATTAGCAAATAAAACCGTTACAAAGCTAACAAACCGCCGTAAATATTGCACCTTGTTGATTATTTTTTGAATATGTTCAAAACTTTTTCGAAGCTAATACTTGTGTTTTGTTCTTTTGAAATGGTTTGTTTTTAGTACAGGAACGTATATAAAAAACAGAAATACAGTGCAATATCATAGAATACATCCTCTTGTTAAAATAGGTAAAGAAAAAGTGTTGGTTAGTTGTAAATGAAAAGCAACTAAACCAACACTATTACGATTAAAGTGCTTATTCAATAATCAATAAACAATTTTCAAGCCCCAATGGCTACTTATACGAGAATGTGCTGCCCCCAAGAAACTCTCTTAAAATTGATGTGGGCGGAATTTCATCAGCTTGAATACGGGCAAAAAAGCTAAGGAACTTCATAAGCCGTCGGGCTTCGGCATATTCGGGCACGTTCATGGGCACCTCGCGAAGTATAGGTTCTGCGTAGGTTTTTAGGATTCCAAATTCGTAGAGCAGGGCTGAGTTAAACATTACGTCGGCTTCCTCCTGGTATGGAAAAATGTTGTGATCCTCACCGCGCCGAACGCTTTCCCAGCGCGAAATGGTATCGAGTGCGCTATAACCCCGGTACTTGTAATCACGGATAATCCTGCGGATTAGGCGGTTGTCGGTTGTTGGAATTCGATTAGTGCCATCAATCGATAATGAGGTTAGGGCTGATATGTAGATAAGGAATTTCTTATCCGATTCGATTAGCGGGGTTAAGTTTGGGTTAAGCGCGTGAATACCCTCAATAATTATAATTCCGTTATCCTCAATTTGCAAACTAGTTCCATCGTAAAACCTTTTGCCCGTTTCGAACGAGAACTTGGGCAGATCCACTTTTTTACCGGCAAGTAAATCGAGCAGGTTATTGTTAAAGGTATCGATATCGAGTGCTCCAAGCGATTCAAAGTCGTATTCTCCGTGCTCGTCGAGGGGTGTGTGTTCTCGATCTACAAAGTAGTTGTCGAGCGAGATGGTGTGCGGGGTAAGCCCCGATACCTTTAGCTGAATGGCAATCCTTTTGGCAAAAGTAGTTTTCCCCGACGACGAGGGGCCAGATATCATCACAATTCGCACCTTATCCCTTTTGCTGTAGATTTGATCAGCAATTTGAATCACTTTCCGCTCGTGAAGAGCTTCAGAGATTTTGATCAGCTCGCTCGAATTCCCTTGCTGCACCTGTTTGTTGATGGCCGCCACGGTGCTTACGCCCAAAATTTCGACCCACTCCTTGTACTCCTGGAAGATATCGAACATCTTATTCTGAATCACAATATCCTCCAATTCTTGTGGGTTGTTCCGTTTGGGAACCATTAGCAACATGCCCCTGTAGTACTTTACCAGATCAAAAGCAGTTAAGTACCCTGTTGATGGAACGAGGCAGCCAAAGAAATAATCAGCAGTGTTATTAATGTAGTACACCGATGTGTACATGGTCCCGCGGGTTTCAAAAAGGCTGGCCTTATCGTCCTGCCCCTTTTGCCTAAACATGGCGGCCACATCCTTGGTCAGCACTTTATCGCGGCGTATTGGAAGGTTTTCGGACACTATTTCTCTCATCCTATCTCCAATGCTAAAGATTAGGGGATATTCTATGGATTCGTCCATGCCCTCAATCTCGCAGTAAAATCCCTTGGAAACCGAATGCTCAATTTGCACGCGTGCCCCGGGAATAACATCGTTCACTGCTTTTTGTAGCACAAAGAACAAGCTTCGCTGGTACATACGCATACCTGCAGGGTGAGTAATATCGATAAATCTGATGCTCTTGGGGCTGTACACTTCGTAATCGAGTTCCTTTAACTCGTTGTTGATCATAGCCCCTAGAACGGGATGTTTTAGTTCAAGGCCAAATTCCTTTGATACCTCAAGCAGATTTAATCCCGGCTTTAATTTTTTTCGCTGATTTGTGTTTTCACAAATTACCTCTACCTCTTTTCTCATTTATACTATCAGTTTTGTGGCAATTATTTGATCTATGTCTTAATTATTCTTTTTGTAAATATAGTAAATCAACCCCAAATGCTTGCTAGGGCTATGATTAAAAATGCGATTTTTGAACGAGTGCTCGTGGGTATTAATTCCTATAAGAGTTTAATTGATTTGGATAACATTGATTTAAAAAGAGAACCCTGCTTTAGTTTGCCTTGGAATTGTTTATTAAAATATTGCTAAAAACTAAACATACTTTGGCCTGTAATTTGTGAAGCTGCACCTATCTTATCTCTAAGTTTTTAAACCTAAAACAATTAAAACATTATGAAAAGATTTAACATTGTGCTAGCCTTACTGGTAGCAGTTTCGCTTAATGCATGCGATTTGATCAACACCGAAGATGAAGGTGATATAGTTATTGTTAGCGAGAACATAACTACACCAACAACTTGGGTAAGTTCCAAGGTGTATGTAATTGAGTACGGGATTTACATCGATGCCAACCTCACCATTGAGCCGGGCACTACCATTAAATTCAAATCGGGAACATGGCTCTCGTTTGGAGGTAGCGAGAACATGACCCTTACCGCTAACGGTACTGCCGAAAAACCCATTGTGTTCACCTCATACTCAAGCACTCCGGCAGCCGGTGCATGGCAAGGCCTGTGGTTCGAAAGTCATGTTTTGTCAAATAGTTCGATGTCGTTCTGCGAAGTAAATTACGCTGGGGAGAGTAATTACCATGCCCTTACCGTTAATCGGAAAATCAGCATGAATAATTGTACCGTTTCGCATGTTAAAAAGGATGGAATTTATAGCCACGAAGGTTTCGTTTCCTTTACCGGGAATACAATTAGTAATATGGGTGGACACGCCATTGAGGTAGAGTGTATTGGCCTTAATACTATTGGCGATAACAATAACATTACTTGTGCTCAGGGATACGGTATTCTGATAAGAAGTGGAAGTATAGCCGATAATTCAGCTGAAACATGGCACAAGCAAACGGTGCCATACTACATTGAGGGTGGAATTTATGTAGATAAAAACTTAACTATACAAGCGGGAACTACACTTAAATTTATGGCTAGTGCATGGCTCGAGTTTGGAAGTACCAATAGCACAACTCTAAATGCAGTAGGAACCGAGGCTGAACCTATTGTATTTACCTCGGCCGCCTCTACTCCAGCTCCCGGTGCATGGGCTGGTTTGTTTTTTGCCGATAATACTACTGCCAATACCCTACTAAAGTATTGTACGGTTGAGTATGCCGGAAAGGACTATGATCGTGCAAATATTACAATTAATTATGTTGATGGTATAACTCTGGAGAACTGCACTATTAGAAACTCAAGTGGATATGGAGTGTTTCTGTATAGTAGCACATGGAATAATGTAAACAATACCTTTGCCAACAATGCTTTGGGAAATATTCACGTTAGCGAATAAAAGCAAAACAGTAAACGGTTTTCAACGATTAGGGGTCATTCAATGACCCCCTTTTTTGTGCCCCCATACAGGTAGAAAGGTTCTAAATAGCCTGTTTTTACTCAACTTTTCATTAAGATGTATTGTACAGCAATCTTTCTTTTTTG
>CAZBBA010000047.1:0-30192 GCA_964490015.1 uncultured Rikenellaceae bacterium
ACCTGCGACATCTTATCGCGCACATCGTTGGCAGCAGCCTCCATATCTACTCCCAGCTCAAACTCAACAGATATTGAACTTCGACCATCGGCGCTTGTAGATGTAAGCGACTTGATGCCCGCAATCCCGCTAAGCGCAGCTTCGATGGGCTCGGTTATCTGCGCCTCAATTACATCGGCATTGGCTCCCACATACGATGTGCTTACCGATACCACCGGAGGATCGACGCTGGGGTATTCCCTAACTCCAAGGTAAGTATACCCAACCACCCCGAATATCACAATAACTATTGAAAGTACCGAGGCTAGTACCGGGCGGTTTATGCTAAGAGATGATAAATTCATTGTTTTAGTTGATGGTTATTTGTTGAATGATGTCCGTTGTCAGTTATTCGTTGTCAATTGCCTGTCTCGGAAACCGCTGTTCTTTAGCGGTTAAGGCGATCCGTTGTTAGCCTGCCTACCGACAGGTAGATTGTCTGTTATTTGAATATAATGATCGTTGTTGCATTTGGCTATTGGCTCTTAGCCCTTTGCTCCGTGTCTCGGGAACCACCGTTCTTTGGTGGTTAACGAGATTTGCTCTATGCTCTATGCTCTATGCTCTATGCCTTTGCTTCCGTCTTCCGTCTTCCATCTTCCATCTTCTATCTTCCCTCGTTAGCCTTCGGCTCCCGAGGCAGGCGTCTTCAAACTAAACCGGCAACAGGCAAAAATTACCAGCTATCAACAACGGTTGTATTGATGGGCATACCCTCCCTTACCTGTAACAAACCCGACAGCAAAAGCGTGTCGCCAGGTTGAATACCTGTAACGATCTCGACTGCTGTTGCGGTGCGAATTCCGGTTTCGACTGGAACATAAGTTGCTTTTCCAAATCGTGAAAGTACCACATTCTGCCCACCCAGCACTGGAACCAGAGCATGAGGTGGGATAAGGAGCGTTTCGGGATTCCCATTTAGAATAAACGATACCCTTGCAAAAGCACCAGGAATTAAATCGCCTTTGGGATTTGGACACAATGCACGTACCCTCAACGCACGGGTTTGCTGATCGATTACGCTTTCGGTAGCATAAACCGTGGCCTTATACTCTGTTGGATAGTAACCCAGGGTAAATGTTACCTGTTTTCCCATTGCTACACCATAAGCGTATCGCTCGGGAACCGAAAACTCTAACCGAATTGGATCATCCTGAATAAGCGTGGCAAGCACGGTTGTTGACCCAATAAAACTGCCAGGGCTCACATTTCTCAATCCAATGCGGCCATCGAAGGGCGCACGAATCTCGGCTTTTTCAATCTGTGCCTCCGATAATCGTATGTCGGCTTTAATTCCGTCTACACGGTTAAGTGCAACATCCAAATCCTGTTGGCTAAGGGCATTTATCTCTTTTAGTCGTTGCTTCCGATCCAAATCGTCATTGGCTAACTTAAGGTCCGACTTAAGCTTTTCGAGCCTTGCCCGAATTTCGCTGTCGTTAACCCGTGCCAAAAGCTGGCCTTTTTTAACCGTTCGACCCTCATCTAAATAGAACTCAACCAATTTGCCAGTAGTTTCAGCCCTAAGTTCTACCTCCTCACCCGCCATAAGGGTTCCCGAAAGCGAAAGCCCCTGTGTTAATGGCAGCAGCTTTACCTCATAGGCATTGACCGATAAACCAGCCCGAGCTCTCTGACTTTGAATACCCCCACTCTTTTGTCCTTCGCTGCATGCAACTGCAATTAGAACAAAAACAAATGGTATTACCACCAGGCTATTTAGTCTCTTTATCATAAAAATGTTGATATTTAGTTAAGTAAATATAAGACATCTGATGCCCTAAAAAGTTTAGAATTCAAAAATTATATTTTTTGGATGTATTCCCCTATGCAGGGTTTAAACCAAATGTACCGACGCGGCAATAGAATCCCAAATTTAACATATTTTTGCAATCTAAATCCTTAGAATACAATGGTCGCATAGTATAGAACAAATTTTTAGTGATTTGGATTACCATTCCTTGGAACAAATGTTTAATATTGTGAAAACAATAATCGATGCATTTAAGTAAACTGCACATTTTTGAGGTTTCGCAGAAAGAGGACCTAAAGAAATTTATTCATCTTCCAGCAAAAATTCACAAAAGCCACTCAAACTGGGTTCCACCCATCTATATGGATGAGTGGATTTTCTTTAACCCTAAGAAAAATCCAGCATTTGAGCATAGCACAACTATATTGCTGCTTGCCGAGAGGGAGGGCAAAATTGTTGGACGGGTAATGGGAATTATTAACCATCAGTACAATCAGGCACGAAACGTAAAGGATGCCCGATTCTTTTATCTTGAAACCTTTAACGACTGGGAAGTAGCCAGCGCTCTTCTCAAGCATATCGAAAAATGGGCGCTAGCCCATGGCATGGAGCGATTAATTGGCCCCATGGGATTTTCCGATAAAGATCCGCAGGGGTTGCTTATCGAAGGGTTCGATGAGCCCAATGTTATTGCCACAAACTGCAACTTCCCTTACCTTGTCGACTTTGTGACTAGAGCAGGTTTCCAGAAAGAGTTGGATCTGGTAGTTTACAAGGTGATGGTACCCAAAGAGATTCCTGAATTTTACACAAAAGTATACGAGCGGACACTACTGAATAATCCCGATCTTAGAATTATCAACCTAAAATCGAAAAGAGAGATAAAGCCCTACATCAGGCCAGTGCTAAGCTTAATGAACGATACCTTTAAGGAAATTTACGGGTTTGCCGAGCTCTCGGTTAAGGAGATGGATGAATTTGCTGCCCGCTACATGATGGTTCTTGATCATCGTTTCCTTAAGATTGTGGAGAATGAACGGGGCAAAGTAATCGCATTTATCCTGGCCATGCCCGACCTGAGCCAGGGTGTTAAGCGTAGCCGTGGATACATGCTCCCATTTGGAATTCTTCATGTGCTAAAATCGCAGCGAAAAACAAAACAGCTAAACCTTCTGCTTGGAGCAATAAAGCCTGAATATCAGAACAAGGGCATTAGCACCATGCTTGGCGTATCGATGCTGCACGAGGCCATGAAAGCCGGGATGACCCATATTGACAGCCATCTGGAAATGGAAACCAACCTAAAGGTTAGAGCCGAGATGGAGCGAATGGGCGGCGTTGTTTACAAAAAGTTTAGGATCTTCAATAAGATGATTAATGGCTAATGCGCGTCAATACCCATTCGCATAAGGAAAAGATGCTTTAGGGTTTTGGTAATCTCGCTCATGTACTCGTTCACCGCTTTTACGCTTCCGGGAAGGGTGTACACAAACGTTTTCCCCATAATACCAGCAACTCCCCTGCTCAGTAGAGCGTTGGGTTTCTCGGCGCCATACTTCATACGAATCATCTCCATAATACCGGGAATCTCCTTGTCGAGCATCTCCTTTACAACATCTGGGGTGATGTCGCGCTCGCCAATTCCGGTTCCACCGGTGGTAATCACCAGGTCGTAACCCAGTTCCTTGGCTTTTAGCAGATTTCCACGAAGCATCCTATCGTCGTCGGGGATAACAATGGAATTAACGGTAAACTGCCACCTGATAGAGCGGAAAAACTCATCAACCTGGCTTATCACGGCAGGGCCGCTCTTGTCGTCGTAGGTGCCCCTGTAGGCTCTATCGCTTAGGGTTATAACCATTACCTTGTAAACTTTGGGGATAAATTCCAGCTCATCGCCCGGTATTAGGATTCCAGGCTTTTTTACCCAAACAAAAATACCCTCCTTAGGCATTACGCAGTTGCCCACCTCGCGGTAAATGGCGCAGCTATCGCCATGGCATTTTTTGCCAATTTGTGTAACCTCCAGCTCAACGTCCTTACCCACAAACCTGTCGCCGGGTTTGGTGTTCACCAGTTCAACGCCCTCGGTGGTGATATTCTCGGCAAACTCGCCAAAGTTGATTTTTCGTCCAGCCAGCTGCGAGAATCGATCGAAACTCTCCTTTCCCAGCATGCTAACCTGCCTGTGCCAGTCGCCTGCATGGGCATCGTTGGCCACACCCAACTCATTGAGTTCAATGCTCTCCTGAGGCAACTTTACGGTTCCTTTTTCGGTTGATATATTAACGGATAGTACTTTTACTTTCTGCATTTCTGTTGATATTTAAGTAAGACACTATTAGATTTCCTTCTTTGTTTTTTCAATAAGCTTAATTTGGCCAATCTCCATCTCCTTATCCACGGCTTTGCACATATCGTATATGGTTAGGAGTGCAACCGAAACTGCGGTTAAGGCTTCCATCTCAACTCCTGTTTGACCAACGCATTTCACCAAGCTACTCACCTCAACGCCGTTCTCCAGCAACGATGCTTTTACATCAACCTTTGTGAGGAGAAGCGTGTGGCACAAAGGGATTAAATCGGCAGCTCGCTTGGCCGCTTGAATTCCGGCCACCTCGGCAATGGTAAGCACATCGCCCTTTTTCATGCTATTCTCGCGGATAAGAGCAATGGTTTGGGGATTTAGCGCGATAAATCCCAAGGCTTTAGCCTCACGAATCTGATTGGGCTTGTTGCCCACATCCACCATGTTGGCCTTGCCGTGCTCATCGGTATGGGAAAAGGATGGGGTCATTTATTTAGAATGATTGGTTGATTGGTTGATTGACTAACGAAATTCATGATTTATCCACCCACATTGTAAAACTCGCTGTTTGTACTTACCCCACCACAGGCGGGTTTGTTGCTTATGGCACTTAAAATTGCCTGTCTTGCTCCAAGTTCTCGAATATTGTAGCCCAAATCGCTAAACAGACAGGGCTTAACAACTCCATTTGCAGTTAGCCTAAGCCTATTACAGCGAGCACAGTCGCCGCCCTCGCCACCATCAACAACTCCATGGATTCCCGTATCCAAATCCATAAGGGGAATAAAGCGAACCTGCAAACCATTGTCGTGAGCAAACTTTTTCACCTCAAGGGCATCGGGCTCATTCGACGATTCCCTTACCACACAGTTAATCTTAATGGGATTAAACCCAACGGCCTTGGCCGTTTGTATTCCCTCAAGTACATCGTTTAAATTACCCACACGGGTAATCTGCTTAAACTTATCGGGATTAATGGTATCGAGGCTAATGTTAACACGCATTAAACCTGCGTCGTACAATGGTTTTGCAAACTGTTTTAACAAAATTGCATTGGTGGTCATGGCCAAATCGGTGATACCATCAATTTTGGCAATTAATCCAATAAGATCAACAATTCCCTTTCGCACCAGCGGCTCTCCGCCAGTAATTCGCACCTTATTTACCCCCATGTGCACCGCAACACGAGTGAAATCGACAATTTCATCAAATGATAAGATGTCGCTGTGCTTTAGCAGATTTACTCCCTCCTCGGGCATGCAATAGGTACATCGAAGATTACAGCGATCGGTTACCGAAATGCGCAGGTAGGTTATATGTCGATTAAAGAGGTCGTACATCCACTAGATCTCCTTTACTAAATGATTTTACCCCAATGGGTATAATGACCATAACCTGAGCTTGGGCCAGCGAAAAGATATGAGCCGATCCATGGTAATCGAGAAAATCGACTTCGCCTTGAGCGTTAATCCTTGCTGGTGCCAAGGCTAATCTCTCCACACGTTTTCGCGAGAAATCAGATGCCAAAGGCATCTTTTGTAGGCTCTTGGTGGGCTTGGCTGCGCCCATCATATTAAGAACTGCAGAACGTACCAGCAAATCGAACTGAAAGAGCGACGAAACCGGATTGCCAGGTAGTCCGAAAACCAACTTATCGCCCTTAACCCCAAAAAGTGTTGGTTTTCCGGGTTGAACGGTAATAGTTTGGAACTTGATATCAACCCCTAAATCGACTAAAACGTTGGGCACAAAATCGAAATCGCCCATGGAAACACCACCGGTTAGAACAACAATATTGCTCTCGGCAAGCGCATTGGCAATGGCATTGCGTGTCGACTCGTGAGTATCCTCAACTATTCCACCATAAATGGGAGTTGCACCTGCGCGTATAACCTGCGTGTAAAGTTGATGTCCGTTGCTGTTACGAATCTGGCTGTTAATGGGTTTTGCGGCAACCTCAACCAGCTCGTCGCCGGTGATTAGGATTGAAACCTTTGGGCGAGTGGCAACCTCTACCCTACTTACTCCCACGGACGCCAGAATGGCGATATGCTGAGGTTCGATTAATTCACCTTTCGTTAGTACAA
Organism: uncultured Rikenellaceae bacterium; assembly: GCA_964490015.1. Taxonomy (GTDB): domain Bacteria; phylum Bacteroidota; class Bacteroidia; order Bacteroidales; family Tenuifilaceae; genus Perlabentimonas. The sequence goes on from CAZBBA010000047.1 coordinate 6,188, forward strand.
CATCGCCAAACTTAACATCCTCGGCAAATGGGGCAATATTGGTTTTAGTATATTTACCAGTAAACTGAATTGTTGTATCATCGATAATCTTAACCTCCTCCACCATAATCACGCAATCGGCACCTGAGGGAACTGGAGCACCCGTCATTATCTTTGCGCAGGTGCCCGGCACGATTTCACGCTGAGGAACCTGCCCAGCAGGAATTACCTCGATTACTGTTAGCGACTGGTTTAAATCTTGTTTACGGCATGCATATCCATCCACAGCCGATTTATTGAAGGGAGGCATATTGATATCGGAGGTTACATCAACCGCCAACACTCGGCCTATCGATTCCCATAAGGGAACCGTTTCGGAAGATATATTAGACTTTGAATGCTCTAGTACTGTTGATATAGCAAAATCGAGAGTTACCATTGAATCAGAAATTTAGCATTGGCAAAAATGGCAATAATTTGAGTATTACCCAAGCGATTTGTACATTAATGCATATTGATGCGAAGTGTTATAAATCACATAAAATGTTTAGCTAGTATTGCTAAAAACAAAAAGTCCCTTATTAGCTGGGACTTTTTGCTTAAATCAATAGAGTGTGGTACTATTACCTGTTGGGAAATAAATCGATGTAGATGGGCAGGTGATCGCTATATCCTCCATGATACCTCATTCCAATGTATGTTCGCTTGGGGATTACACCCACAAATCGGGTATCGGGTTCCAAAAGGAAATCGGCTTTAAATATTTTGCCGCCATCGAGTGTAGTGTAAATGCCATGCTTCCGGTTAAGGAGACTTTTCGAAACGATCATCATATCGATGGTTTCCCACACACCCTGAAACTTAAGCGTTCCCTCGCCCCTAGCCTCGTAGGGTTGGTGTAAATTGTAAAGCCCCTCGGGCGAAAGTGGTTCAACAGGAGGCAAAGCACCCAGCCCCTCAGTCAATGGTCGGCTATTGGGGGTATCGTTAAAGTCGCCCATAATTACAACATGCGCGTTGGGGTGGAAAATGCGGATTGAGTCAACCTTTTGGCGAACTAATTGTCCAGCAGCAATTCGACCTGGTTCCGAGGCCAGCGCACCGCCAAACTTCGATGGCCAGTGGTTTACGAAAACATGCAGCGTGTCGTCGGTTGATAAAACTCCACGGGCATAAAGCACATCGCGCGTGGCGCGATCGGGATTATCGGGATACGAAACGCGAAAGAATCGCTCCTCGTGCACAGTAAACTGATCGGGACGGTAAATCAATCCAACATCAATCCCTCGCCCATCGGGCGAATCGCGGTGTACAATGCGATACTCGTACTTGGAAAGCGGGGTATGATTGGTAATCCGCTCCAAAACAAAACGGTTCTCAATCTCGCAGAACCCCACCATTGTTGGTGGATCCCATTCGCCAACGGCTGCAATTACCTTGTAGATATTGTTAACCTTCTCGTTCATCCGGTTCCAGGTCCAAAAACGAGTCCCTTCGGGGGTAAACTCGGAATCATTAGTAAGGCTATCCTTAAAGGGATCGAACAGGTTTTCCACGTTATAAAACATCAAGCGGTAGCGATCCTGAGCAACGCTCAGCTGAAGGGATATGAATAAAATTAGAGTTGCAAAAACTACTCGTTTGGTTAAAAGTATTGTACTCATAATAACTTAGTATACATTTTATTGATACAAAAAGATGGTAAAGTGTGAACTTGTAAAGATAAAAGATTTTTCGACAGCGATCTTCTTAAGTAAACCTACTTCTCCTGTTCCTGTCGCTCATAGGCTCCCAAATCGGGTCCCTTATCGGTTAATCTGCTTACATTTTTAAGGTCGATGGGGAAAAGGGTTGCAATACTAACCAGTCCAATATCCTTTGCCGGACTTAGGGTATCGAGTTCGAAATTAGCCTTAAAAGGCTCCTTGAACTTGGGATTATCTAACAGAACATTTGAAAATCGGGATTCATCGGTAATATCAATGGTAGCACCAACCTTAAGGATTGAACTCTCGAAAAAATAGTTCATCGCCGCATTAACAGGCTGCCCAAGGTATTTGTTATCAACAGCTAACTCATCGCTTCGCGAACCGTATATAATGCAGTTAGCAAAGTAGGCCTGATCCAAATCGCGAGGTTCGAGGAAGATTGGCCCATTCTCGGAATAGCGGTAAGTATAGTAGTTATTCAGCAGCAAGGCTGGCCCTTTTCGACTGGTATACTGTCCCCAGTAGTTGGCAATGGTGCAGTGGTAAAACCGATAACTCCCTCCTAATGTTAGCGCCACAGCAGTTTGCCCAGCATTGGCAAACAGACAGTTGCCCGCCTCAACATTTGCACCCCGGGCATAGAGCGCAGTGTAGCTCATATTATACACTTTGGTGTTGTGAATAATTAGCGAGGGAACGCCAAGAAACTTAAAAGTATCGACAACCACGCCCAGAACCGCATTCTTTATCTCGGCCCAATTAATATGATTACTATGACTACCAACCCTAAGCCATACCCCTCCCCACTGACCCGCCTTATCGCGGTAAAAAGGTTCAAGCCTATCGCCTTCAAAAACTACAGGGTTCTCGGGCTCACCATTAACCTTAAGGGTTCCATCGACTTTAAGCAAGCTGTTGGAGTGAAAATGGAGGCGAACACCCGGGTTGATTGCGAGCTCCACACCAGCACCCACCAGCAAACTGTCGATAATAAGGTAGGGTTTATCGGCAGTAAAGGTTGTAGATTCGGAAACTACCGCGCCTTTGAGTAAATGAACATCTTGCCCCCATGCAACCAGCTTAACATCCTGAATATTGCCATTGGTTTCAAAAACAATGGAATCGGGAACTAAAAGGGGAGAATTGCTATTGGTTGGGTTTACGGTAACCTCCACAAACACAAAGAGGCTGTCCTTACCCCTAAGAATAACCTCGCGGGCAAGGTTTGTGGGCTCGCCATCCACGTTGATCCTAAATGGCGATTCTCCGCCACCAGCAAGCCTAACAGTGGATATCTTAACATCGCTACGGCTATTATTGTAAACCTTAAAGTAGCGAGTAGCAGAGCCAATGGTGGTAAAAACGGTATCGAACAGAACGGTATCGGTGCTAAAGCCTAACTTTATGGACGAACTGGTGGAGAAATTCTCCCTGTAACACGAGGAGAACAGTATAAAGAGCGAAATAAATATGGGGATCAGAGACTTATTCATCTTGGCAAATCGGCATTTTTCCTATTCAAAATAACCCTCAAATATAGAAATTATTGTTGCCATTGGGTGCAGGGGTACAAATATCGACTCGAGGCTAAAATGCACAGTTGTTTCGTACAAAAAAGATATATTTGTGGACTAAAACCAAAACCTAAACCCAATGCTCTGTAATAAAAAATACTGGGGAGTACTTCTTTCCATCTCAATACCAATACTTATGTCGTGCAGTACTAAACAAAATGCAGATTTGATTATTCGAAACGCCAAAATTTACTCAGTTGATACCGAGTTTTCGGTGTTTGAGAGTATGGCGATTAGTCAGGGAAAAGTTATTGCTTTGGGCGATAACGAAACCATTGCCAGCACCTATAAATCGAAGGAGATTTTAGATCTGAACGGGAAACCCGTTTACCCTGGTTTTATCGATCCCCACTGCCATTTTCTGGGTTACGGATTGGGTCTGCGCAATGCATGGCTGGGCGGAGCCAAATCGTGGAGCGAAGCTGTTGAGCGTTTAGTTGATCATCAAAAAAATTACCCAACCGAGTGGGTGCTTGGGCGGGGCTGGAATCAGAATGAGTGGGATATTAAGGAGTTTCCAACCAAGGATCTGCTCGACAAAGCATTCCCAAACAACCCTGTTCTGCTTACCCGTGTTGATGGACATGCTGCCATAGCCAACTCCAAGGCGCTCGCACTGGCTGGATTCAATGCCGATACGCTTATCGCCGGAGGCGAAATTATTAAGGCTAACGGCAAGCTAACCGGTGTGCTGGTTGATAACGCCATTAACCTGATTCGCGATTTGGTGCCAGCCGATACCCGCGAGGATAAGGAGTTGGCAATCGATAATGCACAGAAAAACTGCTTTGCCGTTGGGTTAACATCGGTTAGCGATGCCGGAACCGACCTGCCCGATGCATTACTGTTTGATGAGCTTCAGAAAAGTGGAATGCTAAAGATGAAGATAAATGTGATGCTTCATCCCACGGAGGAAAACTTTAAACATTTTCTCGATAATGGGATTTTCACAACACCTCAGCTAACCGTAAGAACCGTGAAACTCTTTGCCGATGGGGCGCTGGGATCGAGGGGTGCTCTTCTGCTCGAGCCATACTCCGATGCACCAAATACCAAAGGATTACAGCTTGAAACAACCGAAAAACTAACAAGCGTTTGCCAAAAGGCATTCGATTCGGGTTTCCAAGTTGCCGTGCATTGCATTGGTGATGCAGCAGCTAGGCTAATGATCGATATCTTTGAGAAAAACCTGAAACCAGGCAACGACCTGCGCTGGAGAATAGAGCATGCACAAACAATTCATCCAACCGATTTGCCACGCTTTGGCCAGCTGGCCATTATACCCTCGGTACAAACCACACATGCCACATCGGATATGATTTGGGCTGTTGATAGGCTAGGTAAACGAATTGAGTACGCATATACCTATCAGGATCTGCTTCAACAAAACGGATGGTTGCCCAACGGGAGCGATTTCCCCATTGAGCATATCAACCCAATTTACGGTTTCTACGCTGCAGTAGCCCGCCAGAATATGGAAGGATTCCCTGCCGAGGGATTCCAAATGGAGAACGCCCTCACCCGCGAGCAAGCCCTAAGAGCGATGACCATCTGGGCCGCCAAAGCGGCCTTTGAGGAGAACCTTAAGGGTAGCTTGGAGCCCGGAAAGGTAGCAGATTTTGTGGTGCTTGAGAAGGATTTGATGACTGCTCCAAACGATCAGCTATCGAGCCTTAGAGTTGAGAAAACTTTTGTTGATGGAAAATTAGTTTTTTCGGAACAGAACAACTAGATTTATCATCGCATCAAACCCCAAACCTATGGAAATAAAGCTGGCAAAGGAAAGTCAACTGCTCGAGGTGCTATACATACTAAAGGAATGTACAGAGCAGCTTATCGATAAGGGTGTAAAATCGTGGCATAATATGCATTCCGATTATGCAGATGTTGCAAAGGATATAAGCAGCAAGTTTGTCTACATTATTTTCCTTAAAAACGTTCCTGTAGGCACTGTAACCATTAAACCCGATGCCGAGAACTCCGATGCATCGACCATCGAGAGGCTTGCCATTTTTCCCCATTTCCAAAAGCGAGGTTTGGCCAAGGCCATGATTGAATTTGCCGAGAAGCACTCGCGCGAAAAGGATTACAAGCGAATTACGGGGAAAATCCCCATTGACGACGAGCAGCTCTGCAAGCTACTTGAGGATAGAGGCTTTAAGAATATGGGCACAGCGCAAAGTCTACCCAACGAGTTGGTTAAGGTTAACTACGAGAAGCGGCTGGGATAGACAGCAAGAGTACTGAGCAAGAGCAAGAGCAAGAGCGAAGGGCAGAGAGCAGGGGGCGAAGGGCGAAGGGCGAAGGCATAAGGCAAAAGACAGAAGGCAGAAGGCAGAAGTCTGAAGTCGGTGTATATGCCATAAATAGTTGGTAAAAAGAGGTTATAACCCTTAATACATATAGGATACAGAGAAGTTTATTGAAATTCGTTTCAATAAACTTTTTTGTTATGTTTAGGGTTGCGAGTTGGCTGTTGATAGTTGATAGTCTCGGAAAAGCAGCGTTTTTTTTGCTGACTTGATCTCGTCATTTCGTCTCATAAATCCGGAATTCCGAGACGCAACGTGAGCAGTTGGCATAGGCAATTGCCTGTCTCGCTTGTCTCTTTAGCCGCTGTTATTTAGCGGATAAGGAGGGGTACACCCGTTATGGGCTGGATAAGAAACTTCCAGATAAGCTTACTCCTCGAGTTCCTTCCTGATCATATCCTCGATTTGGTTGAGCTTATCGAGGGGGATAGCGCTGAGCATGTGCGTGAGGTGAACCACCCTGTCGGTGCGCTTGAGGGGGAAGAGCGGATGCTTTTCGGTGTCCTTTTGCTTACTGCTTGGGAACCACTGCAGCAGGTCGTTAGGAGTACACTGAAAGATCTCGCAAAACGTCTCGACGTAGTGCAAATCGAATCGGCGGATGCGATTGTTGGCGATGCGGGTGGCAAGATTGGCCGAGTAGCCCAAGCTGGTAAGGTAGCTGAAGGGTTTATCGATGCCGCGGGCCTTAAAAAGGCGGGTGAAGTTGAAGGTTAGCATGGCGATAATGTTTAGTTTACGACTACCAATGGTTGTTTTATGGATAATATAGCGAGTTGCAGAAAATAATACACCCATTCTAAAAAATACATCGTTTGCTCTAAAAATTTATTCATCTATACATAAAACTAAATCGTTTATGCTAAAAAGTGGTAACTCTATTGTAAAGAATAACACGTAAATTGTAAAAGGTTAGTCGCTTGATAGTAACTTATGATCATCTATCGTAAAATGTATACCCCTCATTGTAAAAAATAAACATTATGATGTAAAGTTAAGTACACTTATAGCAAAATGTTACTCCCCTGTTGCAAAAAAAAAGTACAGAATTTACAAAAGGAACCCTTGAGTTTCGAAAAAGTGGTATGTTGTTACCAGAAAGAGGGAGGGTTTAGCGTTGAGGGGGTAAGGTTATCGAGGGCAGGGGTTTAGGGTTTAGGGTTAAAAGTTAAAAGTTGCCTGTTCAACGCTAGGGCGCTAAGGTGCAAAAAGTATGTGTCTTTTTTTTTGTGGGTGTTGGAAAGGCTGGGATTGGAACGGCAATATGTATATAATATTTAGCCACAAATGGGCACGAATAATATTAAAGTAATGGGACACAAATAATGGTTGCCTATATATATGCAGCAACGGGGAATTGCTAACTGCAGGCAGAACTTAGTATGTTTATGCGGGTGCAACCCGAAAGTATAAAACCGACTGAGGTACAACCTCAGCCGAACTGGGAAAGTAAGCATAAGCAGCTGTTCATGCTTAACATCTTCCATTAAAAGTAAGGATGCAAGTTTGTGAACCAAAACCCTTGTTTTTCCACTTCCGGGTCCTGCTGCAACAACTATGAATTTTGATTCATTATCGTTGATAATACTCAATTGTGTTGGTGATAACTCACCAAAAAGCTGTCTAAATTTGGAAGGAGTCATTTTTAATCTGAGTTCCTCTGCCTTGCTTCCGGGAAAATATTTTTTTAGAAAGGAATTATAGTTTAGTTGAAAATAATCTTCAACAAATTGGAGGGCTTTTTGATAATCGCTTATCATTTTTTTTGCATATTCACCGACAATATGAATTTGCTGAACTTTATTTTCATAGAATTGATTAAGTTTTTCGTAATCCTCCTTCGTGTAACGTTTTTTATTATCTTCTTCTAAACGCTCAATGGTCAGGCGGTTATAAACAACCAGAAAGCCGCCTTCAATTTTTATTGCCTCAATTTTGGAAAGATAGAAAAGCGTGTCCTCAATATCATCAAGACCAACATTTAGCTTAAAAAGATTTAGGCTATTATCATAAGCTGCTTTTAATTCATGAACAGAAAATTCAATCAATATTTCTTCTTTCCCTGTTTCATCATTCAAAGCAATAGAATTACTCTTCTCATACAGAAATTCAGCTATAAATTTTGCCAACTCATGACGCTTTTCCAATTTTTCTTTCAGCAATTCTTTCGAATGAAGGCAAATCACAACAAAATGATTCTTTGAATATTCTAAATTTTGCCGCTTAACCCAATTTTTAATCGCCCAAAAGTTTATGACGGTTTTAATCTTGTTGATACTTACATCTTCACAACCTTTTGCTTCAGCTTCTTCGTTAAGTTCCTTAGTGTGAAAAGTTTTTTCCTGTTCTTCAAATTTGGGAAGTAAAAAGTTTTCAATTTTACAGAATGCTTTAACAATACTAAGTGAGCGATTTTTGTTTTCGCTCTTTTTTATAAATGCTGTTAAATCTTTCGCATCAGCCAAAATCTTTTCCTCTCGAAGAAGGTTCACTATATTTATAACTTCTTCTTTTACAATACCCAAATGGTCACTGATGTAATCAATTCTGGATTCTGCTGATTCTTCGCTAGATTGTTTTCTGCTTTTACTTGAAAAAAGCTTCTTAATAATTCGAATTCCCTTTTCTTTTTGCTTTTCCTCAAATCTTTCAGAAGCATTTATTTTGTCGATAGCTTCTTGTGCATTTTTAGAAAGTATACTGTTTGCAAAAACCCTTGGCATATTTTGACCCCGTTTTAGATACCCGGCATCTTCTAATGCAGCAATGGCAGTTGTTACTCTCGTTTCTATTTCAACGACATTATCATCCCATCCTGCTTTCCGTGCAATTTCCAATGCAGAGTTTGATACTGTCGAACGAAACTTTGTGATTTCTTTTATAGCTTTCCAAATCTGTTGAATTTCCTTAATTGAAAGTTTGGTTTGATTCAGCAAGATGAAATGTTTGCCAAGGTCTTCTTCATTAAACAACACAAAACAATCTGCAACAATATTTTCATCTCGTCCAGCCCTTCCAGCTTCCTGAATGTAGTTTTCGAGTGAATCGGAAATCTCATAATGTATGACCATGCCGACATCTTTCTTGTCAACCCCCATTCCGAAAGCTGATGTTGCAACCATTATTGAAACTTCACCCGAAATGAAAGCATTTTGATTGACAGTTTTTTCCTTCACTTCCATTTTGCCGTGATATGGTTTTGCATTAAAACCATCTTTTGTTAACCTCTCTGCTAGCAAATATGCTTTTCGTGTTCTTGAAACATAAATTATGGTTGGACAATTCTTCTCCTCAATCAAATCTCTCAATGTCTGATACTTTTCCTCTTCATTTCCCTTTTCAAAAATTTTGTAGTGAAGATTTGTTCTTGATGCTTTTGAAGAGAATAGTTCAAGGTCAAGTGAAAGCTTTTCTTTAAAATAGTCTCGAATATCTTCAATAACTTTTTGTTTTGCTGTTGCTGTAAAGCAAGAAACAGGAATTCTATCTACAATATTTTTCTTTTCCTGGATTGATTTAATGAAATCACCAATGTATAAATAATCAACTCTGAAATCTTGTCCCCACGATGAAAAGCAGTGTGCTTCATCAATCACAAAACGAACAATTTTCCTACCTAAAATCAATCGTTCTATTGTACGTGAACGTAGCGATTCTGGTGAGATGTAAAGAATAGATGCAGAACCATCTTCAACTCTCTCAAATGATTTGGCTCTTTCAATTGGATCAAGCAATCCATTTATTGTTACTGCATCTGTAATTCCAACTTTCTCAAGATTATCCACCTGGTCTTTCATCAGTGATTGCAAAGGAGAGATTACAATTGTCAATCCTTTTGTGCTTTCACAACTCATTAAGGCTGGAACCTGAAAAGTGATTGATTTTCCGCCACCAGTTGGAAAAACTGCAATAATTGATTTATTATCAACTGCCGCCTTAACAGCTTTCTCTTGCAACGGTTCTCCGCCATATGTTCTAAAAGAATCAAAGCCGAAAAACCTTTTCAATCCCTTATGGATATCTAAGGCATTGTTACAGTAGGCACACCCTCTAATACAGGGTTTATTGCGCAATCTGAACATTATTCGTTCAACCTCAGGATAATTTTTAAGAACCCATGGAGGTGTAATTGAATGTATTTTCTTGTGTTGAATAAAGGAGTTAATAAGAGACAAGCAGTAAGCAAGTTCAATAGGATACTCTGAAATTATTTTAACAAGATCAACCTGTTCACAAATCTCATTGTCAAACTTTTGACGAATCATTTTTTCAAGTTCTGTACTTGTACTTTTATAACCAATAAAATGAAAAAAGGAGTGAAACTCCTTTTTGTCATTCAAAAGCAGATAAAAAACTTGTTTTAACGTTTCGTCAGTTTGTTGGAAAACAGCAATTTCATCATTGAATAAATCTTTTGCTTTAATTGAATCGTTCAAAGGATTATTTGTGTCTTCCGATTGTAATTTGTCGTCTTTTAATAATGCATGATAGGGTTTTGTTGGAAAAAGTAATGGAGAAAGAAATAGTGTATCAATAATATTTTCAGGATTTATTCCTGCATCATTCAGTGCTTTACCGATATACTTTATGTCGTGATTGAAAATATTATGTCCGCAAACATATTGCGTTCCGCTAATAAATCGGATGAACTCATCAATTGAAGTTCTGTGAAAAGAACTTCCATTATTCTTGATACTTCCAATATCAAGGACTTTTTGGCTCTTTGGTTCAATTTCAGTATCAATAAAAGCTATTATGTTCATGTTTAGTTATAGAAATTTTTCAGCTCTTTTTGCTAATGTGTCGGTTGTCTTTTTAGCATGTGCCCCAACGGCTGGGGGTGTGACCAGTTTGGGCGAACGGAGCCGAGATTTCATCATGCGATACTGCGCCCCGCTGCGAGCCGACCCGCTGACCTAACCCATTCAGCCCAAATTGGTTACACCCCTTGTTACCACACGTTTTTATTTTCTCATCCAATCTTTTAACCAAAAGGCATCACCATTTGGAAAAAATATTGCCCAGTCTGTTCCTCCTGTAATTTTATTTGTTCCTTCCTTTATGTGTCCATATATTTGATAATATTCTTGCTCATCCCATGAACTGGAATTATTAGTAACAGGAAGAATAGCTACATTTTCATATTTCAGAAAACCGTCTCCCAAACCAAGTTCCCATGGAATCCATTTTGATTCCTTACTATTTGGGGTTGCAAAAAGAATCAATTTGTCTGACTGATTGATTCTTTGTCTTAGAATTCCAGCTGTTTCCGGACTAGGTGTGTCGGGTAATGTTTCGTCAAGATAATCAATATATACATTTACACCACGTTTTTTCAAGAAGTCAACTAACGGCGCAACATAATCCTTATCCTTTCTCCTATATGACAGAAAAATTCTTTTCTCATATGATGCTGAAACACCACTAAAAGATTCATTTAGATTCTGAGCTTTACTAAAATATTTTGTAGCTCTATATGTGCTTGCTAAGTCATTAAAAGTTAAATATGACATATTAATCTCCTATTTTTGAAACCCACATTTTATGTTCCCTACTTATCGCTTTCTCCACATCATAGACAATCTCCTTAGTTCTATTTTCTGTTGGTGATAAAAGTAGTTTTTTCTTAAAATCTTTAAGTTCATCAATAGCAACACTATAAGTTGAACTTAATTCTTCAAATCTCTTAGTTTGTTTCCATGAAAAAACAGCAGCTGCAAGTGTTGTGAATAGCCCCAAATATGAAAAATTGGGAACTAAATCCATTATTGTGAGTACAGTCAAAATTGCACCTAACCCCATCGAACAAAGCCCAAACCAAAAAAACCGTTCACCTTTTTTTGTATTATATAATGTTTTTTTATAGTAGTATAGTTCTTGGTCGTTTAATCTGTTTTTTATGTAATATTCAATCTTTTCATCATTAGTCAAATTGAAATTATCTGCTACCCATTTTGGTTTGTCATTGTCAATTGACACGGGCGACAAAAACCTCAAATAATTGGTAATGTTAATCTCTGACTTCATTGATTTTATCCTGTCATGAAAAATCTGTAATGAATTATTTAATGAATTATCATATTTGTCTATTTTGAAAAATAATAACCAAGATTGACTAAGTATGCTTTCTGCCAAAAAACGTGTTTTTTGCCAACCATCCATATAATTTGACCTAAACTGCCTAATCATTAGAATAAGTACAATGAATATCAGTAAAAGCTGAATGAAATGTTTGACTTTTTCATATTGTCCACAATTAGCATCAATAACGGGAATGCTTGCAATTAAAGAAATCAATAGCAAAAGGATTAATTGCCAACCTACTATGCTTAGATAGCGTTTTTGGCATAATTTTGAGAGATTATTAAAACACTCATAAGAATCTGGACCAACTAGTTCTCTGTCGAATTCTGTCCTTTTCATAAAACTAATCGTTTAAGCCTAAATTTTGATAAATAGTATCATTGTAAATTCTTGAACCTTTACTACCTACTTCTCTTTTTTTATATTCACTAGGGAAGTTATCCAAAGCATATTTAATAATTTTCATTTTATAAGGAATGTAAACAACATAGTCATCACGAATAATCGGAGGACAAGTATTAAGATTTTGAGCCCTATCGCCATTCAGATTCACGGCTATAATTGGTAAATCTAATTCTTTGGCAACTTCAAGTTCCCACCTAACATACTTGTATAAGTTTTTAGTATGCTCACCAAGCAAGACAATAACTTGTCTGGCATTTTCAAATCGTTTTTTCAATTTCCCTTTGATGTATGATTCATCATTCGCCCTATCGGTTAATGAATATACTTCGTGAGCATCTTCGAAGTCAAAGTCAATAGTTTCTAAGGCTTTCCATCCTTTCATTCTGGCATAAGCCCATTTGTCGTTGTCTCCGTCGAAAATAATGTAAGTTTTGTCTTTGTAACTCATATTGTTGTCTTTTTTAAAATGTGTGGTAACGGTTGGGGGTTGTGAGCAGTGGGGGATGGCGTGGCGCAGCGTCGTCATCCGCCGTTAGTGCTGCCCCCTTGCGGGTTCTGCCGACTCGAAGTCATCACATCCCCCACATTGCTTACACCCCTTGTTACCCACAGTTTTTTTATTTTTTATTTAAAATGTATTCGTAAATATTATGAATTAATTTTCTTATTCCGTCTTCAAATTTGCCCGAGGAATCCTTAACTTCAAATACTAAATCGTCAAAGTTTGAAACTAAAATAATGAGATTTTTCTCAGTCTTTATGTGGACTTTTATTGAAATTTCTGTATTAATTATGAATCCATATTTTTCAAAATCTTTATTATTAAGTATTGCTTCAGTTTCATCCGTAGAATTAAATAAGGTGTTTTCAATATTAATCGATTTTACTTTTTTATTCTTGTCTACTACTGTTGTAAGATTCACAATTTGATATTCTTTTGCATCTGGTTTTGATATGTCTTCAATTACATTTGGGACAATTCTTTCGATAATTGACTTATCCTTAATTTGCAGGGTTGAATATTTTGATAATTTATTTTTTTTAATTTCTAAATTAAAATCAGAGTTCTCTGTTATTTTAAAAATTGGATTAAATATTTTTTTACGGTCATCAACTGTATATGTATCAACTATTCTTTTTACATTATTTTCATCATATGTATCATCTAACACAATATCTTTGTACTTATTTCCTACTTTTATGGCCCATTCTTTCATTTCTTTATTTTCAATATTTCCTTTCATAACATCATCTACTGCAAGGCCTATCTCAAAACTGCCAAATTTTAAATCAACCATTCTGTAGTCTATATCAGGTAAAATATTATTAAAAATTTTATTTAACCTATTTTGGTCAGATGTTATATTCTTAAAAACTACAAAAAAGTCAGCTTTAAGAAAGCTTTTAAAAGAAGTAGAGATGTTAGATAAAAGGTTGTTTGCTAGTTCGTTAAATCCTATAGTATTTGCAAACTTTTTATTTTTAGTCGAAATTTTTAAATAAAATGCTTTTTCTCGTAATGTGTTTAAATAAGACTTAGATTCATATTCTTTTATAAAACTGTAATAATAAGATTCAAAAGTGGGATTATAATTCAAAAATGAATCAACAGCTGGAAGATAATTATTGTCTAAATATTCATTTTGAATAACATTTACTTCAATAAGTGAGCCATTAAAGTCTTGTTCAACCGTATAGCATATGTTTTCATTTTCAAGAATTAAGTTTCTTAATGATAGTTTGCCAGTTAAATAGTAGTATATTGTCTCTTCTTCAACTTCTAATAATAAATATAAGTCAGAATTATCGAGTGAATCAATAAGGTAAAGCAAAAAGTGCTTATTGTTTTTAACTAGATGACTTAGAATAGGTTCGTCTAAAAAGATAATATCTTCTATCTTCTTAAATTTACTTAAATCGATGCTATTTCTTTTCATATTACTATTCATCATCATATTCAATTGCAAACTTACTAATTAAATCAACATCTATTTTAGGGTAGAATGTGTAATGTTTTGAGTTCTTTGAAGAATGTTTAATTCCATCATTATCAGTAATTAACCCAGATGCAATGCTTTTAATATTAATCGTTTCCCTTTTTTTTACAGAAAGATTTTTCAAGATTTGCTTAGCTGTATTAAGGTCACTAAACATAGAAATACCCCAAGCTTGACAATTATCCCTAAATCTTGGCTTGTGCAAAACTGCGTGAGGTTCAAAAGACTTTTCAGTAATTGGATTTTCAACACATCTATAAAGTTTTAGATTCCCTTTTTCATTTCTACTCGGGCAATTTTCTATAGATTTTATCTCATCATTATATTTCAAGTTCATATGCAGAAATATTATTATTTAGTTGATAGTCAAAATTGTGGGTAACTTGCTTGTAAATCTACCAAAAGTATCCTTTAATAATACCCGTTTGCTGGGTATAGGTAACAAAGGTGGATGTTATTTTCTGCATAATTGTACTAGTAATTAGGCATAAATATAAAACAAAAAATTGGATAGGGGATTTTTGTTTAGAGATTTTTGGGGATGACTGTTGGCTGTCTCGGGATCGAAGCGTTCTTTGCTGAGATAACGAGAGCTTTTAGCTATTGGCAGTTAGCTATTGGCTTTTAGCAGTTGGCGTTTTACGTTTTACGTTCTACGTTTTACTTTTAACGTGTTCAACGCTAGGGCGCAAAGGCGCTAAGGGAGTATGAACTTTCTTAGCGGATTAGCGAATTAGCGTTTAAGGTTTAGGGGTTGGTTTAGAACTCGATTCGGGTGCCAAGGGAGAGTTGAAAGGGCATAACGCCTTCCTGCATGTAGCGCTGGAGCTCCACATCGAGGTATCGCTCACCAATATCAAAGGTGTTGTTGGCGGGAATGCTTATGCAAATAAGGGGGGAAACGCTTAATGCTCCTAGCTTAAAGGTTTTTAGGACGTAGTAGCTAAAGGAGACCACATTTTTGGAATCTTTTATCAGCAAGGGGTTGGACTCGTTGCCTGTGAACTCGAAGCTGCCATCGGCAGCATATACGCTGTAGCTGGATTGGTAACGGTTGTACACCGAGAAGGAGACGCCAAACCCGGTGGAGAACCCCTCGAAGCTGAACTCGAGCTTGGGATTTAGCGCAATGTACCCAAAGGAGGCATCCTCCTTTACGCGCTGGTTGATTTCGGATGAGGGCTGATAGCTGTAATCGAGATGCATGGAGGTGGTGTAGTAACTCGCATCGAAATAGACCCTGGCTTTGGCCGAGAGGCTGTAGTAAAACCCTACGCCTACGCTAAATCCAAAATGACCTCGGGAGGCATTGAACATCTCGTCCTTTGCCTTTTGCGTAACATACACCAGCGGGAAGCTTGCGGCTATGGGGATATAAAACCCAAATCGGCTTAGCTCATCGGTTTCAATTTGAATTAAGGGAATGGGTTGCCCGCCGGGTAAAAAATCGGCATACCTGTGGTTATACTCTCGGGCAAATGCAGGAAGGGTATCGATAAGCTGGGCGTACTTAAAGCCCATAAGCCTATCGGCCATATCGGGATCCTCGATAAAAGCCTTATCGATGAGGTTACGGATGGTTGCGCTGCGGATTTGGTAAATCCTCCCCTCGAACCGGATGTAGCGATCAATTCTATCCACAAAATACCCGCTCTGAAAACTTCCACCCCCGACAAAGGAGGAGCCGGAACGGAAATCGGTGTAGATACACACAAGGCCCTCGGCCTCGATACGAGCCAGAAAACTCTCGCCCTGATATTCTATTCGGGTGAACTCCATGCTACTAAAGCGTAGGCTTTGAATAGAATCGGCACTAATTCGAATAGAACTCTTGTCGCGCAGGTCGCGCTTAAACTCAACGAAACGCTCGAGGTTCACATCACGGTTTATAAAACCCTGCAATGTATCGGATGCGGTAATAATCCTAGTCCTCACAAAAAGGGAGTCGGGCTGAGCGGTTGTGGTTAGGCTCAGGGCTACAAGGGCGAAAAGGATGGTTATGCTATATCGCATTGGGTAATGGGGGATAAAATTTGTAAAGGTTTCGCACCGATCATCTTCACTCTGTAAAAGTATAACGGGTTGATCAATTTTGCAAATGGGGGAGGAAGACCGAAGCGAAGGGCATAGGGCGAAGGGCATAGGGCATAGGGCGAAGGGCGCAGTAACACAGAATCCCATTTAAGATGTAAATGGGATTCTGACGGGTGGTTTACTTTACCTTTCGGCAATAACCAACATCTCAAAATCGTTGGTTTTTAGCTTATCCTCGCGGGAGAAGGCGCCTAGGGTTGCCCCAAAAATCTCAATCTTGGTGAATCCAAGGGTCTTTAAAAGCCAGGTTATCTCGCAGGGAACGTAGTACCGCTCGTTGCATTCGAGCTCCTTTTCCACCCCGTTATCGTCCACAACTTTGGTAATATTGTGGTCGCGGAATGTCATTAGGTCGAAGCTTTTGCTGTTGTACGTGGCATTACCCTCCACAACGCCCTGGGCGTGAAAATCGTTGATGGAATGAAACAAGGGGAACAAACCGTTGAGGGTAGTAAAGATAAATTTGGCCTTTGGTCTTAGCGATTTTGATACATTCCGAAGAATCTCGTAGTTCATTTCGTCGGTCTCCATTAAGGGGAAACCGCCCTCGCACAGCATAATTGCAAGGTCGAACTGATTTTCGAATGGTAAATTACGGGCATCGTGATACTGAAAATCGACATTAACACCATTTTGCTTTGCCTTTTCCCTGGCCTTCTGGAGCAACGACTGGGACAAATCGATGCCTGTTACGGAATAACCACGCTTAGCCAACTCAATGGCATGGCGGCCTGTTCCACATCCAATATCGATTATGGACAATGCTTTACTTTGATTAATCTCCCTCTCAATAAAGTCGCACTCGCCAAGGGTTCCCTGTGCAAAGCACTCGTTGTCGTACTTCTCGCCGTAATTCTCGAAAAGTTCTTCGTACCACTGTTTTTTACTCATTTGATTTATTTATATGATTTAGACTAACATTGGAACACAGAGACACAGAGACAATTAAACACTGGAACACAGAGATCTCGTCAACCTCCAAAAAGCGTCGGTTTCTCTCGTTAGCTATCGCTTCCGAGACAAGCTGAGACACAGCACAGAGGCACAGACCTGACTTATCGGCAGGCAGGGACACGACTTGCCCCGCCGGAGGCGGGGGAGGCACAGAGAACTCGTCATCGCAGAACATAACGCTGCTCTTACGAATCACAGCACTGAGTCAAAGACCTGCCTTGTCTTCAGGCTGGGACACAACTTGCCCAATTATGCATTTACTTGGCAAGTTGAAAATTCACGGGAATGGTAATGGTCGATTCTACGGTTTTCCCATTGCGTATGGCTGGCAACCAGCTGTTCACTAATCCTACCACTCGCTTGGCCTCGTTGTCGAGGTCTTTGTGTACTCCTTTAACCAATGTTATATCCTTGGTGTGTCCCAGAGAGTCGATAACAACACCCACATACACTTTGCCTGTAATCCTTCTTTCTATAGCATAGATAGGATAACGCAGATTTCGTGCGATAAACTCCAATAAGCTATAATCACCGGAAATGTAGCCTGCATCTCTATTCTGGATTTTAATCTCTTTACCCGTTACAGTACTAAAAATTGTTTCTACATCTGATAATATTAGTGTTTTGGGGAATACGGTAGTATCGATCTCGAATTTTTCGGTGGTAGCAAGTTTGGTATTATTCTCGTCTGGGATTTTTTGTAATACTTCGCTCGAGGTAGTTCCATAATGCTTGCCTTTCGCATCAAAGATCTCTGCACCTACTAGCTTTCCTTTTTTAAAACGCTCGCGATGCATTACCTTACCATCAGAGACTCTTACTAACTCCCACTTACCATGCTTTAAACTATCCTTAACCTGTCCTGTAAGTGTTGATAAACTCTTAGTATCGAACATCCCCGCTTGGATAGAATCATTGGTCCAGGTACCTGTGCCATTGGCAACAAGCTGCTTGCCCTCCCTATCGTAATACTCAAGCACAGCAAATGGTTCAAACATTTTAAAGTTATTGGGATCCCTGCCCGGAAATAGAATAACCTGCTTTAGCTGACCGTTGTTATAGTAATATTCCCAGTTCCCCATTCTCCGGCCATTTTCATATTTACCTCTACTTTTCACTACCCCATTGCTATAGTAGAAAGTAAAGACCCCATTCCTCTTGCCCTTAAGGTAACTCCCCTCCATCAGCAGGTTGCCCGAAATGGAGTAGTCGAGTACTCTCCCATCCAGCTTAAAGGTATTAAAATCATACTCCGCTTCGCGGAAATAGGTTGCATTATCCTCTCGTGTGATTTTCCAATCGGAATTGTAAAAAATTTTAACTTTCTCCTGACTTCTGAGGCATGGAGAAAAAAATAGTAGGCCAAAAAAAAGAATCGAATATTTACTCATAAGATAATTTTATGTATATGTTAAAAAATAATGTTATGGTTAAAACAAATTGCACAGACTTTTTATCCTCGTCACAAACTTTCGAAAACATAAATAGTGAAGCATAAATTACTGGTTGGCAATCTTCTCCCCCTCCTCGATGCGATTTAAGTGGCAGAATAAAAGCTCACCGGATTTTTCATCTCTCAGATGCAAACCATTCCCCTCGCAGTACTTAAAGAACTCACAGCCGCTGCAAATACCTGTTTTTGTCCAGCGTCTATCTCTATATATTGAGTATCTATTTTGCCAAACATCCCTAAAGCTGTCCTTATAAATGTTTCCCTGTATAAAATTATCGCGTAAATTGGGGCAAGCCGAGATCGATCCATCTACAAGCACTGATGCAACATTGATTCCGGCTCGGCAAAAAAAGAAGTTATCCCTTACCCTACCCTCATAATCTCCTAAAAAGCCTTCGCAACCATAGTTTAGTTGAATTTTTTTCTCATTTCGTACCATCTCAATAAAATCGAACAGCTCCTTAAACTCCTTTGGATTAAGCTGTAGCGCCTCGTGCTGCTTTGCCCTTCCAATTGGAAATATTGTAAAGATCCGCCACTCTTTCACTCCTAAATCTAATAACAAGCTATACAGCTGGGGCAGCTCATGGATATTCTTTTGGTTTGCACAGGTTACCACATCGTACCGCAATCCATCTGTTTTGCCAAGGCTTTTTATTGCCTCAATGGCATTCCTGAAGCTGTTCCTATTTCCGCGTAACCAGCTATGCGAATTCTCCAATCCATCAAGGCTTATTGTGATGGCCCTAATTCCAGAATCCATCAACTTTTTAATCATGGGTTCCTGCATGTCCATCCCATTGGACACCACACCCCAAGGAAAGCCTCTCTTGTAAAGCTCATTCCCAATAACATCGATATCCTTGCGCAGAATTGGCTCTCCACCCGTTAGCACAATCATGGTTTTATTTGGGATAATATCGGGGGTAATATCATCTAGAGCCTTAAAAAAGTCCTCTTTGGGCATATCCTTAATTGAGGAATCCTTGGTGCAATCGCTGCCACAATGAATGCAATTTAGGTTACACCTTAACGTGCACTCCCAGAAAATATAATTTAGATGATGAATCTTTTTCTCGTTCGCCCTGTACCTCCTATACAAACTAAGCGCAAGCCGTTTTTTGATGGAGATTTTCTTAACGGTCATTTTTTTCTTTGAGTTTTACATTTACCTCTTTCTCTGTTTCTCCGCTATCCCAGCCACCAGAGCCTCCCAAAAATTGTGGGTCGATAAACTCAACCAGGGTATCGAGTGGCTGATAATTACCATTTACAGCCCCGTCGATATCATCGAATTCAACTAGAAAACTCTGATCGGCAGGGAAATCTCTGGTTGAGATTGTGAAGTTTCCCTGGTCATCGGTATATGTTGTAACATCCCTCATTACAACCTTAATGTTAGGAATTGCATCAGATGTTACCTCCGACTTAACGGTTCCCTTTACTTTAAAGGTTGCAGTAGGAGTTCCATACTCTACAATGGGGTCGCCATACATACAACCATTAAAACTACATACTGCCCCAAATCCCAAAATTGTTAACAGGTAGCGAATTACTGAATTGCTTCTCCTTAGCAGGAAAACTTTTACTTTTCTCATAATTATCAGTTTTACTATAGATGATAATTCTGTTGTAATGGTTGCTTTTTGGTATTTATTGGATGTTTGTAAATTCGTTGTGATATTTACCAGAAATTATTTTCGTGACAAGTTATTAATTTTTCAATCCACTCGGTTTTAGAATTGGTATATTTTTCTCTATCGTTTCGAAATTTTTTGGCGAGAACCCGCTTTAGGGATTCATACTCTTGCGCAATCGTCTTATGTTTAATCAGATAATCCCTAAATAGGATTTCATTCCAATCCCCGCTAAACCTGACATGAACATGGTAGGGCTGCCCCTTAAAGCCTTGGCTGGTATAGCCCTTTACAAAGGTTAAATGTGGGGCGGGATTTTCGGGATGATTATTGACTAGATATCCAAGCGACTTGAAAGCATCTTTTAATTTTTGGATGTCAACCCGCTCAGATATCTGCAGTAAGATATCAATTGTTGGCTTGGCTTTTAGTCCGGGAATTGCAGTGCTTCCAATATGGTCGATTCGAACTATCTCGTTCTGCGGAAACACCCCCATTATTGATGCTACCTCCAATTTGTACAAACCGAGCCACTTGGCTGAGTAGTCCTCAAGAATAATTGGGAATAACTGACCTAGTTCGGCAATTGTCATGCGACTAAGAATTTCCTCTTGATTGGTATCACTATGAAAATCTCCTAAAGATTCAATAATAAACCCCTTACGGGTTAGCTCATTCTCCGTTTCCATGATTATGGACTCTGCATCCTTGTTCCAATATGTATGGCTATTTTTTAGAAGGTTAACCTCAAATCCAGCCAACAATCCCCCCAAGCAGGTTGCCTTTACGCAACCATGAGTTACCAGTCCGCCCACCGTAATCGACTTAATGCCATGTTCCACAAGAATTTGCTTCAGATCAGAGTTGAGGAAAGCGTTTCCATGGGTTTTTTGAATCACGCTATCGTTTTCCTACTTATCAATCTGGCTGTCGATTTTCCAATCAGGGGAGCCACTAACCAACTGCTTGTTGTTGTGCTGCACAAAAATGATTTTAGAGTGCGAATCCCGAAAAGATTTAATTGTAGCATTAGCCGTATCCATAAAAGCACCCTTCCTAAACAAAGTTTTCTTTTGGGTCAATCCACTCTGGATATCAACTAATATCAGTGCTCTCATACTGTTGTGGGTTAATTTTTGGATTACGGTTGGCAGTATGAAGAGCTGCCAATTGCAGGCGATTTCCAATCAAGTTACACAAAAGTTGAAGCAGGCTACAACCCTTTAATAACCTACTGAAACGATAATTTTTTAATACCGCGTGTTAACCATTTGTGCACTATTTAATACTATAAAAGAATCCCAATTTCAAGGAATACGAAAGCAAGTTCTTTGGCACGATTAGCACTTGAGGATTAAATTCAATATCTGTAGTTGCGCTTAAAAAGAGTGATTCAGATAATTTTATGTTTACTCCAATATCGAAAGAAACTGTTTGGTACATCGGCATATAATAATCCAATCCGTTCCGCAAATAATAATTCAATCCGTATGTAATTCTCGGTCTAATAATGCCTTTAGGGAAAATATACTCAAATTGGAAAGGTATCTTATAATAGTTTATCTTCTCTGCGTCAAAGTCAAGTTGCGAGAAAAGTACTCCTGTTCGGAAATACATTTTTTCACTACTCCTGGGCATCCATATGTGACCAATTATACCAGTATGCATATAAAACTTATCAGTCAAACCTTCAACATTTGAATACATAATAACGCCTCCTACTAATTCTGGTAGAATTCTAATCAATGGAGCTGATTTCTCATAAACAATGCACTGTTCTCCTTCGCAAACAGCATTATGGTAATCCTCAGCTAATTTAATCAAGTTTTGATGTTCTGGTTTTTTTACGGATTGTATCCGAGATTGAAAATTAGGAGCATCTTGCATATAGCAGTAAAGTAATCCTATATGCGTTTTGGATTTGTAATAAACTTGTTTATTATCAACGTATTTAATACCCTCATTATATGGTATTTCAGTCAATTTTACATCTTCCTTCTCGAGGTAATAGTGATCTCCAATATCATCACGCATGTAGTATACATTAACTTTTCCTTTAATCAAGTATTCAAGAAATGCTTTTCTATTATTTATCTCTCGGGATACATAATACTTACTATCAATAAATCTGAATGAAGTAATATCGCTGGGTGAATAATCTTTAATTGCATTATCCTTATCCCGGAACTTGCATAATCTACTCATTACCAAATCGCTTCTATAATCTATGTCTCCGTATATAGTATCACCAATCAAATTTATAATATAACCTGGTCGGAAGTCAGTTTGAGCTTTAAGTACTCCTGTTGTAAATAGTAATCCGAATAAAATAAGGTTTTTCAGTTTCATGTTAGTTATGTTTATTTTGATTTGTAAAATGTATCTTGTGTCATTGCACAGCCGCTAACGGCTGGGGTGTGGTCTCGTCTCGTCAGAAAGTAACGAGACGAGAGGAACGCGAGTTACGTTTTCGTCGCACGACGAAAACCGCCCCAAACGGGCGATGCAGTTCCGAGTTTACGCAATCAGCCCGCACCTGCCAGCCGGCAGGCTGGTTGGCTACACCCCTTGTTACCTGCTGGCTTTTTATTCGTCGTCTTTCTTTTTGATTTTCTTCTTCTTGGATTAAGGTAAATAGTTTTCTTCTGACACTACTTTTTTCCTTGATTTAATTTCAAGCTGTTTCCTTGCATCACCTGCAATTTTCCCACCTGCTTTTGCCGCTTTTTGATTATGTAAAAAGCCGATAGGGTTAGTATTCACAACAATTTCTTTAGTAGACGCTTCACCTAGCATTGAGAAAATTAATTCTAGATCTGTCATATGGTCTCTTAGGTTTTGACTTTTCAAACCTTTAAGCTTTTTATATTCAGATGGAGTAAGTCCAAAAGTAGCTTTTAATATTTCAGCGGTCAGAATTGCATATCCAATTTTTTCTTTTATTCCCCTACTTTCCCATTCGTCTGTTAATTCTTCACGAATTGCAATACTACGCATCCGCTTTTCAACCCAATCGTCAGGATACCCTTTCAGTTTATAGATTCCTCTGGTTCTTTGAGTCGCTAGTTCTGGATTTTCAATTTCTTCAAGTCTTTCAGAGCCAACTTTAGCTAACCATAATTTAAAAGGTTCAGCTTTCGGTGATGGAATTGATTGAATTATTCTTAAAAGTCCCTGTGCATTTGCGCAATTAAGCTTTTGTTTTCCACCCGCTGTTTCAACTGAAAGGGGGGTGACAATTTGTCCCCACCCTTGAGAAAGCAGTTCGTCGCGCTTTCTCATTTTTTTTAAAATAGTCTGTTGGATTGGGTGTGTCAGTCAAAACCTGAACAACATCAGCAACTACAAAATACCATTTTTGGTCGCTTTCATTCCAAACAGTTCTTATTTGCTTGCTTTCAAATAATTTAATATTACTCATAGTATTTCAGCCATTTTCCTACAAAAATAGCTTTTACATCTTTCATTTCACAATCACTGAGTAATTTGGATTACTACAGATTATTTGCCTGAATGTCTGTGAGTTCTGTTAAGCTTGCAGGTAACTTGCTTGTATGTCCACAAAAAGTATCCTTTAATAACACCCGTTTGCCGGATATAGGGAAAAAGGTGTATGTTAATTTTCTGAATAATTGTGCTAGTAATTAGGCATAAATATAAAACAAAATATTGGGATAGGGGATTATGTGAGTTTTTTTTTCGAGTTGGCTTTTAGCTTTTAGCAGTTTAGAGTTAAAAGTTGGCTGTGGTGGTGGCGTTTAATTTCAACGCAAACCTGCCTACCGGCAGGCAGGAGCGCTAAGGGGC
>CAZBBA010000048.1:0-29214 GCA_964490015.1 uncultured Rikenellaceae bacterium
AGAAGTTCCCGAAGATGTAGCCCAACGATTACAGGAAATTACCGTCGATGTTAATACGGTTACAATTGAGGAATAGTTTTTTACTATTTCGTAATTGAGAGAAGCGCCATGAGTTATCACGGCGCTTCTCTCAATTTTAACCCTTCACCATATATATGCACCGGAGTTTATTATCTTTGCAAAGCATTTAAATATCGAACAATGAACATTGAGCAACAACTAGTACAGGCAATTAAACAAGCTATTGCAAATCTTTATGGTGTAACGCCCACCGATGAACAAGTACAAGTATCGAAAACCAAACGCGAGTTTGAGGGCGATTTCACCCTTGTGGTTTTTCCTTTTGTTAAGCAATCGAAGAAAAAGCCCGAGGATACAGCTCAGGAGATTGGCGATGAACTTCAAAAATCATTGCCAATTCTCGATTCCTTTAACGTGATCAAGGGTTTTCTTAATATAAGCCTTAGCCAGAAATTTTGGGGCGATGTGCTGAATCAGGTTGGCCAAATATCAAATTTCGGCTTTGCAGAGCCCCAATCGTCGGGCAAGGTTAAAATGGTTGAGTACTCATCGCCAAACACTAATAAACCTCTGCACCTTGGCCATATCCGAAATAATCTTCTTGGATTCTCGGTATCGCGAATCCTTGAGGCCAATGGGCATAAAGTGGTTAAGGTAAACCTTGTGAACGATAGGGGAATTCATATCTGCAAATCGATGATTGCCTGGCAACGGTTTGGAAATGGCGAAACGCCCCATATTAGTGGCAAAAAAGGCGATCATTTGGTGGGCGACTACTACGTTCTATTCGACAAGGAATACAAGAAGCAGATTGAGGAGTTAAAATCGCAGGGCTTTACCGATGATGAGGCTAAAGCCAAGGCTCCGCTAATGCTTGAGGCACAGGAAATGCTTCGCCAATGGGAATCGAAGGTTCCTGAAGTTTACAATCTATGGAAAACCATGAATGGCTGGGTTTACGAAGGGTTTGATGTAACCTACAACGCCCTTGGGATTGATTTCGATAAGGTTTACCACGAGTCCGAAACCTACCTGCTTGGCAAGGCCATTGTTAGCGAAGGCCTCGAAAAGGGTGTCTTCTATAGAAAGCCTGATGGTTCGGTTTGGGTCGATCTGACTGCTGATGGGCTCGACGAGAAATTGCTGCTCCGTTCCGATGGAACATCAGTTTACATGACCCAGGATATTGGAACCGCTGCGCAGCGATTCTCTGAATTCCATCTCGACGATCATATCTACGTTGTGGGCAATGAGCAGGAGTATCACTTTCAGGTACTAAAACTTGTGCTGGCAAAGCTTGGCTATTCTTGGTCATCTCATCTTTTCCATCTTTCGTATGGAATGGTACAATTGCCCGAGGGCAAGATGAAATCGCGCGAGGGAACAGTGGTTGATGCCGACGATTTGGTAGAGGAGATGATCACCACGGCTCGGGAAATGTCGCAGGAACTTGGCAAACTCGATGATCTGACTGACGAGGAGGCAAGGCTAATTGTAAATATGGTAGGTTTGGGTGCACTTAAGTACTTTATCCTTAAGGTCGATCCCAAGAAAAATATGACCTTTAACCCAAAGGAGTCGATCGATTTTAATGGCAATACTGGCCCATTTATTCAGTACACCCATGCACGCATTCAGTCGGTTTTGCGTAAAGCTACCGATAGTGGTATTGAAATTCCAAAATTGCTCAACACCGATTTTGTTGGATCCAAAGAGCGAGAGCTTATTAAGTTAATAGCCATGTTTCCAGCGATTGTTTCGCAGGCAGGCGAAATGCTTAGTCCTGCTTTGGTGGCAAACTACGTGTACGATTTGGCCAAGGAGTATAACCAGTTTTACCACGACTTCACCATTTTAAAGGAAGAGGATAAAGCAATTCGTAATCTAAGGTTACTAATATCAAACGAGGTAGCCAATGTAATTAGGCTATCGATGTGGACTTTGGGAATTGATGTGCCTAGTAGGATGTAGTGTAAGTGCCTAGATTTCATAGAGTAACTAGAGTTTAAAGTGACTAGAGTTAATAGAGCGTCATTTCATTTCAATCATTCAATCAGTCTCTAAAATCACCGTTCTTTGGTAATTATCGAAATCACCCATTCAACCCTACCTGCCGTAAACACCAGTCGGGTAGGCAATCAGAAATCAGAAAAAACTTTTTTATGACAACAAATAAGCGAGGTTTTGCAAGCGATAATAACTCGGGTGTACATCCCCATATTATTGAGGCAATGGCTAAGGTTAATCATGGCCACACCATAGCATACGGCGACGATCCATACACTCAGGAAGCCGTGAAACTTTTCCGTCGGGAGTTTGGCGATCAGGTGGAGGTCTTTTTCGTATTTATTGGTTCGGCTGCCAATGTGTTGGGAATTAAGGCAGCTACTCAGCCCCATAACGCTGTTATTTGCCCCGAAACGGCGCATATAAACGTTGATGAGTGCGGTGCTCCAGAACGGTTTACTGGCTGCAAGATGTTAACCGTTGCAACACCAAATGGTAAGTTAACCGTTGATTTGGTGAAAAAACACATGCATGGATTTGGATTTCAGCACCATGCACAACCAAAAGTAATCTCAATTTCTCAACCTACTGAGTTGGGTACGCTTTATTCGCCACAGGAGATTATGAGTTTAGCCGATTACGCGCATCAACATAACATGTACCTGCATATGGATGGTGCCCGAATTGCCAACGCGGCAGTATCACTAGGACTGGACTTTAAAGCATTTACCACTGATGTTGGTGTCGATATCCTGTCGTTTGGGGGAACCAAAAATGGGATGATGTATGGCGAAGCCATTGTCTTTTTCCGCCCCAAATTGGCCGAGGAGTTTATGTACACACGTAAGCAGGGTTTACAGCTTGCATCCAAAATGAGGTACATCTCGGCTCAGTTTAGCGCATATCTTACCGATAATCAGTGGAAAAAAACTGCCCAGCATGCAAACCGAATGGCCAAATTGTTAGCTTCGGAGTTAGCATCGGTTCCTCAGGTTTCCATTACTCAGGCTGTTGATGTAAATGGCGTTTTTGCCATTATTCCTCGGAATATAATCGAAAAACTTCAAAGCGAATATTTCTTTTACGTTTGGGATGAGGAGCGCTCCGAGGTTCGCTGGATGACCTCGTGGGACACAACGGAGGAGGATGTAGCTGGTTTCGTGAAGACACTAAAGGCATTACTATAATAGATTTCCCCTTTTATCTTGACAATCACATTTTTTGCGTATAGCACTTAATATGTGATATTTACGCATTGCGAAGAATGAACTAACTGTTAAAAAGTAGGAATAATCGCAATTGACTTGACCTTTTGAGATTTTATCAATTACTTTTGTGCTGTGGAAATTGATATCCATTGTTGATTGTAGAGTAATGTTTAAAAAATTAGTCGCTACCCCAATTTTTATTTTGTTTCTTCTACTTTTCGAGTTGGTTTTTACAAACTCAACAAGTAGCGGTACATCGGCATCTGCCGTCGAATTGCCCAGCACAAGTATCCCATTTATTTCAAACGATCTGCTATCGCTCGATGATTTTGCAAATCTCGAAAAGAATGTGAATAGGTTTATTCAGCAGTGGGGCGTGGCGGGAGCATCACTGGCTATTGCCAACAAAGGAAAACTTGTTTACGCCAAGGGGTTTGGTTTTGCCGACATTGAAAAGGGTGAGGCCATGCAACCCTACCATTTGCTTAGGGTTGCCAGCGTGTCGAAGTTAATAACAGCAGTTGCTATCATGAAACTGGTGGAGGATGGCAAGTTAAGCCTAAACCAACAGATTTTTGGTGAGAATGGTATCTTAAATAACGCTCTTTACCGGAATTATATCGACCCACGGTATGAGGATATAACCGTAAAACATTTGCTTAACCACTCTGGTGGATGGACCACCCGTTGGGGCGATCATCTGTTTATGAATGAGTCCATTGCTCGGCAATTGAATAAGGAGTTGCCCATCAAAAAGGACGATATTATCGAGTTTACATTGGGCAAACGCCTTCATTTTGGCCCAGGTACACGTAGTTCGTACAATAACTTTGGGTATTTAATCCTTGAACGGGTTATCGAAAAAACATCAAAGGATTCTTACGAAGCGTATGTGAAAAAGAATATATTTAATCCGTTGGGTATTTTCGATGCGTTTATAGCCCACAACTACGATAGTTTACGCTACCCACTCGAGGTACGGTACTACGAAGTACCCGAGGCTGAACATGTAATCGCATACGATGGCCAACCGCAATTTGTACTCAAAAGCCGTGGGGGAAACGATATTCGAACATTGGGAGCTGCAGGTGGCTGGGTCATTTCGTCGGTTAGTTTGGCCAAGTTTCTCATATCCATTGACATTCATTCAAAGGAGACCATAATCTGCAAAAGATCAATCCGGCAACTAACTGGCAACGAGCCAGGTTTCCACCCTCTTGGTTGGCGTTGGGTTTCCAGTAATGGCACAAAATGGCGCACCGGTTCCTTTGCCGGGACATCGGCCTTGGCCCTTTCGCAAAGCGATGGGTTAACCTATGTGTTTATTACTAATACAAGCCCCTGGCTTGGCGCTAACTTCCCCTACGAGGTGAATAGGATGATGTCTCGTACACTGCATAGAATCGATAGCTGGCCAGAGATTAACCTATTTAAACCCTATACATTTACCCCCGATAACTACGTTAAAATTTCGAGCGAGGAGCAGCGAAATTTTGAGTGGAACGAGAGCATCCGTTTTACTTGGATGCAAAACCAGTTGAACTAATCCATGGATTCCATTTTCACATCAATTCCTTTCCTCTTAAGTAGGCTAAGATATTGCCGGAAATACAAATCGTTATAAATCGAGATGCCTTTAAAAGTTGTGCTTGTCAGGTAGAAATCGATATAGAATTGATCACCCTTTTCGAGGAGAATAACCTCTTTTAAATCCTCGTATCTAAACCATTTGTCTTTTAATCGTCTGGACGCAACATATTGGTAAAGCGTGATTACAAAATACCCAATGGCAATAGTGAATATTGGGTAAATAATAATCAACACCCACCTCTTACCCGTTGTGGAGTATGCAAAAACATTAAGAAGGTAGGAGAGTAGTATAAATGTTGCCGACAGAAGTGCCATCAGGTAGTCCTTGGTTTTTCGGCTAAGCGTGAACTCGCTATCATCGTACACAATATTTACCTTTGTGTACCTTAAACTTCTTATAATTTTCATAACATTATCAGATTAGTATCTGATAACAAATATAACGAATTCCGTGCTTGCTAATGGACTAGTTGAGCTGGAAGTTGTTCTCGAGGCTACGCTCCTGCAGGCGAATCATCTCTACAAAACGTAGCTGGTTTAGGAGTAATTTCTCTCTATCGTCCCTGTTACTTAAGGTTAGTAGCTTATATTTTACCTCTGCTTTTAGCATTAATGCTTTGGCTACATCCAGCATACTAATGCTATCGGAAACAATTAGAGTCCCCAGCTCGGTGCTTAGATTCAACTTTAGGGTTTTTACCTTTACGGCAATTTCGGGGTTTGTGGTGCTAAAGTCTGTATTTATAGTCTCTGAAACTGTTCCTCCATAAAGTTTATCGGGTAATACAGGAAAATAATCGATGGTTTTATACAACGATACGCCCCTAATATTTATTACCATATCATCATTTGCATTACGACCAACCAGCTTAACAACCTCCACCTCGCTACCAATATCGGTTATTAGGTCACCCTTGATAAAGGGTATTCCAAAGCGAGTAGAATACTCTAAACTTTCACCAATCAGCTGCTTGTAGCGGGGCTCAAAAATCCGCAGAGGGATTACCTCTCCTGGAAGAAGGATTAGATTCAAAGGGAAAGCGGCTAACCTATATACTTGCGAGCTCATTTTGCTATTACTCATTTGTTGACTTAAATTTTATAGATGCTGAATTAATACAATATCTGATGCCTGTTGGTTTTGGCCCATCGGTAAATACATGTCCAAGATGTGCGCCACACGCTTTGCAAACTACCTCGGTTCTTATCATATTATGGCTGTAGTCGGACTTTTCCTCAATATTTTCCTTAAACTTTGAGTCGAAAAAGCTGGGCCAACCACAACTCGAATCGTATTTTGTGTCCGATTCGAAAAGTTCCGCATCGCAAACCACGCAGTGGTACTTTCCCCTGCCAAAGAAATTCCAGTACTCCCCTGTAAATGGGCGTTCTGTGCCTTTCTCCTGGGTTACATAGAACTGCATGGGTGTAAGTATGCTGCGCAAATCCTTTTTAGTCATCTTTTTTTCGTTTTGAGCGTTTACCTCAATGCTTCCAAATGTAATCAATACCAAAACCAATAAACAATTACTAAATCTCATTGTTGTATTTTTTATTGATATTAGATTAACAGGTATGAATTGCATTTGTTCAAATTACAATGCTCTGCAAAGCCTCAACAACCCTTAAAAAAAGTTATTTTTAAGTATTAGTAATACAAATCATCAATACAGCTTCGTTTTATTTGCAGCATCGTCCTAATTTTAAGGCAGAAAATTTGTAAAACAAACATTTATAACTATTTGATTATGAAGAATTATTTGACACTTATAGCAGTTTTTGTATTGTCTGTACACGTTTTGTACTCCATGAATAATGGGATAGATAGAACTGCAACACACTTCGATAAGGTTAGGGTTACAAGCAAAGTAAACGTGTTCCTTACCCACGGCGATTCCATCTCGGTTCGGGTAATGGCCAGTGGCATTGACCCTAGTAACGTGCTCACTGAGGTGAAGGGCAAAACGCTTGAAATTGGATTAAGCCGAGGGATTCACAGGGATTACAGTGTCGATGTATTTGTCACATACACCGATCTCCGTGAGGTTTATGTTGGCTCATCGGGACGGGTAAGCTTTCAGAATACGCTCACCTGCGATAAAATAGTTTTAGAAGCTGGCACAAATGCCATCATCGATGCCGAAGTACAGCTCCGTTCCCTTGAGTTGATCTCGAGCAACGGTGGAAGTGTCCGATTGGGAGGTAGTGCCGAGTATTACGAGGCAAAAGTAAGGACAGCCGGCATCCTCTCGGCTCTAGAACTCTCGGCCGATAGCGTATTTGTATCTGTAGGCTCAAAGGGGGTTGCAAAAGTAATGGCCAAGGAGCTAATAGATGCCAATGTTCGTACTGGAGGATCGCTTACTCACACAGGATCGGCAAAACAGAAGAAGATTCAAACTGGGGTTGGGGCAACAATTATTGAACAGTAGAACCTATAAGATGCTTTTAAACAATTTTCAAAAGCGCAGATATCGTGTGGTTTTTCTCTAGATGTTAATACATTTGTCGCCATAATTCTAACCTTAAACCCGACAAATGGTTAACCACGACGCTATTATTAATCTGCTTAAATCGGAGGTTGTGCCCGCCCTAGGTTGCACCGAACCTATTGCTGTTGCATTGGCTGTAGCCAAAGCCCGCGAAACACTGGGCGAGTTACCCCAAACAGTTGAACTACTGCTTAGTCCTAATATTTTTAAGAATGGCATGGGAGTAGGTATTCCTGGAACCGGAATGACCGGACTCCCCATTGCCGCAGCGCTTGGCGCTGTTTACGGGAACTCGTCCGATTGCCTCGAAGTGCTAAAGGGCGTTACAAGGGAGATACTGGATCAGGCAAAGGCACTGGTTGATGCCAATAAAGTAAAGGTGGGAGTTAAACCGGATACTGAGAAGCTATACATTGAGGCAATCTGCTCCAATAGTAAAGGAAACACAGCAAAAGCGGTGATAACCACAAAACACTCTAATATTTCGAGGGTTGAACTCAACGGTGAAGTAGTTGAGTGTAGCGCAGAGCTTAACTCCTCGGGTACCGAGAATCAAGGTAAATCTGCATCTAACGAGGTTCAACTGTCAATTAATAGTATTTTTGATTTTTCCGTTTCGGTATCCTACGAGAAAATCGCTTTCATTCACCAAACCGTTGATTATAACCTTCGAATTGCCAACGAAGGACTAGATAACAGCTACGGCTTACAGGTAGGCCAAAAGTTGAAAAAGTATGTCGATAACGGAATCCTCTCCGACGATTTAATGAACAACGCCATGCTGCTTACAGCAGCAGCCAGCGATGCACGTATGGCTGGCTGTCCAATGCCCGTTATGAGCAACTCGGGTAGCGGAAACCAGGGCATTACAGCAACCCTTCCTGTTTACTCCACTGCGCAGAGGTTAAAGGCCAACGAGGAGCAGCTTGCTCGTGCATTGGTGCTTTCACATCTTACAGCAATTCATATAAAACGATATTTAGGTCGCTTATCTGCCCTATGTGGTTGCGTGGTTGCCGCTGCTGGCGCAGGTTGTGGTGTTTGCTACCTGATGGGCGGAGGCAGAGATCAGATGGTATACACCATTAAGAATATGATTGGCAACGTGACAGGAATGATTTGCGATGGTGCCAAGGAGGGCTGTGCATTAAAGGTTAGTTCGGGTGTAGGTTCGGCCATTCAATCGGCATTGCTTGCCCTCGAGAATATAGTAATCTCATCGAACGACGGCATAATTGAGGATGACGTAGAGAAAACCATCCAAAATCTTGGTGAAGTAGGGGCTAAGGGGATGAGCCAAACCGACGAGTTGCTGCTTCAAATTATGATCTCCAAGGAATAACTATTTTTGATGGGTACGAAGGAACGAAACAACCAAATTGTTAAAAAACTCGAAAGTAAAGTCAAATCAGCCATCTACGACTATGGTCTGATAGATGATGGCGATAGTGTAATGGTGGGAATATCGGGTGGTAAAGATAGTTTCGCTTTGCTCGATTTGCTTGTCAATTTGAATAGAAGTTTGCCTATTAAATTCCGTGTGGAGGCTTGTCATGTTAGGGCAAGCGATATGCCTTACAAGGCCGACGAGGAGTTTATGATTAGCTACTGCGAGGCGAATAAAATACCACTTCATTTCAGGCAAATTACAGTTGATTATAAGCCCGAGGGTCGTCGTCCAGCCTGTTTTATTTGCAGCTGGAAACGCCGAAAGCAGCTGTTTGCCGTTGCGCGAGAGCGCAAATGTACAAAGCTGGCTCTTGGTCATCACCTCGACGATGCGGTGGAAACACTGCTCATGAATATGATACATCACTCGTCTATCAGCTCAATTCCTCCAAAGCTAAGCATGTTCAATGGCGAGCTGTTTGCCATTCGCCCGCTAATACTGGTGCACGATAGCGAACTTGTGAAATACAACGAGTACCTGAACTTCCCCGATGAGGTAAGTCTTTGTCCGCACGAGGATAAAACAAGCAGGGATCAAGTTCGTAAGTTAATGCATGAGTGCGATAAGCTTAACCGCAGCGCCCGAGAAAATATATTCAGGTCGATGGGGAATATTTTGCAGAAATATATTGTGAGTCGTCCTGATAACAAAAAATCCTCAGAAAACTATTTTTCTGAGGATTTTACTATTGGATGATCGAAGTATTATTTCCCTTCAATCTGCTTAACTGTAAAGTCTAGTGCATCCTGTAGCATTTCCTGAGGAGGATCGGCAATAAACCCATTATCGCACAGCGAATGGGTTAGTGAGCGGGAGTACTCAATGTCTTTTTTTGCTATATCGTAAGCTTCCTGCCATGTTACCTTTCGTCGCGCAACCCCATCTTTTATGGCCTGCATGGCCACATCAGCAGCTTCTACAGGGAATACATCGGCCTCGTCCATGGTGGGCGTAATATTCTCGGGATTTATGCCGCGTTTCTCGGCGTAATTGGCCAGCGAGTGAGCCGCTGCAATGGCCATTCCATCGGTAATTTTCTGGGCACGAACAATTAATGCGCCCTTAAGGATTCCGGGGAAACCAAGCGAGTTATTCACCTGATTTGCAAAATCACCTCGTCCGGTTGCCACAATATACGCCCCTGCCTCTTTTGCCGCATAGGGGTAAATCTCGGGGACAGGATTGGCGCATACAAATACAATCGACTTATCGGCCATAAGGCTAACCCATTCCTTTTTAATAGTATCAGGTCCAGGTGTGGAAAGTGAAATAAGCACATCGGCACCCTTCATGGCCTCCTCCATGGTTTGAATCTTAGTGGGATTTGTGCTCTCGCAGAGTTCCCATTTGCGGTAAAACCGTGGATCGGCCTTAATATCTTCCCTGTCGCTGTGAAGCGTTCCTTTAGTATCGAACATTACCATCTTTTTGGGATCACCTCCATCGGCTACAATTAGGCGTGCAATGGTGGTGTTTGATGCTCCCGCTCCAAAGAATACAAATTTGGCATCACTTAATTTTTTACCTGCTAGTTTTAAGGCATTTATAACACCTGCAAGCGTAACGCAAGCTGTTCCCTGGGCATCGTCGTGCCAAACGGGAATATCGCACTCCTCTCGGAGCACATCCAAAACCTTAAAGCAGTTGGGTTGCGAGATATCCTCGAGGTTTACTGCCCCAAAGCTATGCTGACACATCTTCACGAAATCGATAATCTTATCGGGGTCGTTTTTACCATCTTTTCCTTTGCTGTCAATACAAAGAGCAACTGCGTCAACTCCTCCTAGATACTTCATAAGAAAAGCCTTTCCCTCCATCACGCCCAGACCACCGGGAGGTGTGCAATCGCCGTCGCCCAGTACCCGAGTGGAATCGCTTACTACAGCAACCAGATTTCCGCGATTCGACAGTTCGAAAGAGCAGTCGTTATTATCCCTAATATTGGTCGATACCTTCGATACGCCTGGGGTGTACCACACGTTAAACCAGTTAAAACCTGGAACAGGAACCTTTGGTACAATCTGAATCTTACCACTGTAATGCTTGTGGGCTAACTCCGATAGTCGTTTAAGAAATGTTGTTTTGCCCTTGGCAATTTGCTCCTGACTCCACTTGTCGGGAAATATTCTTCCTAAATTTTCGAGTTTCAAGCTAATCTTTTCCATAGCATTCTGGTTTTGTTTTTTGGGGTTTTAACACTAAAGTAGATACGGCAAATTACAAAAAAAATGCTCCTCAATTTACCAGTAATCAACCATTCAGGTAATCAGTGTAAGTGAATGATTACCTTAATTGCCTAGTTTATTGCATGAAACGTTGTGCAACGCATTCCGATTTGCGGCTGTAAAACATGTTTTTTGCACTTTTAGTCTATTTTAATCAATTGAGATGCAGATCGTAAATAGTTTACTATCTATTTACATTTATTGATATTGACTGAACAATAATTCCCGACAAGTGTTACTTGTTGTGAATTAAATAACATAAATCTTTCGATATGATTTCAACAATTAAACTTAATGCTAAGATGGGAGCGGGTTTTAGGACTGAGATAGGATGCTCTCATCCGTTTGTAATAGATCAACCCAGAAACTCGGGAGGAACCGATGAGGGGCCAAATCCATTAGAAATTTTTCTATCATCACTTCCTGCTTGTTTGTGTGCTATTGGACGAATTATTGCCATGCAACGGAGAATTAACCTACGTGGGATAGAAGTTGAAGTGGAGGGTGATATTGATAAGGACTTCCTTTTAGGTAAAACCACCGAAGGTAGGGCAGGTTTTACTGAGATAAGGTCGTTAGTGAAAATCGATGCGGATTTAACTGATGATGAAAAGACCGACTTTTTACATGAGATAGAGAAACGCTGTCCAATAGCCGATAATATGGCAGAAAAATCAGTGCTTAAGGCAGAAGTTTTTAGTTTGGAAACAGCTTAAAACTTGATTGGCTTTTGAAGGGTGATTCAAGTTAGGAATCACCCTTTATTCCCTCTAAGCACCAAATCATCGTATTCTTTCCCATCTGCATAAACCTCTATAATTGCTGGGCCATGGGTGGAAAAAGCGATTTTCAACGCCCTATCATAATCTTTTGCGTTAGTTGCAATTATCACAGGTACGCCAAAGTAACTAGTTGAATTGTGTTTGTTTGGTGTAGGTGATTTTAGAACTGTCCCATAATCTGTTGCTTTCTTTTTCTCTTGTTTAATTCTTATCAACGTAAGCGATTCATCATGGATTACTATAAACACAATTTTCAAATTCAGTCGATAAGCTGTGGCCAACTCACCCGACGACATGTTAAATCCTCCATCGCCCACTACACAGCAAACCTCTCGTTCGGGGCAACTTAGCTTTGCTGCGATAGCGGCAGGAATTGCAAAACCCATCGATGAGCAGCCATTGGTCATTTGCTGGCACTCGGGCGAGTACGTTTTCCACATCTGACCTATAAGATGAAGGTGTGCGCCTACATCGCAGGTCATTATGCCATTTAGGGGTAGAATATCTCTAAGCTTATGCAGAACAAAGCGGGGACCAAATATCGCATTGTGTGGTTGCAGTATGCTAAACATTTGCTCTTTTCTCGCTGAAAGCAAATTTAAGTCCCAATCTTTTTTGCCACACTCTAAAGCTAATAGCTTTTGCAGGGCTATGCTAATATCACCCACCACATTACAGGCTAGGTTTACTGTCGAATTATCAATATCTGCAGGTTGTGTGTCAATATGGAGTAGGGGAGAGTTTGGCATCCAATCCTCGTAATTAATCTCTACTGGATCGTATCCTATGCCAATAATCAAGTCGGCTTGCTGATGAGTTTGCGCAACCATATCGGATAGGGCATGAGCTAAAACGCCAGCATAGAAAGGGCTATCTTCAGGAATCATTCCTTTTGCCATTGGAGTAATAACTACAGGTACATTGAACATCTCGCAAATTGATAAAACCTTATTCCTCAAATTATGTCTTACCGCAGAAATTCCAATGGCAATAATGGGTTTTTTGGAATTGATGAAAAGGTTTTCCATAATACTTATTGATTCCTTATCCGGTATTGGAAGTTTTTCGATTGCTATAGATGATTTCAGCTCTTCAGTACTTATAGAGCTGGCAATACCCTGTGGCAGGCCAATATGGACAGGACCCGGAACCTCGGAAAGAGCGATGCTATATGCGTTTTGAATAATATCTTTCACCCTGTTAATTTGGAGGCGAGTAGTGTACTTAGTAATCGGTTTAAAGAGTTGTTGATGGTCAATATTCATCTGTGTGGTTCGGTGCAGCATCCTATCATTCATCTCATCGGTAAAGGCAATCATAGGTGAACGATCAAGGTACCCCCCGCAAATACCAGTGGTCAAATTGCAAGCACCAGGGCCAAATGTTCCAAAACAAGCAGCCACATTACCTCTAAGCCGCCAGAATACATCGGCCATAAAACCAGCGCTGCTCTCATTGCTAACAAGGATAAAATCTATTCCATCTACCTCCTGTATGGCTGCCATGTAGTCGATCCAGCTACCACTAGGAACTCCAAAAATATACTTAACTCCTAAATCCTTAAGCGTTTGGATCATTACCTGAGCTACAGTTTTCATAGAGAAACTTTTTTGTTGATTATTCCTAGCAAATATATTTCATTAATTTCTTATAAGGTGTTGCAAATATCATTTTGATTCAGTTACTTTGCATTACAAAGAACTATTAACTGTGAAATAGATGAGCAATCAGAACGAGTATTTGGACAGCCTAAAGGAGATTCGGTCGATCATGGAGCGATCATCGCAATTCCTTTCACTAAGCGGATTGTCGGGTATTTTTGCCGGATTATCTGCGCTTATTGGTGCTTTTCTGGTTTATGTTTACAAGCACGATTTCTTTTTTGGTCGTTATTATAAGGGAGGAGTATATAATTCTGGAAATCTTTTACAAGGTTCAGAGTTATCCGACTTCATATTATTCCTTTTAGTAGTTGGAATATCGGTTCTGGTATCTGCTTTGTTTTTTGGTGTGTTTTTCACAACACGAAATGCACGTCGAAAAGGACTGTCGTATTGGAATAATACTGCAAAGCGGATGCTTATTAATCTGTTTATTCCCCTAGTAGCCGGAGGCCTTTTCTGTGTGGTGCTTTTATATCATGGAGTAGTTTATCTTATTGCACCCGCAACTTTGGTTTTCTATGGTTTAGCTTTAATTAATGCAAGCAAGTATACCATCCGCGATGTTCGTTACCTTGGAATCTTTGAGGTAATATTAGGCCTACTATCAGCATTTATCGTTGGCTATAGTCTGTTATTTTGGGCTTTTGGGTTTGGTGTTCTTCATATAGTGTACGGTTTAGCAATGTATTTCAAGTATGAAAGAGCTGATAGCTAGCATAAATAAGCATTTCGAAAGTAGAGTAAGGCTCGGGTTAATGTCCGTCCTTATGGTAAACGATTGGGTTGATTTCAGCACCCTTAAGGAGTTACTCGAGGTAACTGATGGAAATTTAGCTAGCCATATTAAATCTTTAGAATCGGTTGAATATATAGAGGTTAAGAAACAGTTTGTAGGTAATAAACCCAATACAAGTTATAGAGTTACTCTTGAAGGGCGTAAGGCGTTTGAAGCACATCTACTTGCCCTTGAGAATTTGATTAAGGCCGGAAAGTAAATTTTTTTATCTACATACTTTGTATGTCAAAGTTCTTTTAAATTAATATTATGTTTAACATCAAAAAACTAATGCTATGCAACAAAAAACTGAATCGTTAGTTGAGAAAAATGCCACAATTATTAAGGTTGGCGCTATCGGATTATTAACACTTCTGCTGCTAATACCAATGTCGATGATCCAATCGCTGGTAATGGAACGAAGAGCCCGACAACTTGAAGCTACAACAGATATCAGTTCGAAATGGGGATATGAGCAAAGAATTACTGGGCCAATTCTAACAGTACCATATTATACCTTCGACTTAAATAAAGAGAACAAAAGGATTAATAAGGTAAAACGATTTGCCAATTTTTTACCAGAAGATATTAAAATTGAGGGTGATATAATTCCAGAAGTAAGATACAGAGGGATTTTTCAGGTAGCAATTTATCAGTCTAATATCAAAATTGAGGGTCACTTTGCTCGGCCAGTCATCGATATAGGTACTTCAAATATTGAAATCGATTGGAAAGGTGCATTTGTTAGCATGGGAATATCCGATTTACGGGGTATTTCGCAAGCCATAAATTTTACATGGAATGGCGAAGGCATGGTGTGTGAACCCGGAGTTGTTGATGAAAAACTTTTCAAATCAGGAATAACTGTAAGTAATGCCATTTCATCATCGCCTTCTGAAAAATACTCCTTCTCGGTAGGACTTGACTTAAATGGTTCAAAGGGTTTAAGTTTTGTACCCGTTGGGAGAGAGACATTAGTTACACTCCAATCGTCGTGGAATAACCCCAGTTTCGAGGGAGCTTTCCTGCCCACTTCAAGGGAGGTCACGGACAAGGGATTTAGCGCCACTTGGAAGGTGTTGGAATTGAACCGGAACTATCCCCAGAAATGGTACGACAGGGAGGTAAACCTTGGGAATTCGGCATTTGGGGTAAGCTTAATCCTGCCAGTTGAAACCTATCAGATTACGGAGAGATCTATGAAATACGCCATTCTTTTCTTTGTTTTAACCTTTATCACCTTCTTCTTTGTGGAGATTTTATATCGAATCAGAGTTCATCCCATTCAGTATATTTTGATAGGTTTTGGGTTAACTCTTTTCTACCTTTTACTGCTATCGCTATCGGAACATTTAGGCTTTGGGTGGGCATATCTTGTGGCTAGCTTGGCTATTGCAACAATGATTGCTAGCTACTCGCATAGCATGTTTAGCAATATTAAGCTAACAGCAACCATAGCCGGCTTACTTATAGCCCTATACGGATTCCTGTATGTGCTTTTACAGATGCAAGACTTCGCTCTGCTGATGGGGAGCGTTGGCCTTTTTATAATCCTTTCGGCGGTTATGTTCATTTCGCGGAAGGTGCGATGGTATGCCTTAAACGAAAGGAGTTAGTCTAACTGCAATCGTAGGTTGAATAAAATCGTAATAATTTCTTCTATCCTTTGAATAATCGTCATAAAACTTCTTCCTTTGCAAAATTTTTCGAAGGAAATAAGAAGAACGAGAATGAAGAAGAATCGATTGATGGATCCTATAGTTGGTAAGCTAATGGGATTAAGATACAAATCGCATCCTTGGCATGGGATTGATTTGGGTGACGATGCCCCCGAAGTGGTAACCTGTTTTATTGAGATGGTACCCACCGATACGGTTAAGTACGAGGTCGATAAAGTTTCGGGTTACTTACGACTTGATAGGCCGCAGAAGTACTCCAATGTTGTTCCTGCGCTGTACGGTTTTTTGCCACAAACCTTTTGTGGCGATCAGGTTTCGGACTTGGCAAAGGAGCGGACTGGCATTGAGGATGTGAAAGGCGACGGAGATCCCCTGGACATCTGCATTCTTACAGAGAAGGAGATAACCCATGGCGATATTATTGTGCACGCCAAACCCATTGGGGGTATTAGGCTAATTGACAACAACGAGGCGGACGACAAGATAATTGCCGTGTTGAACAACGATGCCGTTTACGGTGAGTACAAGGATATATGCGATTGCCCAGCGCTAATTATTGATAGGCTAAAGCACTACTTTTTAACCTATAAGGATTTGCCTGGCGAGAAGAGACACTGCGAGATTACCCATGTTTACGGGATTGAGGAGGCGCAGGATGTAATTAAGCGCGCCATGGACGACTACTCCAACCGATTCAACAACCTCGAATCGATGCTGAAATTGTAGATTTTTCGAAAAAAATCAAAAAACCCGTCATTGCTATTGACGGGCTTTTTTTTGGAATATCTCTACACCAAATCACAAGCATCGCCGGGCATCCAGTGCTTATCCTGGCCATCCCACTTCACGTTGCAGCCAATGGGGTTTGTAACCTTGGTGGTAATATTTTTCCCAGCCAAATGCTCCTCAAGGGCATTCTCCAAATCATTTACAGAAATTTTGGTTGAGTCCTTTGGATTATCCACTGCCCTTCCGGTGTAAATTAGTTTACGCTCTTTATCGAACACATAAAAATGGGGAGTTCGCAATGCCCCATAGTCAAGGGCTACCTCTTGCGTCTCGTCGTGGAGGTATAGCCAGGGAAACTTGTGCTCTTCCATGCGTTTCACCATATTGGGAAAACTATCCTCCTCGTAAGTGTTCTTGCTATTGGAGTTTATGCCAACAAACCTAACGCCCTGCAGGGCGTATTTTTCCACGGTTTTACGAGTTACCTCATCCGATCCAATTACGTAGGGACAGTGATTGCAGGTGAAGAATATAACGAGCGTATTCTCATTGAAATCCGATAGTTTATAGGTTTTACCATCGGTTGCTGGTAAGCTGAAATATGGGGCTTTCTGCCCCAGTTGTAGTGTGAATGCCATGTCGTTTTTATATTTATAAACAGCCATAGTAAGAAAATGTTTGTTAAACAAAAGTTTTACAAAGAACTTATCGTTTAGTTTTTGTAGATTTATTCATCCAAAAAATAATATCAACATAAATGTTACGGTATTCTAATTTTGATAAGATTCGTAATCGTATAGCCGATAAACTTCTACTGATGGGGTTGATTTTTTCTATTCCGGCATCAGTAGTATCAGGATATAGGATTATTACAATGGGTAATGAAACACAATTTATTGTAGATGTCATTATAACTATAATCCTTACAATAGCATATCTTACTCGTAGTAAGACAAACTACAGGAAAAGGATGGCTTTTCTTTTAGGCTATGTTTTTCTTTTGGGTTTTTTCTCTCTTTACACTTGGGGGCTGTGGGGGTTAGGTTTATTAATACTTTTTTTCACCATCGTACTAACAACTACTCTTTTTGGAATTCGATATGGATTAGGTCTTATGGGAATATCTGTATTAGTTATTTTAGGTTTCACATTAGGCGTACATTATCAATGGATTACTTATCAATGGGATTTTAATACCCTAACACAATCGTCATCGCAGTGGATTTTGCGGGGAGTCTTTTTTATTGTTTATTCATCAATAATAGTTTTTACACTTGGACTTGTGTATAATGATTTTGAAAAAATTTATAAAGACTTAGTTGTAAATGAAGATCGCTTTAACCTTGCTCTTGTTAGTGTAAACGAGGTGGTTTGGGATATAGATCTTCTCGGCGTGAACAGTTATAGAAGTGAAAATTTCACTAAAGTTTTTCCCAATATCGATGAATCTTTTATTCTCAGCATAGAGAACTGGCTGAGATTTGTATATGAAAATGATTTGGAAATGGTAAATAATGCCGTTAATTCAATTATAAGTGGTTCAACATCAGATATAAATATTGAGTACCGTTTAAAAACGAAGCAGGGTGGAACTCAATGGGTACTTACCCGTGGCCGAATCGTTTCATTTAATAGTATTGGTAAACCTCAACGAATAGTGGGAACTCACTCTGATATCAACCCACGGAAAGAAATGGAACGCATCCTTACTGAGAGCGAAGAGCGGTTTAGGATGCTTTTCATGAATGCCAACGATGCAATCTTACTTATAGCAGGCACTACTATTGTTGAAGTTAATAATAGTTGTTTGCTCTTTTTTGGAATAAGAAGAGACGACCTGGTTGGATTAGAATTGTCTGATATTACCTGTAGGGGTGAAGACTATCAGGATTGTACCAACAAATTAAATATGCTTCTTAATGATGCACAAAACGGTATTATTAAGAAGGTGGAATGGGAATTTAAAAGAGCCGATGGTCGCTCAGTTGACTCCATAATGAGCATTGGTATGGTTTATAACAAGTTAAAACCTGTCTTCCAAATCATTTTACACGATATTTCGGAACGAAAGCAATTTGAAAAGGAGAAACTTATGGCCGTAATCGAAACCGAGGAACGGGAGCGATTAACCCTTGCTGCAAATCTTCACGATGATATTGGCCCTTTGCTCTCAAGCCTCAATATGTACCTTTCACTTTTAGGACGAGAACAAACAAACAGCAAGCAGCAGATTATTGCTAGTATGCAGGGCATAATTAAGGAAACCATTAAAGGTGTGCGGGAAATATCGACCAACATTAGTCCACAAAACATCATTACATACGGCTTGGTTAAGGCTATAGACATGTTTTTGGAAAAAGGGCAGGATTTTTTGGAAATCCATTTCTCTCATAATTTGGGTTCGAAAAGAATTTCTAGGGTAATTGAGGTAATGTGCTTCCGAATTTTCAAGGAACTTTTCAACAATACGCTAAAGTATGCGCAGGCAGAATCGGTTTGGGTAAATTTGCATATTAATGGCGATATTCTTCTTTTTAACTACCGCGACAACGGGGTAGGTTTCGATATGGAGCAGAAATTAGAGGATGGTAACACTGGCCTCGGGCTACTTAACATAATTAACAGGCTTAAAACCCTAAAAGCCGAGTACGTTTTTGAGAGTAAACCGGGAAAGGGAGTGAATTTTGAAATGAAACTTAGAATGTAAGATATAATACAATGATAATTAGAACAATTATTGTGGACGACCATCGTATTCTGCGCGATGGCATAAAAGCTCTACTTAGAGAGATGGGCAATGTTGCCCTAGTGGGTGAAGCGTCGAACGGGGAGGAGCTGATTCCAATGCTGAGTGGGTGTAACATAGATCTTATCCTAATGGATATAAACATGCCCCGCATGAATGGCATTGAGGCTTCGCGTAGGGCGCTGTCTCTCTGTCCCAATGTTAAAATTATTATTCTCTCCATGCACGACGACATTGAGTACTACGACTCTATTGTGCAGCTGGGAGTGGATGGTTTCCTGCTAAAGGAATCGAACTACGATGAGTTAGAAAAGGCCATCGAATCGGTGTTCGATGGCCGTCCATATTTTTCGCAGGAGCTGCTGCTTAAACTTATAAAATCGAAACGGTCGGAACCAGCAATTGACCTATCAAAAAGAGAAAAAGATGTGCTGAATTTAATATGTAGGGGCCTATCCACTGCCGAGATAGCCAGCGCCTTATTTTTAAGCGTAAGCACCATTGAAAAGTACAGAGCCGAGTTGCTGGTTAAAACCAACTCGCCAAACTCCACGGCATTGGCCGTTTACGCCATAAAAAATAACCTAGTTAACCTGTAAGGGGTTAATTCCAAAAATTTGTTCAAGCGATTCTATTGTTAGCGTATCCTTGTGGAGGTAGTTCTCGGCACCCGCAGTAATCATACGGGTTATGGTATTAAAATCTTTCTCAAACGATACTGCAACAATGCGCGTGTCACGGTAAAGTATTCGGTTTATTATACGGGTTGCCTCAATTCCATCCATTTCGGGCATGTGAACGTCCATAAAGATTATGTCGTACCGATCGTTTATTGCCTTCTCCACAGCCTCTTTGCCATTGGTAGCTATTCCCATCTCGCTTAACCTACTCCCTAATGTGCTGCGAACAAGCAGGGAGAGGGTCTCCGCAAATGTTTTGTTGTCGTCTGCAATTAAAACTTTGTAACTTCTAAGTGTCATCGATATTTTTTTACTGTTTATTAAGATATTACACTAGATTGATGTGATTAAACTACTACGAAACCTCAGGTTTAAATCGACTAACGTCTACGGTACGTTTTAGAGTCGAGGTGAAAGAACGAAATGGAGTCTATCAGCAGTTCCGATTGGGCATTAAGTTCTTCTGCGCTGGAAGCTAGTTCCTCGCTAGCCGAAGCATTCTGCTGTGTAATGCTATTGAGCTGTTGAAGAGCCGAGTTGATCTGTTCAGAACCATGGTGTTGCTCGGTGCTGGCAGCGGCAATTTCCTCAATTAGCTTTGCGGTTTTGTTGATATCTGGAATTATTTCCTGGAGAAGTTTCCCCGATTCCTCGGTAATCTGTAAGCTCGATTTCGATATCTGATTAATTTCGTCGGCGGCAACGCGGCTCCGC
This sequence comes from uncultured Rikenellaceae bacterium, assembly GCA_964490015.1. Lineage (GTDB taxonomy): Bacteria > Bacteroidota > Bacteroidia > Bacteroidales > Tenuifilaceae > Perlabentimonas. The sequence continues at coordinate 20,763 of CAZBBA010000048.1, forward strand.
TCTGCCAACTTTCGTACCTCGGCGGCAACCACCGCAAACCCACGACCCTGCTCACCAGCACGGGCAGCCTCAACAGCAGCATTTAGCGCTAACAAGTTCGTCTGGAAAGCAATATCGGTAATTATGGAAATTTTATCGGCAATCTGCCTAACCGCCTTCACGCTCTTCTGCGAAGCTTCATCAACCCGGGCAATCTTTTGATGTGTTTGTGTGGCCAATTTGGTAGTCTCCTGGGCATTATCATTATTTTGATCAATATTCGAGGTCATCTCCTCCATTGATGATGACACCTCCTCTATTGAGGATGCCTGCTGGTTAGCACCGGTGGAGAGTTCCTGTGCGCTTTCGTTAAGCTGCTCGCTGGCCGATGCCAACTGGTTGGCGCTGGAGGAAATATTTTCAACTACACTCCTAAGTTTTTCTGAGAGTTTAATGGTTGAATTAGCCAGTTGCCCCAGCTCATCATTCTTGTCTAAAATAGAGGCCTCGATTTTGATACTAAGGTTACCTTCACTTAGCGAATCTATTCGTTGAATCAACTCATTTAAAGGTCTTTTTAAGGTTCTGGTTGTATATGAAAAAGCAGCTACCGCTAGTGATAAATTAAGGGGGAAAGCCCACAGATTATGCCAGGGGCCTAGTTTAGATTGTATGCCAGTTATAAACGCAACCAACACGATAACCGAACCCATGGCAAATCCAATTTTAAATAAAATTGAATTTTTGAAAAGAAACCGTAATATAAAGTACATTAATGTAAAACTTACAGGACCTGCAAGAATAACAGACTGAATAGTAATTGCTTCCATTGAATTTAAAAAATTAATTAGTTACACCTATTATGAGGGTGCAAATGTAAGGTGAGTATCTCCAAACAAGCTGGATGTTTTTTTCAGAAATGGATGAGGAAAACCTCATTTTGGACAGTGGCATTTAATCACGTAAAAAACGCAGGGGAAATCTACTATTTCCCCTGCGTTTTTTACAGTGACTTAACGAGTTTATGCTTAACGCTTTAGCTTATATGTAATTCTATTGCTGTAAGTTCCTTGGTTTACTAGTCGTTCAAACTCAATTCTGTTCCACTCATTCTTATTGATAATGCTTGTATTGCCGTTGAAAGTGAAAGACTCATTTTCGATAGACCAGCTAAACTCACTAGCTCCTATGGGATGCACATCAAAACCCGGATAACTGTCATCAATCTGTAGGGCACCCGTCCCGTTGGATTTGAAAAATATCTTCCCGAGGTCATCAAAAATTAAAGTGTACAGGGTTATGGGAGGCTTATCGAGGCTTTCCTGAACAATGACAATCATCTCAATATCCCATAAACCGAGTATATTCTCCGATTGGTCCTTTGAGCAACCAGCCAAAAGTATGGTTGATAAAATAATTGGAAGTAAAATTCTTTTCATAGCTGTTTTTGGTCTTGTATAACACGATAGGTTCTTAAAGAATAACCTTAAACTTAACGCCTTGCTCCATGCCGGGGAAACGCTCATAGTATCCGCTGTAGTTGTAGTAATAAGATAAGCGAACGTAGGTGTCCTCCTCGAATCCTAGCCTTTTGAAGCCCAGAACACGGATTCCAACACCAGCCTCGAATCCAAGTCCATTCTGACCATTGTAAACCATCCCACTCTCGGTAAGGGTTTTTGAATACAAATCGACCTCCGACTTGTAGCTTACCCCCACAAATGCAGTGTACCGCAAATCGATGGGATTATCGGAGCTGGAGCCCCCCATGGAGTTTCCCATTCTGTACAAGGTGAATCGTATGTCGTAATCCTCGAGGCTCTTCAATTCCTTTACTTTACCGGTTCGGGTTTCGAAAAACAGGTCGGCATCCCACTTCATCCGGTCCCATTTCTCGCTTTTAACAAATTGATGAGCCGACAGGTAAATATTTGGTGCGTAACGAATTTGAGAAATTCGGAATATTTTTAGTCCCACGTTGAAGTAGGGGATAAGCGATGTGGCAAAGCTCAAATTATCGATATTAAGTGCATTCGATTTTATTATCTTTTTCTGGTTATCAACAGGATCGATAATCTCATCAAACTGGCTAGTGCCAACGCCAATATGCGTTTTTAGGATAGGTACAAAAACTCGCCCGTAGATACTGGGCATACCATTGGCCAGCGTAGCGTCGGCGGTAAGGGAAACAAAGCCAAGATCGTAGGATGCGCCAATGGTGTAGGCCCTATACCTATCAGGGGCAATAATCGCCTTAAACTCTTTGGATAAGTCACGATTTGAGGCGTTACCTGTGCCATAGCCGAGGAAATGAACACCCCATTTTTTTTGCTTTCCATCGCCAAGCGCAAAACCAAGCATCATGGGTCGACCCTGCAAGCGGTCGGTGTCAATGCCCCAATTAAAATCATACATTACGCTAAAAATTCCTCCCAGCATTCCACCATAGCCCTCGCGATGGAGCATGCGGGCCTTGTCGTAGCTATGGCGCATGTAATCGAGCCTTTTATAGTAGAACACACCATTTACGTAGTCGGGTGTAAGGTTTTGTCCCTCCTGAGGATAAGCAGATATTAATGCGAATAACATTATGGCGGCTGTGGTTGCAATTTTTATCATATGATATAGCGTTAAAATCAGCTAAATATCTACTAAAACAGAGTTAAACACCTGTTTGTTCGCCAATATGTCTCTTTTTCTTTATGCTGATTATATCAGTATAAAGATGTGCGATTTAGTGAAGAAACTTTTGCGGTAGTCCACCACTGGGAATCATACATTTCGGTTGTCGGCCAAACCATTTATAACGATTTCTGGCAATTAGCCTGTAAACACCATTGCGAATAGGAGAGGGGACTACTATTAAGATAAACAGCAGTGGCCAAAGACCCTTTAGCTTACGCGTGATTCGAAGTGCAGCATCGGATTCGGAGTAGAGCTTGCCATTTTCAAATAGCAGTACCGAGTCATAAGTACGCTGATTACTGAAATTGGCTAAAACTTGCAGTGCAAATTGGCTTTTTAAGGCGGCAAAACGAAAGGAATCATGGTTATCCCTTTTGATAATAAATTGTACGGTGGCATTACAGAGGTTGCACACGCCATCGAAAAGGATTACAGATTTGCCTTCACCTATTGTCACAAGTGCTGAATTTGATAATTAAACAACAATCCAGCAAACCAAAAGGTTTATAGCCTTACATTTATTCCATTTGCTTGCAACTCCCTTTTAATATCATAAATACCAAGTATTCCGTAGTGAAAGATCCCTGCTGCCAGGGCGGCATCGGCTTTGCCAACTGAAAAAACATCGACAAAGTGCTGGGTGTTACCTGCTCCGCCCGAGGCTACCACTGGAATTGATATGGCTTTTGATACCTGACTGGTAATATCTAAGGCAAATCCCTGGCGGGTTCCATCGGAGGTGAATGAGGTGAGCAGAATTTCACCAGCCCCAAGCATCTCGCAGGTTTTAGCCCAGCTAACAGCCATTATTCCTGTAGCTTTAGTGCCCGCGTGGCTAACCACTTCCCATCCCTTTGTCGTTAACTTTGTGTCGATGGCCACCACCACGCATTGCGAACCGAATTGCTCGGCAAGTTCACCTATTAACCTTGGATTTTTAATTGCCGATGTGTTAACCGAAACCTTATCGGCACCAGCCGTAAGTAGTTTTTCGACCTGTTTTGATGTGCTAATACCACCGCCAACAGTAAATGGAATATTGATAGTTTTTGCCACATCGGTAACTACTTTTACAAAGGTTTCGCGTCCTTCGAGAGTGGCGGTAATATCGAGCAACGTAAGCTCATCGGCTCCCTGAGCCGAGTAAAAACCTGCCAATTCCACCGGATCGCCAGCATCGTGAAGATCCTGAAAATTTACTCCTTTTACCGTTCTGCCATTCTTTATGTCGAGGCAAGGAATTATTCGTTTTGTTAACATTACTAAAAAATGTAAAATATAAAATGATGAATGTAAAATGTAGATGTTAAGAGACATTACAGGGATTGGATGATTGGATGGCATAGTGCGAAAGCAAAGTTCTAACGTTAAACACTGAGCAATTAACCTGCAGTTCGCAACCCATAAATCACAATCAATCAATCAATTGTATCCTCCCTTCATAAATTGCCTTCCCCACAATTGCGCCATCGCAACCAATCTCATCTAATTGCATAAGATGATCGTTTGCTGATACTCCGCCGCTTGCATTCAGTTTAATATTCGGAAACTTTGCAAGTAATTGCTTGTAAAGCTGAAAATTTGGCTCACCCAGTGTGCCATCTTTATCAATATCGGTTACGGTGAAGTAGATGAACCCATCGTTTTGTATTCGTGAAATTACATCTTCAATTTGTAGTTTCGATTCCTCCTGCCATCCAGCAACTTTGACCATTCCATTCAAAACATCTACAGATGCGATCAGCTTGTTAGTACCAAATCTTGAAATCCAAACCGACGCTAACTCTGGTGTTCGAATTAGAATGGTACCAATATTGACCTGATTCGCACCCCCATTGAAGCAATCTTTCAGATTCTGTTCCGTGCGTAAACCGCCTCCAAAATCAACGTTTAAGTTTGTTGCTTTGCAAATGCTCTCAAGCACCTTTAGGTGCTTTGGTTCGCCGGCTTTCGCGCCCGACAGGTCGACCAAATGCAAGTACTCAATTCCCGCATCCTCAAAGGCTTTTGCTTGGTCAACAGGATTAGGGTTGTATACTTTCGATTGGCTAAAATCGCCCTTGTATAGGCGAACGCACTTACCATCGATTAGATCTATTGCTGGGATAAGTTTCATGTTATGAGAAAGTTTTTAACGCTTAAACACAGAGGCACAGAGGCACAGAGATATACTTTTTAAAGAATTTAATTATTAAAAATTTTGTCTAGCAAAACTCTGTGTCTCTGTGTTTGATATTTTAGATATACTCTGAATTAAAAACATAGATTAATAAAGTTTTCGAGCAGTTCGTTGCCCATCTCGCCGCTAATCTCGGGGTGAAACTGCACTCCATAACGATTGCCATTTTGAACAGCAGCCGTAAAAGGAATTGAATAGTTACATGAGACTGTAGTTTCGGGACAAATCTCGGCGAAGTAGCTGTGAACAAAGTAGAAATGCGAACCATTGGGAATGCCCTTAAATAGAAGATTATCATTTATCTCCACGCTGTTCCAGCCCATATGCGGTACTTTTTGGTCGATACGGAAAAGCTTTACATCAAAGTCCATAAGGCCTAGTCCTGCGGTTGAACCCTCCTCGGAGTATCGCCCCATAAGCTGCATGCCCAAACAAATGCCTAGTAAAGGTCGATCGAAGTCTTTTAAAAACTTGTCGAGTCCCCTTTGGGCTAGACTTTGCATGGCATGTGAGGCGTGACCCACACCCGGGAAGATAAGCTTATCGGCCATGTTAAGTTCCTTGGGATCACCTGAGATAAACGATTCAATCCCAAGTCGGTCGAGGGCGTACTGCACCGAGGCCACATTCCCTGCTCCGTATGATAGAATTGCAATTTTCATAGATGTTTGATTTCTTTAACACAGAGACACGGAGGCACAGAGTTTTTCTATTATATATTTTAGAATTTTCTCTGTGTCTCTGTGTCTCTGCGTATCTGTGTTTACTCTTTTTTCCTCATAAACTTCCCTTTGTGCTGGGTAAATCATAGCCTTCAACTCGTACCGCTTGTCTTAGCGCCCTTGCAAAGGCTTTAAATATGGCTTCAGCCTTGTGATGCTCGTTTTTACCCTTCGCCTTAATATGGATATTAGCCGACAAGCTGTAAGATAAAGATTGGAAAAAGTGGGGGAGAAGCTCCGTGGCCATATCCCCAATTTTCTCACGCTCAAACCTAGTTTTCCACTTAAAGTATGGACGACCACCCAAATCGAGCAACACTTTTGCTTCGCAATCGTCCATGGGCAGGGCAAAGCCATAACGCCCAATACCAGCCTTACTGCCTAGCGCTTGTTTAATGGCTTCGCCAATGGTAATTGCAATGTCCTCCACCGAGTGGTGCTCGTCCACGTTCAAATCACCGTTACACTGAACTGAGAGTCCTATGCCCGCGTGGCGGGCAATTTGCTCCAGCATATGATCGAGGAAACCCACGCCAGTACTAATTATTCCATCTACATCGCCATCTAGGTTTACGGCTGTGATTATACCCGTTTCGTTGGTTTTTCGGGTAATTGTGGCAACTCTTTGGTTTTTTACAATCTTGAAAATCTCCTCCCAGCTATTCACACAGAAATTGGCTTCAATATTTGGTTCATTAGTAATTAAAACTGATTTTGCTCCCATATTTTTGGCCAGCTGAACATCGGTAAGCCTATCGCCAATAACAAATGATTCGTCAAGATTATAGTCACCCTTTAAATACTTACTGAACATTCCCGTTCGAGGTTTACGGTTGGGGGAGTTTTCCTCCTCGAACGATCGGTCAATAAGGATCTCATCAAAGACTACCCCTTCGCCCTTAAGCGCTTTAAGCAGAAAATTATGAGGGCCCCAGAACGTTTCCTCGGGAAACGAATCGGTACCAAGGCCATCCTGATTGGAGGCCATAACCAGCTGATAGTCGGTTTCACGTGCAATTTTACCCAACCAACGGATTACTCCCGGCATAAACTCTAATTTTTCAAACGAGTCAATTTGGTAGTCGGCCGGTTCCTTTATCAGCGTTCCGTCGCGGTCGATAATAAGTAATTTTTTCATTTATAATTAATTTCTGTCGTCATTGCGAGCGAAGTGAAGCAATCAGTTTTGGTAAGATTGCTTCTCCCTACAAAAAAAAGCCGGGATTGCAATGACGGAAGTTTTAAACTTGTTTTAAAGTATCAATTAGTTTTTCAACTTCCTCCCTAGTTCCAACCGTAATCCGTAAGCACCCCTCGCATCCCGGCTGCGTACTTCGGTCGCGGACCACTATGCCATTGCCGGCCAATTGTTCGTATACCTGCCTTGCGTTATCGAACTTTGCGAGCAAAAAGTTAGCATCCGATGGGTAAACCTTTTGTACCATTGGCAAACTATTTAGCTCGCTGGCAAGCCAGTTTTTGTTGCTAACCAGCTCCTTGGTTCGTTTAACCATTTCATCACCTTGCTGTAAGGTTTTAAGGGCAATGTCGACGGATGGTTTGCCCACGTTATAAGGGAACTTAACCCTATTCATTACGCCAATTATTTGGGGCGATGCAAATGCCAGTCCAACCCGTGCAGCCGCCAATCCCCACGCTTTCGATAGCGTTTGCAGTACAACAAGGTTTGGATACTGATTTATCCAGTTAATTACCGATATCTCAGGGCAAAAATCTATGTAAGCCTCATCAACCACCACAATGCCTGCCGATTTCTCTATAATTTGCCTTACTGTTTCAGCATTCTGCGTGTTTGCTGTTGGGTTATTTGGATTGCAGATAAACGTTATCTTGGGCTTTTGCGCATTCTTTTCCTCAAAATCTTTTATGTTTATATTGAAGTCGCTATCGAGCATCGATTCTATTACCGGAATATCATTAACCGCTGCGCAAACGCCATACATCCCGTAGGTTGGGGGGAATACAAGTATTTTGTCAACTCCTGGTTGGCAAAAGCATCGCATAAGCAAATCTACTGCCTCGTCGCTGCCATTTCCAATAAATACTTGCGATGTGTTAACACCTTTTATTTCTGCAATTTTCGCTTTCAAATCCTTTAGCTGCGATGCTGGGTAACGATTAATGCCTGTTGGCAAATCGGGTAGGGCAGTAGGACTCTCATTAGCATCGAGCCAAATGGAGGCGTTGCCCTCAAATTCGTCCCTGGCCGAAGAGTAGGGCTTAAGGTTTAAAATATTTTTGCGTAACAGATTTGGTATCATAGTTTTATTGATTGGTTGATTGGTTGATTGGTTGATTGGTTGATTGGTTGATTGGTTGATTGATTGAATGATTAGGGTATTTATGACACGTAAACCTGTAATATCGGTAAAGAATTTGGTGAAGAAGTTTGGTCACTTCGTTGCCAACGATAACCTGAACTTTGAGGTATATGAAGGAGAAATCTTTGGTTTCTTGGGTGCGAATGGAGCAGGAAAGACCACAGCCTTAAGAATTCTCTCGGGTTTGTCGGAACCAACATCGGGCGAAGTGATTGTAGCCGGCTTCGATTCTAAAAAACAGAGCGAGCAGATTAAAAGGAATATAGGGTATATGTGCCAGAAGTTCTCCTTATACCTTGATCTTACTGTTAAAGAGAACATTACCCTTTATGGTGGAATTTATGGTTTGAGTAGCAAGCTAATAAAACAAAGAACTAATGATCTGTTAAGAAGACTACAGTTTGAGGAGTACGCTAACAGGTTGATTGCCGATTTGCCACTTGGTTTGAAGCAAAAACTGGCCTTTTCTGTGGCAATACTACATGAACCAAAAATTGTTTTTCTCGATGAACCTACCGGGGGAGTCGATCCCATTACCAGACGGC
>CAZBBA010000049.1:0-16986 GCA_964490015.1 uncultured Rikenellaceae bacterium
TCATCCGTACAAAATATTTATATCGTTAATATAAAACACGTTACTGTTTTCCTTTAAGCGAACCTTATCGAGCGGATGGAACACCCAAAGTTTGTTCATCGGTGTTTGTGCAAGCTACCTTACATGGGTGTTTCATAAGGCTGTTTTTTATAGATGCAAACAATGATGTTGGAAAAACTAATTGAAACCCTAGCTCAGTAACCCTGTTTTGAACCGTTGCAAAAGTCTGAATATTCTAGTGAGTTTATTCGATAACTTATGCAACACTAATTGTTACCTGACCCCCTAGAATCTGTTTTTTAATAAAATCGTACAAAAAAACTATTAGACTTCAGAAAACTAAACACTGGCTCGCACTCCATATGGAGGCGATGCCAGTAGTTTAGTGGGTAAAGAATTTAATGAATCAATAACAATCATCAATTCATATTAAAGGTACTTTCTTGTAAAATATTATCTATTCAATTAGGAAAGGAATGTTAATTGTACCCACATTCATGTTATCATCGGCCACATAAATAAACAAACGGTATGCACCTTTCTGCGCTGGAGCATTGAAAACTACCTCGGAGGTAGTGGCCGAAACGATTAATCCCTCGATGGTAGTTGGGCGTTGTTCAAAATCGCCTCCATCGCTAAGTTCAACGGGTTCGGGCATAATCTCGGCACGCACATTAAGATTGGCCTCGGTTGAGTGCTCTATCTCCACCTGAGCGGTATAGAGCCCATTTGCAGTAAGCTTAACATTATCGAAACGGCCACCTTTTCCTGTGATAATAGCATTTTTTACCTTAGGCGCCATATTCTCGGGCCATTTACCAGTCCACAGATACTCCATTACGTTAATGGCTTCAGTTTTCTCGCCTATTTCGGTGAATAAACCATACCATGTTGGGGTGCGCTCCTGCTTTTGTCCCCATAGAAAAACGTACGATCCCATGCAGTTTGCATCATCTCCAACAATCACTTTCTCGTAGCGCAGTTTAATAGCATCTGCCTTTTCGGTTGATGTTTGCTCAATAGGCGAGCCCCATTGGGTTGATGGCATCTCCCAGTGACCTGTGGCGCCCCACTCGGTTACCAGGTATGGGCCATCGTAGCCCGCTTCGGCAAGCCGGGTTTTAAGGTTTATAATATCGCCATACATTTGAATTGACAAGAAATCGATATCGGGGCAATTCTCGCGGATGTAATCAACCTCATCCTTGCCAATACCTGCAAGCATGGTTGTTACCACGTGATTTCCGTCTACCTTCTTAATCATTTTGGCTATATCGTTTACTGCATTCCAAACCCTTTTGTTGGTATGGCGGAGATTAAGCTCATTGCCAATTCCCCAACCCAGCAGGGCAGGATGATCCTTAAGTCCAATAACCTCGGACTTTAATCGCTCCAACTGCTCGGCTACTGCCGTTTCGTTGTTATAGTCGAACCCATGGCGTTCCTTGGCTACATCAAGGCCCATCATTACCATAAGGCCATGCTCCCAAGCATCGTCGAGCACTTCCTTGCCCGTTTTACGGCCATTGTTTACCCGCCAAGTCCGGATGGAGTTTCCACCATGTTGCGCAACAACATTGCAGCCGCCAAATTCGCAGCCGGCTCCCTTCACAAAAAATTCATTGCCGTTTACAAATAGTCGATATTTGCCATCAACCTGTTTCATTTCAACATGAGATGGTCCAGCCATGTCGACATCCTTTTTGGATTTACTATCGCCATTGCACGACATACCGAGCAACGCCATAAGTGCGATAACCATAACCTGTAGTTTTTTCATAGCGGAAATTATTTAATGAGTTTAGCCTCTAGCTCCTCCAGCGACTTACCCTTGGTTTCGGGAACAAATCGCCAAACGAACAGAAGAGTTAACAGACCAAAGAACGAGTAGATGAAATACGTTGCACTTGAACCCATATACTCAAGTTGAGCGGGAAAAACTGTTGCAACCGAGAAACTTACAATGGAGTTCCAGAAGCCCATAATGGATATGGCCAGTCCGCGCAGCTTATTGGGGAAGATTTCGGAGAGGAGAGCCCACATAACCGGCCCCATGGATATGGCAAATGAGGCAACAAACATGATTAGCCCAATAAGAATAAGAACTGGGTTAACCGCAATTGAGTGCTTTAAAATAATCTCCTTAAAGCTGTTGTATGTATCGACCCCAACCGCCGATTTTACCTGCGTAAAAAATGCTACCTCGTTCCCAAAGGCAACGCCTTTCAGCTGTTCAAGGTTCTTAATGTTATCTAAATGATGATTGGTAATACCCATCTGCTCAATTTCTTGAGTAAGCGATACCATCGATTGTTGATCGATGGTGTAGGTAGCATTACCAAACGAAAAACCTACTATGGCAAGTGAAATACAGATTCCTGCTGCTCCAATATATAGCAAGGGTTTACGGCCCAACTTATCTATCAGGAACATGGCAACAACTGTCATCACCACGTTGGTAACACCTAGAATTGCAGCTTGGAGGAATGCAGCATCCTTACCACCGCCTGCCATCTCAAAGATCATGGGGGCATAGTAGAAAATGGCATTAATACCAGTAATCTGCTGGAAGAAAGCAATACCAAAACCAATTATTAAAACTGTTTTCATCCTTGCCGAAAAAACATCTTTCCATTGCGCCTTCTCCTTGCGAGATGGATCATTTAGGCTATTAAATATCTCGTTTTGTTCTATTTTTGCTTGCTCTTCGCCATGAATTCTAAATAAAACGGTCTGAGCCTCATCACTCTTCCCTTTCTGCATCAGCCATCTTGGGCTACGCGGAACAAAGAAGAGCAGTAGCAGATAAAGCAAAGCCGGAACAGCCTCAACTCCTAGCATTATACGCCATTTCATATCAGCATCAGCAATGGTTTGCTGAAAGTAGTAGTTTGAGAAATAGGCAATAGAGATACCCAAAACGATATTGAGTTGGTTGAAAGTTACCAACGTACCCCGGAGTTTACGGGGTGCAATTTCGGCAATGTACATAGGTGCAATTAGAATGGCCATTCCCACACCAAAACCACCAATAACCCTTGCTGTAATAAAGCTTACGATGTCGAAAGCAAAGGCTGTGAAAACGGCGCTAATTGTGAATAGCAGCGCGGTTACCATTAAAATTTTTCTGCGGCCGAAACGGTCGGCTAAGCCACCTGCTACAATATTACCTAATATTGCACCAAGAATAAGTGAGCTAACCGAAAAGCCAATAAGCATTGAGCCCGAGTTCAGGCCAAATGTTTCCCGGTAAAAGGGCGTTGCACCAGAAATAACAGCGCTATCGAATCCGAGGAGAAATCCCCCCAGTGCTACAACTAGTGAGATAAAAATGGTATAGGTTTTCTTGTTCATCTTAGTAAGTTGATATTATTATTGTTCTATTATTTCGAATTCGAGCATTGTGCCATTCTGTGAACTATTCCCAACCCAAAGGCGGTATAAGCCAGGCTCTACCACGTATTGCATTTCGGGATTATGGAATCCTAGGGTTTTGGTATCGACACTAAAAACAACCTCTGTCGATTTAGTAGATTCCAGATAAACTTTACGGAAAGCCCTTAACTCCTTCACAGGACGAGTTCTACTACCCACCAGCTGCTGAGTGTAGAGTTGAACCACCTCGGCGGCATCGAAACTACCCGTATTGTTAAGTTTAGCCGACACAGTTAGCGTTTCGCCAACCTTTAGTCGGATATTCTCAATTTTAACATCCGAAATCTGAAAGGTTGAATACGATAATCCGTAGCCAAAGGGATACATGGGCTCAAAGCCGTAATCGAGATAGTGCGATGTGTTACCGATGGAAAGTTGTGGTACCTCGGCAGGGATATCATTTAACTTTTCCCAAGTATCGAAACTTGCAGGTTTGCCTGTGCGCTTGTGGTTGTAGTAAATGGGAATTTGTCCTACATGCCGTGGAAAAGTAACCGGCAATTTACCCGAGGGTGAAACCTCACCAAATAACAAATCGGCTATAGCGAGGCCAGCCATTGTACCAGGATGCCATGCATAAAGTATAGCATCCAGATAAGGTTCTATAGGCTCGAAGGTTACAGGTCGACCAGCCATAATAGTAGCCACAATGGGTTTCCCCATAGTGGCTACTAGTCTAACCAGCTCCATCTGCGCACCTTGTAAATTTATATTTGCTAAACAATGCGATTCGCCCGATAATATCGATTCTTCGCCAAGAAAAAGAAGCACCAAATCGGCTTGTTTTACATCGCGAAGGATGGCTTGCCTATCCAAAATTCCATTGGAACGGCTTAACTCCATTGCCCGATGATAGAATAACTCTATTCTCTTTTGCTTTGCAAGCTCGCGAAGCGAGGTTAGCGGGGTTATAGCATCGTTTTTATTCCCGTCGAAAATCCAAGTTCCCAGCTGGTCGTGAGGTGCATCGGCCAAGGGGCCAATAACAGCAATGCGTTTTACTTTATCGGAAATGGGCAGTACTCCCTGGTTTTTGAGTAACACCACGCTCTCCTGGGCTAATTTCTTAGCAGTTTCGAGATGATTTGGGTTTAGCAACTCGGGGAACTCCTGCAGATGGGCGTATGGATTATCGAAGAGTCCAAGTTTGAATTTTAGCTTTAAAATTCGTCGAACAGCATTATCTATATGAGTCTTAGAAATTCGACGTTCTTTTAAAAGTTCCTCCAGATAGTTCTCGTACGATGTGCTGGCCATCTCCATATCCACTGTAGCCAGCATGGCTTTTTCGGCCGATTCCTTAGCATTTGCGGTATAGCCATGTACCTGCATCTGGGTTATCGATTCCCAATCGCTGAGCACTACTCCATCATATTTCCACTCCTTGCGAAGTAAATTGTTAAGTAATGGGGTGTGTCCCGATGCGGGAATGCCATTGATCTCGTTAAAAGCAGTCATTATACTGGCAGCACCTGCCTCGATACACATCTTGAATGGAGGTAGCACAATGTCGAACAAATCACTTCTGGAGATACTGGCAGTATTGTAATCGCGGCCCCCCTCAGCCCAACCGTACGCAGCAAAATGCTTTACGCAAGCAGCAACGGATGATGGATTCGATAGGCTTTCGCCTTGGAATCCCCTAACCACTGCTGCTCCAAAAACACCATTTAGGTAAGCATCTTCACCAAAGCCCTCGGCAATTCGTCCCCAACGGGGATCGCGAGTAACATCGATCATTGGAGCAAAACTCCAACGGATACCCTGCGACGCTGCTTCGGTTGCAGCCACACGCGCACCTTGCTCCACTAGCGACTCGTTCCAGCTGGCAGCTTGTCCAAGTGGAATGGGAAATATTGTTTTAAATCCATGAATAACATCCCTGCCAAAAAGCAACGGAATACCCAATCGGCTTTGCTCTACTGCTATCTTTTGCAAGCGATAGATTTCATGAGGATTAACCTCGTTTAGTACTGAGCCTACCCTACCCTGTTGAATTAGATTATCAAGCTCATGATGACCTACGTTCTTCTGCACCAGCTGCCCAATCTTCTCCTCTAATGACATTCTGTTCAGAATGTCATTAACCTGCTTGTCAATTCCTTCGGGTCTTATCCAAGGCTTCATTATCAGGATAGTAATAGCAAGACCAGTAACTAATAAAACCGGTATGATTTTATTCATTGCTGTATTTATTTGGTTAGAGAAATAAGGAAGGCGGCAGATAAATGCGAACCTGGAATAGTAGCTAACTTTCTGTGTTCTATCGTACCGCTTTCCTTAGAAGGGATTGTTTACCCCCTAGTTGTACCCATTATTTTGTGTAAATACTCCACCCGAAAGATCAACCTCCGCTTGCGGTATTGGCAAGAACCCTCTTGTTGCAGCGTTGAAGGTTACAGAAAAAATTTGCTGATCGCCGATATAGTTTGCCCCCCTTACAGAGTGGGTTAACTCCTGAGATGCATAGGTCATTCCACGACGAATTACATCGTAATATCGTAGCCCTTCCAGTGAGAGTTCGAGCCGTCGCTCCCTGAGGATATTCTCGAGTGTAGCTGGAACACTGGTTAATCCCACACGTCCCCTTACCCTATCGAGGTAATCCTGAGCGTTAGCGCTACCCAGCTCAGCGGCCATTAACAGGACATCCGAAAAGCGGATAACACGATGGTTGCAGGTACGATTAAGTTCAAACTGGCCATCGGATCCCCAGTGCTCTGCGTCGGAAGTATACTTTTTCGAGAAGTAACCTGTATGTTGATATCCAATTGCTAGTTTACCATCAAGTTCAGACTGAGTAAGTATGGTATACTGAAATCGTGGATCGCCTGTGAGATCTGTAGCCAGTTTTTGACTTACAGGGGCAAAACTCCACCCCCTATTCCACTTGGTTGAACCAGTAACCCTAGGCCCGTTCATCTGAGCCGAAAGGTTTCCATGTCCGCCTCTAACGTAATTCCAATCCCACCATGGAGGAGTATCGCCATAAGAGATTTCAAATACAGATTCCTTCCCAAATTCTCCAACTAACTTGAAATTATGGGAGTAATCCTCAAAAAGATCGTGACCGCTATTCTGAATCAAATCCTCGAGCTGAGCCAACACGTAAGCCTGATCAACAAGGGTATTACCCACTTCTAACTCTGCATTGTATACCCCTTTGTAGAAAAGGTACACGCGACCCAATAATCCCTGCGCAGCCCACTTAGTGATTCGGCCAGCCTCCGCAGGCACAACAGATGTGGGTAAATCGGCGATGGCTTCAACCAAATCTAAAGCAATTTGGTCGTACACCTCCTTGGGAGTATTTTGGGTTTGCTTATACTCCGAGGGGCCTTTAATGGTAGCGGTAAGCAAAGGGATATTCTCGAAATACCTAACCTGTTCAAAGTAGAAGTAGGCCCTCAAAAACTTTGCCTCAGCAATAGTTCTCTTTTTAAATGCATCCGAAGCGTTAATTCCATCAATTACTTCGAGGAAAAGGTTTGCACGGTAAACCCCAATGTAATTTTTAATCCAAATAGAGTGAGCAATTTTGCTAGATGTGGGAATATTAAACGTATTGAACTCGTTTTCATCCATTCCATCGTTAGCATCCGAACCTCCAGCGTAGGCATCGTCCGAAAGAATATCAGACATGGTGATAATGGGTGCCCACGAAACGCCAGGAGTAGATTGATAGGTTAGTACATCGTAAATTGCAACAAGAGCTTGCATCCCCTGCTCCTCGGTTTGGTAGAAGTTGGAAGAAACTTCGCGGTCGAGAGGTTTTAGGTCGAGAAAATCCTCACAACCGGTAAAAAGCAGAACCACCAGTAATGCTTTTGCTGTATTGAAAATATAGTTCTTCATAATCTGCTGGCTTTAATTAAAAGGTCATGGTTGTACCTAACCTAAAGGTTCTGGCCTGTGGGTAAATCCCCCTATCAATTCCTATATCGAATGAGCTCATAGCTCCTATCTCAGGATCGGTTCCTGAATATTTAGTTAGAGTGAATAGATTTTCGGCCGAAACGTAGAACCTAACATTAGTTGAACGCAAACGCTTGAGCAGTTGACTTGGCAACTTGTAACCTAACTGTAAGTTTTTAACTCTGATGAATGATCCATCCTCAATGTATAGATCGGAAACACGGTTGTTGTTATTCGTGTCAGACCAGGTATACCTTGGGATTGTAGTAGATGAACCCTCGCCATTCCAGCTATCGAGTAGGGTTACTGGTGCATTCGTATACCGCAAATCGCGACGTTGTGTACCATTGAATATATCGTTTCCGTAAGTTCCAATTATGAGAACTGAAAAATCGAAATTCTTATAATCAACTGATCCTGTCATACCAAAAGTCCAGTCGGGGGTTGGGTTACCAATAATGGTTCTGTCGTTATTATTTAGCACACCATCATTATTAGCATCCACAAAACGCACATCGCCGGGTTTAGCATTGGGTTGAAGAACTTTTCCTGTGTTTCCAATGTGCGCATAAACCTCGCCCATATTCTGGAAAATACCATCGGTTTTAAATCCCCAGAAGCTGGCTATGGGATAACCCACTTCCGATATTGTAATTGGGCCAGCTACAGACCACGATGCTCCTGTAAGGACCCCCTCGCTATTGGCAATTTTGGTCATATTATTCTGGTTGTAGGTTGCATGCGCCCCAACAGAATAGCGTACACCGCTAACAAAATGTCTCCAGTTAACAGACATTTCTATTCCTTTATTCTGAACACTACCAACGTTGGCATAGGGTGGATCGTTACCTACGTGGGCTGGAATTGGAATTCGCTCTAAAAGACCTTTGGTAGTTTTTATGTAGTAATCGATGGAGGTTGTGAGCCTATTGTTGAACGCTCCAAAATCGACTGCCACGTTAAACTGCTGCGATTCTTCCCAGTGAATATCGGCATTCTCGATATATAGAGGCGAGGCTCCTATCATTCGACCTCCTCCGAATATATAACCTCTACTCTTATCCATAAGGGAGAGGAACTGGTAGTCGCCAATAGCCTCGTTACCATTGCTACCCCACGATGTCCTTAGCTTTAAGTAGCTAATTTGATCGATGTCGGGGAAAAAACTCTCGTCGCTAACTACCCACGATAACCCCATTGACATGAAATTACCAAAGCGTTTGTTGGCTCCAAATCTTGAAGATCCATCGCGGCGGAATATACCGGTAAATGAGTATCGGCTCTTGTAATCGTAGGTAACACGGCCAAAGCCAGAAAGTAGCGCCGAGTGGTTTGCGCCACCATTGGCTACCCAAGCAGTGTCGGATGCCATACTTAGGTACACGTGGTTGGGATCGTTAATAGGGACCTTAGCATTGAAGCCATAAAGGTTTTCAAAATTCGATTTACTAGCGGTTGTTCCTGCCAGTAAGGCAAAATTGTGCTCCTCAATTTGCTTAGTGTACGATAGCGTATTCTCCCACTGCCAGGTGTGATATCTATTAATCTCTTTGGAAACAGAGGTTTTATCAACATTGAGTTGAGCGCCGTTTAAGTAAAATAGTGGTCTATATGAATCGTTTAACACATATGCTAAGTCAATACCTAAAGTTGAAATGGCTTTCAATCCCTCAATAATATCGAGTTCGGCAAATGCATTGCCCACAACCTTATCTACCCTCGTTTCAGCATTCTGAATTTCGATTAATGCCAGCGGGTTAACAATTTCGGCACCCAGCAGAGTAGAAATTCCATAAAACTTACCAGCAGGATTTTTTACTACAGGCTCCGAAGAGTAAGGATAAGTATTTAGAATATTCTCATCTTCTTCGTAAAGCGGAGTTAAGGGGTCGAGGTTCAACGCGCTGCCATACGCACTGTTAAACGATGAGTTACTAGCAATTCCCCGACGGATAATATGCGAATAGGCCATATTAGTTCCATAGCGGAAATTTTTGTTCACCTGATGGCGGGAGTTAACACGACCTGTTAGTCGGTCGAATTGTGATTTATCGCCGCCAATAATTCCCTGCTGCGAGAAGTACGACAGTGACGAAGAGTAGCTAGATTTTTCTGTTCCGCCCGAAACCGAAAGTTCATGACTTAATATGGGAGCATTTGAGGTAAATAAATGCTCCTGCCAGTTAGTATTGTGTTTGGGTATTTCATCCAAATCGAAAGGTTGAGTTAGCCCTGCGTTACGGGCACCCTCATTCATCATAAAGCGGTACTGATCTGCATCGAGCATATCGATGGTTTTGGCCACATTCTGAATGCCCTGGTAACCTGAATAGGATACCTGCATATCACCACCCTTTGCTCCACGGGTAGTAATCAGCACAACGCCATTAGCGGCTCGTGCTCCATAAATAGCTGCCGATGCACCGTCCTTAAGCACATCAATCGATTCAATATCGCCAGGGTTAAGGTAATCGATACCACCAACAGCCATACCATCGACAATGTAAAGAGGTTCAGCATTGCCAGTGGTTCCAGCACCCCTAACGCGTACCGTTGGTGCCTCGCCAGGTTGTCCGGATAGGTTTGTTACCTGAACGCCAGCCGTAAATCCCTGCATTGCCTGGTCGACTCTAAGAACAGGTAGTGATTTAATATCTTCGCCGCTTACGCTGGCCAAGGCACCAGTTACTACCTTTTTCTTCTGGGTGCCATATCCAATTAAAACCACCTCGTCGAGTTGAGTGGCCTGAACCATAAGGCTAACCTCTAGAATACTTTGGCTGTTTACGGGGACAGCAAGGGTTCTATAGCCTACAAACGAGAATTCCAATGTTGCATTGGGTGACGATACATTGATAAGGAATTTCCCGTCGAAATCGGTAGTGGTTCCATTTAGTGTTCCTTGCTCAAGAACTGTAGCACCAGGAATGCCCAGCCCTGTTTCTGCATCCTTAACAGTACCCTGTACAGCATGTGCTTGCGCATGCAATAGGAATGCAGAGGTTAAAAGTATGAGAGTAAGGAAAGTTTTAAGAAAGTGTACTTTCATATGATTCACAGTTAGTTTGTTTACAAACAATAAGGTGTAGTTTTCCTAATCACTTTATAAAAGTGTTACCAAAACAGCTTGACACCTTATCAATTCTTTTGAAAAACGCGGATGTAATCGACCCTCATTTGCTGAGGGAAAACTGTTGTTGCATCGGGTGCTCCTGGCCAGTTTCCGCCAACAGCAACGTTAAAAATAAAGAAATGGGGTTGGTGAAACTCGCTCATGTGCTCGGGGGTGATGTTAATCTCGTAGAACTTAACGTCGTTAACATACCACTTGATGAAGGTTTCGTCCCAGGTTATGGTGAATACGTGGTACTTATCGGCAAAGGTTCCCGAGGAAAGGGTATACCCATTTCCAGCCGATACGTGTCCATTATAGTCCCAGTGGACCGTTCCGTGTACCCGGTTGTCTCTTCCAGGGCCACCACCAATCAGTTCCATAATGTCAATCTCGCCACAAGCAGGCCAACCAACCGATGTAATACTATTGCCCAGCATCCAAAGTGCTGGCCATATCCCTTGCCCCTTAGGTAGCAAGGCTCGAATATCTACCCTCCCATATTTAAATGAGAATTTTCGTTGAGTTTTCATCCTTGCGGATGTATAGTTTCGGTTCTGGTATACTTCATTTCGAGCCTCAATGGTAAGAACATCGTCGCCAACCCAAGCGTTTTGCTCGCGGTAGTACTGCAACTCGTTGTTACCCCATCCCCCACTACCGGTTCCGATCTCAAAAACCCAGTTATTTGTGTTCACGCCAGTTCCCTCAAACTCATCGTTCCAGATAAGAGAATACCCCTCGTAGGTGGTTGGAGTTGTGTACCCCTCGCCCACCGATACATTATTACCGATGGTAATGGGCACCTGCCTGGTTTCTTTTATGTACCGTCCGGATTTTCCGTAGGCTCTAATCTCTACCTGATAGTTACCTGGGCGGGTAAAGGCATGCTCAAACTGACCAGTTGTGTTAACAGCTGTGGGTTCGCTTACAGCGCCTACCCAAAGTTGATACTCAGTTGCATTGTCGGCCTGAGCAATAATCTCTACTATTCCAGATCCATCATCTGCAATATTCACATCCACAATAAGATTCGATGGGTTTGACGTGTCCAGTATATTATCTCTGTCACAAGCAACTAATCCCTGCAGAATCAGCAATAATCCGATAAGCTTAACTATCACGGTATAATATTTTGGTTTATTAAAAAATATTTAAACAAGTTGGTTGAAAATAGAGAGTCCTGCAATGCAGGAACTCCCTATATTCATTATCCAAGTAGAACGTTTTTATAACAAAATTTTCTTCTAAACATTAATAGAAATAAATGTTATCAACATAGATCGTTGGAGTTGCGCCAGATCCAGCATCATCAAATTTTAGTTGGATAACAGCTGATAAATTCGGAACAGTATATGATGAAAGGGGAATATCGATACTCTTCCAAACACCTGCTTCAGTTGTAATTTTAACAGCATTCTCACCTCCACCAATCACAGATATATTAACATCCGTTACTGCAGCACACCAAATATCTACATGAAGTTTAGTCTTGCCTGAAACGTTCTGAGCATTATTAGCCCAATCAATTCCCTGGTAAGTTAATCCAGCCATCTTTAGAACTTTTCCTCCGGCAACGTCAATTTCACCAGTTACAGTTGCTTGTCCCCAGTCAGGATCAAGGTTAACACCTGTAATGTTTGTGTAAGCTTCGCCATAAATAGATATAACGTTTGCCTCTGGTTCAGTAGGATTTGGAGCAAGTTCTGTAGGAGTGTTTGTGTCAATAATTACATCCTTTGATTTCTCTTTTGTGCCAGTAGCTCCAGTACCTGTTAAAACAACAGTATATTTACCATCAGCTGCATAGGTGTGAACTGGACTCTCCTGAGTTGAGGTATTTCCATCACCAAAGTCCCAGCTATAGGAAGTGGCATCTTTGGATAAATTCTCAAACGTTACAGTTCTGCCTTCAACGCTATAATTAAAATCTACCATAAACGATACCACATCAGGTTCTGTTCCTGTTGTATAGCTTACATAGTTGAACTGCCAGTAGTATCCATCACCAATTACCGAAACAGCCATCAAATCATAGCCTTCTTCTTCGGTAATTTTTACTTTGTATGTAATAGTTTGACCAGGAACTGAAATATCACCAGCTGGAGAAACTTTAAGTAATCCCATCCATGCACCTAAACCGTTTAATGTTAAAGTTCCAGACGTTGGATTGTATTCAAATGTATGAGATGGACTCAACCATGCACTTACATCAATCCCATCCTTATTAACCATATTTGCAGCTGTTGCCTCGAAGCAAGTACCAAACACGCTTGTTCCTGCAAATACATGGTCATCGCCCCACATTAAACCGCCATGATCAAATGTCATAGTTCCATTCTGGTTGAATGTCCAAGTTTGATTAAATACGCAGGGACGAGTTCCGTCATTCTCTAGGAACCACCATGAAGTGTAGTCATACTCACCTTCATCATTAAGGCCTGGGCCAATACCCATAGCTGCGCCATCACGCAGTAGTCTCCATTCCTTAGAGGACTCACCTACCAACAATCTTAATGCAAGGTAAGGATCAGTAATAGTTATGGTCTCACTAAATTCCTTACTTACATTATCCTTATTTGTAGCTGTTAGGGTAACAGTATAGTTACCTGCATCGGCAAAAATGTGAGTTGGGTTCTCATCAGTTGAAGATTGTCCATCCCCAAAATTCCAACTATAGCTCTCTGCATTTTGCGAATAGTTAGTGAAGGTAACCTCTTTCCAGTTTTCTGAGCTAACCGCAAATTGGAAACTAGCAACTGGATCGGGAACTGGTACATCATCTTTACAAGAAATTAAAGTTGTAAAGGCAACCGCTCCTAGAAGCATAAAAGTTCGCCTAAAGAAATTTGCTGTGTTTGTTTTCATAGTAGGGTTCATTAAATTAAGAATTAGGTTTACAGAATTTTAAAAATTTGATAAAAGCAAATTAACCCGCAAACGATCCCAAATCCAAAAAAACAAACACATCAAGGGCACAACATAGTCAATAATCACTACATCAAAACTACATCACTTATACATTTTTGCAATTGATTTTCAATTTATTAAAAATAATTAACGGGATAAATCACAGTTTCTCATTTTCAAAAAAAGGCAGTTTGCTACAGGAGAACATCTATTAGTCAAAAAAGATCATCTCTGACAAGCAAATTCCCGCCTAAAACAGGAGGCTTAGGCTAAAACGAAATAAAAAAATCGGTAAGATTAGTCTTATGGTCAAGGTTTAGCTTTTTCCGCAAACGATAGCGACTAATCTCAACTCCTCGAACCGAAATGTTCATAAGTGGAGCTATCTCTTTGGTAGAAATATTCATTCGAAGGTATGCACATAGCCTAAGTTCCTTAGGGCTCAAGTCGGGGAATTTATCCTTTAATCGGGCAATAAAATCTTGATGTACCTCATCGAAGTAGTTATTAAAGAGCTCCCAGTTCTTCTCATTGCGCAAATCCCTGTTTATCTTTTTCAGCAAACTATTTACATTGTGCTTCTCAGCACTTTCGGAGGGGATATTCTTAAGCAATTTACCTAAATCTTCTTTAAGGTAGGTAAGGGTTTTATTCTTTTGAATAAGGTGAAGCGTGGCATTAGCCAACTCCTTATTCTTAAACTTCATCTCATTCTTAAGGCTTTCGTTTCGGAGATGCATTATCTCCTTCTCGCTAAGAGCCGTTTGCTCCTTAAACATCTTCTCGCGCTGGGCTAGGCGTTTCTCTTGCTTTAACTTTTCACGGAGTCGCGCTTTAAGAATCCGCTTGCGCAGGTAGTAAAAGTTCCCAACTATTGCTAATGCCAAAGCAACAGCATACAATATGTAAGCTACTTTAGATCGCAAGAATGGGGGTTTAATTGTAAAGAGGAAACTACATATATCGCTTTCGGCCCCAAACGCATTAATGGCTTTTACCTGAAACTCGTAGTCTCCCTCACGCAAATTGGTGTACTCCTTAAAGTTTACCCGATCCCAAACCGACCAATCGTGATCGAACCCTTTTAGCCTATAGGAAAACTGCGTTTTCTCAGGCCTTTCGAAAGCAGGTGAGGTGTAACGAAAGGTGACAGAATTGTGAGAGTACCCAACCTGATGAATCTTATCGCCTTCTGAGCAGTAGGCAATCCTTGAAATATTTATGCTTTGCTTACCATAAAATGAGGCTTCCTTAATAAATACGTTCTCAGCAATCATATTATCCTTCCTGATGCTTGGCTCGTAGTGAATTAAACCCTTCTGCGATCCAATAAATACATTGTGAGGATCGTAAATATAGATATTCTGAAAAGCGGGTATCAGCGCATCATTGACCATCGAAAAAGGGGATACAATATCGACAAAAACTCCATTTTCGAGTAATCGCATCAACCCTAAGTACTCATTGGTAAAGTACCAAAGGTTTCCATTCCTATCCTGATGAATCTTGTCGATAAAACCCTTATTCAAAAATATGCTATTGACATCAGTTGCTGGCTCAAAGGTATTATTGGAATAGTTGTACCTTAATACGCCATCCTGAGCTGTTATCAGCATACTGTTATTGACCACCTGAATATTATACGGAAGACTTTCGGGCAATCCATTCTGTCCTCTAAAAAGCTGCACATTGGTAACCGAGTCGAACGATTCGGTTAGCTGCAGCTTAAAAAGCCCCCTATATCCGTGCGACACCCATAAAGAATTTCTGGAATCGAGATACATGCTTCGACTCGACTCCTCAAATCCTTTTACCTCGTCACGAAAACTCCATTGGCCATTTTGCTTGCTCAATTGAATTAATCCGGTGTAAGTTCCAGCAATAATCAACCCTTCGGCATTTCGGGGTTTAATAAACGACCAAAAGCCTCTAATGTCGGAGATTTGCTTGGCGTTAAACCCATTTATTACAAAACACCCGTAATTATGTCCGCAGAAAAGAGTATTATCTAGTACCTCTAACGACCACACTTGCCCTTCGGTCCCCTTAATCAGCTGAAAGCCCTGGTTTACTGTTGAAAAGTTATTCACCCTTGAGTACTCCCTTGCAAAGAGTCCCTGATTTGTTCCAACATATAGAATTCCGTTGTGCACTATCGATGCGTAAGCACTCTCGATGTTGTAGTTGTAGTTCAGAAAGCTTAATGGGGAGCTTACCTCAAGGTAATCGATTCCATTATCGAGCCCCAACCATAGGTTATTTCGCTTATCCTCAAAAATAGTGAGGATGGTATTGTTCTGTAGCCCCTTGTAGCGATTCAGATGCTGATGTATTTGCCCTTTCTCGTTGCTTATGTAGATACCGTTGCTCACTGTACCAATGGCAAAAAATCCATTTTTCATCCTTATAGCCGAAAAAAGGTTGTGCTCAATAATCTGATTATTAACTTCAGATCGCCATGGTTCAACAGTCTTGAGTCTACTATTGAAAAGAAATAATCCCTCATTGGAGGTACCAATAAGTAGCAGCTCATTGGCAAAGGGCAAAATGCATCTGATCTCGTTTCGGAAAAAAATGGGATGGATGCTCACCAATTCCAAGCTATCGCCCTTTAGCCGCATAAGCCCGCTTTCCACATCAACCACATAGTACTGATTATTGGCTGAGTGCATTAAGCTGAACTTGCTTAAGGGTTCTAATACCTGTATCTGCCCGTTTTTAAAAATAAATATGTAGTTGAACGACTGAAAAACTAATCGATCAGTATCCTTAAAGATATTCCATATCTCGCCAAAGTTTGCAAATGCAGGGGGAACCAGGTGATTCAACGAGTGCCGAACTAATTCACCGGAAGGGCTTGCCGCCAAATAGCCAATCTCCTCAAAAGCCCCGAAGTAAATGGTGTCGCCAATGGCCAGAACCGAACGAATTACCGATAGATTTGATGCAGGAAATGTTCGCCAGGCTGTTCCATCGTACTCCAGCACGCCATCGTTGTTGCCAAAATAAATAAAGCCCTTTGGGCTTTGTGTTATCGCCCAGTTCTGATTGCTGGCGTTGTATGAAATCCGGCTGTGGTTGATAATGCTGGGTATACCAACGCTCTTAACCTGTCCCAAAGCGCAAAAGCCTGTGGAAATTACAAATAGGAGCGGAAGGAGTCTTCTTATCATAATCATCGAATAAGGGAAAATCTTAGCAGGTTGATGATTGTGCTTTACTACTGCAACAAAAATAAACAATAAATCAATTGCATACCCTTGAGAGATAATAGAACACCATCAATTTTCGATCTATAAGGGCAAACAATTACAGCAAGGCAATGGCTTATGCAGGGTGTTTAGCATGCTTATCCCCTGTGACAGCCCCGTTCGCAAGGATTACATCCAAGGACGAAGGACGAGTTCAGCGAAGCCAAATTAGCACGAATGCGGGTACACATTTGCTTAGGGCAAAAAAATCCCTACAATCGCTTGCCCGAGGTTGTGGGCAAGGGAAAAACTCGGGTATCTGCCTTGCCCGAGGTTGTGGGCAAGGGAAAAACTCGGGTATCTGCCTCGCCCGAGGTTGTGGGCAAGGGAAAAACTCGGGTATCTGCCTCGCCCGAGGTTGTG
>CAZBBA010000049.1:17086-29211 GCA_964490015.1 uncultured Rikenellaceae bacterium
CTCGCCCGAGGTTGTGGGCAAGGGAAAAACTCGGGTATCTGCCTCGCCCGAGGTTAGGGACAGAACAATTGATAGGCATTTTAAATGTTGATGAAAGAATTAATCAGGCAGTAGTGAAATAATATCTGTATCTTTATATATACTTAAGAATACACCATACTAACTAAACCCAACAAATACGATGATGAGAACAAAAGCAACCTTAATCTCACTACTTTTAGTGATAGGTATTTATGGGCCACTGGCCAGCCAGGTTACCGAAGCGGAGGGCAAGCTGAAGGAGTATAAGGCTGATACCCTAAAAGGGTGGAAGACTGGCGGGGTAACCGGAGCACATCTGGCTCAAACCGCTCTTTTTAATTGGGCGGCTGGTGGTGAAAAATCCTTTGCCGTAAACGGCATATTTAGCCTGTTTGCCAACTACAAAAAAGGAAAAATAAGCTGGGATAACTCCCTCGACTTAGGTTATGGACTGTTGAAGCAAAGCGAAACCGATTTCAAGAAAACCGACGATAAGGTGGACCTGCTCTCCAAGTTTGGGCGTGAGGCATACAAAAACCTTTACTACGCAGGGCTATTCAACTTTAAATCGCAGATGACTCCCGGCTACAACTACCTATCGGATGGCACTCGCACAAAAATCTCCGATGCTTTTGCTCCGGCATATATTATCATGGCACTCGGTGTTGACTACAAACCCACCAGCTACCTCAGTATCTTTGCCGCTCCGGTTACGGGGAAAATTACGCTGGTTACCGAAGAAGTGCTTTCCAATGCTGGCGCCTTTGGCGTTGAACCGGGTAAGAATAACAACAGCGAGTTTGGGGGTTACATGCGATTTATATTCACCAAAAACGATTTTAAGGGTGAGTTTATGAAGAACGTATCCATAACCTCAAAGCTCGACCTATTCTCGAATTACCTCAAAAACCCACAGAACATTGTGGTGAACTGGGAAAACCTTATCGCCTTAAAGGTGAATAAGTACATCAACGTTAACCTAAGCACACATCTCATCTACGACGATAAGATAATGATTGCCAAAGAGATTGATGGGGTTATTGAGGAGGCTCCCCGAGTACAGTTTAAGGAGATATTTGGCGTAGGCGTTTCGTTTAAATTCTAAACTACAATAGCTATGGGAATAATTAAGGAGTTTAAAACATTTGCCATGAAGGGCAATGTTGTTGATATGGCAGTGGGTATAATTATTGGCGCGGCATTCGGTAAAATAGTTACCTCGGTTGTTAACGATATTATTATGCCCCCTATAGGGATGCTCATTGGTGGAGTGGATTTTAAGGATCTTAGGGTAGTAATTAAGGAAGCTACCGAGGCCATGCCAGCCGTTACCCTCAACTACGGTAATTTTATACAGGTGGTTTTCGATTTTCTGATCGTGGCCTTTGCCGTGTTTATGCTGATAAAAGCACTTAATATGGCCAAGCGCAAGAATGAAGAGGCTCCGGCACCAGCACCAAGGGCCCAAGAGGTTCTGCTCACCGAAATTCGTGATCTACTGAAGAAGTAGTCATAAAATAACCAGCGCGCTGCGCTGGTTTTTTTTTTTGTCCATTTTGCTTAGCTATCTGAGGATTACATGTTCTGCACCCGAAAGGCTCAGAAACTAATCGGTTTAACTTTAGGTAACCTTCGCAGCAAAAAAAGCATCATCTTTTTACAAGGCGTTTACTGAAAGTGCTTTTAGCGGTTATCAGCTTAACTATATACACTCCATGCGATAAGTCGCCGATGCTTACTCTTGTATTACTCTGAATTCTTTCTACTACTTTTACCAAAGCACCATCTACCGTGTAAATCCTTACAATTCCGCCCAAGAAGTCTATACCATCACCGTTTAAAATAAAATAGTCGTTTGCTGGATTGGGCCACAGGTTTAGGCTGCCTGCTTTGTCAACCAAGGCAACAGCGCCACTAACGGGAGTGCCCGATACGGATATGTTATCGAACCGGTTGTTACCCGATGAGCCATCAGAGTTGCTACCAGTAAATACGATCTTAAAAATCAAATCAGAATTATCGTTAACGGAATTAATTGCCGATAAATCAACGGTTACTAACGACCAAGAGGGTAATTCAGGGGGCGAAAAGCTTTGTAAAGCGTTGACCCATTCATTCCCTCCATCAGCAGAATAGTAAACCTCTTGCTGAGTGGCTCCATTGCTGGTTCTAGCAGTTGCATATCTCAGAATAATATCTCCAAAACCATTGGTTGGCGAGGCAATTTGCAATGATCGAGTATTCGATGGGTTCCTTACTCTTAGCACTGCTCCCTGATTAGGCAATTGGTCGAGTTGAAGGTTTAAATTTGAAACAGGATCCTCATCCCTGTGAGTTCTTGAATCCATATAACCATCGCCAGAACCGGGGTAAGTTATATTTGCACCACTTATTTCGGAGAAATCTGCTGAAACCGAAGTTAGTGTTCCTGATGGTAAGCTGTTAAAGTGCCAATAGTGTAATAGCTGGGGTTCACGAACCTGATCCTCTTTAAAGTGAGCCGTTACAGAAACATTACCGGTGGGAGACAAGTTTAAAATCTTGCCATTGCCATTTGTAACCCCTTCCCAGTGGCTAAATACAAATCCTTTCTTTGCCTTCGCCTCAATTTGAATGGGAATGCTCCTGAAGTAAACACCCTGCCAGGGGTATGGACTTTGAGAAACCCCAGGGGTTTCAGGGATAATTTCAATAGTATTAATTCGGATATACCCTGCCTGTGTATCGTTAACATTTACGGTAACACTAATATTGTTTGCGATACTGAAAAAGCTACGTATATGACTACGCTGATTGGCGGGGCGCTGATTGGCAAAAATGATCATAGCATTAACCTCGTTGTTCCAATTGCTTATGCTACCCCATCCGGGACTTCTCCACCTATTGATATGCTCCTGTATTTCAGGATTTAGAACTTGTTTCATTTGGTTAATTATATCAACCATCCGTGTCGGCAGGTATGTAGTGTTTAAAAGATCAGCAAAACGATTAATAAAGTTGTACTTAAAAGACTCATTCTCTAAAAGTTTTCGGAGTAATAATGTGGACCAGCTAGGATTTGGCCAGGATGGGCCATTGGGATCAGTAGCGAATTGGAGCGTATTATGGTTCGCTGCATTGGATAAACCAAATCCAAAATCGGTATCGTACAACATCCACCGCCATCGTCCATCATGCCCCTTAGGGGCATTGGGCATATATTGGTTTGTACGTAGCCGCCAATACTTTATGTTGTTTCCAGGCCAATCGGTATTCGCAGCAAAAATATTAGCAATTTGATAATCGATAAAGCTGCTAACATCCATTTGGGTTATTACATACTCGTAGTTTGCATTACTTGCCAATGTATTGCTTTGGATAAAACTGATCATGGAATTATAGTGATCGGCATCGCCCTCATCTGCATTTGCGTTAACCTCGAGCAAATCAATATTTTCGGGATCAACACCATAGGCACCCTCGAGATAGTGCTTATCAAACCGTTCCCTTATGTTGTGAATACCCCAGTACTCACCGTTAATGAACACCACCGAAGGGCGATAGCTCTGTGTTTCGAAGTTTAGGTGGGACACAATTCTTTGAATTGCCGCATCTCTAAAGTGCGTGTTCCAGTAATCGTTACCCGAATTTCTTAGTATAAGTCGCCTAAATTTATCAAGCTCATTATCCGGAAAGAAAGCGTAATTGAAATGCGACTCACCATATCGGGCCCTTGCGTACAAACGCAATGATTTAAGTGGATGAGCCCGGCTCCATCCGCCATGAAGCCTAACCCCAATTTCTTGACTCACAGCTGCGGTAGTGCTGTTTTGCTCAAAATATTCGAAATGGGCCGTACTTTCAGTAAAATCACCGCGAAGCCAATAATTTGAAGGAGTACCACCATCCGCATTCGAACCCGAATTTATTGCTCTCCAATCGTCAAATAGCTTTCCTGCCACATATATTCCATTATTGTAATCAAAAAGGGCATCTTCCTGAAGACTTAATGAAATGAGCGGCAAGGTATATGGATTTGTACCCTGGCTATTTACAAAATAGCTATTAGTTACCGTTTTGCTTGCAATAGCCCCGGTTTTAATGGCTTTAGCCTTAACTACAATTCCTTTTTTAACAGGATTTGATGGGAAATAATTTGGACTTTTATCCCACGTAGTGGATATCTTAGTAAGTTTATCGGCTTCAGCTGACCTATCGTAAATGCGAATTGGTTCACTGTAAACGACGGATTGATAAGAATTGGTTAGGAAACTTCCGTACGGATCGCCTGAGTTCTGTGGATACTGATTCTTATACTGATAAGTAATTCCTTCGATATTGCTTAGGCTGGGGACAGAACCATCAATTGTGTAAACAATTTGAACGTCTTCATCGGAATGGGTCAAGGTTACATTAAACTCCTCGGAATAAAAACCACCCGGCAAGGAGACAGACGGGGGAGAAAGCACTTCGGTAAAGGATTCTGTAATATTATCCGCGCCTGGTGTTGGTTCATCAAAGAAAAACCACTCCCCTGAGCCATCAGGAACTCTTCCGTATGAAATATCAGTTGGAATTGCTATCGGCTCAAGTTCACTAATAATTTCGCCCGATGGATTTGTCAGTAGAATTTCCTCTCCTCCTTGACTTATGCTAAAATTGGTATGTAACTCAGCTTTCGATCGGAAAAGATGTTGGCCAGAAATTGGTCGCTCTAACGTTCCACCGGGTATTTGCCATCCCACGGCAAGGTTATCGCCGCCATCATTCTCTTTCATTAGAGCTTTAATGTAGTAGTACTCTCCTTCCTGAAGAGTTATTAGTGCCGATTGCTGCTGAGAATACTTACTCCATTCACGGGGGTTTGTCCAACCGGGCACCTGGGCAATCATAACAGCATCATTGGGATCAGAAGAGGTGCTCAAAAAAAGTTGACAGTAATCATCACCAGCAATCCAGAATCTATACTGGCCTGTTGTAGGCGCCTTTATAAAACCATGAATTCTCTGCCCGTAATAATCTCCAACATTAGTAGGTGCCTCAAAGAGGTTAGTAATAATATTGCTCGTAGTTGGATTAGCGGGGTAGCTTATATGATTAGTTAGGTCTGACACTGCTGTGCCTGGTATTCCGGCGTAAACTTCACGCAAAATGCCGGGGGCATACTCACCTTGGGTGGGTCGTCTATTTTTACCTGATGTCCAAACTATAATATGCTGCCCTGGATTAATGGTTACATTGGGGAAAATCCACTTGTAAGGGTTTGAATAATTATCGGATAAACCATAACCCTCAAGATTAATTGGCACCTCATCGAAGTTGTAAATTTCTATCCAATCCTCATAGTCTCCATCCTCGTCGGCAATGGTTGCACCATTCGACGACATTACCTCGTTAATAGCTATGTTCTGAGACAAAACCGATTGGCTATACAGCAATTGCGAAGCAAGAAATAGTAGGCTAATCAATTTAATTGAAAGAGTTACGCTAAAAGATAACGGAAAGGCTATTGTTTTTGGAAGAGGAAATAACATCAGAGTAATTGTAAGTGGAACGGTTTAGCATTTAACAAAGGGCTAAATTTAATAAAATGATAACCAATACCCTAATAGGTACTATATAAAAAAGGGCAGACTCAGCAATTATCCTGTGGCGTTGGCTTTATTATGATTTTGAAAAGTATAGAACTTTCTCACGTTCTCTTTTATTAACTTAGCGGCTAAAATTAAGCGCGCATTAAATCTTTGACGAACAAACCCACTAGGTTTTAGGTTACCAAAAAGTGGAGGGAAAATTTCATGACTTTTTCAAAACGTTAGTATTAAGGGATATAAATTGCAGCAATAATTCCACTGCTCATGAAATGGTAACCAAAAACCTTTTTTCGCTAAACTTTACTATACCCAAAAAATCCCAAAGCAAAACTCTCCAAATATCGGGCGAATGGTTGTCCTTACGTTTATTTATTCATGTATTCAAAGTGCGATAGATCAGAAGCCATTAAGATAAAACGCGCATTCGGGAAGGTATTAATTGAGAGGCAGATTAAGGAAGAGCGATTTTATTGAATGGAAGGATGTTTACTCTTGTGTTCAAATGAATAGCAAACTAATCAGGCAATTCAGTCTGCTCGTCGATGCGGGCAATCCACTTTTTAAAGAAAACCATTGAGAGGCTTGGACTAAATGTCCGAGCATACAATAGAATTCTAAAGGTTTCAATAACAATTTCCGATTCAGACGCTTCACTCCATATTTAAACGGAACACATTGCTGAGTAAATCCAATATCTTAGGATCGACAGGGACACCTGGGCAGGAAAACTTACTAAAAAATACAGGGAAATTCTAGTTTAACGTTAAAGCCCTCTTATGCGTTGACATGTATTTTTTCTTTTCGCCAATAGGATCAAAGTTTTTTGCGGCGATTTCCTTTTCTTCAATTTTGAAAAACGTTATAATGTCAACAAGGCTATCCGATTGAGCCTTCATTTCTTCAGAACTTGTTGCTAGCTCTTCACTAACAGCTGCATTTTGCTGCACAATCTTGTTTAATTCTTGAATTGCATTATTAACCTGATCCGCTCCAGATGATTGCTCAACGCTTGCCGAAGCAATCTCTTGAATCAGCTTTAAACTTTTCTGAACTTTTGGTATAACATCATGCAGCTTAGTGTTTGCTTTATTCGATTCGTTTTTAAGGGTTGCAGCCATTGATTCAATCTCTTGAGCCGCTATTGCAGATTTTTCCGCAAGTTTTCTTACCTCTGCTGCAACAACAGCAAAGCCCTTTCCATGTTCACCCGCTCTTGCTGCTTCAACAGCAGCGTTAAGTGCAAGTATGTTGGTTTGAAAAGAAATGTCCCTAATGATTGTAATTTTTTCGCTAATTTGATTGGTAAAATCCATCGCCTTTGAGGCAGCCTCAACGCCTTCGGCCACTCCTTTCTCGGCATCTGCTGATACTTTTTCGGCTTCATTAGAGTTAGCGGATGTTTGCTGAATGTTTGCTGCAATTTCTTCCATACTAGACGAAATCTCTTCAGTTGAAGATGCTTGTTCGTTTGCCCCTTGCGACATCTCCTGGCTTGTGCTGCTAAGTTGAAGACTTGCCGCGGCTATACTCTCAGCACCACTAATTATTGATAAGGTTATCACTTTGAGTTTTTCACCCATTCTATTTAAGTCTCTAGCCAGATCACCTATTTCGTCTTTTTGATTTAAAATATTAGCATCAAATTTTACCCGCAAATCTCCCGAAGCGATGATCTTAGCAAAATCGCTTCCCTTAGCTAGGCCTAACAGAACGCTCCTTCTGATTGTATAGGTAATTATAATCCCAAGTATTGTAGCTATTAATAAAACCGCAATTATTCTTGTAATACTCGATCGTACTTGATTTTGTAAGGCTGTTTCGCTGTGAGCATGTAGATCCCGAAACTCATTTTTAACGTTGTCTTCCAATCTATTGAGTTGCGTTATTGCCGATGAAACCTGACTACTTGCACCTAAACTACTTGCATTCCTCTCATAGTTGTTAGTAAAATCAGTAAGTTGCTTTATAAGTTGGGCAATTTGATTTATTGATAATAGTTCATTGCTGCTTGCGCTTGACCGAGCGAGCTTGGCAATTTCGTTTTCAACTCCGTTCTGGCTGTTTCTATAGACTGTAAAGGTTTGCTGATTTGGTTCTAGCAGGTAGTGTCTAAATTGTTCTTTGGTTTCCACATGTGCTTTTTCAACAATATTATGTTTTAGTATTCTCTCCCTTACAATTGATATTTTTTGAAAGTTTGTAAAGGTAAAAGCACCCACTATTACCATCATGGCTATTAACGAACCAAAACCGAGAATAAGTTTAGTCCTAATCTTTATGTCATTCCAGTTCATATTTAATTTTTTAGGATTTAACCCTAAAATTAATTAAAGTTTATTGAAATATAACATTAAAGATTTGCTTTTTTATTAACGTGTTAACAAAATAACAAAAATTAATTATCTTTCTATATTACAGCGGGTTGAAATGCAAAGATGTTTACAATTATAAGACAACCATGCTCTTTTAATTAGTCTCACTCAGTGGTAAAGGACTTTAAACGAAATAAATTTCTTAAAAAGAAGTTATACTTTACACAAAAAAAACAGACTCAACAGTTTGCGCTGTGAGTCTGTTTTATGTATTATTTTGATATGGTTATTAGAACTTATACTCGTTTTCCTCGATAAGTACATTGGCAATGTTACGGCGCGCGTTCATCACATTAACTCCTTCAACACGGGTTAAGGTTTTAACCGCTTTTACCAGTTTTTCGGCCTCTTCGCCCTCGATGCTGGAGTAAATGGCATCCTTAGCATTCTTGCGGAGTAAGCTGGCTGCATCGTATACAAATACATCGAGCATATTGCGGTAAACCTCCTTGGTTCCGTTAAGCCCCTCGAGTTTCTCAACCCTTAGTGCCATCGACTCGGCCTCGTACAGCTCCATAATCATGTTCGACAGGTTGTTCACAACCTCCTGCTCCTGCATAAACTTCTTGCCAAGAGCCTGAGTTGTGCTCTGGATGGTAAGCATTATAGCTTTCTTGAAATTGCTGATATACCTACGCTTCTGCTCAAAGTAGCTCTCGCCAGCCTTTGCGTTATCGGAGATGCTGTCGAGGTTACTATGTATCTCCTCAGCAAGTTCAAACAGGTTGTACTCACCCTTCATGGCGCGCTTAGTAGCGGCTTCAACAACTAGCAGTCGGTTAATCTCATTGGTTCCTTCAAATATCCTGTTAATTCTGGAATCGCGGTAACCACGGTCAATATTCATCTCGGCCGAGTATCCCATACCTCCATGAATTTGAACGCCCTCGTCAACAACATAGTCGAGCATTTCTGAACCCCAAACCTTAAGGATAGCATCCTCTACAGCATAATGGCTAATGCCATCGATGGCAGCACGACCCTGATCGCATCCCTCCGACTTGTACTTGTTGATAAGGATATCCACATCCTTACTTACACGGTAAATGGCCGACTCGTGGGCAAAAGTTTTGATGGCCATCTGAGCCAGCTTGTGCTTAATGGCTCCAAAGCTGGAGATAAGCGTGTTGAACTGCTTGCGCTCGTTGGCGTAGCGAACGGCATCGGTAATGGTTTGCTTGGCTGCGCCAATTACGTTTGCACCCAATTTCATACGTCCCATGTGCAGGATACTCAAGGCAATACGAAATCCCTCGCCTCGGGCACCAATCATATTCTCTACAGGAACCTTAACGTCGTTGTAGTAAATCTGCGTTGTCGACGATCCCTTAATACCCATCTTGTGCTCATCGGGGCCAATTACCACACCTGGCCAGCTGCTCTCAACGATGAATGCGCTTAGAATTCTATCGTTATCAATCTTTGCAAATACCACCTGAGTATCGGCAAATCCGCCATTGGTGATCCACATCTTTTGGCCATTCAGAATGTAGTGTCTACCATCGTCGCTTAGCTTTGCAGTGGTTTTCCCAGAGTTGGCATCGCTACCAGCTCCGGGCTCGGTTAGGCAGTAAGCACCAATAAGTTCGCCAGTAGCCAGGCGCGACACGTAATTTTGCCTCTGCTCCTCGTTACCGTAGTACATAATGGGCATGGTACCAATTCCGCAGTGGCACATGTAGGCAACGGAGAACGAGTAGCCAGCTCCAGTAGTTTCGGCAACCAACATCTGGGTTACAAAATCCTGCCCAAAACCATTGTATTGCTCGGGTACGGCTATACCTAGCATGCCCAGCTCGCCTGCCTTATGCAAGATTCCCTTCATAAGCTCGCGGTCGCCCTTATCAATTTTATCAAGATTTGGAAGAACTTCGGCCTCCATAAAATCGCGGCAGGTTTGAGCTATCATTCGCTGCTCCTCGTTAAACTCCTCGGGGATAAATATATCCTTTGCGTCAACATCTTTTACAAGAAATTCGCCGCTTTTCAGATTAACTGTTTCCATTGTGTAAAGTGATTATAGTTAGATTTGTTACGTTAGTTTAAATACCTAATGATAGGGTTATAAGCTCTGCAATATCGTAGTTCTTCATCTCCTCCTCCTTGTTCTTGTACTTGATGCCATCTGTCATCATGGTCATGCAGAAGGGGCACGATGTGGCAATAATGTTGGCATTGGTTTTAATGGCATCCTCGGTGCGCTCTAGAAAAACTTCCTTGTCGCCCTTTTCGGCCTCCTTAAACATTTGGCCTCCACCGGCACCACAGCAAAGAGCAAAGCTCTTACTACGATCCATCTCAATAAGATTTGAGGTGATCGCTTTTAGAACTCTGCGGGGCTCATCGTAAATATTATTTGCGCGGCCCATGTAGCAAGGGTCGTGGAAAGTTATCCGATCGTTGGCAAACTTGCTCAAATCAAGCTTAAGAGAGCCGTCGGCAATGTGCTTATCGATAAACTCAACATAGTTTACCACCTCATATACTCCACCTAAATCGGGGTACTCATTCTTAAAAATATTGTAGCAGTGCGGGCAGATTGTAATAATCTTGGTAACCTCGTACATCATAAATATCTCAATATTCTGCATGGCCTGCATCTGGTACAACATCTCGTTGCCAGCCCGGCGGGCGGGGTCACCCGTGCAGGTTTCCTCCTTCCCAAGAACAGCGTAACTCACGTTAAGGTGGGTAAGAATTTTGGCAAAGGCTCTGGCCACCTTTTTGTACCTGTCGTCGTATGCTCCGGCGCAACCAACCCAAAAAAGGTACTCAGGTTTCTCGCCTTTGGCAAAAAGATCGGCCATTACGGGTACTTCAATCTTAACTGTTTCCATATTTATTAAATATTAGGTTCGTCATTGCGAGAGTATTTTGCGAAGCAATCTTTTCAATGTTTATTAAAAGTTTGCTTCATCCGCCAGCTGGCGGATTCGCAAAGACGATTAAATTTTGTTCATCTCCAAATTCTCAGCCCACACAAGCCTGTCCTCGGGCGAGTACTGCCAGGGCGCACCATTATTCTCGATATTGCTAAATGTGGCCTTTAGCTCACCCGGAGCCGAGCCTTCCTCCATCACCAGGTAACGGCGCATATCCACAATTAGCTTGGGATGATCAATATTTATTGGGCACTCCTGCGCGCAAGCGTTGCAAGTTGTACAAGCCCACAGCTCCTCCTCGCTGATGTAATCGCGGATAAGTGATTTGCCATCGCTATACTCCTTGCCTTGCTTTAGCAGGCCAATTCGTTTCTCCTTCATGCGTGCCCTCAAATCCATCATTATCTTACGAGGCGATAATTTCTTCCCAGTGATATTGGCGGGACAAACAGAGGTACAACGACCACACTCGGTGCAAGCCAGCGAGTCGAGATAGTTTTTCCAGGTAACATCGTTGGCATCGAGAACACCAAAACGCTCAACGAGAGCATCAGCGGGTGCCGCAGCATAGGCTGTTTCGGGGTTCATCATCAGCTTTACCTCACGGGTCACACTATCCATATTGGGCAGCTTGCCCAGCGGCTCAAGTCGCGACAGGAACACGTTTGGCACCGACATGAACACATGGAAATGCTTTGAGTAGGGCAGCAGGTTGGCGAACACAAAAATCAGCAGAATATGCGACCACCAGTAAATCTCATGATGAACATGAATAGTGCTAAGCGACATATCTCCAAAAAGCGTAGCTATTAATTTGCCCACTGGGAAAACTCCATGAACTTCGGCATTTGCCAATGTTTGATGGGCAACGTAGCTGGCATTCATGCCCAAGAGTGAAACCATTAGCAGAAGAATAATGGTGAGCGCTACGTTGGCATCGAGATGCGAGATATGCTTCATCTCAATTCCCTCAAAGCGTTTAACGTGGATAAAAAGCCTGCGGCCAAGGAATACGAGAATGGCGACAAGGATAATAAAGGCAAAAATATCGCCTGAGGCTATCAGAAAGTCGTAAAACCATCCAAAAACTTTGAGCGAACGCTCAATGCCAAACAGGCCATCGATCACCATCTCGATACTTCCGATAAGAATCACCAAAAATCCCCAGAAAACCAGGGCGTGCATAATTCCGGTGAATGGTTTACGGAACATCTTGGTTTGGCCAATGGCCACGTTCATCATCAGCATAAAGCGCTTGCCAAAATCCCTCACAGGGA
>CAZBBA010000050.1:0-29098 GCA_964490015.1 uncultured Rikenellaceae bacterium
CTTTGCAGCGGAGAAATGGCAGAGTGGTCGAATGCGGCGGTCTTGAAAACCGTTGTACCGCAAGGTACCGGGGGTTCGAATCCCTCTTTCTCCGCCACAATTAAGAGATCTAGAGAGATCTCTTTTTTTCTTTGGAGAGATGCCGGAGTGGTCGATCGGGGCGGTCTCGAAAACCGTTGTCCGCCTTGGGCGGACCCAGGGTTCGAATCCCTGTCTCTCCGCCACTACAAAAAAAATCCCGCCAACGGCGGGATTTTTTATTGGAACACACCTTAGTGTATAGGTTTCAAAAAACACAATAAACTATTCTTGATGCTATGGAATAGTTACGTTATCGACCTTTGCCTCAAGCACGGCTTGCAGATCCTCCGAAAGGTTTGAGAAGAAATTGTATCCTGTGAGCTCCTCAATCTCATTTACGCTTACCCGATAGTATGACCATTTATACTGATTTACCGTTTGAGTATTGGGCATAATTACCGCGATTACCCTAGTCGACTCGTTAATCCGGCCTATATCGTTATTGCCATTGGGCAAAACCAGAATTATTTTCCATACAAGGCTAGGAACTGTAACACCCGATCCGAGTTTTTCAAAAGTTCCTTTGCTGCTTGTTCCCCCTGCACCATAAACACCACTAATAATATACAACTCATTACCCGCATTTATTAGGGTTCTACTGTAATTTTCGAGCGCAGCCCATGTCTGTTGGTTATTATTGGGCGCCTGAGGGATCATGTTGGTCATTAAAAAAGTTGCTGAATTATCGGCTACAGTAAGTGTTCTATCGGCCGACGGGCACATATGCCCTCTATCGAATCCATAGGTAGAGTACTGGTAATCGGTTTGTGTAACCCTGTACCACCCCGAGGGAAGGGTATTATCGGCCCTAAAATCATCCTGGCGGGAAACACTTCCAATATAGCTTAAATTTAAGTGCCAGCTAACCCAATTGGCAGTTAGCTTTGAATTATTATACGAAAGGTGGTACTGTGACTTTTCCATCAAGTAGTTATCGGCATACATAACACTGGTTACGGCCGAGCTGGGATTACCCAGAAGCGAATGGTGATTATCGGGAAGTGAAGGAGAACCTGAAGTTGTTGTAAATTCTACAATTGATCCATAGGTTGTGGAGACCGAATTGGTGGCATAAGCTCTCAGAAAGTATGTTGTTTCGGGTTGTAAGCCATAGATTTGGCTAATAAACTCACCCTTTCCACTTCCATCGGTTGTTTTACCTAAATATGAAGTTACCGAGAGATCCTCGGTGGTATCCCAAATCACGCCACGAACGGTAATACTTAAGCCACCGTCGTTGGTTATGTTTCCACCACTAATAGCTGTATTGGCAGTTATTCCTGTAATTGTTGCTGTGGAAATGGAGGCTTGCCCACTCGAAGTGGTAAATGTTGTGGATAATCCATAACCAGTACCTGCGCTGTTGGAGGCATACGCCCTCACGTAATAGCTCGTTGCTGGCTGTAGTCCAGAAATAGAGCTGGTAAAAACACCGTTTTCGGCGTCATCCTCGGTTTTACTATCATCGATTGTAGGGTCAATATCAACTCCCCAGCAAACACCTCGGGCAATAACGGGTGCTCCTCCATCGTTTATAATTTCCCCTCCCGAAGTTGCAGAAAGGGCACCTATTTCAGTAACAGCAGTTGTTGTAACAACTGGCACCTGACTTTTCTCCTTTTGACAACTGGTTAATACCAGCGTGTATGCTAGAACTGCAATAGCTGTGTAAATCTGTACTTTTCTAAAAAAACTCATTGTTAAATCGTTAAGTGTTCATCAAATAATAAAAATGCTATAAAACCAAAAAAATGGGTGCTCAAGATACGAAAAAACTAAAATAATCAACTAAAAGGACCATTTGCTTAGCCACAAATTTATATACGTCTATCTGGGAACAACGGTTATTATTGCTAATAAATTTTGGATGAAATAAAATGAGGCGAGTAGAATCTCGCCTCATATACACAATAATGGGTTATAATTCTTTTATCTCTGCAGCTCGTGAAGTTTTGTGTAGATACCCCCCTTGGCCAACAACTCGTCGTGTTTTCCACGTTCCACAATTTCGCCCTCGTGAAGCACGCAAATTAAATCGGCATTCCTAACCGTAGATAGCCGGTGGGCTATTACAAGGGAAGTACGATTCTTCATCAGTTTCTCGATGGCGTCCTGTACTAGCCTCTCCGATTCGGTATCGAGGGCTGAGGTTGCCTCATCGAGGATCATAATTGGGGGATTTTTCATAATGGCTCGGGCAATGCTTAACCGTTGACGTTGGCCACCAGAGAGTTTGCTTCCCCTATCACCGATTGTTGAATAGTATCCATTGGGAGTTGCGCTAATAAATTCGTGTGCATTAGCAATTCGGGCAGCTGCTGTAACTCCCTCCTCAGTGGCATTATCAATGCCAAAAGCTATATTATTGTAGAAGGTATCGTTAAACAGGATGGGATCTTGATTAACATTTCCCATTAGGTTGCGCAAACTTTTAAGGGTAAATTCTTTTATGTTAATCCCATCAATCAGAATTTCGCCCTCCATAACATCATAAAACCGAGGGAGCAAATCGACCATGGTACTTTTTCCTGAACCAGACTGCCCCACTAGAGCCACCGTTTTACCCTTTTCAATTACCAGGTTGATATTTTTAAGAACGTAATCGTTCTGATACCTGAAGCTGACATTCCTGTACTCAATGCTTTGGCTAAATGGCTGTATTTCTTTTGCTCCTGCGGAATCGAAAATGGGATTAGTAGCATGAAGTAGAGTATCGATTCTATCGGCCGAAGCCATTCCTTTTAGCACATTAAAGTAAGCGCTCGAGAACGACTTAGCTGGGTTGATAATCATGTAAAAAGCAGCAACATAAGCTATAAGAGCTGCAGGATTAAGCCCCCCTTTGCCCTCAAAAACTAGCTTTCCCCCAAACCAAAGGACAAGTACAATTACAACAGTTCCCAAAAACTCGCTAAGTGGACTTGCTAAATCCCTGCGACGCCACATCTTGGTCATCAGGTGAGTATAAAAGGAGTTGACGCTCTCGAAGCGTTGTCTCATCTTTCCCTCTGCATTAAAGGCTTTTATCACCCTTAACCCACCAAGGGTCTCCTCGATTATTGATAGCAGTGTACCCATTTTACGCTGCCCTTTAAACGAGGTTTTGCGCAGCGATTTTCCTATGCGACCAATAAGTCCTCCCGAGATTGGAAGCAGAACCAGCACGAAAAGGGTTAGCTGAGGACTGACCATTATCAAGAAGGTAAGGTACACTATTATAATAACAGGTTCTTTGAAGAACATCTCTAACGAGCGGATAATTGACACCTCAATCTCCTGAACATCATTGGTCATCTTGCTAATAATATCTCCCTTTTTCTCCTCGGAATAGTAGCCCAGGGGCAACTCGAGTACCTTTTTATATAGGGCATTACGAATATCGCGAACCACACCTATTCTTATAGGAGCTAAAAACCAAAGGGCGAGGTACGTAAAGGCATTCTTGAAGAGGGAGGTAATAACCACTAGCGATACAACAAAAAGCAGGGCTGCCGACTTGCCCTCCGAGAGGATTAGATTACTTACAAAAAAGTAAAAATATTGAAGTACCCCATCGATGCTAATTGTAAACTCTGGTTTTTCAACCACCAACTCTGTCATTCCAAAAAGAATTTGGAGGAAAGGATAAACCATTGTAATTGTGAAAAGACCAAAAAAAGCGGCAAATACGTTGCTAAGAATACTAAAGAATGCTTTCCACTTATAGGGAAAGATGAACCTAAAAATCTTGTAGAACTTTTTCATTATTTGTTGAAGAGTTGAATTCAAAAAAACTAGAAAGAAACGCCTGTGTAGTTAAATGGTGAAATTGATTTTAGCTCATCCTTTACCTGTTTGGAAACGTTTAGGGTATCGATAAACTCATGAAGTTGCTCCTTGGTAATAGCCTTATTGGTGCGGGTTAAATCTTTCAAAGCTTCGTAAGGATTTGGATACCCCTCGCGGCGAAGAATAGTTTGAATGGCCTCAGCGATTACAATCCAGTTTCGCTCCAGATCGGCATTTATGGCGTTGGGATTGATAACCAGCTTATCGAGCCCTTTAATAATTGCCTTCATCGATATAACTGTATGGGCAAAGGGTACACCAATATTGCGCATCACGGTGCTATCGGTTAAATCGCGCTGCAGGCGCGAAATGGGAAGCTTGGCCGAGAGGTGCTCGAAAATGGCGTTAGCTACACCCAGGTTTCCCTCAGCATTCTCGAAATCGATGGGATTAACCTTATGGGGCATGGCCGATGAGCCAACCTCGCCCTCCTTAATCTTCTGCTTAAAATAATCCATGGAGATATAAGTCCACATATCGCGGCAAAGATCGATCAGAATCACATTAATTCGCTTCAGATTATCGAATGTGGCAGCCAGATTATCGTAATGCTCAATTTGCGTGGTTATCTGTGAGCGCTCGAGCCTTAGAATATCATTAACAAAGGTATTGGCAAAATCGACCCAGTCGATTGTTGGGTAAGCCGCAAAGTGAGCGTTGAAATTACCAGTGGCTCCTCCAAACTTTGCCGATACAGGCACCTTGCGAAGCAGGTTAACCTGCTTGTTAATGCGTTCCACAAAAACGCTAATTTCCTTACCAAGCCTTGTGGGGGAAGCGGGTTGACCGTGTGTACGCGCAAGCATTGGCACATCGGCCCAAACCTGAGCCAGCTGCTCCAACTTTTCGATTATCACATCGAGCAGGGGATAGTATACCTCGTGGCCTGCATCGCGAAACATGCTGGGAAATGCGGTGTTATTAATATCCTGCGAGGTTAGTCCAAGGTGGATAAACTCCTGGTACTGTTCCAGATTCATCTCTCTGAACCTCTGCTTAAGGAAATATTCAACAGCCTTTACATCGTGATTAGTGGTACGTTCAATGGCCTTAACTGCTTGGGCATCCTCTAGAGAAAACTTCTTGTAGATTTTTCTTAAGTCGTTAAAGGTGGAATGGGTAATATCTTTAAGCTGAGGAAGGGGAACTTCGCAGAGGGCAATAAAATACTCCACTTCAACCATCACACGGTAACGGATAAGGGCAAACTCGGAAAAGTAGGCATCAAGCTTGTCAACACTATTACGATATCGACCATCGATGGGTGATATGGCTGTTAAAAGGTTTAATTCCATGGCCAGTATATATTTTTGATGGCAAAGTTAATAATCATCGTTCAACAGTAAAGAAAAATATTGCATTTAAGCTCTTTTTAAACCGTTAAATGAATGCACAATTCCCCAATATCCAAAGGAATTTGGGGAAACCGCTTAAGATATGTTAAACATTTACAGCTGAATATTGTACTTCTCGAGCCGTCGATCGAGCGACTGACGGGTAATATTGAGCAGTAATGCGGCCTCCGATTTCTTATAATCGGTTTTGCGCAGTGCTTTAAGAATTGCATTCTTCTCCAGCTCGTCCAAATCGAGCACATCGTCCTGCTCGTAGTATACTTCGGGGGTATCGGGTGGCTTAAGGCCTGGAAAGGTAAACTCGTTGAGGGAGAGTTTATCGCCATCGGCAAGAATTATGGCGCGCTCCACCATATTGCGGAGTTCACGAACATTTCCGGGAAAAGGGTAACTCATTGCCATTGATACTACCCGTTGGTCGATGCCCGATATCTTTTTGTTAAGCTTACGGCTAAGTGTTTCGGTGTAGTAATTTAGCAGGATAGGAATATCCTCCTGCCGCTCGCGAAGCGGGGGAATGTAAATCTCGAAGGAGTTAACCCTAAAGTAGAGGTCGTTGCGGAACTTATTCATCTCGATTAGGTCGGCGATATTCTGATTGGTTGCAGCAATAACGCGAACATCAACCGATACGTCGGTGGTGGCACCCAAGCGACGAATTTTCCGATCCTCGAGCACCCTAAGGAGTTTGCTCTGCATATTCGACTGCATATCCACAATCTCGTCAAGGAAAAGCGATCCTCCGTTGGCAATCTCGAACCATCCGGGTTTATCGTCGTTGGCACCAGTAAACGCGCCCTTTTTGTGTCCAAAAAATTCGCTCTCGAAAAGGGTTTCGGGTATAGCCGAACAGTTAACCGCATGAAAGTAG
The DNA here is from genome assembly GCA_964490015.1 of uncultured Rikenellaceae bacterium. Taxonomy (GTDB): domain Bacteria; phylum Bacteroidota; class Bacteroidia; order Bacteroidales; family Tenuifilaceae; genus Perlabentimonas. The sequence goes on from CAZBBA010000050.1 coordinate 6,136, forward strand.
TTGTGCTTGCGCGAGCTCAAGTAATGAATACCCCGGGCAACCAACTCTTTACCGGTACCACTCTCGCCTGTAATGAGCACCGATGTGTTTTCGACCTGGGCAACTTTGCGCATCAAGTCAAGAACCTGTTGTATGGGTTTGCTTTTACCAATGATCTCGTAGCCAAAGTTACTTCGCAAATCCTTGGAGACCATCTCGTACGATTGGTTTACCTCCTTAAATCTTTGTGCAAGCTCGATAAACCTGCGGGTTCTTTTTATGGCCGCTTTCATGTCTAAAAGCCGGAACGGCTTAGGAAAAAACTCAACGGCCCCCATGCGCATGGCCTGAATTACCGCATCCATATCGCCATGTCCGGTAATCATAATCACCTCTATATGCGGATAGATATCTTTAACCCTTTCGAGCACCGCGAAACCATCCATTTCGGGAAGCCGAAGATCTAAAATAAGCACATCTACATGAGAACATTCTAGTATTTTGAAAGCCTCCGAAGGCTTTTCGGCGGCAAGTACTGTAAACGACTCGTTCTCTAAAAACTCCCGAATTTCATCGCGGAAAACTCTCTCGTCATCCAGTATTAAAATGCTTAATGATTCCATTTTTGGAGATTATGATTTTGGTATTTTCACATCAAACTGAGTAAAGTCGCCCTCCTTACTATCTACAACAATATCGCCAAGAATATCCTTAATAAAGCCATAGGCGATGGAGAGGCCAAGGCCAGTTCCCTTATCAACTTTCTTGGTAGTGTAGAATGGATCAAAGATTCTTTCAATATCCTTGCTCTTTATCCCAACCCCATTGTCGCGTACCGAGATAAACACGTTGCTTTGATCCTGCCAGGTGGAGACTTGAATGGTTTTCTCGAAGGTGTGGCCAAGCTGAATCTCCTTCTCGTCGACAGCAAATTTGGCATTGCTAAGCAGATTAAGCACAACCTGTTCCAGCTTAAATTTATCGGCAATAACTTTCTCCAGGTCGGGTGTAAGGCTTAACCGTAGGCTAATCCCCTGGCTGGCAAACTGGGCTTTTACCATGAGTAGGGAATTATTAACAACCTCGTTTATGTTGACCCGCTCAAAAGAGGCTGGTTTATGAGAGCGTGAGAAAGTTCGAGTGTGGTCAATAATTCGCTTTATCCTATCCACATTCTCGAACATAAGGTTTACCTTATCTTTTAAATAATCGTTGCTAAGGTTATTCTCCGATAACCTGATGAGGATATTGTCGAGCCCCATGGAAAGGCCACCCAATGGTTGATTTATTTCGTGCGCAATGCCTGCAGCTAAAGTTCCCAACGATTCGAGTTTCGATTTCTGGGCCAATAGCAGTTGCTGCTTCTCTTGCTTCTTAATCTCCAAGATCATCCTCCTTTCTAGGCTCTTGTTTATCTCGATAATGCGCTGCTCGGTATCCTTCTGCTTAATAAACTCTTTCTGCTTAACCCTGTAAAATATGGCAAAGAATATGAGCAGAGCCGACAGGAATAAGGCCAGTGCAATAAAAACCATTCTCTGATACTGCGATTTGGTTAGCTGGAGCTCCTGTATTTCGCTGTTCTGTCTGAGAATTTCGTTCTCGCGCTCCTTCTGGGAAATCTCGTAAAGGATTTGCATGCGAGCCAATTTCTGACCACTCTCCTCACTGTAGATTGAGTCGCGCAGCTCGGACCACAGCTTGAAGTACTCCAGAGCTTGCATAAATCGCCCCTCCTCCTCGTTTACCTGCGATAGATATCGGTACACATCAGCTGCGGATGAGGTTAGGCTCTCGCGGGTTGAAATAGCCAGGGCTTGATTCAGATACTCCTTGGATGAGGGATAGTCGCCAAACGCGTTGTAACACCTCGAAATATTTACCAAAGCGGTAACCTGAGGCTGAACCGTTCCGGCAGTCTGAGCCAATTCCAGTGCCCTTGAATAGCTGGCTACAGCCTGTCGATATTGCACCTTTTCGAAGAAAACATCGCCAATCTCGATTAATACATCAATCATTGGAATGGTATCCTTCTGCAGCTGGTAGAATGCCAGAACCCGATTGTAATAGGTTAAAGCGCTGTCGAGTTCCTGCATTAGGTAAAGGGTAAGGGCTATCTGCTGAATATCCCTAAACTCATCCGACTTCTGCAAAATCTGCCTATTTAAATCAGCGGCTCTTCGGAATGCAGAAAGACTTTGCTCAAACTGGCCCATATTACGATAAACAAAACCAATTTTACCGTAAGTAAGAGCTTTTTGAGAATGATGCTTGAGGGATACATCCTTGTCGTTCCCAATTAGTTCAACAACGCGAACAAATTCCTGGTATGCTTTAGCTAAATTATTCTGACTTAGTGCAATGTCCCCTAAACGCTGATGTAAATCCAGCTGAAGATCCTTCTCGCCCAATCGTTGGGCTATTCGAATGGCACGGTTTAGAAAGTTTGAGGCCATCTCGAAGTTTCGAACTACGTTGTAAACCTCAGCAATCCCTTCCAGTGCAGTAACCTGCTCGCGCGGATAGTTAAACTTCTCGAAATGGGCGAAGGCCCGATTGTAGTACCTAAGGGCATTCTCGGTATGGTTGGCGTTAAGGCTTGCCAAGCCCATCAACAGTAGGGCTTGGCCCTCGTATAGCGTATTACTAAATCGTTTTGAAAGGAATGCAGCTTCCAAGCCAAGCTCTAGGCTACGCTCAGGATCACTCTTAGCCAGCTGTTCGCCTAAAAGAATTTTGAGTTTTACTTGTTCCTCTCCCTGTGCCTCATTAACACTACGGACCAATTCCTCGAGGCTATGTTGCCCGATAGCAGGAATTGTGAAGGCCAGAAAAAGGATAAAAATCAAGTGCCGCATAGAGTGAATAACAATTTAGCCCATAACAAGGTTACTAAATTAGAGCTATTTTTTCAACTTCCTAATCTCTAGCGTCCAAGAAAAAAAATGTAACGTGCACAAGGATCAGCATGGCATAGCATAAGATTCTGCCTACCAGGATTTTGTTTACCTAAATTCTCCGGTAAGATGCATAAACTTTGTTTTATGGGTTAAACTTAGGTAAGATTTCCCACTTGACACAGTTTACTGAATAGACCCATAATTCCTACAACCCCGACTTCCATCTCGACTACCCCGATGATAATCTCGACTACCCCGACAGCAATTCTTAGCACCCCGAAGGTCATCTCGACTACATCGACAACAATCTCGAAAACCCCGACAGCACTCTCGACTACCCCGACAACAATCTCGGCAACCCCGATGATAATCTCGAAAGCCCCGATGACAATCTCGACTACACCGACAACAATCTCGACAACCCCGACGATAACCTCGACTACCCCGATGACAATCTCGACTACACCGACAACAATCTCGACTACACCGACAACAATCTCGACAACCCCGACGATAACCTCGACTACCCCGACGTCCATCTCGACAACCCCGACGGCAATTCCTACAACCCCGATGGTTCCTCAGCAAATATAGTTTGTGCTCCTACCCTATAAGGAGGTTGGCTTGCAAACCCAGAGAGTAAATTATTGAGCTCAAAACCTCACCGGAACAGGTTACCCCAAACGCTTTGGATAATTGGTGATATCGCGGATACTCTCGTAAAGGGGTTTTAGCTGTTTGTACATCCTCCGGTAAACCCTATCGTAAAGATCGGCATAAATCTTACTGTTTTCAGGAATTGGATTATACACCTCACTAACCCTACACATTTTATCGATGGCCTCCTGAAAGCTGGGGTAAATACCCAGTCCCACAACACAATTTATTGCGGCTCCAAGAGCCGATGTTTCGAAGGTATGGGGTTTCTCAACGGGTAGGTTAAAGATATCGGCGGTCATCTGCAGGGCATTTCTACTTTGCGATCCCCCACCCGAAACTCGAAGCTTGTGAATTTTAACTCCATTGCGCCTTTGAGTTCTCATGGCTCCCTCCTTAAGGGCGTAGGTTAATCCCTCAATAATCGACCTATATAGATGAGCCTTAGTATGCACATCACCAAAGCCAATCACGGCACCCTTTGCCTCCACGCCCGGAATCTTTACCCCTGGCGACCAGTAAGGCTGAAGCGTAAGCCCCATTGAACCGGGAGGAATATGGCTGATCATCTCATCGAAAAGCTCCTCGGCCGATTTATTTAGCTTCTTCGCCAATTCAACCTCCTTGTAACCAAACTCCCGTTTAAACCAGTTAATCATCCAGTAGCCCCTGTAAATCATTATCTCTGTATTGTAATGGTTAGGGATTGCACTTGGATATGGTGGAAAGAACGGAATCACCTCCACGTACTTGGAGTTAACCGTTTCGATTGTGGCAGTGGTTCCGTAGCTTAGACAAGCTATATCGGGTGCAATACAACCCGAGCCCAACACCTCGCAGGCTTTATCGGCAGCCGAGGCGATTATTGGTAACCCTTCGGGTAAACCCGTTTGGTTAGCGGCCTGTGATGTAATATGACCTATCAAATCGGAAGGCTTTACTAAATCGACCAACTTTTCGGGCTCAATGGGGAAAAGCTTTGTATTCAACTCACCGGGTTTGCACCATTGCTGTTTTTTGTAGTTAAAGGGCTTATACCCCACGTTACTTCCTATTGACTCTGTGTATTCCCCCGAAAGCCTGTGGATAAAAAAACCCGAGAGGTAAACAAACTTATGGGTTTTGGCCCAAATCTCGGGTTGATTTTGCTGAATCCAGTTGGCCTCACCATCCTTAATGGCATGAACAAGGCTTTCGTGCATATTCACTAGTTTTAATCCAGCCTTAATTAAACCCTTGGGCCACTTATCGGCCTTAGCTTTTCGCTGATCTAACCACAGAATGGCTGGGCGAAGAGGATTACCATCAGCATCAAGGTTAATAAGCGTTCCACGCTGCGTAGTAATGGACATTCCCTTAATGCTCGACAATGGTACATCGATTCGGTTCATCAAGCGTTTTGTTGTAGCGCAAAGTTCTCGCCACAGATATTCGGGATCCTGCTCGGCAAAACCGGGTTCGGTGGAGAAGTATGGTTCAATTTCGGTTCGCTCTATTTGTACAATATTACCCAACAAATCGATAAGTACTGCCCGAACAGATTGGGTTCCTGCGTCAATAACTACAACATAATCCATAGGTTTTCAATTCAAGAATTCGACATTGAAAAGGTAAAGTTAGGGTTTTAAGCCAAGCGTACCACCGGGATTCATAATTCCTTTGGGATCGAGATGATTTTTTATGGCTTGCATCAGGCTCATGTTTTCGGAACCAAGCTGTGCTTCCATCCAGGGAGCCAATGTGCGACCAACCCCATGATGATGCGACAAGGAGCCACCGTGTGCATTAATGGTATCGATTAATCCCTTATGATAATGGAGGTAGTCGTTGAGCTCGTCGCCCTGTTTTGTAGGACTCAGAAATGTGAAGTAGAGATTGGCTCCGTTCTCGTAAACATGCGAGATATGAACCATTACAACAGTTTTGGGTCGTGTTTTCAGGTAATTCCTAACAGCCTTCCACACGGGTATCAGATTATCCCACATCACAGCTGTTTCGAGCGTATCGGTCATTAAGCCAATATCCATTAGCGGATCGCGTAGGTAGGCGCTAGAGTATCGTTGCTCCAACCATTTTTTGGTAGGCTTTGCCCCAATGGCAAACCCGCCATTGGTGCGACAAATCTTTTTAATAGATTTTACAACCTGTTTGGTGTACGAAACATTACCCTCAACAGCCATAAACATTAGGCATCGCTGCTCCAATTTATATCCGAGGGCATTAAGAAACTTATCGGCAATTGTGCCGTCAAATCCCTTGGTTTTAAATGCCACATCTGTCTCCTCGGGGTCAGAGATTCGGAAAAGATGTGGTAATCCCACACCACTCTGCATTGCAATTCGCATAGCCTCCACTGCCGATTCAAAATCTTTAAATACAAATGAGGCGTAGCCAGTATTTTGGGGTTGAAATTTACGAATCTTCATGGTAGCCTCAACAATCACCCCAAGCGTTCCTTCCGATCCGGCAAAAAGTTGATGCAAATCCCACCCCTGAGCACTTGCGGGGTAGCACTTGGTTTCGATCACGCCTGCTGGTGTAACAACCTTAAGCGATAGAATAATGTGCTCAATTTTTCCGTAACCCGTTGAGGCCTGCCCAGCACCCTTTGCGGCAACCCATCCACCAACGGTTGAGTACTCGAACGATTGGGGAAAATGACCACAGGAATACCCCTTGGCGTTTAGATGATTTTCCAATGCAGGGCCAAACATTCCGGCCTGAACCGTGGCCGTTGAGTTAATAGTGTTCACATCAAGCACTTGGTTTAAATGCTTGGTAAGGTCGAGGCTTACACCACCCTTTGGAGTTTCTACACCGCGAGTAACTGATGAGCTACCACCGAATGGTGTTAGGGCTATACCATGTTTGTTGCAAATATCTACTATTCGCACTATATCTTCTGTATTCCTAGGTGTTAAAACCAAATCGGGAGGAGTTGGAATTTTCTCAAGCCTTAGGTTTAGCAAATCGGTGTAGCACTTGCCGTAGGCATGTGATGCCCGCGATGCATCATCGATGAGAACATTATCCGAACCAACAACCCGGGTAAACTCCTCAACAATCTCGTTGCTTAATGAACAGGGCTTGCTAAGTGTAACTTCCTTGTTGCCAAATAGAACTTTTTGCGAAATATCGCCATCAGTAAATCCGAACCTTTCCTTAACCAAGTTTAATGTCCCCTTATCAACCTGCATTTCCCGTTTATCGCCCCATTTAAAAATATCTCTATATGTTGTGCTCATGACTATTCTTTTTTGTGATGATTACTAAAAGCAAAACTATTCGGGTAATTTGAAATATTTCATGGCCTTTTCAATCTCCTTAAGCGTTTTTTGGTCGTCCCAACTCAGAAGATTTTTGGCCAGATTTACCACTTTGTAGAAAACCTTATCGCCGGGATAGCCCAAAGTACCTATTCCGGTTCTCCGAAAAAGGATATCGGTGAGCGATTTGGCCATCTCGTGATGAATGGCATACTGTACTTCAGCCAAAAGTTCCCCATCGTGGCTCACAATCTCGGCTAATTCGCTTTGCTGAATGGCTAACTCAAAGATACCTGCACTTTCCTGACCATAGTTTTTCCCAATAAAATCGATAGTTTTGGCTGCAAAATCTGCAAACTCGAGGCGTAAGTGTCCTAGGAAGATATTTAAATCCTTAATCTCGCAACCTGCTAAATGGCGCTTGTTTGTTATGGATTTACCCAATTTTCGGCCTAACTTTTTCGACACTACCCTCATTGCCTGACAGGCAAGTCTTCGGCTTGTGGTGTACTTTCCTCCCTCAATAGTGATTAGGCCGTTTAAGCCTTGCTTGGCGTTATCGTAAATCTCGTATTTACGCGAGGACTCGTACGATCCCTCTGTCTGATCATCGACCAGCGGACGAAGCCCACCGTAGGCGAACATTACATCCTCGTACTGCACTTTACCGCAACCAAAGTTCTCGTTCAGGTCGTCGATAAGTTCCTGAATGCTTTCCTTGGTAACCTTGTACTCATCGGGATTTCCCGTGTACTCCTTATCGGTTGTGCCAATTAGCGAATGGTTTCGCCAGGGCATCAGCATAATATGCCTGCCGCTTTTGGTCATCATGGTTACCGCATGGCGGTTGCATAGCTTTTTGGTGATGATATGAATTCCCTCGGAGCGGCGAATATGATGATCGTTATTATCGCTAGTAGCTGAGTTAAGCAGAATATCGGCCCAAGGGCCAGCACAGTTTATGGTTACTTTTGCCTCAAACTGATGCTCCTTCCCGCTTAACTCATCAACAACCACTACCCCATTTACATTACCATTACTTTGGATAAATGACTTAACGCGGGCGTAGTTTGCTGCTTTAGCTCCAAATGCCATGGCCGACTTTATAACCGATAGGGTTAGGCGTTCGGGACTTACGCTTTGACAATCGTAGTATATGCTCGAACCTGTGAGCCCATCGGTTTTAACGCACTGTTCAAGTTCCAGCGTGCTACGCTTGCTAATGGTTCGATGAAACGGAAGCTTTTTGGACGAATCCCAGGTCCAGCCCTTGTCGTACGAAAGTAAATCGTACAAAAACATACCCATAAAGAGTATCATCTTATTACTTTTTAGGGTGTGATAGGTGGGCACCATGAAAGGGATAGGATAAACAAAGTTTGGAGCTATATTGGACCAAACTCTACGCTCGGTTAGGGACTCGCGAACAAGTCCAAATTCGAGATTTTTTAAATATCTCAACCCTCCATGAATAAGTTTTGATGTGGCTGCCGAAGTAGCCTCTCCAAAATCGTCCTTCTCGAAAAGGGCGACTGAAAGTCCTCTCGAAGCGGCCTCATAGGCCACCGAGGCACCTGTGATACCGCCACCTACAACGATAACATCGTACGATTGCTGGGTTAAGTTGTCGAAAATTCGTTCCATTGGCAAGTAGTTATTGAAATGAGATTTCTACAAATTTCCGATAACGTTTGCAAAGAGCTGTTTAACAAATGTTAAAAAATGGTCTCATTCATAAGATAGTTTATGGATAAATCATCAAAATCACTTGCACAATGGTTTCTTAACCATGCTTTCACCACTCCATTGTTTTACGAAGCCTACTTAGCGATTGCAGTTTAATTCCCAGGTAGTCGGCAATGTAGGTTAAGGGAACCTCATGAATCATATCGGGATACCTTTTAAGGAAATGCCTGTACCGAACCTCGGCTGTTTGGGTAATAAATTGGTTCAGTCTAAGCTGAGCATCAACAAACATATCCTCAATAATTCGTCGCCCCAACCTTTCCCATTTTGGGTAATTATCGTACAGGTGCTCTAGATGCTGTTTGCTAAGGATAAAAAGTTCACAATCGGTTATTGCGCTTATTATTTCGCACGAGGGTTTTTGATTAATAAAGCTGGGCAATGCCGTTGCAAAGGAGTGAAGGGGCGTTATGTCTCGGGTTATCTCCTCGCCATCGTGATTAATATAAACCCGTAAATACCCCTTATTGGTAAATGCAATCCTATTGGCCACATCGCCTTCGGCAATAAAAACCTCGCCCTTTTTAAGGTTGATAACCTTAAGGTATGGAATAACTAGCAAAAAATCGGTTTCGGTAAACTCAATGTATCGGCCAATAAATTCCAGTAAATTGGTAAAATTGTGTGAATTCATAACTTAAAAAGGGGGTTTCGTCAACAAATTTATCAAAATAATATTATAAACCCTACTTTTGCAGCCAAAAGCAAAGCTTTTGTAACGTACAAAATTAGGATTCGAATACTGGTGGCGTATTATTTGCTTTTAGGGGGGAAACCTTTCAAAATTTCGGGTGTCATACAACTATATCTATAAATTTTCAATATGCTCAGTAAGTTTCTTTTTCGCGTTATCCTGCTACTTGCGATTGCCTTTCCCTCAACTGCCCAAAAAACAGTGAATTTGAGGATTGTACAAACCACTGATATTCATGGTGTGCTTTTCCCTTTCGATTATATTAATAATACAGCCATTGATTACGGATTGGCTCATGTATACACCTACGTAAATCAGCTAAGGCAGAATCCTAACCACGAAGTTATTCTCCTCGACAATGGGGATATACTTCAGGGACAACCCACGGTTTACTACGCAAACTTTATCGATACCACTGGCCAGCATTTGGTTTCGAAAGTTATGAACTACATGGGCTACGATGCCGGAACAGTTGGCAATCACGATATTGAGGCTGGGGCAAAAGTATACGATAAGCTAAAAATGGATTTTAAATTTCCCTGGCTAGCCGCTAACGTAATTGATACCCGAACCGGAAAACCCTACTTCAAGCCCTACACTGTAATTACTCGCAACGATGTTAAAATAGCCGTTTTGGGGCTAACCACTCCAGGGGTAACCAAATGGCTCTCCCCTAACCTATGGGCTAACATGCAGTTTACCGATATGATAGATGCCGCCAAAATGTGGATGGACTCTATTAGAATAAAGGAGAATCCCCATGTTGTGATTGGTCTTTTCCACTCTGGGCACGATGCCTCATACGAGGGAGCAAACCCCGAAAAGCCCCTAAACGACAATGCCTCGATGCTAATAGCCCAACTGGTACCAGGTTTCGATGCCGTACTAATCGGACACGATCACGACAGGCTGATTACAAAAGTTGCTAACATCAACGGCGATTCTGTACTTATTGCTGACCCTAGTTCCAAGGCACAAATGGTATCAGATATTTGCATAAGAGTTTCGCTAGATAATAAAAACAATGTCACAAGTAAAGAGGTAACCGGGAAATTAGTTCCTATGCAGGGGCTTATGCCAAACCCTGAATTTGTGAGCACGTTTTCTCGATTTACACGCGAAGTAGAGGATTTTGTGGATAGAAAAGTGGGAAGTTTAACAACTAAAGTATCATCACGCGATGCATACTTTGGCCCATCGGCTTTTATCAACATAATTCACTCGGCTCAGCTAAGCATATCAAACAGCGAGATTTCATTTAGCGCCCCCCTCTCATTCGACACTAGAATAGAGCAAGGTAATATTTACGTTCGGGACTTATTTAAACTTTACAGCTACGAAAATCTTCTCTACATCATGAACCTTACAGGTAAGGAAATTAAAGATTACCTTGAGTATTCCTACGGGCTTTGGTATAATACCATGACCAGGGAGGACGATAATCTTTTACTTTTCAGATCCAATGGCAATGGCAAGCGAGTTCTGCACAACCAGGGAAGGGCTATTCTTAAATCGAGTTTCTACAACTTCGATTCAGCTGCTGGAATAAAGTATCAAGTAGATGTTTCCAGACCAGTTGGTGAGCGAATCAATATTATTTCTATGGAAAACGGGTTGCCATTTTATCCAGAAAAAATCTACCGGGTTGCCATTAACTCGTACCGAGGAACTGGCGGAGGAGGGCATCTTACCGAGGGTGTTGGACTTAGCAAAGAGGAGTTGCAGAAACGAATTGTAAACATTTCATCGTACGATATGCGATACTACCTGATGAAATGGATAGAACGATACAACCGCATTACTCCAGAAAAACCAACTAATTGGGAAGTTATTCCTGTTGAATGGGCAACCAAGGCAATTGAAACTGATAAAGTTTTACTTTTTGGCACCGATAATAACTAGATAAACCAAATTGCTCCATGAATATCGACCTAAGCATCCTTCAAAACGGACGGCTATTACCACTTGTTGAGGAGTTTTACACACTTCAAGGCGAAGGATTTCACACTGGCAAAGCAGCTTACTTTATACGGATTGGCGGGTGTGACGTGGGTTGTAGCTGGTGCGATGCCAAATTTACCTGGAATGCCAAATCGTTTCCCCCGGTTCATGTCGACAAGATTGTGGAGAATGTTGCATCGCTACCCGCAAAAGTGGTTGTGGTTACAGGTGGCGAACCTAGCCTCTACCCGCTCGATTACCTTTGCACAAACCTAAAGGAGATAGATATCCAAACTCATATCGAAACCTCTGGCGCTTATCCCCTCTCGGGTCAATGGGACTGGATTTGTCTTTCGCCCAAACCTCAACAGCCACCAACCGCAGGAATCCACATGAAAGCCGACGAGCTTAAGGTGATTATTACTGGAAAAGATGATTTGCTGTGGGCCGAAGAGAATGCAAAGCGGGTTAAATCGACATGCAGATTATACTTACAACCCGAGTGGAGTGTTTATAACTCCATAATTCCGTGGCTTGTGGAGTATGCCATGCAAAACCCCAAGTGGCAAATCTCATTACAGGCACATAAATTCATGCGAATTCCTTAATTTTCATTATCTTATATCTATTTACACTAGTTCGGAGTTCATATCCTCATTGCACATTTTCTAAAAGAGTTATCCTCTAAGGTCAGTAATTGTTTTCAGCGTAGTTTACCATAAATACTGGCACAAAGAGCATTGCGTTTCGATTTTGCTTTAGTTTAAAAGTATATTTGGTAATATGCTGCAAGTCGCCTATTTTTGCTCACGCATGCTTGCAACAAAACGAAAATTAGCCTCTACTTTTAAAATGAATACTCCCAAACGTTTTTCTTTAAAAGATTATCTGTCGCTTGTTAAGTTTAGCCACACCATTTTTACGCTACCCTTTGCCCTAATAGGATATTTTCTGGCAGTTTACCCGTCCGATACTGATTTCAGCTGGCGGTTATTCATACTTATCATTCTATGTTTGGTTTTTGCTAGGAATGCAGCCATGAGTTTCAACCGTGTAACCGATAGGTTTTTAGATAAGCGAAACCCTCGAAACTCAACCCGTGAGATTCCCTCGGGCAAAATTCATCCTCGGAATGCATTCATCTTTTCGATGATCAACGCCTTGCTATTTATTGTTACCACATTTTTTATCAACAAGTTGGTTTTTTACCTCTCGCCTCTGGCCTTACTTGTTATTCTTGGCTACAGCTATTCCAAACGCTTCACCGTATTATGCCATTTTGTTCTAGGACTAGGGCTATCGCTTGCGCCTATTGGTGCCTACCTCTCAATAACTGGCAAATGGCACATCATTCCCATTCTATTTAGCCTAATCGTTTTCCTTTGGGTTACTGGTTTCGATATCTTATACTCCATACAAGATGAGGAGTTCGACAAGGAAGAGTCGCTACGATCGATTCCTGCAGTATTAGGTAGCAAAAGGGCAAAATTCATATCTATACTACTTCACATTTTTGTTGTACTTCTGGTATTAAAGGTTGGTTTCATGCTCTCAACCGGCGTATACTTCTGGATTGGAGCATCGGTATTTATGGCTCTACTAGTATTGCAGCATTTATTTATTAAAACTACCGACGAGCGAAGCGTTAACTTTGGATTTGTAACCCTAAATGGGCTGGCAAGCTTAATCTTTGCCGTGTTTATCATTCTTAGCTTTTACTACTAAATCAAAATAAAACCTTTACTAAAATGAAAAGATCAATTATTGTATTAGGATTTCTTGCCGGAGCGCTTTTCCTTATCTCCTGCGGCGGCGAAACAAAAAAATCATCGGTTGAGAAATTAGACGCCATTGAGGTGTCCATCGATTCCCTAATCAACGATGCATCCGCATTGGAGGGAAAAACAGTTCGATTCCAGGCCAATGTTGATCATGCCTGTATGCATGGTGGCAAAAGGTTAACCGTGTTTGGATCGGTTGAGGGCAAAACGCTTAAGGTTGATGGCACAGAGAAATCGCCAAATTTCACCTCTTCACTAAAGGGGAAACAGGTTGAAGTAGTTGGCGTGGTTCGTAAAGTGGCCGGAGCACATGTTGCCGACTGCGAGGTTAGCGAGGGTAATGAGGTCCCCGAAATCGCCTACACCATCGACTGCATAACCTACAAGGAGCTTTAATTTATTAGCAGCATAAACCAAAGGCTGTCATAATTCTGACAGCCTTTTTTTTAAGCCCAAACGGACGTATCTTATACTCTTTTTGCACGCATGTGATAAAGATTGGTCTTTTGTATACCTTATATTATCTGTTTAGAAAGAAGTTTTATATGAAAAGTTACATCGGCTACATTTTGTTTTTCATCATTACCCTATTCCATTGTTCGGCTAAAGGTCAAACCTCCAGTATTGATAGTCTCGAGATTGTAATGCAAAACCACAAAACCAACGACACAGCCAGGGTTAACATTATCAACCAGCTAGCCTATGCAACCTACAGCAGAGACCAGAGCAAAACACGAAGCTATGCCATGCAGGGCTACGAGCTGGCCAAGGAGCTTGGATACACAAAAGGGCAAGCCGAAAGTTTGTGGCTCCAGGGTATAACCTACGTACGACAAGATCCGGGCAAATCCCTGGGCTTATTCAAAAACGCGTTGGATCTTGTGGAAAAGATAGGCCATAAACAAGGAATAGGGAAGTATACAAATGCGATAGGGACAGTTTATGGTACAACCGGACGCGACTCTCTAGCCATAAGCTACTACCAGAAGGCCATTGATATAGCAACAGAAACTAACGACCTACAGGAACTGGGCAAATACCTTACTAACCTATCGCAACTCTACAATCGAAGAGGAAAGGTTGAATTAGCGATAAAAGGGTATAATGCTGCACTTAATGCCCTTAGTGCGGCTGGTGATAAGCTAAATATGGCTACCATTTACAACTCATTGGGAAATATATATACAACGCAGGGAAATTATCCACTTGCCCTTGAGTGTTTCCAAAATGGGCTTGAAATTCGCGAAGCCAGACAGGAAATGAACGCAGTTGCGATAAGTTTAATAAGCATTGGCGGAATATACTTTACCCAAAAGGACTACCCAAAAGCGCTGGAATACAACCATAAAGCCTTACAGATTGCCGAAAGTATAAATGATAAGCACACCGTAGCTGGTGGCTTGCTAAATATTGGTTTGATTCATCTAAACACCGATAACCAGGAAGCTCTAGAATTTTTCCAGAAAGCATTGGAGGTTAGTAAGGATTTAAGAATAGCTCCCCTCCAGATTGGCATTCTGCTTAACATTGGGCAGTTTTACAATAAGCAAACAGATACTGATAAGGCTTTAGAAAGCTTTACAGAAGCCCTAAACCTATCGGAGTCTTCGGGTAACAAGCAAAACATCAGTAAAGCAAAATATCAACTTGCCAGAATTTATTTCGGCAAGAAACAGCTAACTCGTGCCCTTGATCTTGCTCAAAGCAGCCTTGATATTGCAAGCAACATCGGACTTATTGAAATTGAAAAGGATTTACACAAACTACTTGGCGAAATACATGCCACAACCAACAACTACAAAAAGGCATACGCCCATAGTTTGCTATACAACCAGCTAAGCGACAGCATATTTAACGAGAGCAATGTTAGGCAAATTACCGAGTTGGAGTACACCTACAAGTTCGAAAAGGAGAAGCAGGCCATTGAGCTAGAGCAGCAAAAGAAGGATGCGCTGCAAGCTGCCAAAAGGCGACAACAACGTAGTATCATCATTTCGCTTACCATTAGCTTTCTCCTAGTATCGCTACTTTCCGTTTACATTTATCGCCTTTACCGATTCAAGCACAAAACAAATATTTTGCTTACAAAGCAGAAGAATGAGATTCAGGAGCTAAACGAGGAACTAGTTACACTAAACGAGGAGCTTACTCAGTCGAATGAGCATCTCTACCTGGCCAAGGAGGAGATTCAGGAGCGTGAAAACCTGCTTACCATGATCACCGATAACGTTCCTGCATTTATATCGCTTGTGGATAACAACCAAAAATACGTTTTTGCCAATAGCGGGTACGCCAAGCAGTACGGGCAGAACAAGGTCGATATGCTAGGCAAAAGTGTTGATACCGTAGTCGATAAGGACTATGCCGAAAGGGCAAAAGCTAGTTTTACCAGGGCATTCAATGGCGAGGTGGTGCATTTCGAGAACTACATCGAATCAGGAAATAAGCGGAATTATGTGCACACTACCTACTTGCCCTACTACTTCAACAGCAACCTGCGCGGAGTGCTGGTTTGCAGCTTCGATATTACCGAGCGTAAAATGGCCGAACAGGCCATGCTGGAGATTGAGCAGGAGAAAAAAAGGTTGCTCGAGCAGGAGATTGAGCGAATTAACTGGGAACTTGATCAGAATCAAAAATCGCTTACAGCCGCATCGCTTAAGCTTATTCAGAACTCCGAGCGCGATGCCGATACCGTTCGCCGACTCGAGACCATCGAGAAAAATACTAATCTCGAAGGAAAGAGAACAATTCATGCGCTTATATCCGACTTTAAACGAATTTCCAGCACATCAAACTGGGACGAGTTTGAGCTGCTTTTCCAAAAGGTTCATAGCTCGTTCTACGAAAAGCTTAACCAACAATTCCCCGACCTCTCGGGCAATGAGCGAAAACTTTGCGCATTCCTTAAGCTTAACATGAGCAGTAAGGATATTGCCAACATCACCTTTCAATCGGAGGAGGCGCTCAAAAAGGCACGACAGCGGTTACGTCAAAAATTGGGTATAGATCGTGACACAAACCTTGTAACCTACTTGCAAAATATTTAGATTACTTTCAGCGACGAGATATCCATAAATTATGGTAGTGTGATAGTTTTTGAGCCGTCCGTTTTTACTAGTGCTACCTTTGCGCCATAGTCGGTATTGGATCGTTCGCTGTACACTAACCAATCGCCTGCTACATTGAAATTTTGCACGCCGCTGCGAACTAAGGTTTTTGCGCCCGAACCATTAAGCTTCATAACATGGAGTCCCTCCTGTTTCTGGTACACAATCAGATCATCTATAATGTAAAATCGATTCACCGTAATATCCGAAATTTTCTTGCCACGACCTTTTGTTCCAAGCGGCATCTCGTACATCAAGTTATCCTGAGTTCCCTTAAAATACATCTTATCACCTATCCTGAATGGCTGCGACACATTGCCCTCCACAAGTGATTCTTTGTCACCTAACTTGCCTATGGCGTTTAAGTCTTTTCGGTTTGCCCAGTTTACGCTAAAGTACAAGTAGTTTTTGTGGATAAAGAAATCGCCAATTACACGTTTTTCGCTATTTATTCGATACACAACTTGCTCCGATCGACCAGAGGTGGTATACCAGCGAATCTCATCGGTCCATTGATCGTTCCAAAGCCTATTGTTGTACTTTACAAATACCATGTCGCCCATATATGTGAGAGAATAAGGCTCCTGACCTATCATTGCATAAACCGGGTTAATCTCGGTTCGCAAATCGTTGCCATCTAAATCTACCGATTGAACTCTAAATCCATTGGCAAAAAAGTAAATTCTATTGTTGTGCCCGTTAAGTGAGTGAGCCGCCTTTACATTAAACTCCTTAATACCTGAACCATCCTTGTTTAGCCTAACAATTCTATTTTTGTGAATAACAAATATGTAGTCCATATACTCAAGCCCAATACCCCAACGGCCTAAGTTGTATGAGATATTGCCTGCAACCAATGTTTCCTTTATTCTCAACTCGCCAACAGTTGGCGAGTACATAAAGTTGGTGTCAAACTGAATCCCTGTGAAGTTTTTATTGGGTAGATGTGTTCTGCCAACTTCCAGAATTTTGGCAAAATCATCATCGGTAAGGCAGTAATTTCCTCGAATCTCATACACGTTAGCCCTTACTGTTTTGCCATCAACTAAAACGGTCGAAGCAACCTGATTGGCAGCGTACTTTCCCGGAACTGCAGCGTAAAGTTCTGTACCATTGGGAGTATGATTCCGATTGGTAGTAATAGACACCTGACCTGCCTTTACCTGATACGAAAACTTGGGTAGTAAATCGTTAAAAACAATTGCAATATCCTGAATCTTGTAAAAGGTAGCACCATCTAGTAAAAAGGCCTCAACGTGGTGTTGCACCCCATTTACATAAATTGTGGAGGGTTTTGACTCTGCAAAACTATTCTGACCATTGGCAAATTGCACTAATCCAAATGCAAATGCTAGTATGATGAGTATCTTTTTCATTATTCTCCAATTCTTTGAGTGCTGAACCCGTTTTTATATAGTGCCTCTAATGCAATTACATGTAGCGCATTAGCTCTGGGGTTTTTAACTATCCGCTGGGCCTCAGTGTGGATAGGCACAAAATGGTTCCATGTGTGAGGTCTGGTGGAGACCAACTTCTTCAGGTTATCGGTAGGTAGGGTGCTATCCAATTCCATATTGGAGAAAACCATAACTACATCGCCAGGAAGTACTTGTCTACTAAAGAGATAATTCTTTCGCGTAATCAATACACCTTTATCAAGAGCCCATAGAGATGGATTGGAACTAGTGGCCAGCACTTTACCATCGAGCCCAATTAGGGCTTGTTCCTTATTGTCGATAATTGTTAAAAAGGCCTCGCCCTCAACAGGTTCAATCACCTCGTACTTTTTCTCAAGAATTTGATTGCCATTGTGATCCTGAATTCCTCGACTCCGAAAAAAGAGTTTGCCCCAAGCAAATATGGGTTTAATCAAATGCATACCCAAATCGCTATCAAATACGGTTTTGTTATCGCTATCAACAACTTTAACCTTTCCGTTTACCTCAACCATAAAACGGTTGTATCCGCAGTAATGGCTTTTGCTGTACTTTGCACGGTGGGGTTCAAACTTTTCGACCTCAGCGGTTAAATAGCCAGGACTTTCTAACTCTTTGGCTCGCTCAAGCGGCATGTTAATCCGTTTTCCATCAATTCCGAAGTAGTGCACATCGTAAAAAGCATTGTGGTTTATTTTTAGAAGAGATTGAAAACCAAACACTCCATTGCCAAACTGTGCGTTTTCGTACTTACCAACCACTGCCACAACCACTTCACCGTTAAGATTGATAACACCAGAGTAATCGGCTCCATTCTCGTTGTAGGTTACAAATGCGTATCCATTTTCGAAAGCCCGAGCCGTGGTGAAAAACATTTTAGGATTTATCACCTCGCCCACGGC
This sequence comes from uncultured Rikenellaceae bacterium, assembly GCA_964490015.1. Lineage (GTDB taxonomy): Bacteria > Bacteroidota > Bacteroidia > Bacteroidales > Tenuifilaceae > Perlabentimonas. The sequence goes on from CAZBBA010000050.1 coordinate 24,548, forward strand.
GTTTACATAGGTGAAAAGACGCTCTTCGCCTATCTTGGCAATTACAGGCATCCACCCATCCGAAAAGCCACGATACACGCCACCGTAGGAGTTCTCCTTTTCCTCGAAGGGCAGCTCAATTCGACGGCCTGTGGGGATATGTACAATTACCAGTGCGTTTGCAAATAGTTGATCCTCTACTTGATGATTAAAAATCACTGATGAGCTGTGCACATCGAAATAGCCATTAAGTGAAGCAACTGCAGCGCCAACATGCGCAGGAACTCGAGTCCACTTTTTGGGTAACGGATTCTCCTGTAGTGCTTTGGGCAATGGCATTACAAAGGGCTTACTGGTGCTAATTTCGATTGTGCGCTTTGAGTGGTCAACCACCAATTGCTTATCGAGAATCCTTAAAATATCGGCCATTTTAAAGTAGTAGCCATTATTTATTCTATAGGGAGTTGTAGGTCGACGCTGGTTATTAACGAAAAGATGGGCATAAATGCTATGCGCCATTAGAGTTTTGGCATTTGAGCCAGCGCTTGAACCCATCTGCGTCTTTCCCGTGGTAACCCAAAATTCGGGATACTCAGTCCCATCAAAATTTTTGGTTGCTTTTACCTCTACCTCAAAAGCACCCCGCATAGCCCTTGCCAAGTCGTCAAGTAGGCAGTAGGTGGAATTATGTATGGTGTAAACCTCAAAATCGGCTGTATTACCATCAACCGAAATTGTATAACCAGTTGGCTTAACCTCAAAAGGTGTGCTTTGACCCTGTACCTTTATTGCTAACGAGGTAAAAAGTAATGCAATCAATGTAAATGAGCTTAACTTCGATAATTTAAGTGCCGCTGAGTCCATTTGCTAATAAAGGTTTGAGTTAAAATTCTCCTGAAGAAAAGCACCAGTATACTTTTGAAATACTAGTGAAAGAGGCTGTCGCATAAAAGATGGTACTTGTGGAAAATGATTTTTATTGCCTAAAACTAACCCCAAAAATTAACTAACCATTCTTTACAGAAAAATCTTTTATACGACAGCCTATAAGTTTAACAAATTTAGTTGCTAAAACGAGGATCCATACCAGTGGTGTTCTGTACCTTTGGGGTTAATTTTAGCCCCGATTTTGCTGGGGTTTCCTCAACTGCCTTGAGCAAAATATTATCGAAAACATAGGTGTTATTATACCCAACAGCATCATATCCAGCTACCCCTATGTAACCTGCTGAGAAATCGGCATCGGTAAAAACTGCATAGCTAATTTCATTTACAAACAGCTCGATGGTTGAACCAACGCAGCGAATCGTTAGCTTATTGGTTTGGTTAAGGCCGGTATTTATCATATCTGACAGTGTCCATAACTTGAGCCATATAGGCTCATTGTTGATAAATTTGATAAAATTCCATTTTCCGTCAAAAGTAATCGAAAACCAGTAAGAATTTTGCATGAAATCTCCACTAGCGGATCTAAAATAAATACCAACAGCATTTTGCAAAGAAGTATTGCCCGTGGCCTTTATATCAACTGAGTACTCAAAGTTATCGAAATCAGTTAAGTTGTACCAGCTGTAACCCCATGTACTTGAACCACTTCCAATTAGGTAGTACGCTTTGTCGTTTACGCTCCAGCGACCCGAACCGTCATCGTTAAAATTGTTAGCCTCGTCATCGTCAAAGTCTTCTTTTACACCCATAGAAAAGAATCCTTCAATGGTTTTGTTTTGGTTCATTATTATTTCGATAGTTTCGGCATCACCCGTTGCATCGCCTTCCCACTGACTAAAGAAGTAGCCAACAGCAGGTTTTGCTGTAAGGGTAACCACGGTTCCTTGCTCGTATGTTCCATCAGGTGTAGGGCTAACCTCTATTTCACCGCCTTCGGAAGGGCTTACAGTCAGGTTCAATGTGTATGATAGCTTCGAGAATACAGCTTCAACCGAAATATTCTTACTCATCACAACCTCTATGGTTTGGGAAGTACCAGTGTTATCGCCCAACCAGTTGGAAAATCTGTATCCCTCCGAAGCCGTTGCTGTGAGGATAACCTTAGTGCCCTCCTCGTAAACTGATAGATCGGGGTTAACCTCAACTACCCCACCATCTGCTGGAGCAATATTCACTGTTAACATGTATGTATTGGGATCCTTCTTACACCCAGAAACTACTAGGGCGATAACCCCAAAACACATAAATATCTTAAAAATTGAATGCTTCATAATTATACAATTTAGCACGTTAAAAAACCGTTTTCTTTTTTAGCCCAAGGGCTAATTAATGTTGAGCTACAGTTTATAAACCAAGCCAAGGCTACCATAGGCAATGGAATATCCAGCCTCGGCGTAAACGCCCCATTTGGGGTTAAACTGGTAACGAGCACCTATAACGCTACCCCAAACTAATCCACCAGCCGCGGCGCTACCGGGATCGGTACCTGGGCCATAGTAACTAGAACTAGCAATATTGTAACCAAGCATTAAGCCTACATAGGTGTCAATTTTTGGGATAAGTGGGTAGTGAAAAAGTCCGCGAGCACCAAGAATAATATTCGAGTACTTATACCCATAATTTTCACCATCCCACGTACCAATTAGTTCGTTTCTACCATAGTAGCCAAAATAACCACCTAAGCCAAGGTTCAACTTCTCAACACCAAAAAGATCTTGTTTAAAACCTTGATCGTATGAAACTTCAATAGGAAGTCCAAAAGAGTTTAAGCCAACACCTACCTTAAAGTGTTTGCTGTTGTTTCCAAAAAGAACAGGATTGTCCTGTGCAACCAAGTTACCAGAAAGAGTAAGAGCTAAAACTGCTAAAACCAATGTTAATCTTTTCATTTTTTACAAAAATTTGAGTTTATACTGTGTTCATCCTATTTACTACCTTTTGATGTTATTAGATAGCCTTGTTGTTGCACTTCAATGTCCGGATCAGAGAAGTCATTATTTTCGTTTGGCAAAAATATGTTTCTGTTCAAACATGCATACTAAAAGTAGGGGGGACAAAAAGTGGACAGGTTAAAAATAATTTATTAATAGCCTAGCTTTCTGATTTTTATGATTATTTTTCAGAATAACTCTGCTTCTACAAATCAGTTTAAAAATCCTCGAATTCAGCATTCATCTACCTGTTAAGATGAAAAGATAAGCATGTCCACTTTTTGTCCCCTAGTAATCACCCCACATTTCCAAAGCATCCTATACTTTTGTAAACTAATTATGATGAAGAAATTATTAACCAAAAACCTTTTACGATGACGCATAAACCAATTTTAATAGCAGCTCTTGCACTTGCTTGTATAAGCAGTGTAACTGTATATGCGCAGAAAAGCCCTTCGACAAAGCAGGTTGCTAAGCCCGGAAAATGCACTACAAATTTCAACAAGCAAGTGCATGAGCGGGCAAATCCACCCTACTGGGGACCCGGAACCTACTTTGCATATGCGCCCGGTAAATCGGAGGTATGCAAGTTCGATAATGATTTTAGTGTTCTGCTTGATATGCTAGGGCACGAAACCGAGTACTTTTACTCCCGAATGCCTGATCTAGGTCACAAAAGAGTTATCAACCATAAGACAGTTGATAAGCGATTTCAGAAATTAGTAAGGAAAACAGATTGCTACTTCATGTATAATGGAGCCCCCGACACGCTTATTTACATAGGCGAGTCGCAAAATGTTTGGGCAAACAACCAAAAATCTATGGTAAATATGGCCTCGAAAATATGGTATATCCCCATACAGAACAAGGAAGAAGTTGTAAAAACTGTTTGGCGATACCTTAATTTGGGCTATGAAATTCATAATAGCACATCGGGGTTCTACGTAGGCTTGACCCAATCTGTAACTGGTTTAAAAATGAATGCGCTTTATCCAGAGGGGTTTGGTACTGGAGGATGGAAAGGTATATGCACACCACATAGGAAAATGGTTTTCCCCGAGGGTTTTGAAAAACCGGATTACAGCGGACCCGATCCGCATTTTGAGTTGTTCAACTACCAAGATATTATGCGAGCAAATCTATTGAAAAAAGGGTTTTATACAGAATTGGAATTTCATGAAGCCGATTTTCAATACGCCCTGAATATTTCACTCGAAAAGGAAGGGTTTAAATGTGAGCTAACCGTGCATGGAAAATTAATGGACTGCCTACCCTCAGGTGCAAGTTGGACTAAGCATATTAAGTTTGTACGCGAAGATTTTGATAGGTGGAAAAATGGCGACCAAGAGTTTGAAAAGGGAATGAATATGATTAAGGCCAGCATTCGCCCTAAACCCATACTTTTGGAAGAGGTGCTAAAGTATAAAGCCCCATAAGGAGGTTAAGGCGTTGCGCTGAGTTTGTCGAAATGCTGAGTTAGTGAATATAACATAATGTAGTTTAAACCAATTAAAGAATTTTCGCAGCACCTAGTATTGATTGAAGACAGACAATGTAGTAAAAAAATAGCACCTATAAACCTCCGCAACAGTAAGGTTTATTGAATGTATAAAGAAACGCGTTGAAATTAGTTTCAAAGCTTTTCTTTTGTTTCACTAAGAAATAATAACTGATTTGTGGTTTGTTAATACAC
>CAZBBA010000051.1:0-28937 GCA_964490015.1 uncultured Rikenellaceae bacterium
GGAAAAATGCTGGTATCTGTGTCTCCACATCATATAATGTATGAACTTTGATTCCACCTTTTTTCTTACGGAACTTCGCCCACCAAAATACCGAAAGGCACAAGTCAATCGTAGTTGAATCAAAAGCATACACATTTCCTTCAGGTTTGAAGATGTCAGAAACTCGTTTCTGTCTGGCTTCGTATACCAGATAGTAAGCATATTCTTCAAAGATGTAGTGGTCCCTGTCTTGATTGGCTCTGGCCAGAGATGATTTTGAAACATTCTTGCCTAAGCCCAAATGATAAGATTTGGAGTGATGAGCATCAAGTCGACAATCAAATCTCTAAGGCTTTCGCGATTGGATAATTGTCCGAACATTAGGGAAAGCAGTTGGTTCCAACAAGTGAAATGCTTCACGTATTTGTCTTGATAAATATGCAATCAGATTAATCTGATGTAAAACTAAAAATTCAGGTCCGTTCGCTCAGAAAACGCTCGCAACTAACTATATTTCAAATATTTCAAAGAATTATGTTAGATTTAATGGGACAGTAATGGGTTTACATCAAAGATAAGTAGACTAAACGTCAATACACGTCGTTTTGAATGGTGTTTTTCATTTTCAATTATTCAGATGCCGATAAAGCAGGTATGCGCCTCTGTATTCGAGGTAAAGGGTGGGTAAAAATTCTGCCCGCTCGGCAATTATATCCTTTAGCGAAATCCCAAACAGACTAATGTTCTCCGTCTCCGAGAAAACAGAGGCCTCCTTCCTGTTTATTCGCATTCGAAGGGTTTGGGCTTCCTCAAGATTGCATCCGGTAGCCATTACAATCAATTTCCTGATAATTGTACAGGAGCCATCCGATGGAGTCACTTAGCAGCAAATGAAGTTGCGAGCTGTTGCCTCTCACTGGTTCAACCACTCGCTTTTGTAGGTCTCTTCGCAAAGGATAGGCCGTTGTAAGCATTAATACACTGGTAATCTCGGTAGTTTTAATCATCTTTAAGTAATTTATGAAGGATGAAAGGTTGCTGTTTACATTGATGTCGGAGAAAACTGATGCGTAATCTACCTGCCTGGGTTCTGTCTCGATAAACACAATATGTCAAAAAAATTGTTATAAAGGCAACTCCATCTATCGCCATACTTCTTAGTAATCAGTTGGGTATAAAATTCATCATCACCCACTACAAAGTATTTCTCTTTTATACAATCCATAATTATGGCTTTTTTCGTCAGAGTTTTTTTATATCTCAAAATCATAATGGATTGACAATCGATTACGAGAAGAACCTGTAATCCTCGTTGTTAAACCTTATCGACTCCGGGTTGTGACCCGCATTTCTTAGCGAGATCACCTCAATACGATCTTGATAAATAGCTCCCTCATCATCCTCAATAATCCTATTAAGCGAAGGTCGATAGAATGCATAGATTTGCTCGCACTGGTTAATGATCTCCCTCGACCATATGAAATTTTGCAGGGTTGGGGCCGAGAAGGCATCATCCAAATAATTTGAGACTAACCTGGTGGAAAACAAAACCCTTGCATTAATGCGACTGCTTATGAATAGCAGCGCATCCACAATGCCATCCTTTCCGGGGTACGAGAAGTTTCCTGCTGGCGATAGGGAGTAGTGCTCCACATCGGCAATAATCACGGTGGTAAACTCACCGTCCTCGATATACTCAATAAGCTCTATAAACGACTCAACGCAGTAGTAGCCATGCGTGGTATTTATCTCAAGGTTTGGGTTGATATTTCCATCAACACCTCTTAGGATATGTTCAAGACGTTCGGTATAGTCGGTGTAGCTTACAAACAGCACTTTTTCGGTTAATGCTAGGGGATTGGCCAGCTTAAGCAAGAAGCGGGTTTTACCCACCGCCCTATCGCCGCCAAAGGCGATTAGGCCGTTTGATAGTTTTAGTCGGTCCATCGATAAAATTGATTTAATTTTTACATCTGAAGCTTAAATACTCCGTAAGACTCTGTGAAATAAAATTGCCCACAGAGTCTCACGGTCATCTTCACAGAATATCACAAGGTTTTAAGTAAACATGTTGGAATACAATTAGCTTTCGGCTAGTATTTTGCCAGTGATAATGCGCTCCTCAATCTCAACCAGCTTATCCCAAAGGTGCGACTGCTTAAAATGGCAAAAATCAGCAAGGGGGATGTAACGCTTAAATCGCTCGAATAATTTGAAATTCCAGCTAATTTCTCGATTTTCAATTATCACTCCCCAATCCCACTTATCGATAAACTGCTCGATAACCTCAGGGGTGATATGGCTGGCATTTCTTGAAATGGTCTTCCAGTCCCACTTCGATTCAAACCTTTTGATTATATCCCAATGAGTTGGTCTAGAATCACGATAACGACATGCAGTTACCGATTCCGTTAGCTCGTTCCAGTCAATTCGTGCCTGGAACTTTTCAATCATTTCTGCTGTCCAAACAATGTCCCTATTCTGGCCCAGCTCCGTCCAGTCCCAGTGATCGGCATACTGCTCAAGCAACTTTTCGCTCCATGGCATCTCCGAGCTAGCCGATAGTTTTTCCCAAGCATCATTCTCACGGATGCGCTTTATAAACTCCTCCTCAAATGATTGTAACTCGTTTCGTGTAGTCATGATTATTCCTCCTGTATTTTGATGTTAGTATTATAACACCAAAAATACAGTGGCGGTACGACGAGGGGTGGCGTTGGAGAGAGTAATCTTAAGAATCGCCAAATTTTGCTCTACACTCCCGTCCTATCATATCCACAGCAGCGCTAAAGTAAGGCTCATAGGCTGCCTAAGTCCGAGCTCTTCAATCTTCTCGAATATGTAAAGCAGGCTCTTCTCGCGCTTGTAGTAGTTCAGGTATTTTAGCGTTCCGTGCCTAATGCTCTCGTTGACTGCATTGAATATACAGTACTCAAGGAAATCGAAGAATCGAACTTCTCGCGAATGCCCAATCTGAACAACTAATCGTTGCTGATTCTCTCCACACTTAAAGGCAGTAAAAGCGCTAATTAATTCTTGAGTATCGATTGGGTTATTTGCTGAGTCCAATCTGCTCAAGCAAAATCCTTCTTGCTTAAGAATTTTTGTGATGTTTTCTAGGTAGTTCATAACTTTTACATTTGATTTGTTTGTCAAATGTAGATTATGACTACGCCAATACATGTCGCAACTTGAGGGGTATCAAACTACGAAAAATAAAAGTGGAAAAATTTAGGGTTAGCTAACAAACAAATTTTGCCATAAAATTGGTTTTTTTTAAATCTTCCTACCCAACCATTCCTTAAACTCTTTCTTGCGGTCGCAGATTATCATATTGCCATGCACTTCGGCAACAAGTTCCTGGGGTAGTGCTTACAGATGGGGGTAATCTCGTAGCGCATATCGGAGGGAAATTTTACCTGAACAGTATTGGTTTTGTACTTCATGCTCATCTTACCCAGCTGGATGCTTTTTCTCCACTTGTCCCAATTCTTATCAAACATCTCCTCCGCTGGCCTTTCTGGAAAGTATTTAGGCAGAGGTCTTCCTGCAATTGGATAAAGCTCTTTCATTACCAGTTGCGCAATGTTTAGTTCATCTTCAATCTTGAAGTGTTTGATGATATCAATTCTGTTAAAAAGTTCCAACAAAATCTGACCCCAATCCGACCCCGTTAAAAAATAACCCGCTGCAAACAAATAGTTCACAGCGGGTTACGGTTTAAAAAAGTGCCCAGGACAAGACTCGAACTTGCACACCCTAACGGGCACCAGCCCCTCAAGCTGGCGTGTCTACCAATTTCACCACCTGGGCATATCAAAAATTACTGACTAAAGAACTCTTTGTTTTAGCTCAATTTCTATAGCTGATTAGCAAACCGAGCTGCACTTACGATGCGGTTAAACCTGTTTCGCTACAGTGCCCAGAACAGGACTCGAACCTGCACATCATTGCTGATACTAGTCCCTGAAACTAGCGCGTCTACCAATTCCGCCATCTGGGCAAATCGTCACTTGGGGCGTTTCACAGAACTTTTGGCCCTTTAATAAATCAGGAAGACCATTCCTCTTTCGATGGCGGGAGCTCGTCCCTCGGTTCCGCCATCTGGGCAAAATCATAACTTGGGGCGAATCATAGAACTTTTGGCCTTTGATAAATTGAGAAGACCATTCCTCTTTCGATGGCGGGAGCTCGTCCCTCGGTTCCTCCATCTGCGCAATTTGAGGTTGCAAATGTAATAATAAAAAATTATCCTTTTTAAAAAAACCTCAAAAATTCTTAGCAACAATCAACACTACAAATCTTTCAACAGGATAAGATTACCGCAAAACCTTCTCCATCAACCCCTCGCTATTCTTAACAAACCCATGCTTCATAAGATATTTTGCATGCTCCTGGCTAGGCATATCCGAAACAAGCTTAGTAAATCCCATCTCAATGAATTTTGGGCGGAGGTTATTATACACGAACTTCCCGCTTTTAAAATCTCTAAACTCAGGGACTGCATAGTCCAACTCTACCTTCAGAACCCCGTTATCCATCCGCTTTGCCAGAAAAAGGCCAGCAACAGCCATATTGCGTAGCACGTAAAAGTTCACCGTCTCTTCGCTTGGGGCATACTCAAATTCGGGGAAAAAACGGTGAATATCCCTTTTATGAAACGATATAAACCGCAGCAAGTATGCGCTGTTTGTTTGAACCTCAAGGGTTTCGAATGCTTCCTTTTTAGAGAAGATTTGGTAGAGATAATATATATCAACAATTACAATAATACCGTTCAGAACGCCAACAGGTATAGCTCCGATCAAAAATCCGTAGGTTGAGAAAAGGCTTGCCCCAATAAGGTTCACCACCCTGAACTTAAGGATGGAGCTAATGGTCATCGACAGGGCAATGGTAATTGACGCTGCATAGCCAATCCACTCTAATACATTCATTTCCATAAAAACACGATTTTAAAAATTGGCTGCAAAGATAGGAATTACCGCAAATATCTATACAAATTCTTGCACTTTAAGTGTAGTTTTGGGGGATATTTATGCAATGCCTTAACATGCAGCCCATTATTTGAGGGCAACTGTCTTTTTGTTATTAATTACTTTAATTTTCAAGATATTAAATCAATATGGGTAGTTATTCGTTCGCAAATGATGGCGTTTTCGGACAATCATGAAATGGGCTTCAGGTTCGCTCTTGCTTAAAACAAAAAAGGGTGTCAAAAATAATCGACACCCTTACTATTAATCATGCTTGTCGTTATGTTTGGGAAATCTTTTCAGCGTAATACTTCCCTTCCTTCAACTTCTGCGCACATTTTTTAAACGCATCAATTGTAATCTTAACGTCATCAAGGGTATGCACCGCGGTTGGGATCAGCCTAAGCAGAATTTGTCCCTTAGGAATTACTGGGTATACAACTATTGAACAGAAGATATTGTAATTCTCTCTAAGGTCGAAAACCATATTGGTAGCCTCGGGAACATTACCTTTCATGTAAACTGGTGTTACTGGCGATTCGGTTTTGCCGATATCCAGCCCCGCTTCCTTTAATCCTTTTTGCAGCGCATTTACCACCTCCCACAGCTTATCCTTAATCTCGGGCTGGGATTGAAGTAATTCCAATCGCTTTAGCGCTCCAATTACCATGGGCATTGGCAACGATTTTGCAAAAATTTGAGAGCGGAGGTTATACGTTAAGAACATAATGATGTCCTCTTCAGCAGCAACAAAGCCTCCAATTCCAGCCATACTCTTGGCAAATGTAGCAAAGTAAACATCAATCTTATCCTGTACGCCAAAATGCTCACCAACGCCCGCTCCTGTTTTACCCAACGTTCCAAAACCGTGGGCATCATCAACCAACAGGCGGAATTTAAACTCATCCTTGAAGTCGGTAATAGCTTTTAAGTTGCCCAAATCGCCGGCCATTCCAAAAACACCTTCCGTAATTACCAGAATTCCACCACCGGTCTTCTCCGCTAAGCGGGTTGCGTGGGTAAGCTGCTTACGCAGGCTAACCATATCGTTGTGTGCAAATACAAAACGTTTTCCTGGGAAAAGTCTTAAACCATCGATAATACAGGCATGCGACTCTGAGTCGTAAACAACCACATCGTTACGCGAAAGCAACGAATCAATAATGGATACCATACCCTGATATCCAAAATTTAACAGGTAAGCCGAGGGCTTGCCAACAAATGCGGCAAGTTTGGCTTCCAACTCTTCGTGCATTTTGGTTTGGCCGCTCATCATTCGAGCACCCATGGGGTAGGCCATTCCGTACTGAGCTGCTGCTTCGGCATCGGCTTTACGAACTTCGGGATGGTTCGCTAAACCCAGGTAGTTGTTTAAACTCCAGGTTAAAACCTCCTTACCTCTAAAAGTCATCCAAGGTTTTATCTCTCCCTCCAATTTTGGGAAAGCAAAGTAACCATGGCCTTCCTTATGGTACTGGCCAATGGGGCCCATACTCTTTCTTAGCTTGTCAAAAATGTCCACTTTGTAATGTTTTGGTTAAACGATATAGTAAACTCCCACAAAAATACACTATTTTTGATACAGTATTACTTCGTAGGCCATTACCTTCACCTCAAATTGAACTTTACAAAGTATTAAAACTTTTTAACTCCCTGAGCGCTAATTTTACTCCACACCCTCATAGCTTTTTCCAATTTAGTTGCTATCTTTGCTCGCTTAAATAATGGGCACAATTTTTATTGAAAATTGGTGTTTATACATTAAATTGCATTTGTACAATATGAGAAAAATTAACCTGTTGGCCTTTGTTCTGCTGGCTTTTGTAATTGTTTCGTGCAGCGGATTCGATAAACTCCTCAAGAGTAGGGATTACCCCCTCATGTATAAAAAGGGGCTTGCATACTACGAGGCCAAAGATCACTACAAGTACTCCACCATATTTGAGCAGTTGACTCCAATATACAAGGGAACGCAACAAGCCGATACCATTGAGTTTTACTTGGCAAACGGTTACTACCATCAGGGAGATTATCTATTGGCTGCTCACTATTTCGATCGGTTTAGACGCGATTATCCCCGTAGTAAATTCATTGAGCAGGCGGAGTTCATGTATGCCTACTGCTTCTACAAGTCCTCACCAAGGCCTCTTCTCGACCAGGAGCCTACTCAAGCAGCTATATCAGCCTTTTCGGAATTTATCAACCGATACCCCAATTCATCGAAAAAGGCAGAGGTGAATGTTCTGCTCAAAGACCTTAGGTCTAAGTTGGTAGAAAAATCGTTCCTAAGCGCAAAGCTTTACTACGATATGCGGGATTACAAGGCGGCCATTACTGCCCTAAAGAATAGCTCTATAGAATTCCCCGATAGCCACTACCGCGAGGAGATGCTCTACATGATTTTGGATGCGTCGTACAACCTTGCCGACAACAGCGTACCCGAAAAACGCCGCGAAAGATTTCAGAACACCCTCGACGAGTACTATAACCTTCTAGGTGAATATCCCGAGACGAAGTATAAGCGTGATGCCGAAAGAATTTACGCCAACACCATAAAAGTAGTTGAAAACAAGTAAAAAAAAGTAAACCTATGGATTTCAAAAAGGTAACAGCACCTTTAACCACAACAACACAGGATTTCACACAACTCGATCGTGAAACGGGAAACATCTACGAATCGGTTAGGGTTGTTGGCAAGCGCGCCAACAGGATTAGCCAGGAGATGAAGCAGGAGCTTAATCGCAAGCTAGAGGAGTTTGCCTACTACACCGATAACCTAGAGGAGGTATTCGAGAATCGTGAGCAAATTGAGATCAGCAAGTTCTACGAGCGATTGCCAAAGCCTGCCCTTATTGCGCTTCAGGAATTCCTCGACTCAAAGCTGTATCACAGGAAAAACATCGATACGCAGAATCAGTAGGGTTTAAATGGTAAAAGGGAAAAATATTCTCCTCGGCATCACTGGCAGTATAGCCGCTTACAAGGCGGCTACGCTGGTTCGTCTTCTGGTAAAGGAAGGCGCCAGCGTAAAGGTTGTAATGACACCGCTTGCCAAGGAGTTTATCACTCCCCTAACCCTAGCAACGCTTTCCAAAAATCCGATCCTTGTCGATTTTTTTAATCCCGAGAATGGGGATTGGAATAGTCATGTCGATCTGGGAATCTGGGCCGATCTTTACCTAATTGCCCCTGCATCAGCAAATACCATAGCCAAAATGGCAACTGGTGTAGCCGATAACCTGTTGCTCACCTCATACCTTTCGGCAAAATGTCCCGTGATGGTTGCTCCTGCAATGGATCTGGACATGTACCAGCATACAACAACCCAAAAGAATGTTGAAACGCTTAAGGGTTACGGGAACATAATTATTGAAGCGGCCACGGGTGAACTGGCCAGCGGATTGATGGGGAAAGGCCGTATGGAAGAGCCTGAAAATATCCTTAGGGCAGTGAGCAATTTTTTTGAGAAGCAGGGTAGTTTAAGTAGTAAAAAAATTCTGGTCACTTCCGGTCCAACCTACGAGCCCATTGATCCCGTTCGCTTTATTGGGAACCACTCGTCGGGGAAAATGGGAGCAGCAATTGCTCTAGAACTGGCTATGCGCGGTGCCCAGGTTGAATTTATTACTGGCCCAACCAAACAGCTACCCAATCATCCCTGCATTAATGTTCACCAGGTTAAAACTGCAGCAGATATGTACAAGGCCGCTCACGAGCGGTTTCCAGGCTGCGAAATTGCCATTCTTGCTGCAGCAGTTAGCGACTTTACCCCAACCCAAGTTGCACAGGAAAAGATAAAAAGGGAAGGCGACAAGTTGATAATTGAACTTATGCCAACCCACGATATTGCTAAGTCGCTGGGGCAAATTAAAACAAAACAGCAAACCCTTGTTGGATTTGCTCTGGAAACGGAAAATGAGTTAGACAATGCAAAGGGGAAAATTACATCAAAAAACCTCGACTTTATTGTTCTTAACTCTACCAACGACACTGGTGCAGGATTTGATGTGGATACCAATAAAATCACCATCATCGACCGCGCTGGCAAGATTACTCCATTCCCGCTTAAGTCGAAGCAGGATGTTGCCCGTGATATAGTGGATACTCTGATTACTGGCCTTCTAAAAGCGTAACACATAGCTTCAAACCACAAACGTTCGGCTATGCAAAACCTAAAGAAATTTCTTGCTGTTCTTACTCTGTTAGCGATTCACTCATTTACTTTTGCGCAAGAGTTACGGTGCAACGTACAGATAAACTCCCAGAAGATTCAGGGCACAAATCGCCAGCTATTTCAAACCCTGCAAACGGCTATTTACGAGTTCATGAACAACACCTCGTGGACAAATCACATCTACGGGCAGGACGAACGCATTGAGTGTACTGTTAGCCTTACCCTTAATGAGCAAATTGGCTCCAACGAGTTCCGTGGATCTATCCAAGTGCAATCGCGCAGGCCCATTTTTGGTACATCGTACAATACCACCATGCTTAATATTGTCGATAATAACCTGCAGTTCCGATATATTGAGTTCGATCCGCTGGAGTTCTCCGATACAAGACATGCCAACAACTTAACATCTATACTGGCATACTACGCTTACATTATTCTTGGGTTTGATTACGATTCGTTCTCCTACTTAGGGGGTAGTGAGTACTTCCAGAAAGCCGAACGGATTGTTAACAATGCTCAGAATTCAACCGATGGCGAACGGGGCTGGAAGGCCTACGAAGGTAATCGCAAGAATAGGTACTGGCTAATTGAGAATATCATCAACCCAAAATATAGGCCTATACGTGAGGTGAACTACAAGTATCATCGCATGGGTTTCGACCGTATGAGCGACAAGCTGGTTGAGGGTCGTGCCGAAATTGCCGAAGTGCTAACCAGCATTCAACGGGTTTACCGCGAGAAACCCGATCCTTACATGTATCTGCTTCAGGTTTTTTTCGATGCTAAAAGCGATGAACTGGTGAGCCTTTTCACCGAATCCTTCCCTGCCGAGAAAACTCGCGTTGTGAATATCCTAACTGAGGTCGATAATGCCAATGCATCAAAATACAATCGCATTAACACCAGCGGCATCAACCAGTAAGTAATGGTTCTGCTGCTGTAATGTACTAACTTTTTGGGGTCATGCTTAAAAATCTTATAGTACAGAATTACGCCCTAATAGATAACCTTGAAATCCCATTTCATCAGGGTTTAAATATTATTACCGGTGAAACCGGAGCCGGGAAATCGATTATACTTGGGGCGCTGGGTCTAATCCTTGGTAATAGGGCTGAGACAAACGTGCTAAAAAACAAGGAAAAACCCTGCGTGGTTGAGGGGATTTTCCACCTCGAGGGATACAACCTGCAAGATTTTTTTGCCGACAATGATATAGAATATAGCCACCTAACCTCTATTCGAAGACATATTAATCCTGCCGGAAAGTCCCGAGCATTTGTCAATGAAATTCCTGTAACCCTGAATACTCTTAAGGATTTAGTAAGTCAAATTATCGATATTCACTCGCAGCACGAGAATCTGCTCCTTTCCGATAGTACATTTCAGCTGTCGGTGCTCGACTCGTACACCGAAAACACCCAAAGAATTAGTAACTACCGGCAATATTTTGAAGAATACAAGACCCTTAAGTTTGAGCTAGAGGAATTACACGCCCAATCGCAGCAGGCAAAAGCGGATCTCGATTACCTACAATTCCAACTTAACCAACTCGATGAGGCTAAGCTGAAAGTAGGCGAAGATGCAGAGTTGGAAAATCTACAACAGCAACTTGCCCACGCCGAGGAGATTAAATCGTCGCTATTGAATGCCTATAATTTGCTGAATTCCGACGAGAACTCAATCCTTATGTGGTTGAAGGATGCCGAAGCCTCACTGAGTAAAATTGCTGGATTTTACGCTGCAGCAAACGAAATGAGCAAGCGAATCGAGAGCTGTAGGCTGGAACTTAAAGATCTGGCTCACGAAATTGAGGTGAAAAATGAGAAGGTTGAGCTCGATCCTAGTGAGCTCGAGGCCGTTTCTCAACGTCTCGATATGCTGCTTAATCTTCAGCAAAAGCATAGGGTGAGTAGTTCCGAGGAACTAATTGCAATACGCGATAACCTTAGGATTCGGGTAGATGAGATTACTAGTTACGATCATGTAATCGAAAGGAAAACTCAAGAACTAGCGGCCTGCAAATCAAAGGCAATGTCACTTGCTGAGGAAATTAGTAGAGCAAGAAAAGGAGGCAGTGCTAAATTTGAGGAAAGCATTAAAGCGTTACTCACTCAGCTGGGAATGCCCTATGCCGACTTCAAGGTCGATTTTATTAGGCTCTCCGACTTTAACCCCTACGGGATTGATAAGGTTACATTTCTGTTCTCGGCCAACAAGCAAGTATCTCTAAACGAGCTGTCGAAAGTAGCTTCGGGTGGTGAACTGTCGAGGCTGATGCTTAGCCTTAAATCGCTGATGGTAAAAACCAAAGGGCTCCCCACAATCATCCTCGATGAGATAGATACCGGAGTCTCGGGCGAGGTTGCCGATAAGGTTGGGAATATCATTAACGCAATGGCTCAGAGCATGCAGGTGATAAATATAACACACTTACCCCAAATTGCCAGCAAGGGCAATCATCATTACCTTGTATACAAGGAGAATAATCACGAAACTTCCATCACCCAAATAAAACTCCTTAATAAGGAGGAGCGCATACTGGAAATAGCAAAAATGCTTAGCGGGGAAAAAATTTCGGATGCCGCCATAGTAAATGCCAAGCATCTACTAAGCAAATCATTAGGTTGATTTCATGTAATTCTTTTTCGCAAATATTTTGGCAAAACGAACATCGTGAGGATATATTTGTTTAACTAGACTGGTTAAATGAGCGTCTAAATTTATTTTGATTAATATTCATCAACACTATATAGTATGGCTAATAATTTACTCAAAGGAAAGAAGGGAATCATTTTTGGAGCGCTAAATGAGAGTTCCATTGCATGGCATGTGGCCGAGATGGCACATGCCGAGGGTGCAGAGCTTGTGCTAACCAACACTGCTGTGGCAATGCGGATGGGCTCTATAGATGAACTCGCTAAAAAATGCAATGCCCTACTCCTTGCTGCCGACGCCACCAGCGTTGAGGATTTACAGAATCTATTCCAAAAAGCGATGGAGCACTTTGGTGGAAAAGTCGATTTTGTTCTTCATTCCATTGGGATGTCACCCAACGTTCGCAAAGGCAGAACCTACGACGATTTGGATTACCACAACTTCTCAAAAACCCTCGATATTTCTGCCATTTCATTTCACAAGATGCTGCAGGTAGCATGGAAACTCGATGCGATAAACGAGTGGGGATCGGTACTTGCGCTATCCTACATCGCCGCTCAGCGCACACTTTATGGCTACAACGATATGGCTGATGCCAAGGCTCTGCTCGAATCCATAGCGCGTAGTTTTGGCTACATCTTTGGCCGCGAGCGAAAAGTGAGGATTAATACCATCTCCCAGTCGCCCACCCTCACAACCGCTGGTAGCGGTGTAATGGGTTTTGAAGGTCTGCTAGACTTTACCGACCGGATGTCGCCACTGGGCAATGCCGATGCCCACGAGTGCGCTGGATTCTGTATTACCCTGTTCAGCGATCTAACCCGTAAAATCACCATGCAGAACCTTTACCACGATGGAGGTTTCTCCAGCATGGGTATGAGCCAACGTGCCATGGCGGTTTACAACAAAAACCTTGACGAGTGCAGGGATTGCCAGTAAATTCAGAAAACTATGGATAATGAAAAAGCCCCTTCTCAGGGGCTTTTTTGTTGGGTTATTAACCCAAGTATGCTTTTAGCAGTTTGCTTCGCGAAGTATGACGAAGTCGCCTAATGGCTTTCTCTTTAATCTGACGAACACGCTCACGAGTTAGGCCAAACTTTTCGCCAATCTCCTCAAGCGTCATCTCCTGGCAGCTAATGCCAAAGAAAAGCTTGATAATATCACGTTCTCTTTCGGTAAGGGTAGCCAACGAACGATCAATCTCACGGCAAAGCGACTCGTTAAGCAACGATTTATCGGCATTGGGCGAATCGCTATTAACCAGCACATCCAGAAGGCTATTTTCCTCGCCATCAACAAAGGGAGCGTCAACCGACACGTGACGACCAGATACCCGAAGGGTATCTGCAACCTTTTCCTTAGGGAGTTCCAACAAATCGGCAAGTTCTTCGGGCGAAGGAGTCCTTTCGAACTGCTGCTCAAACTTGGAGAAAGCCTTATTTATCTTATTAAGAGAGCCAACTTGGTTAAGGGGAAGCCTTACAATACGCGACTGCTCGGCAAGCGCCTGCAGAATCGATTGCCTAATCCACCATACGGCGTAGGAGATGAACTTAAACCCACGAGTCTCATCGAACTTCTCGGCAGCCTTAATCAATCCAAGGTTCCCCTCGTTGATCAAGTCGGGTAAACTAAGCCCTTGATTCTGATATTGTTTAGCCACAGAAACCACAAAGCGTAAGTTTGCCCGAGTAAGCTTTTCAAGCGCTTCCTGATCGCCCTTTTTGATACGCTGGGCGAGTTCTACCTCCTCCTCAACCGTGATCAATTCCTCTTTTCCAATCTCCTGTAGGTACTTATCAAGCGAAGCACTCTCCCTGTTTGTAATTGATTTTGTAATCTTAAGTTGTCTCATCTCAAACCGTTAAATTTTCACGAAGTTATGGCAATTTGAATATAAAGTCAAGTATAAAACGTTGATAGCAAGTTATTGTTGAAAAGTTATGCAACAAAAAAAAATCCGAGTAAACCCCTAAAAAAGCCCGCAAAGATAATAAATATTGCGGCTAGAAAGAATCTAACCGCAACATTTAGTTAAAATCTTTATGGTAAATCCTATAATCCAATGGCGTAGTATGCCACTAAACCGTTGGGATATACACCCTCAATAAGAACTCCTCCTGACAAAGTGGATAGGGTTTGATAAAGTTCCTGAACTGATGTTACGCTTGTACGGTTAACTCGGGTTATAATAAATCCTTCCTTAACACCTTGTTCCTTAAGCTTTCCATCCTTAAGCTTTACAACCTGCAAACCGTTTCTAACGCCAAGCCTCCGCATAAGGTTTGCATCGACTTCTTTGAGTTCAGCGCCCAGTACATCAACTATCTGGTCGGACTTAACCACCTCGAATCCACCCCTCATGTTACGTAGGACAACCTCATATTGTTTCTTTTTGTTACCCCTATTTACCAGAATTTCTACCTTATCCTTTGGCCTAAACTTACTTATCTGTTCTTGGAGCTGATTTGGCGAGTTTACCTCAATGCCATTAACCTCGAGAATAACATCACCCTCCTTTAAGCCAACGGCTTCGGCAGCACCGCCTTCGGAGACACCGCCAATATAAACACCCTTTAAATCCTTAATCTTCTTTTCCTCGGCCAGTTTGGGTGTAAGCTCACTGATGGAAACGCCCAGAAGGGCTCTCTGAACCTCGCCAAACTCAATTATGTCGAGCGCAACCTTTTGGGCAATGGATGTTGGGACTGCGAATGAGTATCCTGCAAAATTGCCTGTTTGCGAAGCTATAGCTGTATTTATTCCTACCAACTCGCCTTTGAGGTTAACTAATGCACCTCCACTGTTACCAGGATTAACCGCAGCATCGGTTTGGATAAACGACTCAATGGCGTACTGATTTGAGAGGATATTAATATTACGCGCCTTTGCACTAACAATTCCAGCTGTAACCGTTGAATTAAGATTAAAGGGGTTTCCTACAGCAAGCACCCACTCTCCCACCTTTAAATTCTCGGAATTGCCAAATGGTACAAATGGGAGGTTTGGGGCATCAATTTTAATTACAGCCAAGTCGGTGCTAGGGTCACGACCAATTACCTTTGCATCAAAGGTACGCTTATCGTTTAACACCACCTCGATGTTATCGGCCCTGTCGATTACATGGTTATTTGTGATAATATAACCGTCGTTAGAAATAATTACCCCTGATCCGGAGCCCATTACTGGCTGTGAATCGCGTTGGCGAGGGCCAAAAAAGAAATCGTAAAAGGGGTTGCCAAACGAGTAGTCGGGTTGCGTTCGCATGGCCTTTGTTTTAACGTGAACCACCCCGTGAATAGTTCTCTCGGCAGCAAAGGTAAAATCGGTAATTTCTCCAGTGCTTGTAGCAAACGCCGCAAGGCTAACAGGCATGGTGTCATGAACTGAGACGGGTATGTGTTTAATTACAGGCGACTGCTTGTCGAAATACTGGGTTGAAAAGAAAACCACGAGTCCACCAATGATGGAGAAAAGGAGTGGTGTAAAAAATCTATTTGTTTTCATAACATTCAATTTTAAGTTTCATCATGAAAACGAACAAAACCCATACCTTATGATATTAGTATACTGATTGTTAACACACCTTAACACATCTGTCAGTATTTCTGCCAGAAAATGAGCGAAGTCGGAAAAAAGTGCAGTTAGCGATGTGCTAGAATGGCATAATTTTAAAGGGGAGGGAAACCATCTCGGAAAAAGTTTCGCCAGTTTCAAACATATCCTCATCGCCTACGCGGTAATACCAATGTATAATTATTGGTTTTTTTTGACGGTGAATTTCCTTAAGAATATTCAGGATTTCAAGGAATTTTTTGGAGGTTGAGGTGTTGAAGTAATCCAGTTTAAAGATTACAATGGTTTCGCGATTGGGGGTTGTAACATATAGTCTAAACCAGTCGATAATTGGATTGAAGAACTCGTTACAGTCCTCAGGCAATGATTTGCCATAAAACTCAAACCTACTCCTATCCTTATCCAAATTCACTTCAGGAGTAAATTGGGTTTCGGGTAAACGGATAGGCTTCAGATTATACATAATAGGGTGTATTTATAGTAAAGGTAAAAAATTATGTTGGAATAACAACTTACCAGCCCAAAAAGTTTAGGCTTAATGTTGCCTGCTATAAAATGATCAACTCAAATGTGATAATGGAATAAAAAAGAGGTTGTCGTACCGACAACCTCTTGGTATAATTATTTTATAACTATAGTTCCAATCTAATTCAGGGAATCAACTACGGCTTTAAAAGCCTCGGGGTGATTCATCGCCATATCGGCAAGTACCTTACGGTTAAGGGCGATGCCCTTCTCGTTGACTTTTCCTATAAATTCGGAGTACGACATTCCGTATAGGCGGGTAGCGGCATTAATACGCTGAATCCAAAGTGCTCTGAATTCTCCTTTTTTCTTTTTGCGGTCGCGATACGCGTACTGCATCCCTTTTTCGAGGGTGTTTTTGGCAACGGTGTAGACGTTTCCACGGCTCAGGAAGTTTCCTTTGGTTTGTTTTAAAATTTTCTTCCTTCTGGCCCTTGATGCAACTGCATTAACTGAACGTGGCATAATTAAACTTCTGTTTGCGAATGATTAGCGTTTCGGTCTTTCGAACTCTTATGTGCTAAGGCATTCTAGTTAAAAAATCAAGTAACTTCTGTGTAAACGAAATGCGACTTACTTAAGCGCCAACAACTGCTTAATGTTGTTGCTGTCGGCCTTACTAACTAAACCAGTGTGCGTAAGATTACGCTTTTGCTTGGTGGTTTTTTTAGTAAGGATATGGCTCTTGTAAGCGTGTTTCCGCTTAATCTTCCCTGTACCGGTTAAAGCGAAACGCTTTTTTGCACCGGAATTTGTTTTTACTTTAGGCATTCTCCTTAATTATATTTGGTTAACAAAAAAAATCTAACTTTTCTTTTTTACCGCTTTGGGGGTGATAAACATGATCATCCGCTTGCCTTCCAGCTTAGGCAGTTGGTCAACCTTTCCTACCTCTTCCAAATCCTGAGCAAACTTTAGTAGAAGAATTTCACCTTTCTCCTTAAATAAAATGGTGCGCCCCTTAAAAAACACGTAGGCCTTCACCTTTGCTCCATCGGCAAGGAATTTCTCAGCATGTTTTAACTTAAAGTTGTAGTCGTGCTCATCGGTATTGGGACCAAACCGAATTTCCTTAACTACCACTTTTTGTGCATTCGCTCTAATTTCCTTCTGTTTCTTTTTCTGCTGATAAAGAAACTTTTGGAAATCTATAATGCGGCAAACTGGAGGATCGGCCTTATCGGAGATAAGAACCAGATCTAAGTCCAAATCGCTAGCCAGTTTTCTGGCCTCTTCGATGGACATAACGCCTGCACTGTCGATGTTCTCGCCAACGACGCGAACAACCCGTGTACGAATCTGCTCGTTCTTAAGGTATTTGCTCTCTTGCTCGTTACCTTTTTTGATTCTAGGTGTAATTATGCTTCGGTCCTCCTGTCAATTAGTTAATACTACTTTATCCTATCTGTTTTTTTACCTCTTCGGCCACTAAATGGGCAAATTCCTCCGTATTCATCTGTCCCTTATCGCCCTCACCCTGAACGCGAACGGAAACCAAATTCTCGCTGGCCTCCTTTTCGCCTACAATTAGCAGGTAAGGAATTCGCTTTAACTCATTATCCCTGATCTTCTTACCTACCTTCTCATTCCTGTCGTCAATCAGGGTGCGAATATCGCAATTATTTAAGAAATCAGCAACTTTTTTTGCGTAATCGTTGAATTTTTCACTGATAGGAAGCACAACTGCCTGGTCGGGGGCAAGCCAAAGAGGGAATCGTCCGCCCGAATGCTCAATTAACACTGCCACAAATCGCTCCATGGAGCCGAAGGGTGCACGGTGTATCATAATGGGGCGGTGACGCTTGTCGTCGGCGCCAATATACTCTAATTCAAAGCGTTCTGGTAGGTTGTAATCGACCTGAATTGTACCCAGTTGCCACTTACGACCAATGGCATCCTTCACCATAAAGTCGAGTTTTGGCCCATAGAATGCTGCCTCACCGAGCTCAGTAGTTGTCTGTAAACCTTTCTCTTTAACGGCCTCAACAATTGCTTGTTCTGCCTTCTCCCAGTTCTCGTCGCTGCCAATGTATTTCTCTTTATCATTAGGATCGCGAAGCGAAATTTGGGCGGTAAACTCTGGGAAATTAAGCGTTTTAAATATGTACAATACGATATCGATAACCTTTACAAACTCCTCCTTAAGCTGATCGGGACGGCAGAAAATATGGGCATCATCCTGAGTAAATCCTCTAACACGGGTTAAGCCATGCAGCTCGCCGCTCTGCTCGTAGCGATAAACGGTACCAAATTCAGCCATTCGTACGGGCAGATCCTTGTACGATCGGGGCTTCGACTTGTAAATCTCGCAGTGGTGAGGGCAGTTCATGGGTTTCAGCAGAAACTCCTCTCCCTCGGCAGGAGTATGGATTGGTTGGAAAGAGTCTTTGCCATACTTAGCATAGTGCCCTGAGGTAACGTAAAGTTCTTTTTGGCCGATATGCGGGGTGATCACCTGCTCGTAACCGTACTGCTTCTGAACACGCTTGAGAAAATTCTCAAGGCGTTCGCGCAGCTGAGCGCCTTTGGGTAACCACAAAGGTAAGCCTTGACCTACTTTCTGGGAGAAGGTGAATAGCTCAAGTTCCTTACCCACCTTACGGTGATCGCGTTTTTTTGCCTCCTCGAGCATAACCAGATACTCATCCAGTAAAGCCTTCTTAGGAAATGATATTCCGTAGATACGGGTTAACTGCTTGTTTTTCTCATTGCCACGCCAGTATGCACCAGCCAGCGACAAAAGTTTAAAAGCTTTAATGTATCCCGTATCGGGCAGGTGTGGGCCACGACAAAGGTCACTAAAATTTCCCTGGGAGTAAAAGGTGATGGTTCCATCCTCGAGGTCGCTAATTAACTCAACCTTGTAGGGATCTCCCTTTTGAGTGTATGCTTTAAGAGCATCGGCTTTGGAAACTTCTTTACGAGTGATAGGTTCCTTGGCTTGAACAATTTCCATCATCTTTGCCTCAATTTTCGACAGGTCTGAATCGGAAATGGAGTAATCGCCAAAGTCGATATCGTAGTAGAAACCATTCTCAATGCTTGGTCCTATACCCAACTTTACTCCTGGGTAGAGGCTTTCAACGGCCTCGGCCATAAGGTGTGCCGATGAATGCCAGTAGGCATGTTTGGCCTCCTCCTCGTCCCACTTATGCAACTTTACGGCTGAATCGGTATTGATTGGTCGGGTTAAATCCCATAGTTCACCGTTAACGGTTATGGATAGAACCTCCTTGGCCAGGCGGTCGGATATGTTTTTGGCAATATCAAGGCCAGTCACGCCTTGATCGAACTCACATGAGTTGCCATCGGGAAAAGTAATCTTAATCATAATTATTATTGGATAAAAACGGATGCAAAGATAACAATTTTATAGTGCAATATTATTCAATGAATCTCATCGTTTTACAAATTTATTCTTTAACAATCGAAAACAGATTATGTTTCTGGGTACTTCATTCTTAATAGAATAATGGCGTTTGCATCAACCTCAGACCAAATCGAGGGTAATTTTTTGCAAATCAACGTAATTTGCTTTGAAATATTAAAAAAAAATATTATAACTTTGAATACGAGTAGATTTTCTCAAAAATTATTTACTAAGGATTTTTAAACCATACCTAGATCCAGTTCATAAGCTGCTGAAAATTCTTTTTTACCTTATAAATAACCTTTAATACTATAGATACTTCGATATTATTTGTTTAACTAAAACCTAAACCGATTTATGAGACAACTAATTACTGCATTCCTATTCCTTATTCTTCTGGGCAATGTGAGTGTTTTTGCACAAGGTCAGGGCGGAAGGATTACTGCAGAGCTAAACGGTAATCTTTTTGTTCAGGACGACCTTCTGCTCACACCCACATACCTAAAGGTGCGATATTTTATCTCCGATGATCTTGCCGTTAGATTTACGACCTGGGTCGACTTTTGGAGTCACCAGAACGTGCCAGAGTCTACTCTTAACTTCTTCTCCATGGCCGCTAGGCCAGGCGTTGAGTACCATGTGGCCTCCGAAGCCGGTGTATTTGCGGCCTATGTTGGAGCAGAGGTGATATTTGATTACGCCCAACATAGCTTCGACACATCGATTGGGGTTCCTGTAACCGGTGCATGGAGTATCACCGATATCAACAACTTCCAAAATAGAGGTTTTATGTCGTTTGGGGGTGGTATTGTGGGAGGTGCCGATGTGTACTTTGGCGGAACGGTTTACGTTGGAACCGAATTGGGTTTTGCCTACAAGTACACCAACCATGCTGAGGTCCATTACGGTTCGGATCTTTTTCTGGGCAAGTCAAGATCATCGCAATTCTACATCGACCTAAGCCGCATTATCCGCATAGGATTTATGATTAAGTAGCGCAAACCAAAACCAAAAACCTTTACATATGAAAAATTATACACAAAAGCTATTTAGTATTCTGGCAACGGGGCTAATGGTTTTGCTGTTTATTTCAGCAACCCCATTTGCTCAGGCACAAACCCCTGATATGACGATTCAGGGATTTCTTGATGCCAATGAAGCCACAATAACAAGTGCGTACCCTGGCGACCAGATATCGGTTGTGGTACATGGTAATGTGGGTTTTAACTTCACAACCATAGCAACTCGATACGCCTTGGTTAACTCGGTTTACTTCAACAGCCAAGGGCAAAACGGGCTTAATTTCCCAATATCGACTGTAGCAGTTAACGATGTGGGAACTCATAAGGAGATAGTGATTAAGGCAACCATACCCCATAATATACCAAAGGCAAACTATGCCCTGCACCAGCTGAGGGTACTTTGCGTAACATCGGGTACTTCAATCAACTTTGGGGAGTTTGCCATTAGCAACCTTAACGTAATTGATAGCTATAATAACAGCGAACTTGCATTAACCGGTGGATATAGAGATGATTACTGGAATGGCTCTACCTGGATTGATTTCTTCTCGTTTAATTCCGCAGGGCCAAGGCATTTCACCACTCCAACATTTAATGTTCATACAGCAACCAATAGCACAGTAAGTTACGAAATAAGGCGAACCTCAGCAGCTGTACCCCCAGCCGGAAGCGAAATACTTTTTGAGTACAGCACCAATGGGGAAACATGGGTTGAAATTAACACCATAAAACTCGACATGGGCACCTCGTGGCCTGCCAGTGCAATAGAGCACGATGTTGTGGCCGGTATGGTTTCGGCAAACACTCAGTTCAGGTTTCGACAAAAGTATGCTGCCTATACAGCAAATACTCATACATGGGAAATCCGTAATTTCATTATAAATGTTCCCGCTTCAAATAATAATTTCGACGAGACCCCTACTCAAAATTTAACAATAAACCCACCTTCATACACCATTGCACTTACAAATCCGGGGTCAAGTCCGTTTGAGATTGGAACCAATATCGGCGTAACCATATCGAATGTTAGGGGTAAATTCCCCGACGGGACAAAATTTGAAAGATACCTCTGGAACTCATCATCAGCGCCAAACGACCGAACTCATTTCGGAGTCCTTACATCGGGGCCAATAAATGCACAAACATTCTCGGTAAATACTCCATTTATACTGGGCAGCACCCTATTTATTGGATTACGAGCAGAAAATTCAGAAGGCATACTACACGAAACTTGGACAGGTGCATTCACCACTCAGAATGTATCAATTGCAATTACTGATGTAGATTATACCGAACCCATTGAGGATGCAGGAGGAGAGGCTACCTCTCCGGGCAAGGAGATATCGGTTGACTACAATATAAACGGCGATTTTGCCACTCCAAATATTAATGTTGTACTAGAATACCAGATGAATAGTACCTGGTACACTCTGGCAACAAAAGTTGCCGAACCATCAAGTACTGGAACCATTTCGGGTACTTTGCCCTTTATGCAGCTAGCCACTTCGCTGCCCATAAGGGTTCGTCTGGTGAATACAAGCATCATTGGCTATCAAAATCAAACCATTGCCCGAAGCAATGCAACCTACGAGGTTGGCCCATTTACCGTGGAAGAAGGCAGCCGTTTTGGATTCCAGATATACGGCGAAGTTCATCAAAATCAAAATGTATCCATTGAATACTCCACCGACAATGGAGTTAGCTGGAATACGCTGGGCACAAAAGCCGTTATTGCAGGTTTCAAGGGCTTTATTTTTCACTACGCGGTTGATTTGTACAGCATCCCTGTTACGGGGAATGTGAAATTCCGACCAGCACAAAGCGGAAGCGAAGGCTCTATTGATGCTGTAATAATTGGACACCGGCTCGAGAAACCCCTCGTCATGCCAACTATTAGCAGCAATACCAGCATCGCTATTATTAACCCATCGCTTACCATAGGCGATATGTACGTGGTAAATGGTGATGCCATTGCCGAAAATGGGTACTTCGAGTACGAAACTCAGTACACGCTTGAGTATGCAACTCGTGGCCTTTGGCCAACCGACACCTACTTTGCCTTTGTTTTCGAGCGCAACAACAAGTACTTAGTACTAGCCGAGAGCAATCTACAAGGCGAGCGCAGCGTAACATTTACAGTGCCCAGCAAGGATCAGTTAGCCGATTACTTCGGCGTTAACCTGGGCTCAAATGAGAATTTCACCATTAAGGGATACGCTTACTCTCGCAATGCCTCTTTTGGCGGATATCAAAACCTAAGGTTATATCTGCAATCGCAGATAGTCCACCAAGCTGATATCATCAAGAAGAGTGGCGATAACTCCCCATTCTATTTCAATGGAACCGATGAACGTTATGCCATTACCAGAGCATACGACCTGTCGAACATGGTAGAACCTGTAATGCTGGAATTTTGGTACTACGGCGGCATTAACACGGCCACCCTGCAAACACTACCCCGAATACAAGTATCTACGGACAATGGCGTAAGCTATACTGATCTGGAAATAACCCAGGAGTCATCGCCATCGACCCTCAGCTACCACGATATTAACAGGTTGGAGAAATCAGGTGGTTGGTATAAATATAGTATCCCTATTCCAACACAATTCTTAACTGCCGAAACACACTTCCGTTGGATACAGATGATAAATAGCGGTTGGTGGCAAGTTTATATTTATAATGATAACACCTACGATCCAAAGATTATAGGAGTTAATAACGAGATTCCATTCTACGACAAGTTCCCCGCCTCACAAACGATGAATTTTGTAATCGATGGAATTACCTGCGCCGATTATAGCGACTCGTTCGATGACTACTCCTGGGAACTAGTTGATGAGGATCTTCTGCCAATTCTCGATCCAGCAGCAGTTGCCGGCGAGCAGTTCAAGTTTGCCTTTGAGTATAACGCAAGTGGCGCAACCGAACCATCGTTCCCCGCTGGAACCGAGTTCTACTTCGCGCTAAACACAACTGGCTCGGTGCCTGTGGTAAATCCCGAGAATGGTGATCCCGTAATATTTGGCCCATATCAAGCTATAGGCAATTTAATTGAGCAAACGGTGACTATGCCCAACTTTGTTGAAACTGGGGTATATTACATTATTGCCTATGCCGATATTACCGAAGAGGAACCCTCCTGCTCGTGGAATGCCATTGTAAAAACAGATCTATTTGTGGAGAATAAGCAGGCAGAAAATGCCAGCAAACTAGAGATTAACAAACCCATTGCCAACGATGTATTTGGGATCAACGAGGTGTTCACTGCCACCTACTCCACTTATGGCCCTTGGCCATCGGATGTGAAATTTGCGGCGGTTGTTAAGGCCAACATCAACTCAAACGGCCAAGAGCAGTATCAGGTACTCGATGTGGCAACGGCCACAGGTTTAGGAAAATTGATGGAAAATCTCGAAATGATTGATTTCCCCTGGTGGTACACACATCTTACCGATCCCACCCAAAGCAAGTACATAGAGGATTACCAATTGGGGGTGGTTGCATTCCAAGGCGATGAGCTAATAATGGGCAATACCGAGTTTGGCCCGCTCACTAAGGACGATTTCATCATTTTCCAAGGTGCACCCGATCTGCAAAACTGGATAGAGGTTGAAGGCGATCGGCAATTCCTAACCAAGGCATTCGATCTGAGCGGCATGAAGAATGTTGTGCTCGAGTTCAGCTACTGGGCCGATAATATAACCGTTTCGAGCAGTACACTGCCTCAACTCCTGGTTTCGATCGACGGTGGGCAAACCTTCGCGCCACTTGCGGTAGATAGCAACTTTGGAGATTTAGGTTTCTTGGGTAATAACGAAACCAATAAAACCTACTCGGTTTCAATTCCCGAGTCCTACATCACCAGCGCAACCCACTTTATGTGGAAGCAGCAGGTTAATGGTGGCGCAGGTAAGGATCGATGGGCAATTGGCAGTAATATAAAGGTGAAATCCGGAACCTCAAATATCTACGATGGCCATCAGCAGTTTGTAGCCATTAAGCTAACATGGCCCAAACTTGGGAACTATACCTGGTCGCTGGTTGAAGCCGATGGGCTTGAGCCCACGCTTTTCAATGGAAGCGATTTCGAGTATAGCTGGTCAATCAATCTCGATCCTATCACTAGTCAGCCCCTCGAAGCACTTCCTACAGGTACAACGGTAGAGTTTTTCCTTTGGGATTCAGGCGATTTCGTTCTCGACCCATCAACTGGCAACCCCATCTCACTTGGCGTAGTAAATGCAACAGGTGTATTTGAGGCATCCATTCCATTCCTTACCGATAGGGGAGTTTACGGTGTTAGAGCCATTGCCACCCGAAACGACGATGTGTACGATGTGGCCACGGTTAAGAGTATAAGCATTTTCAACGATGTAATCCGTGCAACTCTTGTCGAAACCAATCCTGTGGTTTTTGCTGGCGATAGAATTGAGGTTAAAGGAACTCTAGAGAATACTACCAATGTATCGGACTACGACAACATCTGGTTTAACCTGATTCTTAATAATGGTGGCCAGTTTTGGCTGCTCGATGCCAAGCAAGGACTTAACGCAAACTTTACAGCCGATCTGCATCCAAGTATCTCTGGAAACTTGCCGTATGCCATAATTGCTACAGCTGATAATCCTCTGGGAGCAACAGGCGAACCCATAAACCTAGCCGGAGGATTGATGCTCGATGCAACCGACATGAACGGTAATTACAGCAACTTTGATTGGGGTAACAACTCATTCGAGCTCAACTTCTGGGGATCGATGCAGCAGATCTACACCAACAACAATGGCAATAACTGGGATCTCACCAAGCAGTCGGCGCTAAGGTTTAAGGTGAAGATGGAAAAAGAGTTGGCCGAACTTACAGATGACCAAAAGCTAGTACTAGCGTACTCAATAGATGGTGGTATTACCTTCACCAATCTAGCCTCGTACCCCGATGCCCGCTTCACCGATCCTCTATTCTTCAACAACGAGGACTTAGAAGACTGGTTTAACGAAATGATTCAAATCCCCGCTGCGGCAAAAACAAAAGCAACCATTCTCCGCTGGAGGGTTGAGGAATCGAAGGGTTACGCCATGGTAAAGGATATCGAACTTATACCTTTCGAGGATTTCTACTGGGTTCCCCTACAGCCAATTACCAGTACTATGAATATCACACAGCAACGGGTCGATTTAATGGCGAAAAACCTAACCGTTTGTCCCGATGGTACAGTTGAGTTTACCTACAACGTCAGGGGGCGTTTTAGCGAGCAAAGCGAGTTTACCCTGCAGTCGTCGGCTGGCCCAATTACCATTGGCAACAAGGATATCAAGTTTAGTGGGATAACCGAGGGTACTGGCGATATTAGCTTAAACCTTGGACTACTCGATAATCCTATCTCAGGAACTAATGTTCAGTTTATTCTCAATGCAAAGGATTTTAAATTCGACGAAACACCGTTTACCGTTTCCGGAAACTGGTCGGAGTTAGGCGTTGAGATTATTCCATTTATCGAGGACTTTATGCCAAGCATCTCTGCACAAACTCTTGGAAATAGCGAGTACTACTCCTGTACCGACGAGGAACGCGTTGTGGTAATCAGTAATATTAAGGAATACTTTACTTACCAGCTTCGCAATGTTGTTTCGGGTGAGTTAATGGGTAATGCCGTTTTTGTTGATACCAACGACAACGATCTTATGAATGGCAACACCTACCCCTACTACAATCCAGCGGGCGATGGCGGTAATGGTACCCTTGAGATTTCCATTGGCGCCATAAGCGAACGCACGGTGGTTGAGGTTGTGGTTACATCGCATAATGCTGAGGGCGACCTTACCTGTCAAACCCTAGTGGTTAACGATCAGGCAACTTTCAATACCCGAAACCTAACCATTCAGTACACCTGGAGTGGTAGTGATATTGGGTCTAACTACTGGAAAGCACTTTCCGAAAACGAAGAGTTCACCATTTGCGAAAGGGCAACAAATCTGCTATTCCGTATCTACGACAACATCGAGCAAGCTCCAGTTGCAGGGAATATTAAGTGGTATCGCGACAATGCCGAAACCCCGGTTGCAGCCACCACGCTCAACAACTACCCAGTAACAGGCAACTACTACGTGGTATACAAGCATAGCAGCTGCTCCGATTACATCTCCGATCCAATTCTGGTAACCGTTGTTGAACGACCCGTAAAACCGGTTATTACATTTGAGGGCTCACAGGAACTCTGCGAAGGCGAATTTGCCACGCTAACCACTTCCGATAGCTATGGCTACTACAGATGGTACGATGTTGGCGATGGAGCTACAATAATCCCCGGCATGAATTCCAACGCCCTTGAGGTGTACCACAGCGGAACTTTCAGGGTTGAGGTTTCTACCGCACCGTTTAATCCTAACGTGCCTGTATGTTCAGAGTATTCTGATGATTTTCAGATTAAACTCAATATTCACTATAGGCCCAATACGCCAAACGGCTTCGATCGCGTGGATAGAGTGCTATGCAACCCAGGCCCTGCACAAATGGAACTTTACCTTGTAGAGGATAATGTTTGGTATCAGCTATTCGATTGGTATACCAAACTTCCAACGGGCGAGGCCCAACTAGGTGGCAACCAGGGCAACATGATTCTCACCTCTGGTGAACTCACCGAAGATTCCAGACTGGGAATTATGGCGTGGCGAAATGGGGTTGAAACCTGTGAACCAGTTTACTCAACTACCTACCGCGAGGTAACAGTTCACGACCTGTACATCGATGTGAATGGCAATACCCTTATTGCATCAATTACTCCAAATAGGGTTAATAGCTACCAGTGGTATAGGAATAACCGGATTATTACCCGTGGCGGAAATTCGCAAACCCTCAATATTTACGACGATGCAACTTATAAAGTAGTTGTAATAACCTACGATGGATGCGTTCTTGAGTCATCGCTAGGTCGTGGTGAAGAGCCTGCCGATGAGGGCAAGACAACAATTACATCACTTTCTCTATTCCCCAACCCAGCATCGGAAAGGATTACCCTTAACTTTACCAGCGCCGATAAGGGCGATGTTCGCATCCGCATTCTAAACCTTAACGGTGAGGTTCTTTACGATAAGGAAATCGCTAAAACCGATACCGAGCTGATTCACGAGATATCTGTGAAATCGCTTAATACCGGA
Source organism: uncultured Rikenellaceae bacterium (assembly GCA_964490015.1). GTDB lineage: Bacteria > Bacteroidota > Bacteroidia > Bacteroidales > Tenuifilaceae > Perlabentimonas. Next base: position 27,435 of record CAZBBA010000051.1, read on the forward strand.
TCGTACATTATCCACATTATTGGCGAAAAAGATGTGAAAGTTCAACGGTTCTTAAAATTCTAAAAAGCAATAATCATGAGTAAAATAAAAACAATAATTGCCTTCTTCGGAATTGCTATTCTGATGAATGCCTGCATGAAACCCGAAGAGCCAACGAATGTGCAAATTCTTACCGGCGAATGGAACGTGAGGAGCGTTATTGCCGATGGAGAGGTGAATTTCCCTGACCAAACATTCCTTCAAAATTCCGTTCTTCACCTCGATCGCAACGCCACATTCCTATTCATAAATGTTGATGGCAGGGCAAAGGCGGGAACATGGACTGCCACCGACACGGAGCTGAGCCTTGCCGATCCCGTTGAGGGAAATATCACCTTTTCTATTATCTACGCCAGCTACGATAAGCTGCATGTTGTTCACACTATAAGCAAGCAGCTAACTGGCGGAATAGAAATACGATACCTGTTTGAGCGTATAAGGTAATCCGTTGAACTATGGATGAAAAAAGGGGCGCCCTGGATTGGGCGCCCCTTTTTTTGCCCTCCATCAAGAAAGAATATCACATGTTTACATGCCAATTTGGGTGTTTGCAAATTAACAAATCTATTTATCGGCTATAAATTAGCCAGTTACTTAAACTTCTGGGATATTTTTAGACTCACACTTTCATATAACAAATTCTCACCCTTAACATGTAAAACTTCACCTCCAGCCTCATTAAATAGTTCTAAGGATTTCTCCCCAATACTTTTGCTCTCGTAAACTAAACCATAAAAAAATGAAAACACTAAAAAACCACAAGAAGTCCATTCACTTGCTAGCCATAATGTTATTATGCTCGCTTGCAACGTTTTCGCAAAACGAATTGAAGCAAACAGTAAAAGGAGTAATTGTTGATACCGATTCAAAAATGCCCCTAATAGGAGCAACGGTAATCGTGCAAGGAACCAACCCAATGTTGGGCACTACAGCAGATCTGGATGGTAATTTTCGCTTTGAGGCTGTTCCAGTTGGTCGTCATAATTTTATTTTCACTTATGTGGGCTACGAGACATTTACACTCTCCGAAGTGATGGTCAGTTCTGGTAAGGAGGTTGTGCTCAACATCGAGCTAAAAGAATCGTCGATGACAATAGGCGAGGTAGTTGTAAAGGCAAGTAGCACAAATAAGGACAGACCCGTTAACTCAATGGCAACTCTTAGCGCACGCACATTCAGCGTGGAAGAGGCAAGCCGCTATGCAGGAGGGTTAGACGACCCTGCCCGTTTGGCAGCAGGTTTTGCAGGCGTTGCCACAACCCAAACCACCAATAATGCCATTATTATCCGCGGGAATTCTCCCCGTGGTGTTTTGTGGCGAGTAGAAGGGGTTGATGTTCCAGCAACATTCCATTTCCCCAATGTGGATTTTGTGGGAGGCGGAGGTTACACTGTTTTCAGCAGTCAGATGCTTCGTAATTCCGATTTCTATACAGGAGCATTCCCTGCGGAGTACGGCAATTC
>CAZBBA010000052.1:0-28912 GCA_964490015.1 uncultured Rikenellaceae bacterium
TCAAAAAACTCAACGACCGTTCGCTCCACAAACTCTTTAACGACCCCAATAACATAGCCCCGCCATTAGGTTAGAATACATGCCTGTCATCTCGTCAACTTTGTTGACGAGACGGGTTCGAGACTCGTCAACCATGACGAGTCAGCAAAAGCCTCCTTTCAGGAGGCTTTTGTCATATATACCCATGCCAATGTTCTACACATACGTGATATACAGCCCGGCCTTCGAGGTCTACTACAAGGGATTCACCACCAACCCCGAGCATCGGCTCTATGAGCACAACAATGGGCTGAGCCGATACACCGCTGGCAAAGAGCCGTGGCTCCTGATGTACCTCCGACAACACCCATCTAAGCGCGAAGCCCAGATGGAGGAGAAACGCCTCAAAAAACTCAACGACCGTTCGCTCCACAAACTCTTTAACGACCCCAATAACATCGCACAATCACTGAGCTAGTTAAAATATTCTCCAAAATTTTCATTAGAACTGTTTAGTGATTTATCATACTTTAACCCGAATCACTAAAAAGAAATAGTAATGAAGCAAAATCAAGCATCATACTAATACCTCTACTTTCGCAATCTTGCTTTCTGAATGAAAAGAAAGCATTCTCTAATTAGATTATGAGGGATTCAACAATGACTGATTCGCAAAATACGACGAGGATTACACTAATGGACAAACCGAAAACACCATTTCCAACCGAGATGTGCAAAGGCCGTTGTGCAACTCTTATCTAATACTTTAGTTGACCTAAAAAGTATCTTACTTGCTGTTTATCTATTATTTTAACGTCTTATCTCGGTTAGCAACTTTTAATAAAGTAACGATAATACTCCCATTTAATGTAGAGTAGCATATTGTAAATATTGCTACATTTGAATGCAAACATATTCTATACATAGTTTCTAGAACTCCATGAGAAGGCATCTAAACTGGTACGACATCCTTATCTCTCCCCTTTTAAGTGGACTGAGAATGCACACTCTCTCCCAAGTTGAAGTAGGTGCCTCGGTACTAGAAATTGGTTGCGGGTCAGGTCAACTTGCCCTAGAACTTTTCGAAAAAGGCATTTCAAATTACTTGGGTGTTGACATAGCCCCTGAAATGATTAACATAGCCCAGCATAAAGTAATATCTAAGAAATTTAAGTTTATTGCAACAGATTTTCTCCATCTCGATAGCAGTGATAGGTTCGATTATGCTATTCTCCCCATGATAGTTCACTCAATAGATACAAATACTGTACAACAAATAATTCTTAAGTCATCAACGCTAGCCAATAAAATAATAATTGCTGACTATTCATCACCTCAACCAAGGAATTCAAAAGCACTTCTTGTTAGAATTATTGAGTGGCTAGAGGGCAATGAGCACTATTCCAACTTCAAAAAATTTCAAAAGAACGGAGGCGCTCTTTTTTACGCCAATCCCTCGGGGTATAAAACTTTAAGCATGATCTCCCATCATGTTTTCGAAATTATTGTTCTTGAGCCTCGCTCCTAGCCTTTGGTGAATAATAAAAACCTTCCCCCGTATTCTAAATAATTCAACTTTTCTTTAGTATTTATTGAAAAGAATTCTAATTTTTTTCAATAATAAAATCATCATAAAATAACAATTGACAAATTTGTTTTATGAGCATATGTTCATTATATTTGTCGCAATCATTTGCTCATTATGATCATGTCGCCACGAATAAAGAAATTACGAAAAGTTGTAAATCCCCCACCGATTAAGGGCTTTAAGCCCTACGGCCCCGATTTGGATAAGGCAGGAAAGGAGCCAGTTCTTATGCATTTCGAGGAGTACGAAGCCCTTAGGTTGTGCGATTACGATATGTACAACCACCATCAGGCATCGGCAGCCATGGGTGTTTCGCGGCCAACCTTTACCCGTATCTATGCTTCGGCAAGGCAAAAGGTGGCAAAAGCATTTGCCGAGGGACGACAGATAAGTATCGACGGGGGGAAGGTTTATTTCGATAGCGATTGGTACAGCTGCAAAAGTTGTAAGTGCTATTTCAACAATCCGCAAAAGGATGTTCAGATTACCCAATGCCCTCTGTGCGGAAGTGATAAGGTTTTAAGCTGCGATGTGGAGACCGACTGCCTTGATGCAGAGAATGAGCGTTGCGCCGATTTTTGTGTATGCGTAGGATGTGGATATGAGGTCTTGCACAATCACGGTAAGCCTTGCAATCACTACGTTTGTCCGCAGTGTGGTAAGCGTATGACCAGGAAACAGAAATCTAACTAAAATTATATATCCTATGAAAGTTGCAATTACATCAACTGGTGATTCTTTAGATTCTAAGCTCGATGAACGTTTTGGTCGCTGCTCATTCTTTGTGGTTTACGATACCGAGAGTAAATCAACAGAATTTATTCCCAACCCAAACAAGGAGGCTGAGAATGGTGCAGGACCCGCATCGGTTCAGGTGGTTGCTTCCCGCAACGTAAGCAAAATTGTGTCGGGCGAATTTGGTATGAAGATAAAATCGTTGGTAGATAGCCTGCAAATACAGATGATTGTTGTGAAAGAACCCAAAACCATTAGGGAGATAATACAGATGTTGAATCATTGATGAATAACGAATATCGATTGAAGATTTTTGATTTACGAGTTTAAAAAACATCCAAAATCAAATCTAAGATCTTCAATCTTCAATCGGTGTTCTTAAATCAAAAGAGGAGTACGTTATGCCAAAAATGGATGGAGCAGGCCCCGAGGGGAAAGGTTCTCGCTCAGGCCGAAAATTAGGAGAGTGCGCAGATTTAGCTGAAAGCGAAAAACTTGCCAAACTTGGCAAGGGAATGGGCAAAGGCCGTAAATCAGGTTCTGGGCAGGGAAAGGGAAAGAGGCTGAGGAGCGGGGAGAAGGGGTGAATGTTTTTAAAATAAAATAATTTCGAATTTCGATTAACGAATTTTGATTTAGGAAGTTAACATCTCAAATAAATCATAAATCTAAAATCGTTAATCAGAGTTCTTAAATCAAAAGAGGAGGTCGTTATGCCAGGATTAAACCAAACAGGTCCAGTTGGACAAGGTCCAATGACTGGCCGCAGAATGGGAAAATGCACCAATTTTGGTGCTGGAAAAATTACTCAAACCGATGAGCCTAACCAGGCTCCCGAAAATATGCCTCAAGGCTTTGGCCGAGGAATGGGTTTTGGCCGAGGTGCTCGTGGTCGAGGTTTTCGTGGCCGAGGATTAGGCCAGCAGAATAGGTTTAGAGGAGTTTAAACTTAATTTTTTAGTATTCATAAGGCTCTCTAAAAAGTGAAGAATTAATTAAATTTTCTTTGTGTTCCTTTGAGACTTCTTTGTGTATCCTTTGTGCTATAATTAGTTAGGGGTATCACAAAAGACACAAAATCCTCACAGACTCCCACAAAGTTACTTTTCAGACAGCCTTATGAGTGAAAACAAAAACCATTAACCAATTAAAATGAACAAAAAAATTGCCTTACCATTAGAGAATGGTATCCTTTGCGCCCACTTTGGGCATTGCCAACAGTTTGCTGTTGTTGATGTTAAAGATGGAGCTATCGCCGATATTCAATTACACACGCCCCCCGAGCACGTGCCAGGCTTATATCCTCGCTGGGTTGCCCAGTTTGGCGTATCGGATGTTATTGCCGGCGGAATGGGGCAGAAAGCAATCGCCCTATTTCATGAGCAGAATATCAACGTGTTTATTGGTGCGCCTATGATCGAGCCCAAGAAAATCGTTTCACAATTTATCGAGAATAAGTTAGAGTTAAGCGCTAACTACTGTAATCACGGAGAAGGCCACGACCACGGTTGTAGCCATTAAATTTTTTTTTATATGGTTGACGAAAGGTGCGTTCCCTGTTTTTTGAAAACTTATAAGCGCCTATTCCAAAAATTAGATGTAAGCGAAACGCAGCAAAAGGTTTTTCTCGAGTATTTCTATACTACCATTGAAAATGATGGTAGCGGATTTGCACCCATTATTCAAAGGAATTTGAATAAAACATTTTGTCGAATACTAAATATCGACGACCCTTTTAAGGAGGAGAAAGAGGAGAGTAATAGGGTTGCCCTTGAACTTTATGATAATTGGAAACCCAAAGTTATCGAATCGGAGAACCCATTCAATCTGGCTCTAAGGCTAGCCATAGCTGGCAATATTATGGATTATGGAGCAAGTGATAGTTTTGATATCCATAAAACCATAGATAGGGTTATTGCTTCCGATTTTGCAGTTGATAATTCGGAGATGCTTAGGCAACAATTACTGAAAGCCAGCAAGGTGCTTTACCTTGGCGATAATGCTGGCGAGATTGTGTTCGACAGGCTTTTCATTGAAACCATTATGCATGGCAATATCAGCTTTGCTGTGAAGGGTGCACCTGTTTTGAATGATGTAACTATGGACGATTCGGTTCAGGTGGGAATGCATTACGCTGCCGATGTAATATCCAACGGCTACGATGCTCCCTCAACCATCCTCGAGAGGTGTAGCAGGGAGTTTCAGGAAGATTTCCGTTCGGCTGACCTAATTATATCAAAAGGGCAGGGTAATTTGGAAGGATTACTGAGCGAGAGTGATCCAAGGATATTCTTTTTGCTAATGGTTAAGTGCGATTTAATTGCCGAGACCTTAGGTGTTAAAAAAGGCGATTTTGTTATCTCTAATCAACATAAGCAAAGTAACTAAACCAATAATGTGCTGTGGAAAAAGTAAAGATTGGTATCATAATTTGCCACAGGTACCACACCTGTGCAGGAGGTAAGTGCTTTCGCTCGTTGAAGAATCGTGAGGGGGCATTTGATCGTTACAAGGATATGGATGTTGAAGTTGTTGGGTACACCACCTGTGGCGGATGCCCAGGTGGTAATATTGAGTATGCACCTGAGGAGTTGAAAAAGAACGGCGCAACCATAATTCACCTTGCAACAGGACTGATAGTTGGTTATCCACCATGCCCTCGTTTGAAGCATTTTTCTGAATTCATTCCCGAAAAGTTTGGCCTGGAGGTAGTTCTTGGTACTCACCCAATTCCTCAAAAGTATTACATAACACATTCCAAATTAAACACGTGGAACTCGCCTTTCTATAAGGAGGTTGTAAAGCCTACCCTTGCCGACGAGGAAATGAGACTTAAGTATGACTAGTAACACAAATTATAAAATTGCCATTGCCAGTGGCAAGGGAGGTACGGGTAAAACCCTTGTGTCAACCAGCCTTTTTTACAGCTTGCAACAAAACGGAGTACCCGTTACCCTTATCGATTGCGATGCTGAGGAACCAAACGATATGGTTTTTTTCAACGCCGAGGCAACAAGGACGTTGGATGTAACCCAGCTTGTGCCTGTAATCGACGAGAGCAAGTGCACCTTTTGTGGCCGATGCCATGACTATTGTGCCTACAACGCAATATTTATTATCCCGCCATCAAAAATAATAAAGGTGATGGATGACCTTTGCCATGGATGTGGTGCTTGTTCTGTAGCCTGTAACGATGGTGTCATAACCGAGAAGGTGGTATCGCTTGGCGAAATAAAATACTACCCCACAACCAGCACCTCGCAAGTGGTTGAGGCCAGAGTGCATGTGGGCGTTTACTCACCGGTATCGGTAATTAAAAAGGCAATAAATTCTGTCGATAGTAATCAGCTTATCCTTATGGATTCGCCTCCAGGCACATCGTGCCCATTTATTCAAACCGTTTCTCATGCCGATTATGTAATTCTTATTACCGAACCAACACCATTTGGGTTAAGCGACCTAAAGCAGTCGGTTGAGACCCTACGAGCCATGGGGAAAGATTGCGGTGTGATTATAAATCGTGCTGGCTTGGGCAATAAGGCGGTTTACCAATATCTTGAGGACGAGAAAATTCCCTTGCTAATGGAAATCCCTTTTGATAGGGACATAGCATCAATCTACTCAAAAGGGAATATTGTAGCCAAAGAGAAACCCGAGTTGCAGCAAAAGCTAATTGATGTTTTTGATTTGGTGTGTGATAGTATAGCTAATTGATACTTGTGTTCAGAGATGTGGCTAAAGCCTTGTTTAAAGATACATATTGCCGTTGGCTTTACTTCGACAGGCTCAGTAACCAGCCAAGGGTAATAAAAAAAATAAGTTGAGGGGCTTAAGCCCCATTAAACTATGTGGACTTAAATCTTGAATTTTTATAATAGTTTACAAAATGGAAATCGCCATAATTAGCGGCAAAGGAGGAACAGGTAAAAGCAGCATTAGCGCAGCATTTGCAACGCTGTCGGAGCAAGTGCTACTAGCCGATTGCGATGTGGATGCTGCAAATTTATATATCATATTTAATCCAACGCACAGTGAGGAGCAGGTGTACATAGCCGGCCAAACTGCTGTTATCAATTACGATAAGTGTACTCAATGTGGCTTGTGTATGGATTATTGCCGTTTCGATGCCATTAGCAATAACAACGGACGGATTGAGATTTCCGAAACATCATGCGATGGTTGCCAGCTATGCTCGCGTGTTTGCCCACAAAACGCCATAATTATGGTCGATAACGACAAGAGTAGGATGTACTCGGGCGATTTTCGAAATGGGAAAATGGTTTACGGTAGGCTTGCACCCGGCGAGGAGAACTCGGGCAAGTTGGTTAATATGGTGCGCGAAAAGGCAAAGCAGGTAGCAACGGAGAATAACCTTAAAAATATTGTTATCGATGGCCCTCCGGGTATCGGTTGCGCTGTAATATCATCAATAACTGGTGTCGATCACGTACTAATTGTAACCGAACCTACCATATCGGGTTTGCATGATTTGAAGCGTACCCTCGAGATGGTATCGAAATTTAACCTCAAGCCTTGGGTGCTGGTCAATAAGTTCGATCTGAATGCCGATATGACCAACGAGATTGAGATGTACTGCACTCAAAACAATGTATCAATAGCCGGGAGGTTGCCCTTCGATAGCGTTGTAGTTGACGCAATGGTGAACTGCAAAAGTATTATTGAGTGGGCACCCGATTCGGAGTTTTCAAAGGAACTCTCATCAATATTTAAAAGAATAACTAATGGATAGTAAGGGATATGTGCATCTGTACACCGGCAATGGCAAGGGCAAAACCACCGCTGCCATTGGTTTGGCCATTAGGGCTGTTGGTGCTGGTAAGCGAGTGTTTATTGGTCAATTCGTTAAGGGAATGCACTACGCCGAGCTCGATGCCCTTAAGCGCTTCCCCGAGATTGAGGTTAGGCAATTTGGCCTCGATTGCTTTATAAAGAATAGGCCAACGCATAAGGATATTGAAGCAGCCCGAAAAGGACTTGATGCGGTAAAACTAATTGTAGAGGAGAATAATTTTGATTTGGTAATTCTCGACGAGATTTGTATCGCACTATACTACAGGTTGTTTGAAGCAAAAGAGGTGCTTGCAATAGTAAAATCAAAAAGTAACGCCATGGAAATAGTGCTCACTGGCCGTTATGCACCCGATAAACTTATTGAGGCAGCCGACTTGGTTACCGAGATGAAGGAGGTAAAGCATTACTATAATATTGGCGTTGAAGCCCGTAAGGGTGTTGAGTATTAATAATTTAATCACGAAAGGAAAATAATTTAATGAGTGCCTTTGAAAAAATTAGCTTACCCACCGTAAAAAATGTAATTGCCGTTGCCTCTGGCAAGGGCGGTGTGGGTAAATCAACTGTTTCGGCCAATTTGGCAATTGCCCTTGTTAGGCAGGGGTATAATGTTGCGCTGGTAGATGCCGATATATTTGGCCCATCAATCCCTCGTATGTTTGGGGTTGTGAGTGCCCAGCCTGAGGTTATTACCGAAGGCGAAAAGGATATGATGTTCCCAATCGAAAAGTTTGGGGTAAAAATTATGTCCATTGGTTTTTTTGTGAAAACCAATCAGGGCCTCATTTGGCGTGGGCCAATGGCCGCCAATGCTATGACCCAACTGCTAGAGAATACCCAGTGGGGCGATACGGATTACATGATTATCGATTTCCCTCCGGGAACAAGTGATATTCAGCTTACGACGGTTCAAAAATTATCCATAACGGGGGCAATAATTGTTACTACCCCCCAGGAAATCGCGCTAAACGATGCCCGTAAGGCTGCTTCGTTATTTAATAATAAGGATTTGATGGTGCCAATTCTGGGAGTTGTGGAGAATATGTCATGGTTCACACCAAAACCTCACCCTGAGGAAAAGTACTTTATCTTCGGACAAGGTGGTGGTGAGCGACTTGCTGCTGAGTTAGAGGTTCCAATGCTTGGACAAATTCCTCTGGTTGCCGAGGTAGGTGAAGCTGCCGACAAAGGACTTAGTGTATTTAGCCAAAGCGAAAAGGAACCTGCCAATGCCTTTGACTCCTTGGCTACCGATCTAATAAACAGATTATAGCAAAACGAAATCTGGGATATACCCTAAGGTTATCCCAGATTTCATCCCCCTAATACTACCACAAAGTTAAATTAAGCAAAGTGAAGGTGAATAACCCTTTCGGCTTTGTTCATCAGAGTAGCCAGCATCTCCTCCTCTTTCTTCGTCTTTTTAAGCATATAATAGAAGATATTGGTCACGTTTTCACTCATCGCATCCTCCGACGATAAAATATTATAAAGTTTAATCAGACAGTTATCGAAGTGAACTTCTAATTTAAGTATATCTTTTACAGTAAGTTCTGACTCAATATTCAGACCCTTAAAACACTCCGAAATTTGATTCGACAACTTTTCACACGGGAATTCGAGCCAAAAGTTTATGGCTTCAGCAACCTTTCTGGACTTATCAAGGTACTGCTCTCTATCCCGCTCGTGTTCATACAACTCATGCACTATCAACCGCACCTCCTCATCATCAATCCTTTGGTATAAATTGAAAAATAGACTGGCAACCTGTCGGTGGTACGATTGAATTTGCTCGATAATTTTACTTTTTTTCCTATACATATAAATACCCTTTCGTTAATGTATGTTGATTTAAACTCGTACTGATACTAGAGTAAAGATAAACTCACGCCAAAGGGAAATCAAACATATTTGAGGAAATGGGCACAAGGGAAAAATTGAGAAATATCAATTTATTTATTGAGCAAATCCAAGAAAATGGTTGTGGTGAAGGAATAGCAATTTCTACAGATACGGAAAAACAACTTAACCCTTTTGATTAATTATCTTAAGGCGTTCTAGATCGAGAATTCGGATAGTTTTTCCATCGAGCTCAATAATCTTCTCATCGCTAAACTCAGCAAGGATTCGCACTAGACTCTCGATGGACATACCTGACAACTCGGCTAAATCTTTACGGCTGATGTACGAAAACACATCGATCTCCCGAAACTCCTCCCTATTCAGGTATAATAGGGTGCTGGCGAACTTACCATTGAGCTGTCGAAGGCCCAAATTCATGCATTTGCTAAGCATCAGATTGTAATTCTTGCAATACCAATGTGCCACATTGCGCGAAAAGTCGCAGCATTCGGCAATAAGCTGCTTTATTCCTCCGGGAGGAATTGAGCACACTTTTGTCTCCTTTAGTGCTGCTGCCGAAAAATAGTACGATTCGTCGCCAAAAAGGGAGGTTAGACCAATGAAATCGTTGGGTCTTAAAAACTTAATAATTATATTTCGCTCAGGGCCTTCGATATACAATTTCACTAGTCCATCGAGAATAAACAGCACGTTGGTGACAGTTGTCCCTTCTTTTATAATTGTTTCACCCTTGCGATATGTAATATGGGTTTTTGGCAGGTTATAAAACTCGTCTATTTGCTTCACGCTTTGGATAAAGCATGTAGGCAAAGCGAAGCAACTATTGCAATCGGTTTTATTCAAGTACCTATCCATTAAATTCTGGATTATAATACCTTGTTCACCAAAGATTATTACTCGGAAATGGGATTTACACAAATATACAATTTAATACTGATTAATCTAAACACAAGGTAAAACTTAGGTTTATAATTGGATTAATATCTATTCTCGCAGAGAATTAATCATTTTAGATATGCATTCGACAAAGGATATTATCCAACAAACCTTTGGAAATAAGTGAAATTTGCAATATTATTAATAGCTTTACGGGTATCTTAGTACAAGCGAATCCATGAGAATTTCAATACTAGTCGATAATACTCCTGGCCTAAACACCAAAGCCGAGTTCGGCTTATCTTATTTTATCGAGCATCTCGATCATACTATTCTATTCGACGCTGCTCAAACGGACCTATTTATGGCCAATGCACAAATTATGGGATTGGATGTTACCCAAACCGATTATATTGTGCTTAGTCACGGCCATTTCGACCATGGCGATGGGCTAGAACACTTAAATAGTGGAACCCTTGTTTGTCATCCCGGCTGCTTTGCAAAAAGGTATGGAAAGAATAGCAACCGTTACATCGGGCTTAAGTTAAACCGTGAAGAGATAGCAAACAGGTTCAAAATAGTAGAGTCTAAAAGGCCATTTCAGCTTTTCGATGGGGCTTACTTTCTTGGCGAAATCCCCAGGCTATCGAAATTTGAATCACAAACAACTCCATTTGTACTTGAAAATGGCAACCCCGACTTTGTTATGGACGATAGCGCTTTAGCATTGAGAACCGCAAAAGGGCTATTTGTTGTTACTGGTTGCGGCCATTCGGGCATAATAAACACGTTAGAATACGCAAAAACAGTAACTGGTATTGATTCAATTCACGGAATTATAGGAGGATTCCATCTAAAGGAAAAAAACAGGCAAACGCGCGAGACCATTGCATACCTTAAGGCTAACAATGTTGAACGAGTTTACCCATCGCATTGTACAGCTTTACCTGCTCTTGCTGCGTTCCATAAGGAGTTCAGCATTTCTCAGGTTAAAACTGGTGATGTAATCAATTTGTAAAGCAATCCTTACATCTCAAGAAATGAGATCATAAGATTAAGGAAACCAAAGAAAAACAGCTGACAAACCAGAACCATTAAGGCCAGCGGATTCTCTGCCTTTTTGGTATAATTTCCAAGTAGCATAACCAGTGGAAACGAAATTACAAACCAGGCGAGGTAATTCTGCAATGGAGGCGTTCCCGACTCCCAACTCCACATATTAAGCCTAATGGCAACGGGCTCTAATAGAATATCGTATATAACCATTAGCATCGCACCCGCAAATCCCAGTCTCCATAAATTCACTATTTTGGGACGTAGTACCATGGTTATTAGGTAAACCGATATCATCCAATTAACCACCATGGTAATGGGAGTTGAGTAAAATTTTGGCCCTAATGATGCACCATAGCTATACTCCCCAAATAGAATACCCGTGTTGGTTCCAATGGCTTCTACCAACCAACCAATTATCCCGACACCCAGTATTGATAGGACAAACCTTGGTGTTATTGGTTTATGAAAAACCATCAACAAGATTAAGGTAAGCGTAGTAAAAACCCAGCTAAGCTGAAAAACACCAGGGTTCTCACGCATAATCCATAATCCCGGAATTGATATTCCATAACCTGTCAGAATGGTCATCTTAACTAGTAATAGCTTATGGGTGCTCCAAAAACGTTTCATTATTAAATGGGTTTTATCATGTTATCAACTATTCTAGCTGAGGCAAGGCAGAGGGGAATACCGCCGCCCGGGTGAACACTACCACCCACAAAGTATAAACCTTCAATACTTTTCGAGCGGTTTGGGTGGCGGCTAAAAGCAGCAAATCGGTTGTTGGAACTAATTCCGTATAGCGCACCACGATACGAACCGGTTTTTTGCTCAATAATTGGGGGCGTGAGCATATCCTCACAAATAATGCTTGGCTCAATGTCGATCCCTAAATCGCTTTTTATCTTCGAAATAATATTAGCACGAGTTCTAGCAGTAATCTCTGCCCAGTCCTGGCCGTAATCGGCAGGAACATTAACCATCACAAACCAGTTCTCGTGTCCAACAGGAGCATCACTGGGCACTAGCTTTGAACTTATAAAGATGTAGACAGTTGGATCGTTTGAGATACCATTCTCGCCTAAAACTTTAAACTCATTTGCGTAATCGGCGCTAAACAGAATGTTGTGAACATCGAGTTTAGGATGCGTTCCTTTAACGCCCCAGTAAAAGATTAAAGCCGAGGATGATGGTTTCTGATTCTTATAAAACCAGCTCAACCTCCGTTCGGGCATCAGCTTGGGGTAGGCTGTAAATATATCGGAGTTATTCACCACAATATCAAAGCGGGCAGAATCACCATTGGCCTTAAGGCCAAGAATTTTGCCTTTCTTCGATTCGATTTGCTGAACAGCACAACCAAGTTCAAACTTCACTCCCATTATCACTGCCAAATCATACATCGATGTGGCAATGGAGTACATTCCTCGTTCAGGAAAAAACGCCCCAATGTTATGCTCCAGATGTGGAATAATGGTAAGCGTTCCGGGGGCTTTGTATGGATTGGAGCCGTTATAAGTGGCAAATCGATTGAAAAGTTGGATGGTTTGTGGTTGGTAAAAACTTCGAGAGTTCACCCTGTGCATGGTTTCAAAAGCTTTCAGCATTTTGATATTCTTTCCAATCTCCTTGGCTTCGTTTGATGTAAAACCTTTCCACGAGGGGAATGGGCTAAACATAAAAAGATCCGACGTTAAATTGTATAGATCGTTACACTCCCTTAGATACTTCGCAATGTTTATTGCTGGCTCACCCAATACACTTTCTGCTTCGGTTGCAAACCGATCAGGATCAGACCAAGAATTAAGCACCTTCCCATCGGGGTAAAAATAACGGGTAACATTCTCGAGTTTTTTATACCTAAATGTATTTTGAATACTCTCACCGCCAAGTAAAAACAACTCATCAACCAGCGATGGCAGGGTGAACAACGATGGCCCAGTATCGAAACGGAAACCACCTAAGCGAAGCTCGTTAAGTTTCCCCCCTACCCTTTCGCCCTGTTCAAATACGGTAACGGCATAGCCCTTTGCAGCCAAGCGAATGGCTATAGCCAAACCTCCAACTCCCGATCCAATTACAGCTGCTTTCAAAATTTAGAATTTGATTAAATAACACATTTTGCTACTTTTTGTTCCACTGTAAAATTCCGTCGCTACCCTTAATTAACTTCTGATTATCGACTAACCATCGGACAACCCTTGTTGTCATGTCGGATTTAAACTTAACCTTATCAACAAGCGCTTCAAGGGGCAGTCCACCTGTGTTCAATGCCGCTTTAATCTGCTCAAGAATCTGATCGAACTGATACTTACTCATATCCAACTCATTACGCGAGGTGCATACATCGCACTTGCCACATCGCGTGGCATTTTTCTCGCCAAAATATTCAAGCAGCGAAGCGCTGCGACACTTGGCTGTTCCCGAGGCGTAGTTCACCATGGCCTCTATCCTCGTCATGTACCTCTCCTTTCGGAGATGGTAATTCTCGCGGCTAATCCGCAGGTTCTTATCGTCGAGCCGCTCCTCGGTAAATATGATTAAAGGCGTTTTCTTTCTGGGGATGTAGTTGATAATCTTTGCCCGACTCAACTTAATCAGATTCTCAGTGACATTCGACAGCGAAACCCCAGCAATCCGAGCAATGTATGCCTCATCTAACCGCACGTAATCGCTAAAAAGACCAGCATGATTTCGAAGTAAAACCTTGATAAAATGATCCATATCGGCATGAGCCACCTGATACTTATACAATTCTGTTTTCCCGGCTACAACCATAATCCGACTAGGATTATCCAGCTCGTCGGTTAGCTCAATGTAGCCCTCAAGTTCCAGAAACTTAAGGCAGCTGTATGCCCTGGCAAAATTGAACTTATAGGTTGTGGCAAAGTCGATAAGATTAAAATCGTACACCTCGCCCTTTCCAGCTCCAATGGCCACCGACAAAAACGAGCAAAGCGCCTGGTAGCATCGGCGAATCTCTTCGGGCTCGGGAAACGAGGACTCGACTCGCTGCTGAATTTTGGCCTTATCGGACTCGTTGTAAAGCAGTATGGCGTAGGCCAACTTTCCATCGCGTCCACCGCGACCAGCCTCCTGAAAGTAGGCCTCGGGCGAGTCGGGCAAATCCATATGCACCACAAAGCGCACCTCGGGCTTGTCGATCCCCATCCCAAAAGCATTGGTCGATACAATAATTCGGGTTCGGTCGTGCTGCCAATCATCCTGCTTGGCATTTCTTATCTCGGTAGTTAATCCAGCATGGTAAAAATCGGCTGAGATGCCCTCCTTCTGAAGCATTAGCGCAATGTCCTGCGTTTTTTGACGGCTTCGGACGTAAACTACTCCCGTTCCAGGGAGTGCATTTACAATTTTAAGTAGATGTTTATTCTTATCCTCAACATTACGAACAAGATAAACCAGGTTTTTACGTTCAAAGCTCATTTTAACCACTCGCTTCTGCACAAAGCCCAGCTTTTCCTGAATATCTTCAACAACTTCGGGCGTTGCAGTTGCCGTAACCGCAAGGAAGGGCACATCAGGCAGTAATTCTCGTAACTCCGAAATTTTTAGGTACGAGGGCCTAAAATCGTAACCCCACTGCGAAATACAGTGCGACTCATCGATAGCCACCAGGTTCACATTGATTTTTCGAAGCCTTACGCGGAACAACTCCGTGTTAAGCCTCTCAGGCGAAAGGTAGAGAAACTTGATGTTTCCGTACGCACAGTTATCGAGAGTTATCTCCAACTCATGCTTTGTCATTCCCGAATGGATAGCTACCGCTTTTATCCCCTTCTTTTTCAGGTTTTCCACCTGATCCTTCATCAGCGCAATTAAGGGTGTGATTACAAGGCAGAGTCCCTCTTTGGCCATGGCGGGAACCTGAAAAGTGATTGACTTACCACCACCCGTTGGCATCAGCGCTAACGTATCGATTCCTTTAAAAACCGACTCGACAACCTCCTGCTGAATGGCTCTAAAAGTGGTATATCCCCAGTACTGGTATAGTATCTTCTCGAATTGATTCAATGCGCATTAATATTGAGTATCCACAAATGTAATCCGATTTGTTATTATGACAAAGGCTAATATTGAAAACTACCTCTTATGTTTATGAGTTTTTTTGTAACTTGCCGAGCGAAAAAACCAAAACCCAACACCATGTCATTTTTAAACGATAAAGTTGTGGCCGAAGGACTTACGTTCGATGATGTTCTTCTGATTCCAGCCTACTCCGAAATACTTCCCCGCGAGGTCGACATTTCTACCAATTTCTCGAGGCACATCAAGATAAATACTCCCATTATTTCTGCCGCCATGGACACC
Organism: uncultured Rikenellaceae bacterium; assembly: GCA_964490015.1. Lineage (GTDB taxonomy): Bacteria > Bacteroidota > Bacteroidia > Bacteroidales > Tenuifilaceae > Perlabentimonas. Next base: position 15,239 of record CAZBBA010000052.1, read on the forward strand.
GTAACCGAAGCGGGAGTTGCCATAGCCATTGCCCGTGAGGGAGGCATTGGAGTAATCCATAAGAATATGTCCATCGAGGCGCAGGCAAGCCAGGTAAGAGTTGTGAAACGTGCAGAAAGTGGCATGATTTACGATCCAGTTACCATTAGCCCTAATGCCACCGTGGGCGATGCGCTTAAACTAATGAAAGACTATAAAATTGGAGGTATTCCTGTAGTTGATACTGAGCGCACCCTAATTGGCATTGTTACCAATCGTGATTTACGCTTTCAGCGTAACCTTTCATCACCCATCAAAAATGTGATGACATCGGAAGGCTTAATCACCACCAATAAGAATATAAGTTTGGCCGAAGCAGAGGCTATTCTGCAGGAGTATAAAATTGAAAAACTTCCGGTTGTAGATGAGAATTTCAAACTGGCCGGGCTGTTAACCTACAAGGATATTACAAAAGCCAAGGACAACCCACATGCCTGCAAGGACACAAAGGGTCGCTTAAGGGTTGCTGCTGGTGTTGGCGTTACTTTCGATACTATCGATCGCGTAAGAGCGCTGGTACAAGCCAAGGTCGATGCCATTGTTATCGACACGGCTCATGGTCACTCAAAGGGTGTGGTTGAGATGTTGAGGAAGGTAAAGTCCGAATTCCCCGAACTGGAGGTAATTGTGGGTAATATTGCCACAGCCGAGGCCGCCATGGAACTTGTTAAAGCAGGAGCCGATGCCGTTAAAGTGGGCATTGGGCCAGGTTCTATTTGTACAACAAGAGTTATAGCAGGCGTTGGTGTTCCCCAGCTTAATGCCATTTACGATGTGGCCAAAGCCCTAAAAGGCACAGGCGTTCCCGTTATTGCCGATGGCGGAATCCGCTACTCAGGCGATATTGTAAAAGCGCTTGCCGCCGGAGCCGATTCCATTATGGCTGGCTCAATGTTTGCAGGAGTGGACGAGTCGCCAGGAGAAACCATTATTTACAACGGTCGAAAATTTAAATCGTACCGTGGTATGGGTTCACTTGAGGCCATGCAACAGGGCTCGAAGGATAGGTATTTTCAGGATGTTGAAGACGATATCCAAAAGTTGGTACCTGAGGGTATTGTTGCACGTGTTCCCTACAAGGGAACACTTAAAGAGGTTCTTTATCAAATGATTGGAGGTTTACGTGCAGGGATGGGGTATTGCGGAGCGCCAAGCATTGAGGCTCTGAAATCGGCAAAATTTGTCCGCATAACCAATGCGGGGATTGCCGAAAGTCACCCACACGATGTGGCCATAACTCGCGAAGCACCTAACTACAGCCGATCGTAATCAAACTTCAGCAGTAAGTATTAACAAAAATTGATGATATGAAGCGTACTTTTTTTATCATTCTTACCATTTTAGCCAGCCAAACAATTTTGGTTGCTCAACCAAAAAATTCTAACGAGGAGATACTTCTCACTGTGGGCAACGAAAAGGTTACTCGTCTCGAGTTTGAGCAGATTTACCTGAAGAACAATCAAATGGTTTCAGAAACCGATAAAAAAAGCCTCGAACAGTACCTCGATCTATTCATCATTTACAAGCTAAAGGTGGCCGAAGCAAAGGCTCAAGGACTTCAAAATTCATCGGATTTCCAACGCGAGTTGGCTGGTTACCGAAAGCAGCTGGTGCAACCACATCTTGCCGACAACCAAACCGAAGAGCGACTGCTCCGCGAGGCATACGAACGCATGAAATTAGAAGTAAATGCCAGCCATATTCTAATTGCTGTACCCGAAACGGCTACACCCGAGGACACAACACTTATATACAATAAGGCCATAAACATTAGGAATCGGATTGTTGGTGGCGAAAACTTTGAATCGGTTGCCCGGGCCACCAGCGACGATCCCTCAGTTAAAAGTAACGGGGGAAATTTGGGATACTTCTCTGTTTTTCAAATGGTTTATCCATTCGAGAGTGCAGCTTTCAATACAAAGGTTGGAGAGATTTCCATGCCTATTCGCACACGATTTGGATATCACATTGTGATGGCACACGACAAACGGCTTTCGCAGGGACAAGTGAAAACGGCTCATATAATGGCTGCTTCACCTGTAAATGCATCTGCGGAGCAAAAAAGCATGGCCAAACAGCACATCGATTCGGTGTACAAGTTGGTGCTCACAAATGCCAATTTTGCTGAATTGGCTGCCAAATACAGCCAAGACCCCGGCAGTGCCCGTAATGGAGGCGAATTGCCTTGGTTTGGAATTAAGCAAATGCCTCAGGAATTTGAGGTAGCCGCCTTTGCGCTTAAACCGGGTGAAGTGTCGAAACCCATTCAAACGCAGTTTGGATGGCATATCATAAAGCTGCTGGAGAAAAAAAATGTGGGCACTTTCGAGGAGATGCTTCCTGAGCTTAAAACCCGCATGGCTCGCGACGACAGAGGTCGTGTAAGCCGCAATGCCTTTATTAACCAGCTTAAGCGGAAGTACAACTTCGAACTCGACTCCAATGCCATACGTTCAATGGAGCTGCTTCTCGATTCTACCATCTACACAGGCACCTGGGAGCTGCCCAAATCGCACCACAACCGCTTTGCGTATGGATTTGCTGGCCAAATCCATACCATGGGCGAGTTGGCTGCCCGAATCGTTCAAAATAAGCGACAGTATATAAACTTACCCTTTACCGTAATTGTCGAAAGGGCATTCAACGAGCTGGTTAACGAAACCATTGTAACCTACGAAGAGAACCGACTAATTAGCGAAAATCCTGAAATCCGATATCTTCTCAAGGAATATCACGATGGAATTCTTCTCTTCGAGATTATGGATGCAAACGTATGGTCTCGTTCAACTCACGACTCCGAAGGACTCGAATCCTTCTTTAAGGAAAACATTCAAAATTACTCGTGGGAGAAACGCATTTACCTAAAGCATTTTAGCTCGTCGAATCAGAAAACACTAAAAAAAGTTCAAAAGTTGATCACCTCAAAACGAGGCGTAAACCTAAACGATGAGGAGATACTAAAAAGATTTATCAGCAAGGGTGATTCGCTGATTAGAATTGAGAATACCGCATTCCTTCCAAATAACGAAATTGTAACGGGCTACGAGAGTTGGGTAAATGGCATATCAGGCATATCTAAAAATTCCGAAGGATTCGAATTTTACAGGTACATTAAAACAGTTGAAAATGATCCCAAATCGCTCGACGATATCCGAGGTCAGGTAATCTCCGACTACCAAGAGTATCTCGAACAGCAATGGATTGAAGGGCTAAAAGCTAAACATCCCCTTAAAATCAACGGCGAAGTGTTACAGAAAATCATTTCTAACCTAAATTAGCTTTAATCCTTAACTTTTTTTACAAACCTTTGCGTTATTAACCAAACTCAATGCGCTTAACTAACTTGCATGCCATGCACAAATTACTCAAGTATACAATTCTCACACTATTAAGCCTTTTACTACTAAATGGTTGCATTAAAAGCACTAAGAACAACAGCAAGTTGGTGGCAAAGGTTTATAACAAAACCCTTTACCTATCCGACATAGCCGATATTTTCCCCGATAATATCTCCAAAGACGATAGTATCCATATCCTATCGGGATATGTGGACAGGTGGGTTCGAAAACAGCTGCTGCTGAACAGGGCCGAAAAAAACCTTTCCGACCAGCATAAGGATGTGTCGAAGCAGATTGAGGATTATAGATCGTCGCTCCTAATATTTAAGTATGAGCAGGAGTTCATTCGACAAAAACTCGATACCATCATCTCATTCGATGAGATTGAAAACTTTTACACAGAAAACACCTCAAACTTTATCCTGAACGAGAGCATTGTAAAAGCACTGTTCATCAAAATAAAAATGGACGATCCATACTACGATCGAATACGTTCGCTTTACCGCTCCAACAAGGAGGAAGATATTCAGGCGCTCGATAACATGGCATATCAGGTGGCCATCAAGTACGATTACTTTAACGATCAGTGGATTCCATTTTCTCGAATTATTAAGGAACTACCCGAGCCAATCAATAATCCCGATCACTTCTTGCTTTCGAATAAGCATATCGATATGAACGACGGCACAAATGCATATCTTATTAGCATTAGAGAGGTTGTGCACAAAGGTCAGTATTCGCCTTTAACCTACGAGAATCAAAACATCCGAAATATTATCCTCAACAAACGCAAACAGAGGCTTATACTCGATCTGGAAACTAACATCTACAACGACGCCCGAAATTACAACCACTTTGAAATTTATATTGATTAATCACAACATAATCCAATGAAAATCCTTAGCACTCTTAATCGAACCCTTACCGCTTTTGTTTTTATCTTCTGCCTATCATCAGGTTACAGCTACTCCCAGTACGTTATCGACCATGTTTTAGGGGTTGTTGGTAGCGAAAAAATATTGCTTTCCGATGTGGAGCAGGAGAGCCTTAGGCTAAAAATGCAAGGGCAAACCAACGAGGAAGACTCTAAATGCAACATTCTAGAAGACCTTATGGTGCATAAACTCCTTCTTCACCAAGCGGCTATCGATAGCATTGAGGTGGGTAATGCCATGGTCGAAAATGAGCTCGACCGTAGGCTCCGTTTCTTCATTAACCAGATAGGATCCGAGGCAGCCCTTGAGAAGTATTTCAACAAGAGCCTTTTTCAGATAAGAAGTGATCTGCGCAAATCAATCAAGGAGAGCCTTTTAGCCCAACAAATGCAGAGCAAGATTGTGGAAAAGGTCACTGTTACCCCCTCGGAGGTTAAGCGTTTTTTTAGGGAGATGCCTAAGGATAGCCTTCCAATAATCCCTGAGCAGTATGAGGTTCGACAAATTGTGATGTACCCTCCCGCCTCGAGCGATGCCAAGTTTGCAGTCCGCGAGCAGCTGCTCGACATTCGTGATAGAGTACTTAAAGGTGAACGGTTTGCCACTCTAGCCGTTGCCTACTCCGAGGATCGGGCGTCAGCAACTCGTGGTGGCGAGTTGGGTTTCCGCTCACGCGAGGAGCTAGTGAAAGCCTTTGCCGACGTTGCATTCAACCTTCGCGAGGGTCAGGTTAGCCAAATTGTTGAGACCGAATACGGATTTCATATTATACAGATGATTGAGCGCCGAAACGATCAGGTAAACGTAAGGCATATCCTTATGAAACCATCCTTTACATCGATGCAGCTAGCCAAAGCCCAAAACAAACTCGACAGCATTGCCAATCTTATTAAGGCCGATTCGTTAACCTTCAACCGGGCTGCACAAATGTTCTCCGAGGATCAAAAAACCCGTTTCGGCGGTGGTTTAATGATAAATCCCCAAACCAACACATCGCTTTTCGAGCGTGAACATTTTGCCCCTGCCGATTTCTATGTAATTCGTAACCTTAAACCCAATCAGATAAGCGAACCATTCGAATCGCGCGATGAGCATGCCAACGTAGTGTATAAAATAACAATGATTACGCGGATTATTCCCCAGCACAAGGCCAACCTCGACGATGATTATGCAATTATTCAGATGATGGCAAAATCGAAGAAACAGCAAGAGGTATTTCTAAACTGGGTTAAATCAAAGGTAAAAACAACTTACGTGCGTATCGACCCTTCGTACCAGAACTGCAAGTTCGATATGGATGGTTGGGTTAGATAACCACTGCAAAGTTCCATGAGACAAGCCTTCCTTTTCATCCTTTTACTACTAAATATCACCGCTTTTCAGGGCGCTACCAATCGTGCTACAGGTCAGCAACGTAGGGAAATTCACATTAACCATGCCGACCTGATGCGGAATCTTAAAATAAATGGCAAGGATGTTAGGCGGCTTATTGGAAACGTATCGATAAAGCACGACGAGATAACCGTAAAATGCGATAGCCTCTACGATTACGTTGGCCAAAATAAGTTCGACGCCTTTGGTAACGTAAGAGTTTTTCAAAAGAACAGCACCCTATATGGCGATACACTTGTGTTTAACGGCGCCACAAAAACAGGAAAGGTTAGAGGAAAAATTGTACGACTTGTCGATGAGGAAGTAACGCTGGTAACTAACTTTCTCGACTTTAACACCAACGAAAATTCGGTAAACTACTTTGGCGGCGGAATTATTACAACTGCCGATGCTCGCTTTTCGAGCCAAAGGGGAAAATACTTCTCTACACCAAAGGTTGTTAAGTTTGGCGGCGAGGTGGCCTATCTCGACACCACCCTCCTGCTCAACACCGACTCGCTGGAATACTACAGCGAGCCTGAACTAATTAAGTTCTTTGGCCCCACACGTGTATACAACGACAGCTCCTACCTATATGCCGAGCAAGGTTGGCATAACCGCAAAACTCAGGAATCGGAGTTTCACATCAACTCCTTTATCGACAACGGTGAGCAGAAGGTTTTTGGACATAGTATTTACTACGATAGGGCATCAGGGCTATCGCGTGTTATTGGCGATGGATGTGTGGTGGATACCGTGCAGCGGCTCACCATATTTGGACAGAACCTTAAATACAACAACAAAACCGAGTACGCCGAGGTAACAGAAAACCCTCTGGCTATGTATATCTCCGATAACGCCGATACCCTTTTCCTCCGGGCTAATAAGCTTGTTGGTAAATCGGTTAAGGATACAATTCAGAAAGACTCAACTCTATACAATATACTGATTGGTACAGGTGATGTTCGGTTTTTTAGAGGCGATATCCAGGGCGTTTGCGACTCAATAACCTTTCATAGCGTCGACTCCATTCTGTACATGTATGTGGAACCAATACTTTGGAATAACACTAATCAGCTTACTGCCAACGATGTGAATATAATGTTCCGAAATGAAAACATTTACCAGATGAATTTTAAGGGAACATCGTTTATTGCCTCGCAGGAGGACTCCACCCGCTTTAACCAAATTAAAGGTCGAGATATGGTTGGACACTTCACCGCTGGTAAACTCTCGCGCCTTGATGTGAGCGGAAACGGTGAAACCGTTTATTTTATCCGCGAAAAGGACGAAATTGTAGCCGTTAACAAAGCCGTAAGCAGCACACTATCCATTGGCATTCGCGATAACCAGGTCACCAGCATTATGTTCCGCGATAAACCCGTTGCTACGCTATACCCTATCGATAAGGTTGAACTTCCCGAGGTTATGGTTAAAGGATTTGCTTGGCATGCCGAAAAACGTCCTGAATCGAAGCACAGCATCATTCCTCAGGAATTAGATTTACGGTTTACTGAGCCTATTGAGACCAAAGCGAACCAGTACCGAATGTTAAAGAAAAACCCTGCTGTTTCTATTGAACCAGCAGGGCTAAGATACGAAGTACCAGAAGTACTTTTAGAAAGGCCACAAAAGGCTAATACTCATCTTCGTTAAAGAAAAAATCCTCCTTAGTGGGGTAATCGGGCCAAATATCTTCAATACTTTCATAAATATCTCCTTCGTCCTCTAACTCCTGTAAGTTCTCAATTACCTCAAGGGGAGCACCCGAACGTATTGCAAAATCTATTAGCTCGTCCTTTGTTGCAGGCCAGGGGGCATCCTCGAGTTTTGATGCCAATTCAAGTGTCCAATACATATGAGCGGTATTAATTAGTTGATTAACAATTTTTTACAGAATACATGCTTAATGCAAATATATAAAAAAAAATCACTTACACTCTAGGTACCCAAGGAATTTGCATAATATTCAGTTTTTTTGCTGTATACCGCGATAGCATAAAGAAAAAATCGCTTAGGCGATTTAAATACATAATCAAATTTTGGGGTACTTGAGTATTTTCGCTTAGCTCAATGGCCAATCGTTCGGCTCTACGACAGATAGTTCGAGAAATATGGCACAGCGATACAACCTGATGCCCGCCAGGCAACACGAATGAGGTTAACGGCTCAAGCTGCGAATCCATCTCGTCCATCTGCCTTTCCAAAAATTCAATATCGGAATCGGGAATTGAAGGAATTTTCACCTGGCAATCGTCGCAGTCGGCAGCAAGGATGGATGCGCAGCTCATTAATCGATCCAAGACCTCAGCCAGCACGCTTTTCCTGTACTCATCTACTTCGTTCTGATCGCGAAGCAAGGCCACAAAGGCCATTAGCTCATCAACTGTACCATACGCCTCAATTCGGGGATGATGCTTAGGAACGCGTTTGCCCCCAATTAACGATGTAGTTCCCTTGTCGCCTGTTTTTGTGTAAATTTTCATCATTCAGTAGTTTACTTTCTCCTTAAATGCTAATAACCAAAAAAAGTTCAACCTAGTATATAAATCTTTCAACATTTATCAACAATAAATCCTACCACCGTAGATGTAAGCCAAAATCGACCTCAAGGATAGAAGAGCTATGTGATTTGGGTTTTACCTTGCTAACCGTTGGCTCGTCGGCAACCCAATCATACGTTGTACGTGTGTAATTTATTGCTCTTTTCGAGAATTCGGCAGCCGAGCGGAATCGAAAACCAATATCCGTTTTAGAAATTGTAAATAATTTCAATCCTAGATTGATCTCTGGGTAGAAATACAGACTTGGGCTAGGGCTAGTTCTGTAATGAATAACCCTCCTGAAGTTCCCGTTTATAGCCTTTTGCAATATCTCTACATCAAGTATATCGAACCACCGAAGTCCAGCATAGGCTCTAAAATCAACAAAAAATCTATTGTTGTAGGAGTAACGAAAATCGGAACCAAGCGCCAACCCATAATTAAACATTCTATGCTGCCGGTAGTTGGGATCTAAATCGGCATATAAGCCCTCATCGGTATTCCAGTGAAATTGGTTATACTCATTAAAATACTGGGGGTAACCCATAAAGCTAATCCCAAAGCCCAACATTTTATAAGGAAAATAGCGAATAGAAACACTGTTTTTTGTGGGAGCCAAATCGGAGTACATTCCGATATTAACGCTTAGATCGAGGCTGTCGGAAAATTTAAAGAAGCCCATAAAAGAGATGTAGGCCAGGTTACCTGAAAAGTTATCCCTGTATACGTAGTTAAGAAAGTCTAAATTGGCCCCGTCGGGAAAGCTATCGCAGAATGCACCCTGATTACCGACCGAAAAGTTGAACTGCTTCTCCTTCACAATCTGCGATTTCGCAGGTTGCAATGAGAAACAAAATAGGAGTAACAGGATAACTCTAGAAAATTTCATCAAATCGGTAATCAATTAACCTAATCAATTATACTTATCTCATTAGTTTTTGCTGATATAACATCTCCAGTAGACAGGTACACGTTAAATGTAAATTCTGCCAAAGAGTGCTCGACTCGGGATTGAAAGAAAACTTTAAAATTGAGATTTGGATACTCGGTACGACTGGAGTATACAAACTCAATAACCTTATCGATGCTAGCATACAAGCCATTCATGGGGTAACCATAAGTTTCGGATAAAAACAGGTCTACCACATTATCACCAGCGCCAATTTTCTGATTAATAGGATAAGTAGTAATCACTTCAACGCGTTCAACTTTCTCGGCGGAAATATAGAATAACGGGCAATCGCACGACCAGGCATATGCCGATTGAATTCCAAACCCCGCACGCTTTGCATCTACCTCCCTAAGGGATGCTTGATTTGAATAGAAGAATGAATCAGTAGAATCAAATAATGAAATATTGAATGCAACAGCCCTGCTGTACATAAGGTTCTCCTCCATCACAGATGGGAAAGTTGATGGGTTATCAACGTTCTTTATCTCAACTTTATTCAACGAGAAATAAAAGGTTTCATCGGAGCAATCGCAACCAAACCAGCAGCTCTGTAAAATACTGATGATCAAAAATAGAGCAAGTATAAAAGCAACTTTCGAGAATTTGATCATTACAAATTATGCTAAAGAATTAATCGCTCAGCACAACCTCCTGAATCTTGGTGGGATTTGGGTTTATCTCATCGGTTTCAATCAGTCCGTCGCGTAGGCGAATAATCCTCCGGGCATGACGGGCAATATCCTCCTCGTGAGTTACCACAATTATGGTGTTACCTTGATTGTAAATATCCTCAAAGAGGTTCATAATATCGATGGAGGTTTTGGAGTCGAGGTTTCCCGTGGGTTCATCGGCCAGAATAATCGAAGGATTATTGACCAGTGCTCTGGCAACGGCCACGCGCTGACGCTGACCACCCGATAACTCGTTGGGCTTATGGGTCATCCTATCGGCGAGGCTTACCTTGGTAAGCGCTCCCTCGGCCATCTTCAGCCTCTCGAGCTTTCCAATCCCCGCGTATATTAGGGGAAGCATCACGTTTTCAAGAGCAGTATATCGGGGTAAAAGGTTGAAAGTTTGAAATACAAATCCTATCTCCTTGTTACGTATTTCGGCCAAGCGATCATCCTCCAGCTTGCTCACATCGGTTCCATTTAGCACATAGGTGCCCGATGTTGGGGTATCGAGACAGCCAAGAATATTCATTAGGGTAGATTTACCTGAACCCGATGGGCCCATAATGGCCACGTATTCATTTTCGAAGATTTTCACAGAAACGCCTTCGAGGGCTTTAACAACTACGGTACCAACCTTATAGTACTTCTTGATCTTTTCAATATCAATTAAAACTCGCTTGCTCATGGAATTATCGTTTGTATGTTTTGCTGAGTTTGACTTAGCAAACCTACTAAAAGTTTACCTTAAAATGTTGTTTAATTATACCTTTTCTAAAAAAAACGACACCAACGGAAAATAAGTCGATGCTTATGGTTACGCTTTGGTGTTCCGCAATTACCCTCCATGCCTTATACATTTCCTTGCTCCAGCGAATATCGTCGAACACAAAGGCTGTATTCTCGTGGCATTTAGCCAGGCAATGCTTAAAGTACCGCAGAGTTGGCTCCGCCTTATGGTTTCCATCGAAGAAAACCAGATCAATCTGTGGCATAATGCCAAAGGCCTCGTTTAGTCCCTGATCAAAATCGCCTTCCACCAGCTTAATGTTCTTAAAGTTGAAAAAATCAAACGAGCTCTGAGCCAACTCAGCCCGATGCCAATCGCCTTCAATGGTCACAACCTGAGCCTGGGGATTTGCACTGGCAAGGTACATGGCGCTAATGCCTACCGAGGTACCCAGTTCAAGGATATGCTTCGCATCGAGCCATTTCACCAATCGATTTAGAAATGCCCCAATTTTAGGGTTAACCGATGATGTTTTTATTACAGCACCCAGGCTCTGCGATCGCTTTAGCATCCTGCTCCCAGCACCGTAATCGCTGGGGCTAACGCTAATGGGTGTATCAATTTGCCACTTTCTGTACCACTCCACCTCGTTTAAATCGGCCTTATTACGGCCATCGTGGAGCACCTTTCGGGCAAAATCGTAAACCATTGGCGAGTGTATACCATGCCCGCTGGCGGGCTTAGCCATTAACTTAAAGTGGATATAATCCTGTATGAGCCTAAACGAATGCGAAATATCTACCATCAATGTACATTTATTACTTAATACTAAGTTAGCGATATTTATTCCCAAATATTGTTGAGAACCCTGCTTTTTTTAAATCAAATGACATACTAAAACCAATTATTGCATTTGAACTTAGCTTTGCAACATAAATTAGATGAAAAAAATTGACAGCATTTTTTACATTTGCAGTATGGCATTAAATCTCAATTCCGACATAATGTACCTTATGGGCGTAGGCCCAAAGCGTGCGGAACTCCTAAAGGCGGAGTTGAACATCCATACCCTTAAGGATTTGCTGTATTACTTCCCTTTTAAATATGTCGACCGATCCAAGTTTTACAAGATATCTGAAATTCAGGACGATCTCCCCTACTTCCAGGTTGTGGGACAGATTACCCGCTTTCAGGAGGCTGGTGTGGGCCGAAAAAAAAGGCTTACAGCCTACTTCACTGACGGAACGGGCACCATTGAACTGGTTTGGTTTAAGGGCTTAAAATGGGTGTCGCGTTCGTTAAAACCAAAGGTAAACTATGTTGTATTTGGTAAGGCCACACTTTTTGGTGGTCGTTTTAATATTGCACATCCCGAGGTGGAGGAGTACAAGCCTGAGCAGATAAACCTTAATGCAGCCCTGCAATCGGCATACAACACCACCGAAAAACTTAAGAGCAACTACATCACCTCACGAACCATCCTCAAATTTCAGCAAACCCTCTCGGAGCAGCTAGATGATATAGTAGCCGAATCGCTTCCACCCTACATTATCGAGAAGCTTAAGCTGATGACCATTGGTGAAGCGCTTCGTAATATTCACTTCCCCACCTCATCAACCCTGCTGCAGAAGGCTCAAGCACGGCTAAAGTTCGAGGAACTTTTCTACGTGCAGCTCAATCTCTTATATCAGAAAAGCACTCGCTACCTTAAGGTTAAAGGGAATACATTTGGAGTAGTAGGCGAAAAATTTAATCGCTTTTACCACGAAAAACTACCCTTTGAGCTCACCGATGCCCAGAAACGCGTGGTGAAGGAGATACGCCGCGATATGGGCTCGGGCAAGCAGATGAACAGGCTGCTACAGGGTGATGTGGGCAGCGGCAAAACCTTGGTTGCCCTTATGTCGATGCTTATTGCTGTGGATAATGGCTTTCAGGCCTGCATTATGGCGCCAACAGAGATTCTGGCCAATCAACACTTCGAAACGATATCGAAACTTCTCGAGGGCATTGGTGTAAACCTTGGCCTGCTAACCGGCAGCACCAAGCGAAGCGAACGAACAAAACTTCACGCTGCGCTTGAGGACGGGTCGCTGCATTTGCTAGTGGGCACACATGCCCTAATTGAGGATGTGGTGCAGTTCCAAAATCTGGGGCTGGTGGTTATCGACGAGCAGCAGCGCTTTGGCGTGGCCCAAAGGGCTAAACTCTGGCAGAAGAACACAAATCCTCCGCATGTGCTGGTAATGACCGCAACCCCAATCCCCCGAACGCTGGCCATGACCGTGTATGGCGATTTGGAGGTTAGCGTAATCGACCAAATGCCCCCTGGCCGAAAGGTTATTAAAACGCTCCACTACACCGACAATAAGCGCAACCTGGTATTTGGCTTAATGCGCGAGCAGATAAAGCTGGGGCGACAGGTATACGTTGTGTATCCATTGATAAAAGAGTCGGAGAAGATGGACTACAAGGATTTGGAGGATGGCTACAACAGCATTTCGCGCGCATTCCCACCGCCCGAGTACGCCACCGTGGTGGTTCATGGGCAGATGAAACCACAGGAAAAGGACGATTCCATGCAGCTGTTTATTAGCGGCAAAGCGCATATTATGGTGGCCACAACGGTAATTGAGGTGGGCGTTAATGTCCCCAACGCCACGGTGATGGTGATTGAAAGCGCCGAGCGCTTTGGCCTCTCACAGCTCCACCAGCTGCGCGGACGGGTTGGCCGGGGTGCCGACGAGAGCTACTGCGTGCTGATGTCGGGCGTAAAGCTAACCAACGAGTCGCGTAAGCGCATGCACACCATGGTATCAACCAACGATGGCTTTGAGATTGCCGAGGTGGATATGCAGCTCCGCGGCCCCGGCGACATCGACGGCACCCAGCAGAGCGGCCTCCCCTTCGACCTAAAAATCTCCTCCCTTAGCAAGGATGGCCAAATCCTCCAGTTTGCCCGCACCGTGGCATCCGATATAATCGACGAGGACAACACCCTAACCCTTCCCAAAAACCATCTTCTCCTCGAAATCATCTCCCAAATGGTTAAGGACAAGGTTAGCTTTGGACAAATTAGCTAGAAATCATTTGCT
>CAZBBA010000053.1:0-28471 GCA_964490015.1 uncultured Rikenellaceae bacterium
CTAAACCTTATTAACTTTAAACTTTATGTGCTCTAAACTCTTCCTCCCTTTTTTTGTTCCCTTGATAGCAGTGTAAAGATTTTGTCCTATTTTTATTGACAAATAAGCGAATATGGAACGCGAAGTATACAGCACTAAGCGCAAAGCGCTAATGCTTAATTTGGATAGCACCAAGTACGGAACCATCGCCGAGATTGGTGGCGGACAGGAGGTTGCCCGGGCATTCTTTCAGGCCGGGGGCGCCTCGGGAACCATTGCCAAAACCATTTCGGCCTACGATAAAACCTTTAGCGACCACCTGTATAACCAAGGCGAAAGCGGTCGTTACGTTAGCCTGAACAGGCTTGAGAAGATGCTGCAAGCCGAGTACAACGACTTGCTGCAGGTCCTAGGCGAGAAACGTGACCCAAACCTTAAATTCTTCTCCTTTGCCGATACGGTGGAAACACTTAACTACCAAAAGAGCAACCAGGGGCATGGCTGGCTGGGCGTAAAGTTTGAGCATTCCCAGCTGGGCGAGCCCAACGAGGTAGTTATCCACGTTCGCTTGTTAGAAAACGACGGCCTGCTGCAGCAGTACACGCTGGGTACACTTGGTGTTAACCTTATATTTGCTTGTTTCTACTATCACGATAGACCAAACGTATTTCTGCAATCGCTGCTTGACAACTTAGATGCCGACAGAGTTGAGATTACCATGGCCCGAATGACTGGGCCCGACCTTTGTTATGTTGATAATAGGCTCCTGTGTGTGCAGCTGGTTAAGAACGGTATGACTCCCGCTGTGATGTTCGACCGATACGGCGAGGTGCATCAACCCGCCGATTTTTTGTACAAGAAGAACGCGCTGGTACTCAGGGGGCGATTCCGCCCCATTACGTACGTGGGTTTCGATATCCTAAAAACCTCGTACGCCCTGTTTAAGGAGGATAAAAACTTTTCGCCCCACAACACGCTACAGATTTGCGAGATAACGCTTAACAACCTGCTAGAGGAAGGCGAAATAAACGAGCGCGACTTTCTCGATCGGGTTGACCTGCTAAACGGAATGGGGCAAAACGTGCTGGTATCGAACTTTCAGGAGTTCTACAAGGTTGTGGATTACTTTAATCGATTTAAAATTCTTAACCTTAGGGTAATACTAGGTGTTCCAACGTTCTGTAAGGTGATGGAGAAGAAGTATTACGCTTGCCTGCGTGGTGGCATACTCGAGGCCATGGGGCGTATGTTTCCCGATAATACTAGGTTTTACATCTATCCTGCCCTCGCCCGGGAAACGGGAAAAATACTGCTGGTTGATGATGTTGAGCTGGAGCCCGATGTGAAGCATATATTTGATTATCTGGTCGATAATCGGAAAATAAGAAACCTACGACAGGCCAAAACCAAATGGCTGCATATAACACCAAATGAAGTCCTAAGGCTTATGCAAAGCAACGATAATCGCTGGGAAACCATGGTGCCCAAGTACGTTTCGAAAACTATTAAGGAGAAGAAGATTTTTGGATACAAGTAAACAACTCGTCAATAGCTTACTTTGGTAAACTATATCCGAATCTACTCCACCCTGATGTTTTTCAGAATGTTTTTTGAAAGGATGCTCCGGATTGGAAAAAAAATCCATAGCACTCCGCTTACAAATACTGAAACTAAAAGTATTGCTACAAACCCATAGGGCACGCTAAAGGCAGGGGAAAGTAGCGAAGGTAGGATTCCAATCACTGCCGATAAAGTCCCAACCACTAAACCAGCTAGTAAAAGGAACAGGTTTTCGGTAATAATCAACCTAAAGAGCTGCCTTCTGCTAAAGCCCATGGCAAGCATTACGGCCAACTCCGCGCGGCGCTCAAGCATATTGCGAAGCAAAACAACACCCAAGCCGAATGTGCCAATCACAATGCCCAATCCACCCAGCACCATAAACACCGTGAGATAGGTGTTTTCCACCGTGTTAAACTCGGCCAAGCGAACCGATGTGGGCTTTACCTCAACGCCAAAATCGACCAAAGAACTATTAAAAAGGTCAGTAAGTTCAGGTTGATAATCAGACGGAGCATCAACCAGCATAATTGATGACCCGCTAGACGAAGGGAAATGCTTGTTAAATAGCTTATCCGAGACAAGGATATTACCCTGAAAAACGGAGTTGCTTAATCCGGCAACTATTTTTAGGTTTAGGGTATCGCCAGCCTCATTCAGGTAGCGAATGGTATCGCCCACCGACTTCATTAACCCCCAGGATAAAACGGTTTGATCGGCAATTGCGGGGATAGTGTTATTTCCATAATCGTTCTGCAGCTCAAGCCAAGTTCGATTTTTATCGACTCCTTTTAGGTGATTAACAAACGAAAATGCCCCAAGGCTATCAAATGCTTGATAATTAACCCCTAGGATGGCAGGCTTTTGCACCTGATTGAGGTTTAGGCAGCTGGCATCATCACCATCGAGGCGGTGAAGCTGAATAAAATCGACACTATTTAGAATGGTATCGTACTCCAAGCCCAATTTGGCTTTGCCAAAGTTTGTATTCAAATCGTACGGAATGGGTAAGGTAGTTTCCATCCACAGCAAAAATCCTCCAGTACCCGAGTTACGCTGATTTTCGACCCCATAAAAGGTTTTTCGGTTTGCACCAGTAATTATGATGATAAATGTTCCCAGCGCTAGCAGGGCAATGGTTGTGAGGCTTCTCGATCTGCTTCTTGCCGAATTTGTAATGGCTAGCTGATTTAGGGTGATTGGTTTAAGGTGATTTCTATTGGAAATCACCCTGTAAAACCAATTTATCAACCCAATGCAACCTGCTAGAAAAAGACCACCAGCAGAAAGAAATAGCGAGGGGTTTATGGCATTAATATCAGAAAGGGAAAAGGCAACAATGGCAAACGAAACAGAAATAAGTACAATTGCTAAGAATAAACTTATTGCGCTTCTTCTTCTAAATGTGCCTATTAACTCCTGAGAATTACTTCGAACCAGGTTTAAAATGGGTTGCTTAAGTTTTCTTACAATCACAAGGTAGATAGAAAGAGATGCAATAGCCACACTGATAAAAAAGCCAAGGATAGCAGTTGAGGACAATGCAAAAACCTCAAGAATATTGGTATGCACAGCTCCCTGCCAAACCGAATTCAATGCCCAAATAATTACCTGAGTGTAGCCAATTCCTAGGAATACTCCTGCAATTCCTCCCAAAAAAGTTGTAAGAACCGACTCGCCTAGGTGAATGCCTGCAATCATCCTCCTTGAAAAGCCAAGACCTGATAAGATGCCAATCTCCTCCTTCCTTGATTCCACATTCAACGAATAGATAAGCACAGTTAGCAGAATTGATGCTGCGATAAGAAAGAAGCTTAAGCTGATGAAAAGGCTACCAAAATCGACGGAGTTTTTTGCCGAGCTGATACCCTGCTCATAAACAGGCATAAATGCTAATCCCAAATCGGCGGGATTAATGCTTTTCGTTAGATGCTGTACCAGATCATCAAATCCAATGGACTGCATATCAAATCGAATGGAAGTGTAGTTGCCAAAAGCATTCCCCCAGAGGGTAATACCCTGCTGCATTGATATTAACGCCTTTGGCGTGCCAAGGAAATCGTTCCAGTACTGCTCGTCCTTCGGACGAATCTTCTCGAGATCGATGGGAATTCCAGTCTCCCAATCGTAGCAGCTACCCGCATCGGCAAGTCCAGGAAAAAGTGGCATTAAGGAGTTGTTAACATAGTTATTTTGAATGGGAATAATGCCCTTGACCACGAATGATTTTGATTCCTCCTTCAGCGTTCGAAGTGGACCAATCACAAAGTATTTCAGCTCTAACGTATCGTTTAAATTTGCATCCAAATCGTTGGCAAGCCATTGGTTGATTACAATCTCATTATCCTTAATTGAAGAATTAACCAGCGGTTGAGTAGCAGCCGCAACGAAAGAATATGGCGTTTCTTTACCGTTTAGCCTAAACGAATTAACCAGATAGGTCAAAACCGTTTCAACGGTTATACCCTGATTTAGGATTGAGTTGGCAATGGGATTATCAATAAAAATCCTCTCCGAGATTAGCTCGTACCTATTAGATTCGGGTAACTCACGAATGCTAAGCCCAGCATCGGCAATGGAAAAGACGTTATTTAAAGTAGAATCTAACTTTTGTGAAGATAAATCAGTCCCATTCTTATCCGCCACCAGAATTACATTTGCCTTACTAGTTTGCTCAAGATTTTTGGCAAGCAGCTGAATAGAAATAAATACATTGAATGGTGTAGCCTGATTGCTTTTTAGGCTAAAACGTCCCATTTCATCATCGATAGCGATGGTCTTAACCCTAACCCTAATGGCGATTGATAGATTAATATCCTGAGCAAAAGGAGCATTCAGCGGAATAGCATCCAGCTTCTTTACCCTTAGCAAGAATTCATCGCCCACAGCAAGATTCAGGGCCTTGGCAACCTCGTTGTTGATAATAACCTCATTATCATATGGCGTATCGACCTCTATGCCCGATAGCTTCCAAAAATCATTATCAATACCAATTACCTGAATGCCATTTGCCCTAGCACCATTATCGGGATTTGAGGCAACCCCCTGCACCATAAGCAGAGAGGCTGTGGGCACATTTAACTTTTGACCCAATTCCTGTGCAAGTTCCCAGCGCACCAAGCGTTCGCCAGTGATTAAGGCGTATCGAACATTTCCAAGCCTAACATCAACCAGTTTACTAAGGCTAAGCCTAACAGAATCGCCAACAATTAGCGCACCCGTTAGCACGGCAGTGCTTACTAGCGTGCCAGCCAAAAGGGCCAGGTGTTGCTTGCGGTAAAAGCTGATACTCCTTAGAATATATCGAAGAATTGACATAGGAATGAACTAAACAAGTTTGCCTTTTGATAGCCTGTACATTGTGCTCATTTTCTCGGCAAGGGTAAGCGAGTGAGTTACCACAACCATTGCAACGTTGTGCTTTCGGTTGATATCGAGTAGCAATTCGCCCAGCTGAAAAGCCGAATCCTGATCCAACGAACCAGTGGGCTCATCGGCAAGGATTAGCTCAGGCTGATTGATCAAAGCCCTTACCAACGCAGCCCTTTGGCACTCCCCACCGGAAAGCTGTCCGGGTCGCTGATGAATTCGCTCGGTTAGACCAACGCTACTGAGCAATTCCATTGCCCGATCGGTTAGTTCCTTGCTATTATTCTTGCTACGCAAGGGGATTGTTGGAACCAGAATATTCTCGAGCAAGCTAAGCTGTGGCAAAAGATGATGAAACTGAAACACAAAACCAATGCTCCTATTCCTAATCTCGGATAGCTGCTTCTCGTTAAAAGTGTTTACATCTTGACCCTTAAATAGGATTTTACCCGACGAAGGAGTATCTATTGTACCGATAATGTTGAGCAAAGTACTTTTCCCCGAACCCGATGGCCCAACAATTGATATCGTATCCTTCGATTTTATGGTTAAATCGATACCACTTAACACCTCACGTTGCACATTAGTACTAGGGTTAACGTACGATTTGGATATGTTGGTTAATTCTACAATCATTTGAGTATTTCTTCAATAGGTTAAAAACTAACTAGCAGCTAATGCATCATCTGCGCTGTTTTCGAAATTCACAAGTTTTTGATAAATCTCTACCATACTGCTCACCATTACTGTAGAGCTATACTTCTCCTCAATTGACTTTCGGCCATTTTCGCTTAATCTCAAAAGTAGTTCTTTATCCATAAGGCACTGCTCCCACTTCTTGGCCAAGGCATCAGGGGTATTTGGCTCATAGATTAAGCCTCCGCCGGAGTTCGCAACTATCTCGGGAAAAGCACCAACGGCAGGCTGGACAATGGGAATTCCGCTAGCCAATGATTCAAGCTGGTAAAGGCCAAAGGCTTCACCTTTTTGCACTGGAACAGATAGCAGGGTTAATCCCTCAAAGAAACTACCCAACGACTCGGTTCTGAAATCCTCCACAAACTCTATATCGTTTTGATATCCTTTAGCCTTAAGCTTTTTGAACTGCCTATTGATAAACTTCATATCATCGCCTGTTCTTCCGCCGGTAACCTTAAGCCTTGCATTTTTGAACTGCGAATTCTGCTTGAGCAGAATAAAAGCATCAATCAGAATCTCAAAGCCATTGCCAGCATTGGAACGGGAAAGGAAACCGATGGTTGGTACATCGAGGTTTGGCTTTTTTACCTGGTAAACCGACGGATCGACCCCAAGTGGCACAACGTGCAACTTTTCAGGTGGAATGGTCATCAGGCGACTAATCTTATCGGCGAAAAACTGGCTCACGGTAATAAATGCGTCAACGTAATCTCCATTTTCCGACATCAGATCCCAAACCTGCGACCTGTATGGCTCATTCATTACTTCAACCCAAACATCCTCATCCTGAAGTGTGCAAACTACGGGAATATTTAACTCCTCTCTAATTCCCTTGGCCAATCCCAGAAGAAGGGCGTTGGAAAGATGAATAACATCGGGCTTCTCGTGATGCTTCAGGTAATTTATGAGCTCGTCTAGTTCGTAACTTTGAAACCCATCCCTTCCCCTAAGCATCGAAATGGTCATATCCTCCAAGCCCGTTGCGCGGGTTGAACTCGACATCCTAGCTGCAAAGCGAAGCACTGGCGGAGAATTGAGAATTTTACGAAGCCACAAGGGGATATTACGAAATAGCTTAAAATTCTGCTCGAAGTAAATATTTACCGCCCCATAAAAAACTGGGATATCGCTCTCGGTATCAAACCCATTGGACGATAAAGGTAAATATAAGGGCAAGGTTATGGCATCGTGCCCAGCTGCCCGAAGGGCTTTAACAAATGCGCTATCGCGCAAACAGTTACCGCAGTAGAATGTACCACCAAATCCGGGGATTATGCTAACTATTTTCATATCTAAATTTTTTAATAACAATTATTAGGCTACTCCTAAAAGTTCCAAAATGCTGATTTTTATCCTTTCTTACCCCTTACCCCTGAAGGGGAAGTCTAAAAATCAGCATTTTAAAAAGTCCCCTATAGGGGATTTAGGGGTTAAAAGACTTTTCGGAGTAGACCCATTACTTCACCCAAAAGGCATAAACGCTACCATCCATCGAGCCCACAACAACCATATTGTTTACAACTGCTGGTGAGCTGATAATGGGTTTTCCAATTTCGTACGACCAAACCTCTTGTCCAGTTTTTAGATCAATCATATACAGCCTTCCATCGCCCGAGCCAACAACCACAATGTTTTTAGAAATTACGGGTGAGCTGTCAACGCTCCCACGGGTTCTGAATTTCCATATCAACCTACCAGTTGATTTCTCGAAACAATAGATATGCTTATCGCGTGAGCCAATCACCACTCTATCGCCTGCTATTGCTGGTGATGAGATGAATGGGGCTGTTCCATTGTAGGTCCAAACTATTTTTTTGGATGATAAATCGGCGCTATAGAATTTGCCATCGTAGTTGCCAAAGTAGGCTTTACCGTTTTCAATGGCTGCTGAGGCAGCCATATAGGTTCCAATCTCAATTTTTCCTGCAAGCGTTCCCATATTTAAATCCAGCAGGTAAACAAAGCCATCGCATCCGCCAAAAATTGTGGTTTTATCGCTTACCGATGGAGTTCCGTTGATATAGTTGTCGGTTTCATACTTCCATATTCCTCTACCACTCTGAACATCGATGCAGTGCAGGAAAAAGTCGTAGCTACCAACGATTACCCGTTTCCCTTTGCCATCGGGAGCAACGAACCAGTTTGCCGCACCTGAAATCTGTCCATCAGTAGCATACTCCCATTTCAGCTTCCCCGAAGAAGCATCGAGAGCGTACACAATACCCTCCAATGAGCTAACAATTATCAAATTATCAATGAATAGCGGAGGAGCCTCAATGGATGTGGGCGTTTGGTATTTCCATTTTAGCTTTCCATTGTCAATTGCATACACAAATCCATCGTTGGAGCCAATATATACAATGCCATTGTAGATTACTGGTGACGATTTTATGGCATCCTCGGTTTTGTATGTCCAAAGTAATTTTAGGGATTTTGGCAGATTGACGCTTGCCTCTCCGGTTAGGGATTTATTTCCCCTAAAGTTCTGCCAGCTAGACCCTTCTTGGGCAAAAGCTAGGCTGGAGACAAACATCAAAATCAAAAATAGTCTAACCATAATTACAATTGTTTTTGCTTATTTAGCTGCAATTGCCCCTGTAGGGCAAGCATTGGCGCATTCCAAAGCAACTTCTGTTAACGCTTCGCTTAACTCGAGGTTAAAGGGTATTTGAACCCTTACATCAAAACCACGCCCAATATAGGTTAAGCCAATTTGCTCCTTATGTCTTGTGGCAATTTCAATACACAACCCGCAACGAATGCACTTCTCGGGCTCATAAACCACCTCGTTATGCTGAAGATACTTCTTCAAAGTACTTCTGGTGCCCATAGAGTATTTTTTTCTATCTACCTTGTAATCATCGGCATAGTTGCGCAATTTACAGGTATTGGGTTTGCGACAATCGCAGTGCATACACCTCTTTGCCTCGGCAATGGCCTCATCGGCAGTAAAACCAGCCAGTTTTCCACCCTTTGGGTTAACCTCTGCACCCTTGTTTTCTGCCTCCTTTAGATACTCCGAAATCTCTGCCTCTTGCAATAGTCCAAACCTAGAGTTAAACCTATCATATATGTTATCTACAGATTTTCCGTCTAAAATTTTATTTACTGCATAAGCCGTTTCCTTGCCCTGAGCAACCGCCTTAACAGCCATCTTTAATGGTCGGATTGCGCTACCACAGGCAAAAATTGAATCATTTACCTTAAAATCATCCCTAACGGCGATTCCCTTTTCATTAGCTTTAAAGCCAAAATCAGCAGAAACTGATTTATCCATTTCGCCTATTGCAAAAACGGTAGCGTCGAATAAAGGTTTGATTTCTACTTTAAAAACCTCAGGTGTCACAATTTGTTCAAGTTTGAACTCTGCCCCAAAATCTTTAATTAGTTTTATTTCATCGCTTAACGAAGTTTTGGGCAGTTCACTTTCAGGTAGATTAAGCAAAGATCCTCCAGCCTCGGAATGCGAATCGAAAACCGTTACAGAGTGACCCAATTTTAAAAGATGAAATGCGCAGGAAAGACCAGCGGGTCCCGCACCAATTATGGCAACCTTTTTGCCAGTTGGCAAATCCTTTTGAGGGAAGTATGGTGATTCATTTTCGGTATTGTGAACCGCTGCAAATCTTTTCAACATACAAATTGAAACGGGGCTATCAACCTGCTTCCTCCTACAAACCTTTTCGCAGGGAGCAGAACAGATATAACCGAGAATGCTGGGTAGCGCAATCTCCTCCTTTACAACCTTTAATGCACTCAAGAAATCACCATTTGCAATGAACCTATTCATTTTTGGGATATCCATAAAGGCTGGGCAGGCAACCCTACAAGGGGCTTCGCAGTCGCCCACGTGATCGCTTAACAGCAGCTCCAGCGCCTCACGACGAGCATTGATTACCTCCTCGCTGTCGGTTTCAATATCCATTCCCTGCCCTACGGGCATTGCGCACGACGGGTAAAGCATTCCCGAATGGTTATCCTTTACCACGCATACCATACACGATGGATGATTGGAATTCCCCTCGAGGTAGCACATTGTGGGTATATCAACCCCCATTGTTTTAGCTGCATCGAGAATGGTTGTCCCTTGAGGGACAGTAATTTCTTTGCTATTTATTTTAAGATTAATCATCGTGTTACTACCGCATTTACTGGACAAATCTGTTTGCAAATATCGCACTTGATGCACTTCTCCAAATCGATACTATGAACCTCGTAGGGCTTTGCCTCAATGGCATCAACCGGGCAACGCTGGGCGCATTTAGTGCAGCCTATGCACTCATCGGTTATATCGTAAGAAATCATCTCCTTACACTTGCCCGTTGGGCAATTCCCGTTGATATGCGCCTCGTACTCATCCCTAAAATACTTGAGCGTGGTGAGCACCGGATTGGGTGCGCTTTTACCTAAACCACAAATACTCCCCTTTTTGGTGCTGTGGGCAAGATTTTCAAGCATATCCAAATCCTCGTGAGTACCCTTTCCACTGGAAATCTTATCAAGGATATCGAGCATACGCTTTGTGCCAACCCTGCAGAAAGTGCAACGGCCACACGATTGATCCTGCGTAAAGGTTAGGAAGTATCGGGCAATATCGACCATACAATCGGTTTCGTCGAGGACAATTAGGCCACCAGAACCCATCATTGCGCCCACCTCAACCAGCGAGTGAAAATCGATGGGAGTATCGGCCATTGAGGCAGGAATGCAGCCACCCGATGGGCCACCAATCTGAACCGCTTTAAAGCGTTTACCATTGGGAATTCCACCGCCAATCTCCTCAACAATCCTTCGGATGGTAATGCCCATAGGCACTTCAATTAGTCCGCCCCGATTTACCTTGCCCGCCAGGGCAAAAACCTTTGTGCCCTTACTCTGCTTTGTGCCAATGCTATGGAAAGCCTCGGCACCATTGCGAATAATCCACGATACCTGCGAGTAGGTTTCAACATTGTTTATTAGGGTTGGCTTTCCCCGCAAACCCTTTTTTGCAGGATACGGAGGGCGCATAGTTGGGTATCCACGTTTCCCTTCAACCGAAGCAATAAGGGCAGTTTCCTCGCCACAAACAAAAGCACCTGCACCTTCAAATATTTTAAGATTGAATGAGAAATCGCTTCCAAGAATATTATTACCCAGCAGATTCTTGCTTACGCAAGTTTTTAGTGCTTCGCGAATTCGTTCTAACGCCAGCGGGTACTCGGCGCGAATGTAAAATAGCCCCTCGTTGGCACCAACTGCGTATGCAGCTATTATTATCCCCTCAATTACCCTGAACGGATAGGATTCGAGTAGCATCCTGTCCATAAATGCGCCGGGGTCGCCCTCATCGCCATTGCAAATAATATACTTTTTATCAGCCTCGGCGCTGGCAACAAGCTTCCATTTGGTTCCAGTGGGAAAGCCCGCTCCGCCCCTTCCGCGAAGACCACTATCCTTAATTGTATCAATAACCTCAAGCGGAGATTTTCTTTTCAAACACTCCTCCAGAGCAGTAAAACCACCCAAACTCATATACTCATCAATGTCGGAGGGCTTTAGAATTCCCCTGTGCTCGGTTGCAATGTTGATTTGACCCTTTAGGAATTCGGCAACTGGAGTATTTACGCTCTCAGATGAGTATCGTTTAATTGATTTGGGAACGCTATCGAAAACCAGATTATCGAACACCCCGTAAATACTGTCCCTTAACCTAGTAAATGGGCTTGAAGGTTTGAAATGGCGATGAATAACCTCCCTCACCTCATCGGGTTTGATTTTGGTGTAGTAAACTGGCGCCTCGTTGGGTTTGTGCACCTCGAGCATTGGCACCTGGTTGCATATTCCCACGCATCCAACGTGCTTTACATTCACATTGATTCGGCTTTTCACCAAGGTTTTCTCCAACTCTTCCTTCACCCCAAAACTTCCACTGGCCACGCAACACGAGCCTAAGCCAATTCTGATTTCGCCCTGAAACTCCTTGCTATCAACAAAAGGAACTGTACCGTTCGACTGTCCGTTGCTTGATGCCAAAAAATCGGAAATTACCTCGGGCACAGTTTCGGATGTAACATAACCATAGGTTAGGCTATCGATTTGCACCACAGGTGCAATGGTGCAACATCCCAAGCAGGCCACCTTCTCAACGGTGAAAAGCCCTTCGGCATCGGTATCGTCGTTCTCGGGGATGTTAAGTTTGCGCTTAAAGGCATCGTAAACCAGCGTAGCACCCTTTACGTGGCAAGCAGTGCCCACGCATACCTTAACCATATGCTTACCCACAGGCTTATGCCTAAACTGGGTGTAAAATGTTGATATTCCGTAAATTCTTGAGGGTGTTATATCGGTAGTTTGGCAAACCCTTTCCAACGCTTCCTGTGGAAGATAATTGTAATGATTCTGTATCTCCTGTAAAATTGGAATTACAGCATCAACTGTTCCCCCAGTTCTTTCTACAATTTCATCAACTATTTTAAAAATATCGTATTCCATAAAGCTACTTACCTATACAATACAAGTTCTTCTCGCCCCTTATAAAAATCCGTCCGTTGGCAAATGCAGGAGTTGCAACAGTTGCCTCGCCTAAACCGGCCTGACCAACCTGTTCAAACTTCCCATCGGCCTTAATTATCTGCATCACTCCAACTTTATCAAGGAGATAAACCCTACCCTCAACCAGCATTGGCGATGCAAAAAATCCATCATCAAAATCGTGTTCCCACAACAACGATCCTGTTTGCGCATCGTAGCAGGCCACTGCACCATAGGTAGTTGGCAAAAACAGATACTTATCGGTTGCCACAGGGCTGGGAATATCCGATAGGTAATCGGAATCTTCCCAAATCAGTTCGGGAGTCTCGCCAACCTTTACGGCCATTATCATTGCGTACTCGTTCACGCCAAATACTATTCCATTGGCATAAGCCAGCGATGGGCCAACCTCGCCGTACATCCCGTCGATACTCCAAAGTTCCTTTCCTGTGGAGGGGTCGTATGATGCAATGGATGGTTCAGAAATCAGCATTAGCTCATCCCTTTTACCCGTATTCACCAGAATGGGCGAAGCCCAGGAAACCTTCACCTTGCGGGGAGTGCTCCAAACCTCTTCTCCAGTGGTTGATGATAAAGCAAGAATTTTTGGCGTTTTGCTGTCGTCGTACTGAACAATTACCAAGTTTTTGTAGGTGATAAGCGAAGATGAATAACCATAGTGATTTTGAGGCAAGCCCAAGTTTTTGGCCCAAACCCTTTTGCCCTGCATATCGGCAGCTATTATATCGCCATTGGAGAAGATGGCAAAAACACGCTTACCATCAGTCGCAACGGTTGGGGCAGAGTGGCCGGTATCGTCCCTAACACTGGGCGATTTTGCTGGTGTACCCTTAATATTATC
Organism: uncultured Rikenellaceae bacterium; assembly: GCA_964490015.1. GTDB lineage: Bacteria > Bacteroidota > Bacteroidia > Bacteroidales > Tenuifilaceae > Perlabentimonas. The sequence continues at coordinate 12,983 of CAZBBA010000053.1, forward strand.
GGCATTTACTGTCCATAAAATTTTGCCAGAATTGGCATCGAAACAGTACAGCTCGCGCTTGGTTGCGTTTGCGCCAGCAAGGAAAACTTTGCCCTCCCAAACCACTGGCGAATTGTAGCCTTTTAAAGGAATTTGGGTTTTCCACAGGATATTCTCGCCCGATTCGCCATTCCAGCTCGTGGGAATATTCTTTTGATATGCTATGCCAGTCCCCCCAAAACCTCTGAAGCTGGGAAAATTCTTCTTCATCTCCTCGTTGGTGGCGTAATCGTTGGCTTTCTCTTTAAGTTGGGTATCAACTTTTGGGTTTTCAATTATCTTTTCTGTTGATATTTTTGCTTCCTCAACCTCCTCTTCAATAACTTCTTCTTCCGCTTGTAAATGATCTGCTGATGTTATCTCTGATTCACTAATTGGTGATTGCTCGGCTACCTCTTGCATATCCGACTGAGACACTGTCAATACCTTTGCAGTAAAGGTATCCTTAAGCTGATTCTGAGTTAAAAAGGCAAATACCAGCGCAAGAACAACAATGGTTGCACCGCCTACGGAGACCCAGAAGCGTGCTTTTTTCTGTAAAACCAGATATTTATAATCCTCCTTACCATCAATATTGGGTAAATTTTTCTTTCCGATGCTTACAAATTGCATTGCAATAATTACTACCAACACTCCAATAGCAAGCATATATCCACCGTAGCGAATTTGCCATTGATTTGTGAAGTATGCCTTGCGGGCAAGCAAATCGAGCTGGCGAATCTCCTCGCGAAGTTCAGCATCATCGGGATTCTGACTTAAACGCTCCACAAGAGCGTTGATAACGGTTGTATTTACTGGGTCAACCCTATTAACTTGAGCAAAGTTTGCAATAATTAGAATGGAAAAGATGAAAGAATATACCCCTGCAATAAGAGCAACCCTTTTCCAAAGACGCACATTTTCGATAATATCTTTAAGCTTTGTGTTCATACTCACTTTTTATATTACGATATAAACTTATTACTCCTCCTTCACCGGACAATAATCAACGCATCGAGCGCAACTTAAGCAGGTTCCCTTGTTGGGTTCGTAATCCTCCCGATACCTAAAAATTGATAAGCTGGCCAGAGTTAATCCAAAGGTTAAACCAATAAAACCGCCCAAAACCCAGCCACCAATGTAAAACTGTTGAACTATAGCAGCTGCCTCTTTATATAAATCGTCGGCTGAGCGTCCGGCCGATCGGAATGCGGTAACCTCGAAGCTCTCGGGCTGGGTATCATCAAAATTCATTATCTCCTGAGCCAGCTGAACCGTGGGGTTTACCCTAGCCAAATTCTTGTGAAACTGCGAACCCACAAAACCACCCGCTAATACTAGCAATGGGATAATAACAGCAAGGCGAATCATTCGGCTTACAGCCGTTTTGCTATCCTCACGCACCTTGGCAGGAACAGGTTTTTCAATGGCATCAAACGGACAGGAATCCTCACACAGCTTACACTGAATACAAGCCGATGGCGTGATGGTTAAATGTTTTTTTGAAACCCTGCTAACCAAATTTAGGATTACTCCATAGGGGCACAAGAAACGGCAGTAGGGTCGTGCAACAAACACACCTATTAGTAGCAATACCACGCCAAGAGCAAACATCATAAAAGTTGCATCGAGCCTAAAGATCCCAACAAACGGGTCGTAGCGGCAAATAACAAAATCGGTTGCCGTTGCGGCGTAAAGAATGGAGATACCAAGATAAAGAAAGGGAATCAATCCCAAAACTTTTAAAAGCCAAGGCTTTAAGCTAATGGGTTTGAATAGGAATATATCCTGAATAGCACCCAAAGGACACACGCCCGCACAGAAAGTTCGCCCATAGAACAGCGTGAAAATGATTGGAATGGCAAAAAATAAAATTACGGTTATGGGGATGCTATACTCTGGGTTGAACAACGCCAGAACTACATTCTGAATGGAGCCAACCGCGCACACGCAACCCTTTCGGAAGAAGCCAAAGTATGCAATGGAAAAAATTGACATCCAGAACACGCCTCGTCTTGATCGCTTTTTAAGAACTAGCCAGCTAGTAACAGCAAGTGCAGCTATCAGCACAAAAACATCGAGAATGGCAAGTGCCTCCGATCGGGGATCGGGCATAATGGTTGATGGCGTTTCGTAGCCCGATTCGAAGTCGGGCTTGGGAAACCGTTCAATTGCAGTTACGCTAACTGTCTGAATCAGAAGAAAAACGAGTAAAACTATATGTGTAAAAATTCTTTTCATTGTAGTTTATAGTTTTATCCCTCAATACCTGTTAGCAGATAGGGTTGATTTGAAGGCACTCTGGTAAATGCATCGGCTGGGCAATCGCGGGCAATAGCGCACTCGTTGCAGTTATCGCATAAATCGTGACGAATTTGTAGTTGAAGCGAGCCATTACCAAAAGCTCCACATCCCTTAACGCACTTACCGCAACCGTTACACAACTCCTCGTCAATCTCGTACTCAAAATAGGGATCCTCTACAAACTTTCGTTTGATGGCGCTGGTGGGACAAAGCTGATTCTCGGCAGCTGTGGTTAAATCCTTGGCCTCGGGTCGGAAGTATCCTCCGCAAAGGTCGCAGTAACCACACATACTGTAAACGTGCACGCACTTAACCGCCGAAGGCGTTTTTACGCAGCTAGTAGCGCACTTTCCACACTGAATGCACTTTGTGGGGTCGAGCTGCCAAACCATTTGTTGCGACGACGATTTTCCGAGAAGATGCCCAATGGTTGCGCCCAATCCGATGGCTACCGTAAACCGAAGTCCACTGTTAAGAAACTCACGTCGGTTCATCTTCTTTCCATTGCCATTATCCATACTGTTCATTATTAACAGTTTTTGAAACTAGTTTTCACTTTTAAAATCCTTTGCTTCAGGCAAATCGCAACTACTAACCTTACTGCAGGTGCTACAGGGCGATGGTGATTTAGTTGCAGTATTGCTACTTTTCTGGTACATAATATACCCACTAATTGCCATTACAGCGAATAGGATAAAAAAACGTAATACTTTATTTAATGTGTTTTTACTCATTATAATTTTTTCTCAATTGTGGTAGTTCGTTTAAACCTCTAATGTTAAGTTATTGTATGTCGTCATTGCGAGGGGTTTCATCATCTTTTTTGATGAAACAGCGAAGCAATCTTATTTATATTTATTAGATAAAGATTGCTTCAACCCTCAAATTACGAGGGTTTCGCAATGACGTAAGAGTTTTATGAAACTATTAATGGTAATCATATCACTTAATATTTTCTTTCATCTCAAAAATTCTAACAATTCCTTGAACCGGATCGAGAACATAGACTCTATCATTTGAATCTACCGCCAAATCGATACCTGTTGTTCCCTCCTTAAATAAGCAGGGTGGAGCAACTACAGTTAGAAAATCGCCGGTTGGTTGGTGGATCTTAATCCGCTCAATACCCTTTTCGCTGGTGACAAATGAGCCATTCGATAGCATTGCGATATTGGATGGATTACAGCATCCGCTGAAACCATCGAGCCCCATTGAGGTTCTTTGCCACGACGATACCAAATCGCCATTGTCGTTGTACCTCTCAAACCTATGTCGCCCAGGGTTTACCACCCAGAGCTCTCCATAGTGGCCAATAAGCAAATCGAAGTAGGGACTAGGAACTTTAAAACCTAGAATTCCCCTCCCCTCGTCTTTTCTACCAATCTCGCCAAGCAATTCACCGTTATGATTGTACTGATATACAATCCTGTTGCCAGCATCGGCAACGTAAACAAACTTCTCGCTCACGGCAATGCTGGTGATAACAGACCTTTCATTTACCGATTCCCAAGCAGCTTGTCTATTTCCATCGAAATCAAAAATCGCAATTCGACCTTCAGCTCCAATGTAAAATTTGTTGTATCCTACTCCAATGCATCTTGATTTTAGAGATGTGGAGATAGTTTTTTCTAGATTATGTTCAGCGTTGTATATCTTAACCTCATTATCACCAGCTAAATAGATATTATCATCAGCATCAATGGCAATTCCCGTCAGACCTTTCATTTCGGGAATAATTTGACCTATCTCATTATACCCTATCTCCGAAGAATCAACCTGCCTAAGCTTTGCCAAATCGTACTCGTAAGGATTTTGAGGGATTTGGTCTTTTGACGAGAAAAAATCCTTGGCCATAAAGGCAACCACTACCAGCAGTGCCACAACAGATAACCACAATAATAAATTCTGCTTCATATCTATTTCCTCGCTCTTATATCAATACAAACCATTTGTTTTGAATCCCGCATCAGCAGGTAGCCATCGGCAATGGCAAAGGGTCCCCACGAATCGACCCCATCAATTACCTTAGCACTATCGAGCATTTGCCAACCCGTAGGCGATGCCTTGCCAATGGTAAGGGTTCCATCATCGCTTAGGATAAAAATTTTGCCATCGGCAAACATATATGGCCCAAGGCCAAAACGCTCGGTTTTTCCGCTGGTCCAGATGTTGGTCATAACATCATCCTCCCTTACGCATACCAGCTGATTTCGCGTTCCCCCAGCATCTTTAGGCTGAATGCAATAGATGTATCCATTTAGGTAAAGGGGTGTTTGCTGCTCTGAGGCTATCCCCTCGCGCGGTTTGTACTTCTGCAAAACCTCAACATCGAAACCTGCTCTCGATTGTTTTAGCTGAAAAAGCATTCCGCCAGCCCCGTAACCAGCCGTAATAAAAATCTTACCTTCATCCAGAACTAGAGGCGATGGAACCATAACGGAAGGTGAAAACTCTGTGGTTTTCCAAAGGATTTCGCCAATATCCTCTCCCTCGGCCGATACACCGCAAATGCCACCCAGCGCAGCATACACGTACATTTTCTTGCCGTTGAACTCCATTGGAACTACCGAAGAATGGGACATTTTCCAACGATCGGGATTTGGCGTTCGCCACAAAACTTCGCCCGTAGCACAGTCTACTCCAATAAGCAAAGATGTTCCTCCGGGGGCAAGCACCACAATATCATCAACAATAAACGGGCACTGACCCGTGTACCAAAGTGGTACTTCGGTTTCGAACTCCCTAGCCATATCGATGCTCCAGAGCAAATCGCCCGTATTTGGATCGGCGCACATTACGTGACAACGAGGGCCTATGGTTACAATGTACTTATCGTTAATTGCGGGAACGGTTCGCGACATGCCGTGGTTCCTTTTGATATGCACCCGATACGACCGTCGCCAGAGCTCCTCTCCCGTTTCCAGCGAAAAGCATCGAAGGGCATCGGAACGCTCATCCTCAAAATAGTCGATTATATAAACCTTACCATTGTATATAACAGGAGCTGCGTGTCCCTCGCCCAGCGCCACGCTCCACTGGATTCTTGGGCCTTCGTTCCCAAAACCATCAATCAATTTTGTATTTCCCTTGTAGATATTGTCAAAATCGGCACCCCTAAACTGCGTCCATTTACCCTTTAATGATGAAGAATGGCTTCCAAATTCTTCGAAAAACTCTCCAATAATTACCACCTCGCTGGTATCAAGTCCACCAACAGGTCTATTGTCCAAACCCGGAACGCTCACTGCAAGGTGTTTAACTGGGTTGTACCAAAACCAGAATAGGAACGATGATACAGCAATAACTGCAAGAGTAAAAGAAATAATTCTGTCTAGTCGCTTCATTTTAAACTATAAGCCATAATTGCATTTCCATGCCTAATATACAATACTCCTTGGTGTATAGCAGGTACTGACCAATGCGGCCCTCGCCCAAGGGGTACCTTAAAAGTACTTACCACTTTAAAATCGGTAGGTGTGGGTTCAACCAAAGCAATATTTCCCGAGCGCTCCTCGTAGCAATATAGCATACCATCGGCCGAAATAATTGAACCCTTAGTAAACCAATCCTTCTCGTACATAGTTTCGCCAGTATCCCAGCTAATGCAAGCCCAATTTCCACGCGCATTGCTAATCCAGTTTGATCCATAGAGATAACCATCAACTAGCACCACTCCACCGTGATGCACATCGAGAGTATGGCTAGTCCAGTCGAGGGTTAGATTTCTATAATCGTTGGATAGAGAGTACATTGCCCCAACATGGTTATAACCACTGGTTATAAAGATTTTTCCATCGCTATATATTGGGGTGTTAGTATTAGTATATGGCGCACCAGGCCAAACCTCAATAGCCTGCTCATTCTGTAGGCTTGCATAGTTCGTATAGCTAAGAATTTCACCATTTTTTGCATTAACAACCACTAAATAAGTTCCTGTAACAGTGATAATAAGTTGCTTTTCTTTCTCCTGCACCAGCATAGGCGATGTGTAAGCGGCGGTATCCTTAAGGCTTTGGGTTTGCCATATTGTTCTACCAGTATTCCTGTCGAGAGCAACCAATGTGGTTTTATCGCCGCCAGGGGTAAAAATCACCTTATTATCAACAACAAGAGGCGATTCGGAACATCCCCAGGTGCCAAAGCGCGCACCAAACTCCTTTTGTGTATCCACACTCCATATTACATTGCCATTAGAGGCATCGAGACATGCCACAACCCCCGAGCCGCTAGTAGCATAAACCCTATTACCTACTACTGTTGGAGTGCTTCGGCTGTCGGAAAACGAAACTGTCCAACTTTTACCATAAGGGGTTTGCCATAATATATCGCCCTGCTTGTTAATAGCAACCAGCACATCCATTGTGTCCACAATACCTGTTAGGAAAACTCCACCTTGGGTGACTGATGCCGAGGAATACCCCTGGGGTAACGACTCGTTCGACCATAATAGCTCTGGCCCGTTCTGTGGCCATTCCTTTAAAAGTCCCTTATCGGGATAAATGCCGCTGCGATCTGGCCCACGCCATTGAGCAATCTCTGGCGTAGCATTACACCCTGCCAGTAGGGCAAGAACAACTAGGATATAAAGTCTCTCTTTCATTAGTTTGGTGTTATGAATGAATTTCTTAAGTTATTCCAACTAAGACTCAAGAATTTCCTAAATTTTTATTTCTTAATATTATACGCCCAAATTGATTCGCGATGCCTAACATAAAGAATACCATCCTTTATTACAGGGTGCGCCCAGTAAGGGCCACGCTTCGCGTCAATTTGAAATGTGCTTACAATCCTAAAATCTTCGGGAGTAGCCTCCACAAGGGCAATATTACCCGATTTCTCCTCGTAGCAGTAAAGCATCCCATCGGCTGAAATTATTGAACCCTTGTTTTCCCATTTCTTCTCGTACATGGCTTTGCCAGTTTCCCAATTGAGGCACACCCAATTACCCATTGAGTTTCTTATCCAGTTTGATCCGTAAATATAGTAGCCCACCTTTACGGCTCCGCCGTGGTGGACGTCCAGCACGTCATCGACCCAAACCAAGGAAACGCTGGATGCATCATCGGACAGCTTTAGCATAACGCATTTATGGTCATAACCGCTAGTTACGTATATGTAGCCATCAGAAAAGAGAGGCGTATTAATATTATTGTTTCGGCCTGTTGCGTATGACCCAAATTCAAATGTCCAAATTATTTCGCCATCAGCAGGATTTACCCCAATTATGTAATTTTCAGTAACATTCACAATGGTTTTACGGCCTCCGTAGTCAACTAGTAATGGCGAAGTGTAAGATGGATTATCCTTTAGGCTTTTGGATTTCCAAATAGTTTTACCAGTTAGTTTATCCAAGGCAACCATTGTGGTTTCCTTTCCTCCGGGGGTAAAAAATACCTTACCATCAAGTACAATTAATGACTCTGCAAGCCCCCAACGGCCATAAGTACCTCCATACTCTTCACTTATCTTTCGTTCCCAAACCAGAGCCCCACTTACAGCTTTAAAGCAGGCTAAGTCGCCTTTTCCGCTGGATATGTACAAATAATCGCCATAGATTGTTGGTGTAGCACGGCTCTCGGGATACGATTGGGTCCACGCTCTTCCGAATGGTTTTTGCCAAACTATGTTACCCTTCATATCCATTGCAACTACAGCATCCATCTCACCCTCAAGTCCGGTGGTAAAAATCATATCGTGGGCAATAGCAGCTGATGAATTTCCCACTGGAAGATTACTGACTGACCATAGAAGTGGTGGACCATCCTTTGGCCATTCCTTAAGCAAACCCGTTTCATTATACACACCCGTTCTGCCAATCCCTCTCCACTCCGATATTACCTGAGAAAATGATGTGCTCTGCAATAGCAACGAAACTGTAAGTAATAAAAATAGATTCTTCATCGCTCTCATATTTAGGTGATTTAATTATTGGCAATTGAGTAAACCATAAGCGACGTTCCTCGCCTTACGTATAGTTTCTTATTGTGAATAACCAAATGCGCCCAATGCTGATTAGAGCCCTTGGTAACCCTAAATGAGCTTACTTTTTCAAAACCATTTTCCGTTGGTTTAATTAGCACAACCTCACCATTATCGCCGTATCCATATAGCATTCCATCGGCAGAAATTATGTTGCCGTTACCGGCAATTTTGTTGGAGTATAGTGTTTCACCCGTTTTCCAATCGACACAATGCCACGACCTTGAGTTATGCCCCGATCCATAGATTTTGCCATTATGAAGAACAAGGCCACCCATTTGATTGTCAATCTTCTTATTACGCCATACTTCGGAAACGCTACCACCGTCCTGTGATAGTTTTAGCATCACAGCCCCTTGTCCATAACCACTGAAGCAGAGTAGCTGACCGTTGTGGTAAATTGGCGTGTTAGGGTGCACCGACCATTTGTTGGGATGTGGAAACGACCACAGCATTTTGCCATCGGTGGGATCGAGTGCGATTATGGAGTTGGCTGTATGCGTAACAAATATTTTTCGGTTGTTATGGGTTATCATTAGAGGTGAGCAATAGGCACTCTCTTCGGATTTGGCAGGTGCTTTCCAAATTAGCTTTCCATTCTCGGGGTTTAAAGCCAAAACATTGGCAGTTTTTCCGCCTGGGGTACAGTACAGTATGTCGTTATCAATCAACAGATTTTCTGTAATACCCCACTTAATATTCACTCCATCGTAATCCTTTAAAAGTTCAATCGACCAAACAATTGAACCATTATTTGCATTTAAGCATACCAACTTGCCAAAGGCACTTAAGATGTATAATTTACCCTTGTAGTAAAGCGGGGTAGAGTGCAATCCGTTCCAATTCTCGGTCCACTCCTTTCCGTACTCCGTCTTCCATAAAAGATTTCCCGAAAGATCCAAAGCGAAAACATATCCTTTATCCCCTGTCATTCCCGATGTGAAAATCCTATCATTTGTAACACAAGCTGATGAATGTCCATCGCCAAGAGCATCAAAACTCCAAAGCATTTTTGGCCCTTCAGCCGGCCATACCTTGAGTAAACCCGATTCTGGGTAAATGCCATCGCGCTGTGGGCCACGCCACTGAACAACATCTTGGGCGAAACTAGAAATCACAAGTAAACCGAGAGTTAGAAGAGAAAGGTAGATTTTCATACATTAAACTTAAAAGGTTAGTAATCTAAAAATTACGACCACAATATATATCATTCTGATTAGAAAACTAACCTTTAGTTTAAACTTGTATTACATCAAAAGGGACTTAACATAAAATTGCACCTAATAACTAGCAAATTAAACAATAGCTAAAAAAATTTAAATGCTAGTCTACCCTATATTGTGCCATATTATAAAAGTCATCTGGCAAATTGGGGTTAAGAATTATTTCATCGAACTCTGTTGCTACCATCCTATAACCATTTGTATACTCTTCAATAATAAATGGGAACATAATACCCTCAACCGAACGATAATCCGAATAGACAACTTCGATTGTTACCTGTTGTTCCCCTCTGGGTCGAACCATTTTGATTTTTGTTAGCAGATAAGTTTCTTTATCAATAAAAAACAAGGTTTTAAAACCCGTTGTGCTAAATAACTCAATAACATAATGATCCTTATCCTCAACCTTTTCGTTATCCATCAGCTTAGCTGTGTAGCCTTTTGCCTTCCAGTTGGCAAGTTGGTCGTCAAAATCAGCAGTACCTGCTAGTGCTACAGTGGCATCTGCAGGTAGTTCCTCGGGGTTTACAACTCCTCGCCAGGGAGCAGTGTGCCAACCCTTTTCTCCATCATAGGTTCGGTAAGCAGTCAGGTCGCCCACATCAAACTTCATCATATACTTGTTAGGGCGAGATCGATAGTAGGAAACAGGCATCACATCATTTCGTACCCTTATGCCCTCCATTTGGTAGCTCTGTACCTTGGCAAACTTTTCTTCGCCTCTGGCTTTACAGTAGTTCTTAATCACCTCATCAACATCTTGTGCCATAGTAAAAAAAACCATTACCATAGTTAAAATTGTTAGTCCATATTTTTTCATATCAAACTATTTTGGGATTAATTACTGGTCTTCATTGCTCGCCAATGAAGAATCTTTTCTCCTAATATCATAAGCCATCAGGGAGTCTCCTCTTCGGATATAAAGAATCCCCTTTCTTACTACAGGATGGGAGAAATGCGCTTTGGTGCCAAGGTTCAGCTTGAACTCGCTAATCTTTTTAAATTTTCCATTATCAACCCCGCACAGAGATACACGACCCCTCTCGTTATAGAGATAAAGTTTACCGTCGGCAAAAATTGTTATGCCATTATCGAATTTCAACGAATCAGTAATTTCACCAGTATTTGTTTTTACCGAGTACCACATTCTCTTTGTGTAGCCTGATGCATAGATATGATCATCAATTTTGATGAACCCGCCATTAAGATTATCGTATTTTTTGTTTGCCCAAACCTGCTTAACCAGATTTCCATCATCAGTAAGTTCGAGCTTTACCGCACCGTTACCATTACCCGCTACATAGTATAAAAATCCATCTTCGTAAAGAGGAGTATTAACATGTACATCGCCATCGCCCTCCTGCTGGTGAGCCCATAGCAATTCGCCGGTTTCAATATCTATAGCCAGTAAGTGACTCTTTGAGAAGGTTAGCAGAAGTGTACGTCCGGGCAGTTCTAATACCAAAGGAGTACAAAACGATGGCATTTCGCCCTTGCCACCACAAGCCCACTCCACTTCGCCAGTAAATCGGTTAAGAGCCACAACATTCATCTCTGGTCCACCGGGTGTGCAAAACACTTTATCTCCATAATTTACAATTGATTCGGCAAAGCCAAAGCGGGTATTTACAGCTCCAAATTCTTTTAGCATATTCCTACTCCATTTCTGCTCACCAGAATTTGCATCAAAGCAAGCAACTGTGCCCATTCCTGCCGATACATAAACCAAATCATCAACAATCGTGGGGGTTGAACGAGCGCCCGGGTAGGAAGAAACCCACTCCTCACCTATAGGACTTTTCCATAGAATAGCCCCAGTATTGTCAAGTGCAAAAAGATACGTTAAGGAATCGATCTCACCGTTAACGTAAATTCGATTATTTTTGAAAACAGGAGAACCATAGCCATTGCCAAGCCCCTTTGCTTCCCACAACAAGTCTGGACCGTTGGCTGGCCATTCTTTAAGCAAATCTGTTTCAGCGTATTTCCCAACTGCATTAGACCCTCGAAACTGAGTAATCTCTTGCGCACCCAGAAAGTGTGTAGCTACAAGCTGAATAGATAAGATCAAAAAAAAGTATTTTACATTCATAGCACAATGGTTTTTAATGTATTTTAATAAAGTCCTAATTGTTAATAATTCATAGTAAACTTCCAGTGCATATCAAAACATAAACCAAATCTTTTAACCATTTGCTTATCAAATCATATCAACATTATGATCATAGAATTTTGATGTTTTTGTACAACTCTTTTTTGTTCGAAAATGAAGCAGAGCTGTTCGGTTTCGTTCACCTGAGCTGTGCATCGGTAAGTTTTTTTAAATTATACTTATAATTGCACACCATCGCATATGACATAAAGAAAACGGCTACATATAAACCAGAATATCTGGCACATATGTTTATTCTATGGATTTTAAAGTAAAAATATTTGCATATTCAAAAAATTCAACCTTGCTTTGCAAAATCAAAATAAGCCGAAATATGATTCTATCTATTTATACTATGCATCATCATCATCATTCACTACACAGCGAATGGTGGTCCGCTATTGGTATAGTTTGATAGATTAGAAAATACTATTAAATCCAAAGTCCGGGGAACTACCATTGAGGTAGATCCCCGGACTTTTTTGTTTAATCACAATCAATTACTGAAAATGAGCAACGAAAAATTAACCCTGGCAATCCAAAAAAGTGGCCGTTTGAGCGAAGGCTCAATAGATCTACTAAAACTATGCGGAATAAAAGTAAGCAATGGAGGAAACCACCTTAAGGCAGTGGCCGAAGGCTTTCCTATGGAAATTCTTCTACTACGCGACGATGATATCCCTCAGTACGTGGCCGATGGCGTGGCAGATATAGGTATTCTTGGCATGAACGAGGTGCTTGAAAAGAAGAAGGATGTTAAGGTAATTCGCAATTTGGGATTCTCGAAGTGCCGACTATCGGTTGCCGTTCCTAAATCCGTAGAATACACAGGACGAAACTTTTTGCAAGGAAAGCGAATTGCAACATCGTATCCGATAATTCTTGAAGGTTTTCTGGCTGAGAATAACATTCTGGCTGAGATACATAGCATAAGCGGTTCGGTGGAGATTGCCCCCAGCATTGGCCTGGCCGATGCAATCTTTGAGATTGTGAGCAGCGGCGGAACTCTTCTTAGCAATGGCCTTAGGGAGGTTGATATAATTATGCGCAGCGAGGCAGTACTTATAAGTAATCCAAACCTTTCGGAGCTGAAGAAAAAACTGCTTAGCAAATTACTCTTTCGCATAGAGGCCGTGCAGAAAGCTAAACACAACAAGTACATCCTGCTAAATGCGCCCGAAAGCAAGCTTAGTGAGATTATAAGCCTAATTCCGGGGATGAAAAGCCCTACCGTTCTGCCGCTGGCAGAAAAAGGGTGGTGCTCGTTGCACTCGGTAATTAGCGAGGACGATTTTTGGGACGTAATTGATAATCTGAAGGATGCTGGCGCCGAGGGAATTTTGGTAGTTCCCATTGAGAAAATGGTAGTGTGAAGAGAGTTAAACGCGAATACAAAAAGACGCTAATACTATTTAAATATTTAATATGCTTTTGCGCCTTAGCGCCTTAGCGTTAAAACAAAGAAATATGATAAATCTAAATTTCGACAAGCTAAATGGCCTAATCCCTGCAGTAGTGCAGGATGTCGCCACCGACAAGGTGCTTATGGTGGGCTTTATGAACCGCGAAGCCCTTGAGAAAACCCGCCAAACGGGAATGGTAACCTTCTATAGTCGCACCCGCCGTCAGATATGGACAAAGGGCGAAACATCGCGAAACTACCTGCGGGTGCAAGACATTATTCTCGACTGCGATGGCGATACGCTGCTTGTAAAAGCCCTACCCGATGGCCCCGTTTGCCACACGGGCAACGACACCTGCTTTAACGAAAAAAACGAGGGAAATCTGAACTTTCTTTCAAGTTTGGAAGAGATAATTGAATCGCGAAAAGCAGATCTACCCGAGTCGAGTTACACCGCAAAATTACTAAATGCCGGAGTAAAACGGATTGCTAAAAAGGTTGGCGAGGAGGCCGTTGAACTAGTGCAGGAAGCCGAAAACCCCGAAAATGAAAGATTTCTAAGCGAAGCCGCTGATCTAATTTATCATATTCAGGTTCTACTCGCTGCCCGAAACTTAAGGCTAAAAGATGTAGCACAAACACTTAGGGAGAGGCATGCATCCAAATCGAATCCCAATGAGCAGGAGGAGGCGTTTAAGCGTGGCGAGAAACAGTGGGGGAAATAGGATGAGTATGAAAAGGATTAGAACTCAGAGACACAGAGGCACAGAGTATATTATGATTACATCTCATTTATTCAAGGAAACAGGGTGTCCCGCCTTATAAAAAAAGCCTTTCTCTGTGCCTCAGTGCCTAATAAATCTCAATAGAATGAACCGAGCCATGACAATACTATTGACACACACATTCCATGATTATTGCAAGAGAAACGCTATACGGCAAGTTAGGTCAGGAGAGTCAGGGCGAGCTCCATCTGTACCTTTGAAAATAACAAAATAAACAGATGAAAAAACAAAAATACCCAACAAAACAGGAAATAGCCAAATTGCTAAAACGTCCTCTGCAGGATGATCCTGACACAAGGCAGCGGGTTAACCAAATAATTGCCGGTGTTAGGCAAAATGGCGATGCTGCGCTTATAAAGTTTAACCGTGAAATTGATAATTACGATTGTAAATCGCTCGAAATCCCTAGGAGTGTTTTAGATTTTGCTAAATCAATTATATCAAAAGACCTAGTGGATTCAATTAATCTGGCGATTTCCAATATCGAAAAGTTTCACAACACTCAGAAGCCAATTAATGTGGCAATTGAGACAATGCCGGGTATAAGCTGCTCATTGCAATATAAACCACTTGAGCGCGTAGGGCTTTACATTCCCGGAGGCACAGCCCCACTGCTTAGCACTGTATTAATGCTTGCCGTTCCGGCAAAGGTTGCGGGTTGCAAGCAGTTAATTTTCTGCACACCTCCTAATCCAACACCCGAACTGCTTTACACCCTAAGTCTTTTCGATTCCCGCGTATTCACAATTGGTGGTACTCAGGCCATTGCCGCAATGGCCTTCGGAACCGAAAGCATTCCAAAGGTTGATAAGATATTTGGCCCAGGCAACCGCTATGTTACCGAGGCAAAAGTTCAGGTAAGCGCCATGGGAGTTCCCATTGATATGCCTGCCGGGCCTTCTGAGGTTCTTGTAATTTCCGATGAAACAGCAAATCCCGCCTTTGTTGCTGCCGATTTACTATCGCAAGCAGAGCACGGGACCGATAGCCAGGTTGTGCTAATAGCCACAAACGAAAGCATTCTAGATGCCTGCTTAAAGGAGGTTAATGAGCAAGTTGAAACCCTACCACGAAGGGGTATTGCGCTGCAATGTCTTGCGAATAGCACCGCAATTCTTGTTGATAATTTGGATGATGCCATAACTATAAGCAATGAATACGCCCCTGAGCACCTTATTCTGGCCGTTGATAAGCCAAATGAACTTGCAGAGAAAGTGGAAAATGCAGGCTCGGTTTTTCTGGGGCACTTCACACCCGAGTCGGTGGGCGATTACACCAGCGGAACCAACCACACGCTGCCTACATCGGGCTTTGCCCGAAACTGGAGCGGTGTGAATTTGCTTAGCTTTATGAAGACCATTACCTTTCAGCAAGTCACCAGCGAAGGGCTATCAAAACTTGCCAATGCAACGGCATCGCTGGCCAGAGCTGAGGGACTTGAGGCGCATGCAAGGGCGGTGGAAAAAAGAGCAGTTGTCGGATCTAAGTTATCGGTTGACTGTGACGCAACTGAAAACCGACAACCGTCAACCGACAACATGCTTCGCTCTAACATTGTTAACCTAAAGCCCTACTCTTCGGCTAGGGACGAATTTGAAGGCAACGCCTCCATTTGGCTCGATGCCA
>CAZBBA010000054.1:0-28422 GCA_964490015.1 uncultured Rikenellaceae bacterium
AGCTTGAGAAAGATAAGGAAGGCTTAGAGTATCTTCAAACAGGATTCCTAAAATTTCCTAAGAACCAGAGTATCCTATATGGCTTGATTAACTATTACATCTCAAAGGGTGATGATCCCAAGTTAGTTTTGGACTACATCCATAAGGCCATGGAAACTGATGCCACTGAACCATCATTGCACTTTGCCGAAGGTACACTTCACGACAAGCTGGAAAATTTTGAGGAGGCCGAAAAATCCTACAAAAAAGCCATTGAGTTGAATCCTGACTTCTTCGATGCAATTTACAACCTTGGTGCGCTATACTTCAATGCTGGCGTAAAATTTTTAGAGGAGGCTAATAAAGTTCCTGCTCGTGAAATTGAAAAGTACGACGCGGTAATGGCTAAAGCTAATGCTGAGTTCAAAAAGAGTATTCCTTACATGGAAAAAGCTTATGAGCTAAGCCCTAAAAATAAAGCTGTAGTTGAGACCCTTAGAAACCTTTATTTCCGATTTAGGGTTGAGGGTGAAAAGATGCAGAAGAAGTACGAACAGATGAACGAGATCTTCGTTAACTTTCAAGAATAAAGCAGAACTTACATAAGATTCATCAACGGAAGGGACTGGTTTCAGTCCCTTTTTTTTTTGCAGTGTGAATTATATATATTTATCATAATGTAGATTATATTACATTTTAATCGAACTAGGCTTAATTGCAATTTGGGTGGAAACCACAGGGAATATTACACTTAGAATGGTAAGTTGGCTAATAATATTGGATAGAATTTTTTATGCAAAAAGACTAAGATTTCTTTTTATTTGTTTTTACTTATAGATATTTAATGTATACTTGCAAAATAAAATTGTGAAGTGTTTATGGACAAAAAGAAACTGGTAATCAGCTATAAAAACTTATCCTCCGAGATCCTTGCCTTGGTGAAAAAGAAGTACCCTTACGGGTATCAGAATCATGTTATAAAGGTAACAAAGCCGAATAACGATTATTTCTATGCAATAACTCTTGATACAGATGACGCAAGTTACCTTATTAAGGTGAACGTTAAGATTGATACAAAACCCAAGGATGACGATGAGGATAAAGGCTTCTTCAGCGATTCAGATAGTATTGGAACCGATGATGATACTTTCCCCGATGAAATTGAGGATGAGCAAGAATCGGATTATGCTGAAGATAATTTTGGTGAAGACTAGACATAATTAATCTGTAATAAGTTCAAGTTTGGGTCTTCCCTTTCTAAAACCTACTACCCGGCAGGTAAGCCGGGTTTTTTTATAGCACTTATCAGCCAAAGCCTTATCAACCCAAATGCCACAGTACATTCCATTAACATCTTTCACTGTTATGGTAACCTTATGGCCGTCTTCTAGTTCTAATTGCTCAGGTGAATCATGAACAATTTCAAAGTCACAAACTTCACCTTTGGTATAGAAAGGGCTCTCTGGTTCAACTTTTAATTCGCCTAAATTTGTATAACCGTATACAGTACAGTTTAATACATCCCCAATAGATAAGTTATATGCCAAAAAGTGCTTGAGCTTAATTGTTGCTACATCTCCCTCTTTACTCCTAAGAATTAGAATCTCCTCATTTTGATTATTCTTTGTTTTCTCAGTGATTTCAAGTTGCAAATCTTGCCCAATCAATTTAACATAATTATTTGCGATCTGCTCGCTTGGATGCACTAGATTTGGAATACCCTTTTTGATCTGCAACACCTTAAGGTTAATAATGCTACCAACAGCAGAGGTTGAATATATGTCATGATAAACCAATGCTTCAATCATATTCTGAAAAACATCTTCAACAATAATCTTATATGAATTATTTTCCTCGATATTACATGAGCCTCTTTCTATAATAAGAAAAGGGTATTCCCCACCCTCTTTGTAGTAAGGGTGTGTTGGCTCGAGATAAACTTTACCGGTGCAGCTCACCTTGTCTACCTTGCATTTGATCGTAGAACCGGGCAAGATATTGTAGTTCAAGTAATACTTCTCGGGGATCAACAAACGCCTTCCTGATGAATGTCGCACTTGAAAAAAATCTCCCTCCTCGGGAATACTAATTCTTTTTAATACCTGAAATGTATGAATCTCTCCCTCTTCCAATTTCATAATCGAGAATTATCTTAAAAGAGCATTACAAATCCTTTTAGCAAGACTAGGTCCTTGGTAAATAAACCCGGTGTAAAGCTGAATTAAGCTAGCTCCAGCCTCAATTTTTTCCATCGCATCCTCAACGCTCATTACGCCACCAACCCCAATTACAGGCATTTTTCCTCCTGTTTTGGAATGTATATGTCTGATAATTTCTGTCGAGCGCGTTTTAAGAGGAGCTCCACTTAATCCTCCATTTCCAACCTCAGCAACTAAATCGGGAGATGTTTTCAGCCCTACTCTCGATATGGTTGTATTTGTTGCCACAAAACCATCAATACTCATCTCCATAGCTACAGAGATATTGCTATCAAGTTGCTCGTTGTTTAAGTCGGGAGAAACCTTAAGAAGGATTGGCTTGTAAGTTGTTTGTAACTTTCTATAATCGGCCAGAGCTTTTAGTATTGCTCTTAAATTGTCGGTATCTTGTAATGATTTGAGATCTTTAATATTAGGGCAGCTAACATTCACCACAAAATAGTCGACAACAGAGTATAGCTCCTGAAAACAAACCAGATAATCATCAACTGCCTGATCATTATGTGTTAGAGTATTCTTTCCAATATTTCCCCCGATAATAACACTCCCTTTTTGCTGTTCCAGTTTTTTCTTCGCATGGTATAACCCCTTATTATTAAATCCCATGCGATTAATTAAAGCATTATCTGCTTTAAGTCGAAAAGAGCGAGGTTTTGGATTTCCGGGCTGAGGTTTAGGAGTAATGGTACCAGCCTCGATGAATGAAAACCCAAAGGCGTCAAAGTGATCAATAAGTTCAGCATTTTTATCAAATCCGGCAGCTAACCCAATGGGATTTTTGAAATGAATACCGAAAACCGTTCGTTCTAGCTTTGGGTGGTTAACTGAAAATGATTTTTTTACCACCCATTTAATTCCTGGTATCAGAAATCCAATTTTAATAGCAAGTACAACAAGTGCATGAACCCTTTCCGGAGATAAAAGGAAGAGGATTGGCCTTATTATTAGTTTATACATGATAGTAGTTTTCTGCAAAACTACACTATTGCAGATTATGATGCAAATTCAAATTATTTATCCAAGTTTGGAATGTATTCCGTAAACGTCTTATCCTTGTAAAATACGATCACTCGTTCTACTTGCTTTTCAAATATGCGATTCTCAGAGCCTTTTAATTCTGGGGATGACTTTATGGTATGTTGATCAAAGGTTAATTCTTTTTGTTGAGTTTGATCATTAGAGCGCATTGCCTGCAAATCCTGGCTAAATAGGGTAGTCTGTACTACTTTTCTGTACATATCACCTTTTCCAAGAAGCAGCCAATCGGGGTTTATTTTTGGGAATTTCTCAAGCATCCTTTGAATGACATCAAAGGATGGCTTATTCCGACCAGAAAGAATATGCGAGATAGAACTACGCTGTACTCCAATAATCTCGGCAAACCGAGTTGGTGCAATGCCCTCTTTTGATAATATTTTTTGAATTCGATCTTTCATTTGACTTTTTTACAAATGTAAAACAAATATGTTACACCCGCAAACAAACATGTTTACACATGGAGGAAATTTGGGTTTACATCTGTAACCCAGCGATTAAGCTAAAGATAATACTATTGATAACTCATTTAAATAAGAGACATTTAGGAATCCAAATGCTAAATATTTGATTATAAAAACTGTCAATTAAGTGATATTGGCTGTGTCCGATACAAAACTCGAAAGCCCTTTAAGTAAGGGGTTTTAAAATAGCTTTCTTTTATTACTGCTGGAATAGTATTGTGCCTATTTCCAACCCAAATGTTAGTTTTAAAGTCCTATTTTGTTGATTTCTTGTATAAGCTGATGAGAATTATCTCCCCTTTCGTAATACGTTTAGTAAAGCTACTAAAACTTGGGTGCAATAAACCTAATTTATTGGAAAATATTACTTTGTAATTATCTATTTAAGTAAAGTAATATTATAAGTTACTTAATATACTGATTAACAAATAAATAAATCGAATTAATTTAATTTTTTTAAATATAACAGATACTAACTGCGTTTATTATTAAATAAAAAACACAAATAAGTAATATAATCAAATGAATAACAGATATATAAAATACTTAATTGTTATAGGTTGACACATCAAAGACACGAGGTAGTAGCGCTAACGAAATCAGCATTCCGTATGGTTACAAGAGAAAACAAATCATGTACTAGAGGACTGATTGAGGTTTACAGATGTAAACTTATTGGATGTGTAAATTGAAAAAAATTAAATTATGACTAAAAAGACATTAAGTTTTTAACTTAACATAAATAATACGAAAGGAATTGGGTAGAGGAAAGGAAAAAAACAGCAGATCTATAAGCCGGGTTCTGTGCCTCTGGCATAGCCAGAAGTTCTACCATTTATCTAGGCTGGCTGTCGCCAACCAGCTCGAGCGACCTACCCCTCGCAACTTTCAAAAGAAACCAGGGCGAGCAACCCTGTAGTAAGGTATCCCTTACAATTACGATGTACATGGTCTTGCACCCTATTAGGTGTACGGCTTCTGTTGTCGCCAACAGAACCGGTGAGCTCTTACCCCACCTTTTCACCCTTACCCGACTAGAAACTAGTTAGGCGGTTATTTTCTGTTACACTACTATACCCTTACGAGTATCTTCCCGTTAGGAAGCATAGTGCTCTGTGGTGCCCGGACTTTCCTCGTCATAGCAATGACGCGGTAGAACGATCTGCTGAATTCTATTTGGAAGACTATTGATAACAAATAATACAATAAAGATTCAACCTATTTAATATTTCTTAGAAAAACCATAGTGGCCCCGTAACCATACTCTTTAAATGATGCATCCTGATAGCGTAGCTTTGGATAGTTCTTTTCTAATTCCTTTCGTAGTTCATGTTTAAGCTTGCCATTGCCCACACCATGGATAAACACCATTTTTCGAACCTGAGATTTTAGCCCACCCTCAAGCGTTAACTTGAAACGAGCGAGCTGCATTTCAATTATTTGGCCTGGAGAAAAATCGTTTGGGTTTTCAACCAGCTCCTCTATATGCAAGTCAACCTCTTCTACCTCATTAAACTTACTCTTTCGAGGTGGTTTTGTTATTGAATCTTTTTGTTCAATTATCTTATTTATATCTTTATTAGATAGTGTTTTAATCATTTCTTCTTTTTGTGTATCGGCAATTGAATAAATAATTGCTTTCTCCTCAAAAAAGTCGTTAGTAACAAAGCTTCCAACCCTAAAAAATTTAGTGGGATTAATCTTTAAGTCGTAATACTCGGGCTGTTGGGGTGTGAATCCTCTATTTTTGAAGAATATACATTGGATATTCAAGGTGAGGTCTTCGTTAATGGTTTCCCTTGCAAACTCTTTAATTATCTCTTTTGAATCAGGATAAAGAAAACCAGCCCTAACAGGGCTAATCAGATTACCATCCCATTTTGAGATAGTGTAAAACAACCTGAAAGAACTATCGTTTATTAGGAATAGTTTTTGTGCCGAATCGATCATATTTGATTGATTAGTAGGCACAAATGCAAGGTGAATGCTTAAGTTATCCCCTGAATCATCTTTTATTTCATCTGCTAAAAAATCAATTTCTGCAAAATCAACAAAGCCCTTTTCGGCTTCATCAACATCAGGGTTGGTTTTTTCCTTGATATTCTTACTAATAGTGGGTTGCGTTTCGGAATCCTCAATATTGGTAGTGTATTTCGATTCGGCAGCTTGGTTTACAACAACAATATCTGATTGTAATACTGGGATTTCGAACCCATCATCCCCCAGCACATATACAGTATTCTTTACTATCCGGGTTACTTTACCGCCCCCAATATCGTTGAGAAACCTCACCTTATCGCCAACCTTACATTTCATCTCAAATCAATTTAAATGTATTACTTTTGCCCGCAAAGTTAATCATTTTAAAGAAGATTTGAATTGGAAAGCCTATATAAGCATATTCAAATAGTAGAATACGATTATAATCTGGAAGAGACGCGTATAGCAAAACATCCTCTTTACGAAAGAGATTCTTCTAAATTATTGATATATAAAGATAAAGGAATAATCACCTCAACTTTTAAGTCAGTTGCCGAAGAATTAAATGCTGGCGATTTGATGGTTTTCAACAACACCAAGGTTGTAAAGGCTAGACTTCGGTTTGCTAAATTAACTGGAGCAAACATAGAGGTTTTTTTGCTCAACCCCGTAAGTCCATCCGACTACCAGTTGGCATTTGTATCAACAGAGTCAACTCAATGGAATTGTATTGTTGGCAATATTAAACGTTGGAAGGGTGAACTCTTGGAATTATTTTTGCCCCACCTTGAGTGCACACTGAATGCCAAATTTATTGAGAGAACAGATGATGGAGCCTTAGTTAAGTTTAGCTGGGACAACAATGAGGTATCATTTGCTCAGGTAATTGAGCATGCCGGTCATGTTCCAATTCCTCCATATTTGAATCGCGAACCTGAGGGCGATGATAGAGAACGGTACCAAACGGTTTACGCAAAACCCGAGGGATCGGTAGCCGCTCCAACTGCAGGACTCCATTTTACTGAAAAAATCCTAGAATCTTTAAGGTGTAAAAACATTTCGTTTGCCGAAGTTACTCTGCATGTAGGTGCTGGAACTTTTCGTCCTGTGAAAAGTGATGTTATTGGTGAGCATGATATGCATATTGAGAGAATTTACATTACAAAAGAGCTAATCGAAAAAATTTTAAACTGTAAAGGCGATATTGTTGCCGTAGGTACAACTTCGTTAAGAACTTTAGAGAGCATGTACTGGTTGGGAGTTATGGCAATTGAGCAACGATTGATGCATGATAAATTTGTTGTAAACCAATGGGATGGCTATACTCTACCCCAAAATTACTCTCTATCCCAATCATTAAATGCACTCTTAAAGCATATTGAAAATTCGGGTAAGGTTTCGCTAAGTGCAAGCACGCAGATGATAATCGTTCCTGGCTATCAGTTTAAGGTAGTTAATCGGCTTATTACCAACTTTCATCAACCCCGAAGCACGTTACTGCTGCTTGTGGCAGCATTTATTGGAAACGACTGGAAAAGGGTTTATCAATTTGCCATTGAGAATAACTATCGGTTTTTAAGCTATGGCGATAGCTCTATTTTGTCAAGATAATAGTAACTAAGTTATAATTGCTAGGTGCTAGATTTCCAAACTAATCAGATCGGCTAAAATCAACACGAAGAAAATGTTAAAACCTGTAGGAAGCAGATTTTTACCAACATCTAAAAAGGAGATGGAGGCATTAGGTTGGGCGCAGGCTGATATTATTTTATTCACAGGCGATGCCTATATAGATCACCCTTCGTTTGGAGCTGCAGTTGTTGGTCGTGTGCTTGAAAAAGCAGGTTACAAGGTAGCAATTGTACCCCAACCCAACTGGCGCGACGACCTTCGCGATTTCAGAAAATTGGGTGAACCCCGATTGTTTTTTGCTGCTACATCGGGTAGCATGGATTCAATGGTGAATCATTATACTGCGAACAAGCGATTACGCTCGGACGATTCATATACCCCTGGAGGGAAATCGGGCTTTAGACCCGACTATGCCGTTAAAGTGTACTCGCAGATCATTAAGCGTTACTTTCCGAGTATTCCCTTGGTTATAGGAGGCGTTGAGTCCTCGCTGAGGCGTTTAACACATTACGACTACTGGGACGATAAACTTCATCCAAGTATTCTGGTTGACAGCGGAGCCGATTTGTTGGTTTATGGAATGGGCGAAAAGCCAATTGTGGAGATTGCCCACCGATTGAAAAATGGCGATAAAGTAGAATCACTTACCGATATTCCTCAAACGGCATTTCTTTCCTCTGAAGTTTATATTCCAGAAAAAGAGTCAATTATACTTAATAGTTACGATGATTGCTTGAAGCATTCTTTAAAATTTGGAGAGAATTTTAAGGTTATTGAGGAAGAGTCGAATAAAATGTGCTCAAATCGGTTAATTGAGCCTTTTGGTGATAAAACTGTTATTGTTAATCCTCCTTATCCTATTGCCAATACAGCCGAAATGGATTGCTGGTGGGATTTGCCATACGTAAGGAAGCCTCACCCAAGGTATAAAGGGAAGACAATTCCCGCATGGAACATGATAAAATATTCGATAAATATCCATAGAGGATGTTTTGGCGGTTGCAGTTTCTGCACTATTTCGGCTCACCAGGGGAAATTTGTTTCAAGCCGATCAGAGGAATCGATTATTAGAGAAGTCAAGCAAATTGCTTCTGATCCTGATTTTAAGGGCTATTTAAGCGATTTAGGTGGCCCTTCGGCTAACATGTACCGAATGCAGGGAAATGATCTTAAAGTATGCGTTAAATGCAAAAGAGCCTCATGCATATTCCCAAAAATTTGTAATAACCTGCAAACTAGCCATGAGCCATTGCTAAAACTATACGAAAGGGTACGTCAACTGCCTCAAGTTAAGAAAGTATCCATAGGTAGTGGTATTCGGTACGATTTGTTCTGTGATTGGAGTGTTGCTAGTAATAGGTTGTATTTTGAGACCGTTCTTCGGTATCATGTATCAGGAAGGCTTAAGGTTGCCCCAGAACATACAGATGATGAGGTTTTGAAAAATATGCGAAAACCTTCTTTCAAACTTTTTGAGGAGCTAAAAGTAAAGTTTGACTCAGCAAATAGAATACACTCTCTAAATCAACAGCTTATCCCATACTTCATTTCAAGTCATCCAGGTTGTACGCTAGAGAATATGAAGAGTTTAGCCAGCAAAATGGAGAAAATGAGGATTCAACCTGAGCAGGTTCAGGATTTTACACCAACACCGATGACCCTAGCATCAACCATTTTTTACACAGGAGTTGATCCCTACACAGGAAAACCTGTATTTGTTGAGCGGACTAAAGAGGGGAAGTTGAAACAGCGCGAGCATTTCTTTTGGTATAAAAGACCAAGTAAACCCATTGCAAGTTCAGGAGTTAAATATTCGTCGCATAAAAAATGTCAATAAAAACAACGGGAGCACCTCATAACAAGTGCTCCCGTTGCGTTTATAGGAATTGCAGTTGATTTACATATTTTTTCTGGGTAACTTCTCGGGATGGTTCGCGGTTTGGTAAACCAATGTAGCCACAACAGCAGCTGCTTGTTTAAGGTCACCTAGCTGGATGCGATCAAAAGTATCCATATTTGTATGGTAAGTTCTTCCGTAGTCAATTCGATCTTGAATTAGGGCAAAACCTGGTATTCCCAGCCTATTAAAAGCCATATGATCGGAACCGCCAGGATTTCGTGTTGAAATAACTTTGGCTCCCAAGTCGTGTAAAGGTTTTAAAAACTCCTCAAATATTGGTTTAAGCGCCAGATTATCATGAAGGTAAATCCCCCTTACCCATCCAGTTCCATAGTCAAAATTGTAGTATGCAGATATTTTATCGTACTCTGCTCCTTTAGTATTGGTTTCGGAATCGAATACATTTGCTTTTACCCAGTTTCTAGAACCATGTAAGCCCTGCTCTTCGGCTCCCCAAAGTGCAATTCGAACCGTTCTATCAAGTTTAACGCCCGACTGCTTTAGAATTCGCATTACTTCCATCATCACAATTACGCCCGAGCCATTATCGTTACCACCGGTACCGGCGTGCCACGAATCGATATGTGCACCAATAATTACAACCTCATCCTTGAGTTTTTTGTGAGTTCCTTTTATTTCTCCTATAACGTTGTTTCCTAATGTATTATCAGTAACCAATCGATTACTTACTTCAAGTTCAATTTCAATATTTTTACCCCTATCTAAAAGCCTAACCATTCGGCCATAATGCTCGTGGGTCATATCAATTACTGGAATTCCCAATTCAGTCAAATTACGACCATTTCGGGCGCCGCCGCTTCGAACAACGCCAAATGTACCAGAATTGCTAATAACGGCAATTGCACCTTCGGCCTGACAGAATTCTACCAAATCGCTTTCCGATAAACCTTGTCTTCGTGGTTCACGATTGCGTTCTCTGATAAAGGGATCCATATCGGCCCTAATAACCGAAATATCATTTTGCTTTGCCAACTCCTCATCAGTATAGCGCGAAGCAAGTGGTTCAAAGGATACCTCTATATCCTTGTCGTATGGAGTAATCACAACCTTTCCTTGAAGTTTGCCCAAAAATTTTTGAAGATCCTCTTTCGATTTTGCACTTACTAGAATCACCTCGGCTTTAACCAAACCATTTGTGTTTCCTGTCCATGCTTGAGGAACAGCAATTAGAGGATGATAGTAAGGTTTAGTTTGGGCTATGTAAAACTTCTTCATCTCCCAGCCATTTCCAAATTCGCCCCAGGGCTCCACACGTGCGGTTTCAATGCCCATTGATACAAGCCTATCCTTTGCCCAATTAACGGAGTTGATAAAAGCTTGGGTGCCACTTAACCTAGGTCCGATACCATCGGTGAGTTCGATGGCTAGCTCGCGTAGTTCAGATTTTGAGAAGGCTTGGTCGCGAATTAGCTGAAAGTCTTTATACTTATCATTTTGAGCAAATAGGTTAAATGCTGAGGAGAATAGGAATGCTATTACCAGCAGCTTTATCTTATTACATTTAAATATCATATTATCAAAATATTAGTTTGTTATTACCCTTAGAACGATTTTTCAATTAAGACTATTGCGGTTAGTATCGGTTTAAAAAGTATTGAACATTAATTTGCAACATGATTGGAGAAATAAAAAAATGCCGTATTTTCACAAATTATAAGGCTTTATATACATGGGATTTAATAAAAATGAAGCGCTATGAAGATTAAGTTAAAAATTAGGGTAAAACTTTTGCTTTCGATTCTGCTAATAGCTTCCATTACCTATGCTGTATCGATAGGATATTTAATAAATAAATTGCAGAGTATATCCCTTAGGGATTCATATGAGAAAGCCGATTTAAGCGCCAAATCCAGCGCAAATTTAGTTCGTTCGCACATGAATCATGATATGGATTTGTCGCGAGGCATGGTGCATAGTATGCACAACTTTAGGCAGATGCCCCAAAACCAGCGTGTGGAATTTTTCAAGGATATTATTTATGGAATGGCTAAGGAGAACCCAAATTTGGTATCGGTTTGGGGTAGCTGGGAGATTAACGCCCTAGATAGCACTTACACAAAAACTCATGGACGACATCGATTTACCATGTTCAACGATAAGGGGGAATTACAATATCAGGAGGCAACTTTAAACCTTGATGGCGATGATATTGGAAGTTCGTATCACAAGATCAAAATCTCGAAAACAGAGGAGATGATAAACCCTTACTGGTTTTCATACACCGACGATAGTGGCCAAATTCTTGAAGCAAGCACGGGTGTTCCTCTTCTCGAGAATGGAGAATTCAGAGGTTTATTTGGTTTTGATATTCCCCTTGATCGCTATCAAACAATAACAAATTCTATTCACCCCTTTGAGGGCAGCTACTCCATAATGCTCTCAAATAATGGAACTATTGTTGGCTATCCTGATGAGAATTTGTTAGGCGAACTATATTCTAAACAATTTAGTGCTTTGGATAATGAGTTTAGCGTAACTGCCAATGTTACACAGGGCAATGATTTTTCATTTACCATGACTCATTCTTTAACTGGGGAAACATACTATGCAACATTTGCTGCAATCCCCATCGGAAAATCTCAAACCCCCTGGTCGTTCGGTATTATTGTTCCAGAAAGTGTTTTGCAGCAAGAGGCTAAATCAATTACCCAGAATGCCCTAATCATAGGTATTCTGGGACTTACTATACTAGCCATAATAGTTTGGCTAATGGCATTTACCATTACAAAACCGCTTATTAATGCCAAGAATATTTTAGGAGATTTGGCCAAGGGCAGAATTGATAGTAAAAACAAAATTTTACTCACAACTGGAGATGAAATTGAGGACATTAGTCAGTCGATAAACACCTTAATTGATGGTTTATCCACAACATCGGAGTTTGCCCGAGAAATTGGAAAGGGTAACCTAAATCAAAAATACTCCAAGCTTAGCGATGGTGATATTCTTGGGGAATCGTTGCTCGATATGCAGAAAAGCTTGCAGCATGCCAAAGAGCTAGAGAATCTTCGCAAAATTGAGGATGAGAAGATCAGCTGGGCAACCTCTGGCATGGCAAAATTTGCTGAAATTCTCCGCCAGAACAACGATAATATTGAGGAGTTCTCCTATCAGCTGGTGAGCAATTTGGCCAAATATGTTAATGCTAATGTGGCTGCATTGTTTTTGTTGAACGACGAGAATGCCAAAGACAAACATTTTGAGTTAATTGCCAGCTATGCCTATGAAAGACGAAAGTTTATCGATAAACGCCTGGATCTTGGTGAGGGGTTAGTTGGTCGCTGTGCTCAGGAGAAGGAGACAATTTTTATGACGGAAATACCCGAGAATTACATCAAAGTATCATCGGGACTGGGTTACGATAGCCCAAGCAGTTTGCTAATTGTTCCTTTAAAACTGAATGAGGTTGTGTATGGTGTAATAGAGATGGCAGGCCTTGAACCATTTGAGAAGTACATTATCGATTTTGTTGAGAAGATTGGTGAGAGTATTGCGGCCACCATTTCAACAGTGAAGATTAACATGAAAACGGTAAAATTGCTTGAGGAGTCGCGAATTAAGTCAGAAGAGTTAGCCTCACAGGAGGAAGAAATGCGTCAGAATATGGAGGAACTGCAGGCCACACAGGAGGAGTCGGCACGAAAAACAGCTGAGATGGAGAGTCTTATAAATGCTTTACACGCCTCAAGTTATGTGATTGAATACGACATCAAGGGTACAGTAACCTCCGTAAACGATGCTTACTTGAAGCTAACCAATCAAGCTGCCGATCAGCTAATAGGAACTCATCACTCCGACAACCTGTTAATGGATGAAAAACAGCTTAAGGAGTATAAACTTTTCTGGGATAGCCTTCGGAATGGCATTATCAAAAAGGAGAAGAGCCAGCTGAAGCTAGGCGAGAAGGTTTACACGTTTATTGAGACATACTCACCAATTTACGATGTGAATCGGAATGTTGTGAAGGTTCTGAAGATTGCCCATAATATTACCGACTTTATAAGCCAGGAAGGGAATGGCTAGGTTTTTTAATCAATAAATCACAATAATTCAAAAAGGGGCCTTAAGCCCCTTTTTATTAGTGAGTTAACAGATGCTTATCGGAAGCTAATACCCAACCCACCCGAGAATAAGGCGTAATCGCCAAGGGTATAATCGGCATGTAGCGAAATTACTCCTAACCGGATTCTGGCGCCAATATTTGCGCTAAATGATTTATGAGGAAACTCCAGAGTTATAGGATCGTTTACGCTTAAAGCCTCTGATGAACTCGTTTCTAAGTCGTAGTTACCGGCTACTCCCATCCTAGTAAACGCTTGGCTGTAGCCCAACCCTGCATATACTGAGAGGATTGGGATTGTTTTTCCCACTAAAATTCTACCGGTAAAACCAGAGGCATTTAAAAATAGGGTTTGATCTTTTGAAGCATCAATATCGTACTCATAGCCAAACTTGGTATAGCCAAGCATTACAGAGAGATCGATGGGAATGGCCTTAAGCCCTGGAATAAAATCCTTTACCTGATTTTTCACACCAATCCCCCACAGGTTAAAACGGCCATAGTCGCCTAAATCCATAGAGGGTAACATTCGGATTGTTATCTCGGTGCTAAAGGGCAGCCCAATACCTGCTTGAACAAATGGAACTGGCATTGCAGGAAGCCCAGCTCCATTGGGCAGGGCGAACGTTGCGCTGGGTTCATCCTTAAAGCGTAGTTCGGGAACAGGAAGACTCGACTCACCAGTAATTGTTGGAGCAATATTTTGTTGAGAGTTTACAAGTTCAAGTTTTTCGAGATTAAGTGCCGCCACATCAAACGTTTTTGATGTTTGGGGAGCCATGGTAACCGCAGCAACAATGGTTACATTAAAACCTAAAAGTTTATGCGGTCTGGCCGCCTGGTACCATCCCCCATTTAGCGATGTGTTAAACATCTTCCCAAATGGCTCCATGTAGGCTTGAGTTAGCTTTTCGGCATCGTTAAGGCTACCCTTAAGGATTTCTGTTATCTGCTCCTGTGCAAATGATACGTTTACGCTTAAAGCAACAGCAACTAAAATAAAAGTGTTGATTAGTCTTTTTTTCATTTTATTAGAGTTTTAATTAGTATTTGCAAACGTTAACTATTGTTAAAACAAAAATTATGCAACTTTAGTTTAGCAAGTTAATATAAAAAAAAGATTTACTCCCCATTCTTCATGTCCTTATATTGGGTATGATAATGCATGATTAAGCCGTAAACATTTCTAAATTTGCAACAAATAGTAAATTATGAGCAGTATTCCTTTAGCCGAACGCCTTAGACCAAAAACGTTAGATGATTATATCGGGCAAACGCATCTTGTAGGGAAAGGTAAAATTATTCGACGAATGATTGAGTCGGGAAATATCTCGTCGTTTATACTCTGGGGGCCTCCAGGGGTTGGAAAAACAACCCTTGCTAGGATCATTGCCAATGAGTTAAACAGGCCTTTTCATACTTTAAGTGCTGTAAACTCTGGAGTAAAGGATGTTAGGGAAGTAATTGAGAAGGCCAAATCGCAGCGGTATTTTAGTCAGCCTTCACCAATTCTATTTATCGATGAGATCCATCGGTTTAGTAAATCGCAGCAGGATTCGCTACTTGGTGCTGTTGAGGAAGGCGTTGTTACCCTGATTGGTGCCACCACGGAGAATCCTTCGTTTGAGGTTATTGCCCCGCTCCTTTCGCGTTGTCAGGTTTACGTCCTAAAATCACTGGAAAAGCATGATCTTGAAACGCTTCTAGAGCGTTCATTAACCACCGATTTTGAATACAAACAGATGAGTATTAAAGTTGTCGAAACCGATGCTCTTTTTCGTTTCTCGGGGGGCGATGCACGCAAGTTGCTTAATATTCTAGAAATTGTGATAAATTCTCAGAGTTCCAGCGAAGCCATTATTGACAATCATATAGTTACCGAAAAGTTACAGGAGAATATTGCACGTTACGATAAGAGTGGTGAGCAGCATTACGATATAATTTCGGCTTTCATTAAATCGATAAGGGGGAGCGATCCACATGCAGCGGTATACTGGTTAGCGCGAATGATCGAGGGTGGTGAGGATCCCAAGTTCATTGCACGACGTTTACTCATACTCTCTTCGGAGGATATAGGATTAGCTAATCCCAATGCCTTGCTACTGGCAACCAGTTGTTTTCAGGCTGTTTCGATGGTTGGTTGGCCAGAGTCACGGATTATCCTTTCCGAAACAGCAATTTACCTTGCTACTAGTCCTAAGAGCAATTCGGCCTATATGGCCATAAACGATGCGCAAGCACTGGTTAAGGAAACTGGCGATTTGTCGGTTCCTCTTCATATTCGCAACGCCCCAACAAAGCTAATGAAGGAATTAGGCTATGGCGATAACTATAAGTATGCGCATAGCTTTAAGGGAAATTTTGCTGAGCAGGAGTTTTTGCCAAAAGAGATATCAGGAAAAGTAATCTACTCTCCCCAAGAAAATAGTAAGGAGAAGGAGATCGCCGCTCGATTAAAAAATCTTTGGCAGGACAAGTATTAAAGTTTGAATTAGGATACCGTTAGTTTATTGTTCTGAAGGTGAGTGTTTATTTTCTCGAGCAGAATATGTGAATTTATGGGTTTTGAGATATAATCATTACAACCCGATTCTATACATTTAATATTATCGTTAGGCATTGCATAGGCGGTTTGCGCAATTATTTTAATATTGGGATTTTCTTTCTTTATCCTTATTGTTGCCTCGTACCCATCAATTTTAGGCATCTGAACATCCATTAACACAATATCTACATTGGGGTTATCTAGGCAATACTTTATGGCTTCGGCACCATCGCGAACCCATGAGATGTTGGCATTAGTTTTCTCGAGTATTGCCTTCAAAAACCTGTAATTAGTTTCAACATCTTCGGCAATCAGAATATTTTTCCCTGGCCAGTCGTATAAATTTGACGAAGCAGAGTACACCTTTGTTGAGCCCTCACGCTCCTCAACCGAGGCGTATGGTAACGTGAAGTAGAAAGTTGAGCCTTTCCCCACCTCTGACTCCATCCATATTCGTCCCCCAAGAATATCAACAATATGCTTACTAATGAAAAGTCCAATTCCGGTGCCGCCATACTTCCGAGTAGAGCCTTCCTCTATTTGCCGAAAACGTTCAAAAATTATACTGTGCTTGTCGGGAGGAATACCAATGCCTGAATCGCGTACAAAAAACCTAAGGAATTGCTCCTCCTTGTGGTTTGTATAGCCAAATTCCACATAGCCTTTTTCGGTAAACTTTATGGAGTTTCCAATAAGATTCGACATGATTTGCCTGAGTCTTTGCTCATCGGTAAAGAAAATGCATTCCTGATCCTCATTAAGATCTACTAGCCTAAGGTTGATATGCTCCTTCTCCTGCTTAAATTTGATCTCGTTAAAGAAGGTATATAGGTCAAACATAAGGTTATCAACATTTACCTCAGTTTTGTTAAGCGGAAGTTGTCCCGCTTCAATTTTTGAAATGTCCATTATGTCATCAATTAGGTTGATGAGCATTGCACCATTATGGCATACAATATCGATATACCGCAGCTGCATTTCCCTTTCCAGATCATCATTTTGGAGCAGCTGGGCAAAACCCAAGATACCGTTCATAGGGGTTCGAATCTCATGGCTCATATTGGCCAGGAAGTTCGATTTTAGCATATCTGCCTCCTCAGCAATTCTACGGGCCTCAATAAGATCGGCTTTGGCCTTTTCAAGTTCTATTAAGTTGATAGCGTTGAGCTGAAACAAATGGTTGTATTCAGTATCTTGGTTAGTAAGGGAGATTTTTAGCTTTTCTATCTGATTGATTAGAATATCCTTATCCTTTTGATTGCGGATTTGTAAGTCCTCAAGTTTTCGATTTTTCTGAAACTGCTTAATAAGCAAAAAGAGTATTACAAATGCTAATACCCAACCCAAAATGGACATAATGTAAACTACATACGATGGGTTTGTAGCAGGACTGGCAATGATAAAAAGAGGAAGCAATAATCTGTGTTTGTGGTGACCACTATATATGGCAAAAGGCAAAACCGCAGGTAGGTTTTGACCTATTATGCCGATAAATGCATTAAAACATATGTAATACCAGCGATGCACTCAGCTTTATATTTTTTGCGTTTCCGATGTAAAAAGTTTAAATAAGCACTTACTTTTATAAAGATATAAATATATTTTTTAAAATAAAGCAATTCAACCAGGAGAAATTTTCCCCTGGTTGAATACTAGAAGTATGAGAAACAAAATACTTTAGCCATTAGAAGAAAATACCTAAACTGAAAATCCACTGGGGATTTCGCTGGTCGAATTTGCGCTCTTGGCCTGCAATAACAACGCCTTCCCCAAATTTGCTAAGGTTTCCTTCGTATTTCACATCAATAGTTGCAAACTTGAAAATATCGAGACCCACGCCGGCTTGGTATCCAAAAACAGCTTTGTTTATAGAACTTTCAACTGATTCAGAAGTCCATTCGCTAATTTGATCCTTTAGTCCATCCTGCTCACTAAGATTGAAGGTGGCAACAGGGCCCAAGTAAACTTTTGCAGGGCCAAACTTCCATCCAACCATCACGGGAATATCAAACTTGTTGAATTTCTGCTCAACAAGCGTATTGTAAGTACTCTGAAGGTTGGTTTGATCAGAAATTTTAAATGAACCTTTTGATTGCGAGAATAAAACCTCGGGTTGAATAAAGAGGCTAGCAATTTTGATGCGGGCAAAAAGCCCAACATGAAGTCCAAGTTCAGAATTACCTTGCTGAAGGAGTAGATCCTTGGCGCCATCGGTGGTGTTAATATTCTCAAGGGTTGTTTCATCAATCTTCATGGTTGAAGAGTTAAGCCCTCCTTTTACCCCAAATCTTAAGAATTGGGCATTAGCGGTTGCTGTAACCAGGAGAACCGATACAAAAACAAGTGCTAATCGTTTCATAGTTGTGTGTTTAAAAAAGTTGGAAATTTGATCTTTCATTTGACTTAGAAATACGCTTAGGTTTAATCAAAGATAATGCCAAAAGAGAAGATTTTAGAATAGTGGGCTGAACAGACGTGCAACCGATTCCTTTAGGTTCTGTTTAGAGGATCGATTCTTCCATTGCTTAAGTGAGATTTTCTTGCTGCGTCGTATATCCTTGTGGAATTGTTTTTCGAGCGACAGGGTTAACTCCTCATCATATATCATGGAGAGTAACTCAAAGTTATCTTCAAAGCTTCGAATATCCATATTGGCCGATCCAACAGAGGCAAAGCTGCTATCAATCATCAATATTTTAGAGTGGTTAAACCCGTTTTGGAAAAGGTAAACCTTAATCCCCGCTTCCAACAGCTCTGTTACGTAGGAAAGTGAACTCCAGTATACCACTGTTGAGTCCGATTTTCCTGGCAGAATAATACGAACGTCAACCCCGCTGAGCGAGGCCGTTTTAAGGGCGGTGAGTATGCTCTCGTTGGGGACAAAGTAGGGCGTACAGATGTAAATATGTTTTTTGGCCCGTGAAATAGCGGCAAAAAAGGCCTGCATAATGGATGCCCAGTTAGAGTCGGGTCCACTTGCTGTTATTTGGAGAGGATGTTTGGTAGTGATTGTGTGCTCGGGATAATACTTGCTTCTGTTTGTTAAAATTCGCTTACTCACAAAAAACCAGTCGACAAGGAAAATAAGTTGGAGCATATGAACTGCATCCCCTTCAATTTGCAAAACAGTATCGAACCAGGTTCCCAGCAACTCGTCACCTTTTAAGTATCGATCGGCAATATTCATCCCGCCCATGTATGCAATTTTCCCATCCACTACAATAATTTTTCGGTGGTTTCGGTAGTTTACCTTACTGGTGAGCAAGGGGAATTTCACCTCCATAAATGGGTAAACTTCAACACCGGCCTGGGTTAATTCGTTTTTGAATCGCTTTGGCAAAT
Source organism: uncultured Rikenellaceae bacterium (assembly GCA_964490015.1). Lineage (GTDB taxonomy): Bacteria > Bacteroidota > Bacteroidia > Bacteroidales > Tenuifilaceae > Perlabentimonas. The sequence goes on from CAZBBA010000054.1 coordinate 19,178, forward strand.
GCCAGCTTCCCACATCGTCGAAAATAAGCCGTACCTCTACTCCCTTTTTCGCCTTTTCAATCAGCTTGTTTTTAATGGTATTTCCAATCTCATCGTTGGCAATGATGTAAAACTCGAGATGAATCGATTTTTCGGCCTTATCGATGGTGTCGAGTATTGCGCTAAAAGTTTTTTTTCCCGTTTGGAAGATTTGAACCTTGTTGTATACTGTTAGCAAGGCCTTGCTATTATTCAACAGCAGCGTAATTATTGCCAGATTGTTTGAAATGCTTGAAATCTTGATAAACTTCTCGGATTGAATATCTACAAGTTGAGCGCGGCTTACCTGCGAAATTTGCTCTAAATCCCTAAGCCCTTTGCGGCTAAAAATCTTTTCTTTTCGATGATTCTGCCCAAAAAAAACATAGAAAACCAACCCTACAACCGGTAGAAGAATAAGTATCAGAACCCAAATGCTTGTTTTGGCTGGATCACGTTTCTCGTGAATTACCATTAACGCAGTGGAAAATACCGTGAAAAGGTAAAATAGCAGGATGATAATTGTAAGATTCGAGAGTATAATTTTATTCCAAAAATCCATTACCATAAATCACAGAATATGGCTTAAAGTTATTTACAATTTTCAAATCGCACTCCGAATTTCTGGAAAATATTTCTATCAGGCTTACAAGAAAACCGCAAATTACCTATCGATTAAATCTATTAAGGTTTGAAATAATGGAGATGTTGTCGGGTTGAGTAAGATTGGCGATCTTAGTAAGGCTAATATTTCCCTGAAAGCTCACACAGAAAATGTTCTGGTAGTTGGTTACTAGAACCACCATTTCGTTGGCATTTTCAGTATTATCGGCCTGAATCTTAACTGTTATAATCTCACTTCCGCTGTTAATCGCAGCAAGGTCCTGAAATAGAATTTTATTTAACCGCGTGTTAATATCGGTGTAATAGACATTCTCCTTCGATTTGGAACTATTGGGAATAATAAGAAAGGTGAGTTTTTTTGTTTCCGATAGCAATGCCTTAAGCTCAATATTCCCAGGTTGTTCGTCGTCGAGAAATACAGACGCTAAGCCGGGAGGTACTGAGAAAAGCGTTCCAACTCCTTTATCACGGTAGCTTTGAAAGATGTCGTACGATGACTCCTTCTTTTCAGACTCCTCGGTACAAGCCCAAATGGTTGAAAGAATAGATACTAAAACGATTAAAGGGAGTCGAAATTTGATATGCATAAATTTATTACAATGAAAATTACACTTAACCTAGTCTTTACTTATTAAAGTTTTATCCATAAATCCAATGGTATCTACGATGAATCGTGTATGGACTCCACTGCCAATCTCACCCTCTTCGTCCCAAGCTTTAACCTCAAACACCAGCTTTCGGCCTTCCACCTCAGTTAGAGTAGCTTTACTCTCAACTTTCATTCCAACTGGTGTGGCCTTTACGTGTTTAACACTAATTTTTACGCCAACGGTTGTATGCCCCTTGGGCAAATGGGGCATCACGGCATGCATGGCAGCGTTTTCCATTAGGGCAACCATAGCTGGAGTTGCAAAAACAGCGTGCGTTCCCGATTTTAAGTGAATGGCGGTATTTTCCATCCCCACAACAAGGGAGGAGATATGGTTTAATCCAGGTTTAATTTCGGTATTCATAGCGGAATTATTTGGAGCTAAAGATATTGAATTTGATGAACAAACCGTTACTAATATAGATATTCACTATCTTTGTTTTTACATCTTTATAAACAAATAAACTATGGATAAGGTTGTTATAAGTAAGCTGACTGATGAGGAAATTTTAAACAAGGGTATAAATTTATGGCCCATTTGGGAAAAGGAGATTTCCCGTTTCGATTGGTACTACGATTCCGATGAGGATTGTTTAATTCTTGAAGGCGAGGTAATTGTAGAAACCAAAACCGATAACTATTTAATTAAAGCGGGTGATTTTGTAACATTCCCTAAGGGGTTGACCTGCGTATGGGATGTTACAAAGCCCATACGAAAGCATTACTGCTTTAGGTAGAGTTTGTTATTGGGAGTTAACGGAACAACAATATGGATGAAAAGAGTGTTATTCTCTACCCCCATTTCTCCCTACTAGAATATTTGGAGCGATTCTATCCATTTTATCAAAAGCAGCTCGGTTTCCCAGTATTATACTTAACATCAGGTTAATGCTACAGCCAGCAAATATGGCTAGCATAATCATAATTTGATATCGGATGGCCGTTGCCGGGGAGTTTCCGCCTAGGATTTGGCCTGTCATCATACCGGGAAGGGAGATTAAACCCATCACCGAGGTATTTGCAATCATTGGGTTTAAGGCTTTGCGCAATGCTTGTACCACAAATGGATTTACTGCCATCCTCTTACTCGAACCATTAATGAGCAAAAAGTAGTATAAGTTTTGGTTTTGGGAAAGCCCTTCGAAGTAGGCATTTAGCCCAACAATATTGTGGTTCATGGCATTTCCCAGAATCATTCCCGAAATGGGAATAAAGTACTGCGATTCGAAAACGTAAGGCAATCTGATTATTGCCCCTAAGAAAAAAGCATCGATAATAAGCAAACTGGTAATTGCCGAAAACAATAGAGGAACTGCAAATATCCTAAGGCTTAGATTACTCCGCTTGATGGTAGTGTAAACTCCAACCAAAATCATTATTAAAACCCACGCTGAGTTTAGAAAAGCGCTATTTTTTTCAAAAATATACTCCAAGTATAAGGCTACTGCCGAAAGTTGAATAGTCATGCGGGCAACTGCAATAAGTGTCGCCTTGGTTAGCCCCACTCGGTAGTACCAAAATCCAGCTATGGGAAAAACAAGGATTAAGAAACCCAAGGCTAGGTTAAGCCACGAAATATCCTGGATTGAACTCATAACCTAATCACTTTGTCGCAACGTTCCTCCCATAAGGGATTGTGCGAGGCTGATACTACTGTTAGCTCTGTTTTCTGCCATAAAAAATCCATCAATCGCTCAGCCGATTTTGAATCTAATGCTGATGTTGGCTCGTCGAGTAGCAGTATGGGACGCGAAAAGCTAAGAATAATTGATAATAGCAAACGCTGTTTCTCGCCTCCGCTTAACTCGCTAAATGGTTGCTGCATTGTCTCCTTACTTAGGAGAAAGATTTCCATAATAGGGTAAGCAAGATTTAGATCTGCATTTAATAGGGTACAAAGCTCATTTCCGTTAGCAGCCATTAAATCAACTCCTTGCGGGAGGTAAGAAATAGTTTTTCGGATTGTTTTTGCGGTCTGCCAAGAGAACTCGAGGTTGTTGTAGCTAATTGTACCACAATCGGGCGAAGAAATGCCTGCAAGCATTTTTAGTAGAGTGGTTTTACCCTGACCCGACACTCCTGTAATGGCTACTTTTTCGCCAGATTCTATGGTAAATGACAAAGATTTGAAAAGAGATTTGCCGTTGAAGCTCTTTGATAAATCCAAAACCGATATCATATACCACTAAAAAGGTTAATTGTAATTACTTTTTCGTTTAGAGTCGGGCTGGACGCATTTTTTCGTCAACGGGAGCTAGTATAAAAGTCCCTTCAATAGCCAAGTCTCTTAAATTATTGGAAACTATAAATCCTTGTAGTTCAATATCCAACTTTACTTTACCTACATTTTTAATGGTTGCCGTAAGCTCAAATATCTCATTCTGCTTTACGGGCTTTAGAAACTTTATATTGCTAATCTTAACGGTAACAAAATCCCTTTGAAAGTTCTTGAATGCGACTATATAGGCCAGCTCATCCATCCACTTAAGGGCTTGTTCGCCGAATAGTGTTTTATGGTGATTTGTATCGCCGGGGAACACTATTCGGGTCATTGTAGCTTCCATAATAAATTTTCAGCAAAGATAGAGTTTATGTATCAAAGTTAAATATTTGTTTGGGCTGATTAAACTATCCGTTTATCAATAAACTTGGAGTTCATAAGCCGAGCCACAGCCATATACGATGGGTTAAACTTTAGCTTATCGCCAACCTTATACTTACAGGTTTTATCCTTTTCAACTGGCCCCAGATCGTAAACGCTCATATCGGAGGTGGTTCCAGCAAACTGAACCTGAGGGTCTTTGGGAGTTAGCTCCTGCACATCCACATCTAGGATACCAAAGTCGAGGATGGCGCGGTAGCTGTGATCCCAGTCAAAATCGTCGATGGTGTGGCCAATGTTACCCTCGGTCAGAATGCCATCGGGCGAGGTTTCCTTGAGCTCCAGTTCAATGATATTTCCCAGGTAATCGAAGGTATCGGTGCTGAGGTCGAGGAATTGCTTGCCATCGTAAGGGCTTGTTCCCAGAAAAGCCGTTTCGCCAATTCGGAGATGATTAATATTCTTAGGCATTGCCGATTTTCCCACCAGCGGAAGAGTTATGGAGCTACCTCCCGAAATTAATGGCAGGTTGGTGCTGAATTTGGCATCTATAATCTGCTTATATAGCGACATCTGCAAGAGTTTATCATACGTTGGTTGAATTCCGTACATGCAGCCCAGGTTGGTGCCAATGCCCTCAATTTCGATGTGCGTAAGGTCGAAAACACGTTTGTAAAAATCGATAACCTTCTCGCGCAGAATGCCCTCGCGAAGCTCGCCTAGTTCAATCATTATTATGATGCGATGCTTTTTTCCCTGCTTGCCCGCCTCGGCGTTAAGCGCCTCAATGGTTCGGAACGAGGAGTTAAGCGAAATATCGGCATAGCTTATAATATCCTCGATGGTATCCATGGCTGGAGGTTTGGCGTACATTGTTACAATATCTGGATTAATTTCCTTTACCACTTTTAATCCCGAGATTCTTGAATCGCCCAAGCTGTGGAGGCTTTTTACAACCGGATGGAAAAGGAGTTTCTCCAGAAACTCCTTATGCCCCGATAGCACTTTGACAATTAGACTCCACTCCACGTTATGCTTCTGGAGGAATTGGTTTAGCTTTTCGACATTTTGGATAATCCTATCGGATTTAATAACCAGCTCAGCCATATCTACTTGCTTTTTACGTATCGCATCTCAGCGTACTTGGTGGTAAAACCAATTCTTTCGTAAAGTTTTTTTGCAGGATTATCGTACTCCACGTGCAGCTTCACATCGCCTTCGGCACGGTTTATGGCTTCCTCCATTAGCTGACGACCAATTCCTTTGCCTCTTAGGCTTGCGTCAACTGCAATGTAAACAAGTATGTTTTCGGGTATAAATCCCTGCATTCCGGTTTTATTCATCACCACAATGCCCACCAACTTTCCATCGTAATAGCCGGTAAGCACAAAGCCTCCTTTTCCTCCATTCTTGGAAAAGGCATAATCTAAACACTTTCCTATGGAAATCTTATCGTCGCGGAAACGATCGAGGTGGGTGTGTAAAAAATCAGTAATCTCCTCACGTGAAACTTCAACTAATTCCTCTTCGGAATTGATTTGCTTAACTGTTAGCATAATTATCATTTTAATTAGACAAGTTGCTGTTGCTGGCAGTTGCTGAAAAACCACCGATGAAGGGTATTACAACAGCGGAAAAAATTAATATATGCAAATATAGCCATTTTTGATGCTTTGGCCAAATTTGAAGTTTTCCAAATGTAGTGATGCTGTTGATATGTTGAAGATATACAGCGGATTATGATTTGTAAACTAATTATTATTTAGTAGGGATACAATTCCATTTATTACTAATTTTGACCTTGTGTGTCCATTATTTATAGGTATTTAGTAAATAGATAAATGAAAGCTGCAACAATTCAGGAGATTAAAGCCGAACTGAATAGCATCCCACCCGATGAATTAATTAGCATCTGTCTCCGTTTGGCAAAGTATAAGCTGGAAAATAAGGAGTTAATATCCTACCTATTGTTCGAGGCCAGTAACGAGCAAGATTATATTAGGCAGGTAAAGGAGCAGGTTGAAGAGGATTTTAAATCGCTGAACAAAAGCAGTCAGTTTTTGGCCAAAAAGACTGTGAGAAAGGCTTTGCGCACAACCAGTAAGCACATTAAATACTCTGGAAACAAGCAAACAGAAGTTGAGCTACTAATTCATTTCTGCAAGCAACTTCGGAAAACGGGCCTCAAGCTGCGAGCAAATACTGTGATTGGAAATATCTACCTAAAGCAGTATTTAAAGATTAAAAAAACGTTTGAGAGCCTACATGAAGATTTGCAGTACGATTACATGGAGGAGGTTAGGCTATTGGAGAAATAGGCCAAAAGAAATGTTATACCTCCCTTTTGCTTTTCCTAAGCATATATAAGTATAGGCTCTCCACTTTTTCGCGCGCCCAAGGAGTTTTCCTAAGAAAGTTTAGGCTTGATTTAATGGATGGATTTGATTTAAAGCAGTTAATATGGATTTTTTCATAAAGTTCTTCCCATCCATAATGGTTAACAAGTTGGGTTAAAATAGACTCTAAGGTGAGTCCATGTAGCGGATTATTCTTTTGACCTTCAGCCATTGTAATAGATAAGAAGTTAAAACCTTGTTTTTTTAGGTTTGTTTGGATTTTTTGCCTTTTGGAGTTTGTCGTACTTCTCCTTCCTATTCTTGGGGCCGCCAAGGTTTACCTTTTTGTTCTTCTCCTTCTTCTCGTGAGTGTGCGTTTTAGGTTTGGGCGCTTTTCGGGTGATTTTTGAGAGATAATCCTTATCGCCTAGGTTTACAGGTTTTTCCTCGTCAATAAGCACGTTCGATATTTCCAGATTACTGGGAAGCGGCAGTATTTCGATATGCTTTCCCATTAGCTGCTCAACCGCAAACTGATATTCCTGTTCCCATTCCGCAATAAACGATATGGCTTCGCCATCCTTATTTGCCCTTCCGGTTCGTCCAATGCGATGCAGGTAATCGCCCGAAGCTTCGGGCATATCGAAGTTCACCACGTGGGTCACATCGGTAATGTCCATACCCCGAGCCACAATATCGGTGGCAATTAGGATACGGTGAGTTCCATCCTCGAACTGCCTTAAGGCTGTAAGCCTTGTGTTATGCGCCTTGTTGGAGTGAATTACGCTAATCTGCTCGGGGAACTTCTCTCCTATCTTCTCAAACAGCCTATCGGCAGTTTTCTTTGATTTTACAAAAACCATAACCTTGCTTAAGTCGGCATTCTCATTGAGTAGCAGCTCAAGCAGGTTGGCCTTGGTGTTAAAGTTGGGAACGAGATACCCGGTTTGCTTTATCCTTTCAATTGGCGTTCCGTGGGGATTTACTACAATTCGTTGTGGTTCAATAAGGCTATTGGAAATAAACTCATCAACCTCGGGGGTAATGGTTGCCGAGAACATCAGCGTTTGCCTTTTCTCGGGTAGCAGTTCAAGCACATTGGCCAGCTGCGGACGCAGCCCAAGGCTAAACATTTCATCAACCTCATCTATTACCAGTTTTTTTATTGATTTTAAGCGCAGTACGCCCGTAAAGGTTAAGTCGATAAGCCGACCCGGAGTGGCCACCAGAATATCGAGGCCATCGTAAACCAGCTGCTTTTGGGTATTTATATTGGTATCGCCGTACACCCCAGCCGAACGGATATCGTAGTATTTGGTCAATTTCTTTATCTCCGACACTATCTGCACTACCAGCACCCTTGTGGGAGCAAGAATAAGCACGCGGGGCTCACGTTGCTTGGAATATGTGAGGGTATTAAGTAATGGCAACAGGTAGGCAAATGTTTTTCCCGTTCCGGTTTGGGCAATGCCAATGGCATTTTTACCCGACATAATCACGGGAAATGCCTTGGACTGTATTGGGGTAGGATTGATAAACTCCAAATCGGCTAACGCCTGCAGGAATGGTTTTTTTATATTTAGCTCTTCGAAGGTCACGGCTTGTTGGTTTGTCGGTTATCGGTTGGTAGTTGAAAAGTCGAAGGTCGAAAGTCTGAAAGTCGAAAGTCGAAAGTCAATAGGAAAGTTGAGAACTCTAACTCTATAAACTTTAGTCACTTTATGAACTCTAGTCACTCTTTGAACTTTATGAACTTTCCTCCTACCTCTTTTTCTTCTTTTTAATGTTCTTTTTCAGCTTCTTGTTTGCCTCAAACTCCTCCTGATCCTTTATAAGCGATTGCCAGTCGTGTGATGATTCTTCGGAGAAATCGATGGTTGCCTGATACTCGCTATTGCTTATGCCGAGAATCGAGATGGGATTATGCAAGTACTTCTCTATCTCTTTTAGAATAGGTAGCTCCTCGGTGCTACAGAACGAAAGCGCTTTTCCCCGCTGTGTTCCGCGACCAGTTCGGCCTACCCTGTGCACATAGTTTTCGGCTACCTCGGGCAAATCGTAGTTTATAACAAACTCTACGTTGGGAATATCGATACCTCTAGCGCTCACATCGGTGGCAATTAAAACCCTGTTCTTTCCGCTTTTGAAGCTATCCATCACCTCGGTTCGCTCACCTTGGTCCTTGCTGCTGTGGATGGTTTGACTTGCTATTCCAACCCGTTCCAACGCCTTAAGCACTCGCTCGGCGCGAACCTTGGTACGAACAAAGACCAAAATCTTGCTCTCAGGATTTTCGTTGATAAAGTGCTCAAGGAAGAACCGCTTGTCGTCCATCTCGATAAAGGCAACGGAATGGTCGATATTCTTCGACACGGGATCCTTGGGCGATATATGAATCCGAACCGCGTGTTGCACTAAGCCGTAGGCTAAATCCTTAATTCTATCGTTGATAGTTGCCGAGAAGAATAGCGTTTGCCTATACCGTGGAATACGGCGAATAAGCTGCTCCATATCGTTAATAAAGCCCAGCTCCAGCATATGGTCGGCCTCATCAATAATAAGTATCTCAACTGCTTTAAACGACAGGAAACCCTGACTGGCCAAATCGAACATACGACCTGGAGTGGCAACCAGCACATCTACCCCACTCTTTAGAACACCTATTTGCGGATCCTGCTTTACGCCACCGTACACGCCAATAATATTTAGACCTAGCCCCTTGTTTAGCGCTCTATACACATCGGCCACCTGAATTGCCAGCTCGTGCGTTGGAACCATCACCAGACAGCGGGTTTCGTATTCACCAATAGGGACTGGTTTTGAGCATAGCATCTGAATTGTGGGGATGGCAAAAGCTGCGGTTTTACCCGTACCGGTTTGAGCAATGGCCAGCACATCCTCGCCCTTTAGCGTGGGTGGAATGGCTTTGAACTGAATATCGGTAGGTCTTTTAAAACCAAGGTCGGCAAGGTTCTGCTTTAGTGCGGGTACAAAATTGTACTGTTCAAACTTCATA
>CAZBBA010000055.1:0-28244 GCA_964490015.1 uncultured Rikenellaceae bacterium
GGCTACATAATGCCAAGACTTGAGAAGCAGCTGAATAGAAAGTGGATATCAATACTACTCCCAGTGTTTTTCCTTTCCATACAGCACTGTACGCTACCATTTATTCCCGATGTTAAATTTATTATTTATAGAGGGTTAGTTTTCCTTCCCTTTGCCATTTTACTAGGAGTTTCAATAAGGTTCAGGCCAACACTTTTTCCTTACTTTGCCATTCTTCACGGCATTATGGATTTTGGCACAGCCATTATGTTTGTCACAATTTAGCCATTGTAATCCTATGAAGAACATTATATGGTCAACTGGTCACGAGATCATGTTTAATGATATTGTAACCTCTAACAACTGCTACCTTTTCGACTCCAAAGGCAATAGGCTTATCGATTTGGAGTCGGGTGTTTGGTGTACAAGCGTGGGCCACAATAACAAGAGAGTAAATGATGTAATCACCGCTCAAATCAACAAGATATCTCACACTGGGTTTTGTTACTGTCATCCTCAAATCGACATTACGGCTAGAAAAATACTGGAGATCACTGGCATTATCGAAGGGAAATGCGAATTCCTCTGCTCGGGTAGCGAAGCGGTGGAGTACGGAATGCGTATTGCTAGAGTCATAAGCAGCAAACCTTTGGCTCTTACTTTCTCCGACTCTTACTTTGGTGCCTACGGCGACGCAACTACAAGAGATTCCAGTAAATGGCATATCTTCGATTGGCAAGAGTGTGGTTGCCAAAAATTGGGAAAAGGCTGCATAGGCGAATGCGATAGCTTCGAAAATATCCCTTTCAATAAAATTGGGATTTTCCTTTTTGAACCCGGTAGCTCATCAGGCTTAGTTCGCTTTCCTTCCAACGAATTAATCACAAAAATTGTAAATAAAGTTAGGGAAAATGGAGGAGTAATTATGTGCAATGAGATAACAACCGGAATAGGTAGAACCGGGAAATGGTTTGGTTATCAGCATTACAACTTTACTCCCGATATCGTAGCCATTGGCAAGGGCGTTGGAAATGGGTATCCGGTTAGCGCTACAATCGTTTCAAATTCAGTTTTAGAGCGGTTGCAAGAAACAAATTTCAAATACTCCCAGTCGCACCAGAACGATCCGCTTGGTGCTTTTGTTGCCTGCGAGGTGATTGACATTATTGAGGAGGAACAACTTATAGAAAAGAGTAAGGAACTAGGGCAGTATATATTCCATTCGTTATGTAATTTAATCGGCGAGGAATCAATTGTAAAAGAGGTAAGAGGGAGAGGGTTAATGCTTGCCATTGAGCTGAAACGGAATGCCCAACTCGTATACAAGGAACTGCTTAGCGAGGGCTTTATTGTTGCTAAACGACCCAATGCCGAGGTTTTACGATTAGATCCTGCCTTAACTATCGACAAATCAGAAATCGACCTATTCTTGAAAACTTTTGCAGAAGTAATTGCAGAGTAGAATCTTCACAAAACCTGCACATATGTCAAATTACAAAATACACAGATTCCCCAATTCAAGGATAGCCAGTATAGATGTTTGTGAAATTGGCAAGCAGAAGCATCATGTTACTGGATTAGTAGAATTTGATGTGACAGAAAGTAGAAAGAAAATTAGAGATTACAATAAAGCACATACAAATAAAATATCATTTAATGCTTGGCTTATAAGCGTTATTGGTTTTACTGTGAAAAAACATGAATCTACATGTTCATACCTCATTGGAAAGAATAAACAGATCTTTTTCGACGACATAAATATTTCTATGCTCGTTGAGAAAGAAATTTATGGCTCTAAGGTGCCTATACCGTTGATAATTGAAAAAGCAAATGAAGCAAGTATTGAATCCATAGCAAAGCAAATTAATGACGCTAGAAATATCCCATTAACTGAGGAAGATATTGTAATTCAAAGGAAGACCAGAAAACTAGAAAAGATGTACTATTCTCTTCCAAAATTTTTGAGACAATATTTTTGGCGCTATTTACTCAGGCACCCAAAACTCGCATTTAACAGAATGGGGAATGTTGCGTTTACCTCAATAGGAATGATGGGAAATGTAAATGGTTGGTTTATTCCAATCTCTATACATCCTATCTGTTTTGGAGTAAGTTCAATAGTTAAGAAGCCATCTGTTGTTAAGGATAAAATTGAGATCAGAGAGATGCTCCAAATGTCAATCCTAATTGACCACGATGTGATTGATGGAGCAAATATGGCTCGATTTATAAGTGATTTATCGAGAAATATAGAAAATGGATTACATCTCTGAAAACAGAATTACACTGCAAAATCATCCTGAAGGAAGTACAAATCCGCTAAACATTACCTTCATTGAGCAGTTTAAATCAGGCCTTAAACAAATTCGAATCAAACTTAACTAGTTGTCTTAAAATGAATAAACATATTATTCTTTCGTCCTTAATTATGGCATTCACATCCTATTGCTCATTTGGCCAAGATCTTAATTGGAAGTTTCAAACGAAAGGCAGAGTATACTCTACCCCAGCAATTTCAGGCAATACGATTCTTATTGGGAGTGGCGATTCAACATTTTATGCCATCGACAAGCCGACAGGTAAAATGAATTGGAGCTTCAGAACAAACGGGGCTGTTCACTCCAGCCCAACCGCTTACGGGGCAATAGTTTGCTTTGGCAGTTCCGATGGTTCACTATACGCATTGAATGTTGAAACGGGTATACTGATCTGGAAATTCGACTCGAAGGGCGAAAAAATGCTCGACATTTGGGACTACTACCTTTCATCACCCTCTGTTTACAACGATGTTATTTACTGGGGAAGTGGAGACGGAAATCTTTACGCCTTAGACAGTAATTCCGGGGAACAAGTATGGAGGTTTAATGCTAATGGGATTGTTCATGCATCACCAATTGTCTATGATGATAAGGTTTATTTTGGTGATTACTTAGGATATTTCTATGCCCTAAATGCAATAAACGGCGAGATAATTTGGTCCTTTCGAACCGTTGGCGACACCTACTTCCCCAATGGTGAAATCCAGAAAGGGGCATCATTGGATAATGGTACCATTTACTTTGGTAGCAGGGATTACAATATATATGCGCTTAATGCGCAAACGGGCCGTGGCCAGTGGAATATCAAGGAAGTGGGCAGCTGGATTATTGCAACTCCTCTGATTTATAACAATTATGTTTACTTTGGCACTTCCGACACGCACCGTTTTTACTGCGTAAACAAAGCTAACGGCAAGGTAGTTTGGCAAATCCCTGTTCCTATGCGAGTTTACGGTTCAGCCACAGAGCACAATGGGATTATCTATTTCGGTTGTTTCGATGGCATTCTGCGAGGTGTTGACCATAAAACCGGAGAAACCAAATGGCAGTTCCAGACCGATGGAAGCAAAGAGAATTACAGCAAAGTATACAACGTTGATGGGAAATTTAAAGCGGGCTTTGAACTGTACGGAAAGGATTACATCGAATCGGAAAGGCTAATCCACACACTTGGATCAATCTTATCAACCCCAATTATCGAAAAAAAAATCATCTACTTTGGGAGTTCAGATGGAAGCTTGTACTCAGTTAAACTAAACTAAATTGCTGTTATGAAAGGTATAAAAATCACTGCAAATCAAAAAAAGTTTTTACTCGAAATGTTTCCTGTAATATTGGGTATTCTTTTAGCTTTTATGATTAATAACTGGCATGAATCGATTAAGGAGAAAAAGGCATTACAGATTGCAAAGACCCAAATCGTTCAGGAACTGGTAAAAAACCATCATGAGTGCATGAAAGTAATTGATATACAAGAGAAACGAAATGACTTCTTCAGGGTATATGGCGATAGCATTGAAAAGTACACAAACATGGGTTACTCATTGGCTCAACTTCCCTTTCAAGGGGTAAACATTCCAACAATTAGCCGTACTGCATGGGATGCAACAAACTACTCAGGAATAATTTCAAATATTGATTTTGAGGAACTTCAAATCCTAACCTCTGTTTACCAAATGCAAAATATTTTTGCCGACGTGCAAAACCAACTAATTGCCATTGTTTACGGCAACAACATGTATTCACCCGAATCTCTCTCATCAACCTTTCATAGCCTGAAAAGGCTAAATGATGATTTTGTTGATTTTGCCCGAGGAATAGCTGCAGCTTACGAGGTTTATCTTAATAAATATGCACCGGGCAGTATTAATGGGAAAAGTGAAAATTTTGATGTAAATAGGTAACCCCTTTCGTTGAACCGTACTGCACTCCTGTAAAACAAAGCGCAATCATTAAAATCCAACTCCAAACCAATAACCTGTCAGTTACTAATCCATGCCAGGGTATTGGTTTCATAATTTGCGCATCCCAACTTTCGCTATAAATCATAGGAGTTATCAGGCATTATATTAATCCATTTTACTATTATTGTGTCAATAAAAATATGTAGAAAATACAACAAAGTAATATTCCATAACTATGAGAAGATTAGGACTACTTGCAATTGCTACTTTGCTTCTTACTAGCGTAGTGGCTCAGGATTCAAAAAAACTTATTTCCCTCGACGATATCCAACGCAGCGGCACATTCGCCGCCCGATCGGTAAGAGGAATCGTATCGATGAACGACGGCGAGCACTACACCGTGATGGAACGGGGTGGCAAAATTGCCAAGTACAGCTACGCCAAGGGCGAGCTGGTTGATGTGCTCTTCGATGCCTCGGCGTTCGACAATTCCGCACTTAGCCAATTTGCTGGCTACCAGCTGAGCGCCGACGAGAAGAAAATGATTATAACTACCGATGTGAACTCCATCTACCGGCACTCCTTTACGGCATCGTACTATATCTATGATATAGCTGGCAAAACAGTAACTCCATTATCCGATAATGGTGCGCAGATGCTGGCCACCTTCTCGCCCAACGGGCAAAACGTGGCCTTTGTTCGCGATAACAATATCTTTATAAAGAACCTAACCAGCAACGTCGAAAAGCAAATAACCTTCGATGGTGAATTTAACCACATTATAAACGGTGCTGCCGATTGGGTTTACGAGGAGGAGTTTGCCCTCACAACCGGAATTCAGTGGAGCCCCGATAGCCGCAGGCTAGCCTTCTACCGATTCGACGAGAGCAACGTTAAGGTTTTCCATATGCCCATGTACCAAAACCAGCTCTACCCTCCCAACTACTCGTTCAAGTACCCAAAGGCTGGTGAGGAAAACTCTCTGGTTAGCATTCATGTTTACGATTTGGAGTTGGAGTCGATTAAAACCATGGACGTTGGCCCCGAACCCGACCAGTATATTGCCCGCATTAAGTGGACTAACAACCCCGATCAGCTGAGCATGATAAGGCTGAATAGGTTACAGAATAAGCTCGAAATACTCCTAGCCGATGCAAAAACTGGCACCACGAGCGTACTTTACACCGAGGAGAACCGCTACTACATAGAGGAACCCAACGACGACTACCCTTTCTTCACCGAGGATGGAAAGCATTTTATCATCACCAGCGAAATGGATGGTTTCAACCATATCTACCTCTACGGTATGAATGGTCAGCTGGTACACCAGCTAACTAAAGGCACAAATGAGGTGCGCTCCATCTACGGGTACGATACCAAGGGCAAGCGCATCTACTTTAACCACTTCGACGGAACGCCTCTGCGTACTGCTGTTAGCTGGGTTTCTGCTGATGGAAAAAAGCAGGGAAAAGTGTCGACCCTTCCGGGAACCAATACAGCCGACTTTAGCAACGGTTTTAAGTACTACATCCATTTTCACTCCTCGGCTAAAACCCCTACCCTAGTAACCCTTCACAACGCCAAGGGCAAGGAGCTGCGCGTGCTTGAGGATAATGCCAAGCTAAAGGAGACAATTGCTAAGTATCAAATCCCTCAGAAAGAGTTTTTCACCTTTAAAACTTCCGAGGGGATTGAACTGAATGGCTACATGATGAAACCGCTCAATTTCGATGAAACCAAAAAATATCCTGTGCTGATGTACCAGTATAGCGGGCCAGGATCGGTAACCGTTACCGATAGGTTTGGCATTAGCTGGGATCAGCTGCTAGCCTCCGAGGGCTACATGGTGGTTGCTGTGGATGGCCGGGGAACTGGCGGTCGTGGCGAGGAGTTCAAAAAGATGACCTACGGCCAGCTGGGTTACTACGAGAGTCTGGATCAAATTGAGGCTGGCAAGTACCTACAAACCCTTCCCTATGTTGATGGAAAAAGGATTGGTATCTGGGGCTGGAGCTATGGCGGCTACATGTCGTCGTTGTGTCTCTTTAAGGCTCCCCAGATTTTCAGCATGGCCATTGCCGTTGCCCCGGTTACCAACTGGCGCTACTACGATACTATCTACACCGAGCGTTTTATGGGCTTACCTCAGGATAACCCCAGTGGTTACGACGACAACTCACCCATCAACCATGTGGATGGGCTACAGGGAAAACTGCTGCTAATCCACGGAACTGGCGACGACAACGTACATGTTCAGAATGCTGTGGAGCTGGCCGAGAAGCTGATTCAGGCCGAAAAGCAGTTCGATATGATGCTCTATCCCGATAAAAACCATGGCATTTACGGGGGCAATACCCGAATGCACCTATACACGCTGATGACTAACTATATCAAAACTAATCTATAGAGTTAGATTTCGCAAAAAATCCCTTGAATAGTTCAAGGGATTTTTTGCGAATTACACTACCTAAAAATCTTCTCCCTATTCAGAAAACGCTGATAGTCGCTGGCGTTGCGGTTATGTTCGGTAAGCGTGCGGGCAAATGCATGATATCCCGAGTAGTCGGGCTTGGCGCAGAAGTAGTAGTACTGATGTTTCTCGTAGTTTAGCACAGCATCGATGGAGGAGATACTGGGCGCATTTATTGGCCCTGGAGGCAATCCGCGATGCTTGTAGGTATTATAGGGCGAGTCGATGCTAAGATGGCGGGTGAGTATTCGCCGGATTGAAAAGTCGCCATGGGCAAACTTAATGGTTGGATCGGCCTGTAGCGGCATTCTTTTGCTCAACCTGTTGATAAAAACACCCGCAACGCGTGGTCGCTCATCGGCCCGAATAGTCTCCTCCTCAACAATTGAGGCAAGGGTCGATACTTCAGCTCTGCTAAGGCCAATCTCACTGGCTTTTCTATCGCGTTCCTTTGTCCAAAATGCTTCGTGTTCCCTTTTCATCCTGTCAAAGAATCCCTTTCCACCTGTATTCCAGAAAAACTCGTAGGTGTTTGGCACAAACATGGCAATAAAGGTTTGGCGGGTAAAACCATACTGGACGGCAATATCATCGGAAAGAAACGCGTTGACAATTTCCGCCGAATCGGCCTCAATTTGACTTGAGATGCGCTGTGCCAGCTGCTGGGGAGTTCTAAATCCATTAAAGGTAACACGAACCGGAGTTTGAAGGCCAGCCCTAAGTATTGCCACAAGATCTCGGTTCGACATGTCGCTGTTAACCTTATATCGGCCGGGTTTTACGCTATGAGGGTAACCCATTCGGGAACATGTCCACTTAAACGATTCGAGATTGGTGATTAAGCCTGATTCCTCAAATACTTGTACCGCATTCACGTAGTCCGATCCTGTTGGGATGTAGACGTAGGCAAACTCCCTATCGCCAGTATCCACGTTGGGTATAAACATCCGCTTATAGGTTCTGTAACCATACACAGCTCCAACCAGAAGTCCTGCCAGTATGACCAAAGCCATTGGAAAAAGGATTCGCTGAATCAAACGATTTGCCATGCTACTAAAAATGTTTGGGAGCACAAAGATAAAAAACCCGCAGAATTAAAGCTGCGGGTTTATGTTAACAAAATCTAAAAGCAAAGGTTTACTTTAACTCCCTTACGGCTTTATCAATTCTATTCAGCGCCTCCATTAGCTCCTCCTCCGAGGCTGCATAGGAGAATCGAATATACTCAGGGGCACCAAATGCGCCACCCGGAACGGTGGCTACATGCGCGTGATTTATAAGATACATGCACAAATCGCCCGTGTTGGCAATGGTTTCGTTGCCAAACTTTTTCCCAAGCAACTCAGAAACCTCGGCAAAGATGTAAAATGCTCCCTGGGGCACATTGGTCTTAAACCCAGGTATCTTCTTAAGCCTTTCAATTACTGCATCGCGGCGCTTTTCAAAGGCCTTGCACATCATTTTTGGGTACGAGGCATCAGAATTTATTGCTGCTGTGGCTGCTTTTTGGGCGATAGAGCATGTTCCAGATGTCATTTGCCCTTGCAATTTTTGGCAAGCTTTGGCAACCCACTTGGGGGCAGCACAGTAACCAATGCGCCAGCCGGTCATGGCGTAGCCTTTGGAAACCCCATTCACAATAATCACCCTATCAAATATCTCCTTAAACTGCGCAATGCTCTCGTGTTTTCCAATAAAGTTAATGTGTTCGTAAATCTCGTCGGAGATAATAAGCACATTGGGATGCTTTTCGAGCACTTTTGCTAGGGCTGCCAGCTCATCGCAGGTGTAAACGCTACCCGTTGGATTTGATGGAGAACAAAGCATCAACACTCTTGTTTTGGGGGTAATTGCCTGCTCGAGCTGTTTGGGAGTAATCTTAAAATCGCTCTCGAGCGATGTGTTTATAACCACGCTTTTCCCCTCGGCCAGCTTTACCAGCTCGATGTAGCTAACCCAGTAAGGAGCGGGAATAATCACCTCTTCGCCTGCATCAACAGTAGCCATCAGTACATTGGCCAGAGTATGCTTAGCGCCTCCCGAAACAACAATCTGATCGACTCCATAATCGAGGTTATTCTCGCGCTTAAGCTTATCGGAGATAGCTTTTAGCAAATCGGGGAACCCAGGAACGGGCGAGTAAAAGGTTATATTCTCATCTAGAGCCTTTTTGGCTGCATCCTTCACAAAATCGGGGGTGTGAAAGTCGGGCTCACCCACGCTTAGGTTTATCACATTAAAGCCTTGCGCTTTTAGCTCGCGGCTCTTCTGCGACATGGCCAGGGTTTCGGAAACCGCCAGCTGCTCAACACGTTTCGATATGTTTTCCATAGTAACGGATATATTTCAAGAATTAAACGTTAAGGATTAATGGATTTTTTTAATTTTAAGGCTTTAAAGGTAGAACTAATATTGACTCGAACCAACGTGTTCCCCAACATAAATAGATTATGCTGATAGATCTCTTAAAAATCATTATCCCCTCGTTACTAGTGTTTTTGGCCGGTTATTTGGCCATTGAACGATTGCTGCGCGAGGAGACCAACCGCCGACGGGCCGAGCTCAACGCCAGCAGCAAAAAGATAACTACGCCCATACGGCTGCAGGCCTACGAGCGGATTGTGCTTTTCCTGGAACGGATCTCGCCCGAGTCGCTATTGGTAAGGGTAAATCAGCCGGATATGTCGTCGCAAAAATTTCAATCGTTGCTGCTTAGCACCATCCGCTCCGAGTGGGAGCATAACCTGTCGCAGCAGCTGTACCTTAGCGTTAAGGCTTGGGGCCTAGTGAAAAATGCCAAGGATAATGTGATAAAGCTGATAAACACCTCGGCCGATAAGGTTGACCCAAAAACTCCGTCGCTTGTGCTAAGCAAGCAAATCCTCGACGGGCTGGTTGACCTGGAGTTTCATCCCACATCGAGGGCAATTGACCATCTAAAGAAAGAGGTTAATGAATATTTGTAGTCGAATAAACATTTGGCTACAAACCCAGTAACAAAATTGAACAACACACCCTTTTTGAAATTAACCTAATAGTAAAAAATGAAAAAAAATCTTTTCCTGGCAATCCTTGCGTTTGCTTCCATTATTGCCTTTGGCCAAAAGGCCAATAAATACCCTGTTGCCCCAAAGGACACAACCCAAAACACCTACCACGATTCCATTACCATTTACGATCCCTACCAGTGGATGGAAAATCCCGAGGATCCAAGGCTTACAGCCTGGTTAGATGAGCAGAAAAAGCTAACCGATCGACTAAGCCGCCAGCAGGTACGAAAAAATACTTTGCATACACAAATTTCAAAAATGTACTATGATTATGAGTCGACTTTTAACGAAGATTTGATTAAAACCAAAGAAGCTCCTAAGCCAAAATATCTATTCAAACCAGAAGCAAGCGAATACAAAAAATCTCCTGACCTATACTACAAAAAAAACGATGGGTCAAATTACCGTTATTTGATTAAATCAAAGGACTTAATTAAGGAGAAAAACGACAGGGTGGCATTCACCAACATTCTAGTTAGCCCTTACAGCCCTATAGCTGCTGTGGAGGTATCGATAAATGGGAGCGACTGGAGAAGTGTATACCTTCACGATCTGGAAACAAATAAGCCGCTTGATACCCTGCATAACTTAAGGGGAACTAGCAATATGATTTGGCACGAAGAGGGTCTTTACTATACTGCCTACAGAAAACCTGCAGCTGGACGCGAACTTCTTGATAAAGCCACGGGGCAAGCACTTTATTACCATAAACTAGGTACACCTCAGGCGCAAGATAAAATGCTTTTCCAAAACCCTGACACAACTGGGGGAAATTCCTTTCGCTATGTAGGATTAGACAGTTTAAAGATTTTTGTAGACCATCAAATACTGTCGAGAGGAACAAAGTATAACGCTTTTTCTTATGCAGATATAAGCAATCCCAACTCGTTTGTTCTGAAAAATGTTCTTTTATACCCTCAGGGAGATTCTCTACAAATAAATCCCATCGCCCTTTTCAGTGATACAATTCTACTTGTAACCCACAGCGGTGCTCCCAATGGTAAATTACTGATTGGCAATATCAATAAGGTTAATCAAATCGAAGAGTTTATCCCAGAGTTTGACATTCCCCTCCTAAAAGTGACCTCCTTGGGTGAAAAAATTGCCTGCATTTACAATAATGATGGTAAAATGTTGGCACTAATTTTCGATCGTAAAGGCGAATTACTTAAACGAATTGAGTTTCCAGAGGGTAAATCAGTAATTGGTTTCTACGAATTAAATCCTTCAGCGGAGCATACAATCTTTGATGTAACATCGTTCTATCACCCTAGTTTATCCTTCGAATTATCCTTACGTGATTATTCGTATAAGCCAATAGAAACACTTAGAGTACCCTACAACCCCAATAGCGTGGAAACGCGATATGTAAAGTACAAGTCGAAGGATGGGACAGAAATCCCTATGTATATTACCTGTCGTAAGGACATAAAACTAAACGGTAAAAACCCAACCCTAATATACGGTTACGGAGGGTATGGCTTAAGTATAGAACCGCATTTTAACCCCAGTAATGCTTTATGGATTCTGCACGGTGGAATTCTGGCCGTACCAAGTATCAGAGGTGGCGGTGAGGTAGGCAGCGAGTGGGGAAAACAGGGTCGAAGGTTACAAAAGCAAAATGCCTTTGATGACTTTATTGCTGCTGCCGAATATCTAATAAATGAAAAATACACTAATCCCGAAAAAATTGCCATTAAGGGTGGTTCCCATGGTGGTCTACTGGTTGGGGCAGCATTTACTCAACGCCCCGATCTATTCAAGGTAGCCATAGCCGAAGCAGGTGTTTTTGATATGCTTCGATTTGGGGAATTTACAATAGGTTCTTCTTTGACAAGTATTAATGAATACGGCACTGTGGATAACTATGCAGATTTTGAGAATATGCGATCGTACTCGCCATTACACAGTATTAAGAAGGGCGTTAAGTACCCAAATGTACTACTAATTACTGGAGAGAAAGACGATAGAGTTCCGCCACTTCACTCCTATAAATTTCTTGCTGCTCTCCAGGAAAAGGGCGATCCCACATCGCTTTATCACATGTATATAGTGCCTGGCTCTGGACATGGAGGAGCGCTTACAACAACCGACTTCACAGATAAGATTCTTTACGAGTACTATTTCCTGTTCGACCAGCTGGGAGTTCGGTTCTACTAATGGTATAGTCCAAATACAAAATCCGCCAGATCAAATATAAAGATCTGGCGGATTTTTTAAATTGCTATTTGTGTTTACGTCTTAATTAGCTCAACGCTGCGCTTAACAAATCGGCTAAGGTCTTCGCCCTTTAGCATGTTGTTAGCCAGCAGGGCCAGATCTATAAGTTGTTTAGCAAGCTTATTGTCCTTACCAAAAGTCTTTAGGCTTTCGGTTTTCGATGCTTTTAACTCATCGATTTTCTTATTCAGATCCTCCATCTCATCCTTTTCGGCCTGAGGAATCTCCTCGTCCTTCTTCTTCTCTGTCGATTTTTTCAGCTCATCGAGACGGGTATTAAGCGGCTCAAGCTGTGTGTTAAACTCGCCTAGCTTATCGCTTAGCGATTTATCCTTCTGTTCAATAACCGATTTCACCAGTGGATGTGCAACATTCACCACCAGGTTCACGGTTTCGGGCATATTGCCGTAAAAACCAGCCGCTCCGCTCATGGCCGCCATGTCCTTCATGCGGCGAATAAATTCGCTCCGAGTTATAACAACAGGTGCAGCGGTTTCTCCCATATCCTCGAACTGAACCCAGTACTGCGATGAGTTATTGGCAGCCCCCTCAAACACGCTACGCAGCTCGGTTTGCGTTTCGTAGGGAAGATCTATCTCCTTCTTATCCTCCTTCAAAATCAGCTTGTCAATTACATCGCTATCAACACGCACAAAGCGCGAATCCTTAAATTTCGACTCCAGGCTGTTGATCAAGTGTGGATCGAGCTGCCCGTCCATTACCAGCACATCGTAGCCACGATTCTTGGCCTGATCGATGTACGAGTACTGCTCCTCCGAATCGGTGGTGTAAAGGTAAATAAGCGTTTTGTTCTTATCGGTTTGGTTCTCCTTAATCAGCTTCTCGTACTCCTCAAAGGTAAAGTACTTGCCATCGGTATTCTTGAATAGCGCAAATTTCTCAGCCCGCTCGTAGAATTTCTCATCGGTAATCATTCCAAAGGTGATGAAAAGCTTCAGGTCGTCCCACTTTTTCTCAAACTGCTCGCGGTTCTCCTTAAAAATCTCCTGCAGCCTATCGGCTACTTTTTTGGTGATGTGCGAGGAGATTTTCTTCACATTTGAGTCGCTCTGCAGGTAGCTGCGCGATACGTTAAGCGGGATATCGGGCGAGTCGATTACGCCATGAAGCAGCGTTAGAAACTCGGGAACAATCCCCTCAACTGAATCGGTTACGTAAACCTGGTTGCAGTAAAGCTGGATCTTGTTCTTTTGAATATCGAAATTCGATTTTATGCGGGGAAAGTAAAGAATACCCGTTAAGTTGAAGGGGTAATCGACATTAAGATGGATATTGAAAAGCGGTTCCTGCGCTGCGGGGTACAAGTCGCCGTAAAATTTCTCGTAGTCCTCGTCTTTTAAATCGGCGGGTTTTCGCGTCCACAGGGGATTAGTGTCGTTCACAATCTTATCCTTACCAGTATCCACCTCCTTTCCATCTTTCCACTCCTTTTCGGTGCCAAAGGCAATGGGAATGGGAAGGAAACGGCAGTATTTTTTGAGCATTTCATTTAAACGGTGCTCGTCGAGAAACTCCTCGCTCTCCTTGTTAATGTGTAGAACGATATCGGTTCCGCGCTGCTCGCGTTCGGCGTCCTCAATGGAGAACTCTGGTGAACCGTCGCACGACCACCGCACAGCTTTTGCACCCTCCTGATATGAGCGTGTATTGATCTCTACCTTATCGCTCACCATGAACGAGGAGTAAAAACCTAGTCCAAAATGACCTATTATCGCATCGGTTTTATCCTTGTACTTTGCCAAAAACTCCTCGGCTCCCGAGAAAGCAATCTGGTTGATATACTTCTCAATCTCCTCCTCGGTCATTCCAATCCCGCTATCGCTCACGGTAATGGTTTTGGCTTTCTTGTCGAGTTTAAGACGGATGGTTAAGTCGCCTATTTCACCCTTAAACTCCCCCACCGAAGCTAAAGTTTTCAACTTCTGAGAAGCATCTACCGCGTTGGATATTAACTCGCGAAGAAAAATCTCGTGATCGGAATACAAGAATTTTTTGATAATTGGGAAGATGTTTTCGCTGGTAACATTAATTCTGCCCTTCTGCATGGCTTATATTATTTTAGTTAAACATTCAATTTTCCATGCCCTAACAGACAAAAGCAATGCCATTGCCGCAAGCCTGCCAATACGTCAGAAATGCGAGCAGTTTAATGGCAAATTTTCCTAGTTAGAAGAAAAGGTTGAAGATTAAAACGGCAATAACCAGCAGGATTGTGTATGCAACAAGCAGTTTTACCGATAGGATAAAGGAGCGCTTTTTCTGCTCAAGTTTTTTTTGACTAATCACCCTCATCACAATATTATTGATACGAAGGAAAGCTGTCTCGTTCTTGGGTACAAAATCGTAAGCTCCTTGATTTCGGGCATAGGCTCCGTAGGTGGCCTCTTCGGGGGTGTAAAGCATAACCACTTCGATGTTGGGATTGATAACCTTGGTTGCCTCCAAAATCTCAATTCCATTCATTAAAGTGTGTTCGCGGTCATCGATAAAATTATAGCCCAAAAAAACAATGTGGATGTCGGATTTACGAAAGGTTTGCGCTGCCAAATATGCAATAAATTTTTCGCCCGTCACAAAGGTTTCGATATTGTACTTGGATGGCTTCTCAATCGCCTTCTTAAGCGATGAGGTGTAAACATAGTCATGATCGACAAAGTATATGCTAGCAGTGGAGTTCTGATTTTTTTTCATCCTTGTACAAAAAGCGATAACTTGGTACTAAGATATAAAAATGCTTTTAACCATTGGCAAGAAGTCTAGAAATAATTTCATCACAAGCCCAAAACATCCTGCGACTATGTGGGGAAAAGTTCTCGAGCTGTTAATAACTCCAATTTCCCTCTCCTTAATCATCACCAAACAAAGGGCTGGTAAGCCTCACAAACTTTTCAACAATTGTTCATAACTCTTGTTGACACAAGGTTAATTAATGAATGCAAAAAAATTTGCATTCGGGTACGTTTTCGTTATATATTTGTTCTACCAGACGAGAGATAAAAGGCTGCTCAGAAAGGTAAGGAACTGGTAATAACTGCTTAGGTGTAGTTTTATCGATTCGCACAAGTTGAAAAACTTGCTTACCCCAGAGCCAAAGTCCAGACCCAAGGGGTTCGCTCCGCGGGAAGGTCAGTCAAGCCAAGATCGCCTAGCGTTCTTCGAGAGATTGAGTCGAAAGCAGCAATCAAAATGAGTTTAGGCTCAAAAGGAAATGCTGAAATCCAAAGGGAAACCGAAAGGACTCACAATGGATTTGCCAGTCAAGTTAAACGTAACTGACAAAGGGGTAAACACTGACAGTAAGCCGCTCCGCGAGGAAAAGCACCAGAGGAGTTAACCTCCAGATGCAAAAAACAGCTGGTCTTTAGTCAACGACACTTTGTCCCCGAAAGTTGATCCTCGGATCAATCGAAAGGACGGCTCGAAAATTCTGCTTTAGCCGGCAGGGTTGGGAAAGCTAAGGGCTACAGAGGGTATATCGCCAGATATACACTGCAGCCGGTCAGAATAACCGTAGTCTGGCACTAAATGAAACTTAGGTTTCGGCTAGTGAATGGGAGCTGTTCGCGCTGAATGGTTCCCATTACTGTTTTTATACCCCTCCCAAAAAAACGATCACTTAATATTCTTCTCCTTAACCCCAGCCAACCGCTTAATGTCGTTTAGCTTGTTGAGTGCCTCAACAGGAGTAAGATTATTGATATCGAGCACTAGCAGCTGATCACGAATTTGCTTGAGCACGGGATCGTCGAGCTGAAAAATACTAAGTTGGTATCCTTCCCTGCTTTTGCCCAGCTCAGCGCTTGGACGGCTCAACTTTTGATCCTGCGGATTTTTCTCGAGATCCTTAAGTATCTCCGAAGCCCTCTTCACCACGCTGGGTGGCATGCCCGCCATGCGCGCAACGTGAATTCCAAAGCTGTGCGCACTTCCTCCTGGCACCAACTTCCGAAGGAAAATAACCTTATTATCCAACTCCTTGATTGAAACATTGAAGTTCTTAATCCTAGAGAAAGCGCCTTCCATCTCGTTGAGCTCGTGGTAGTGAGTTGCAAAAAGGGTTTTGGCCTTGCCATGTGGATTTTCGTGGATATACTCGGTCATAGCCCAGGCAATGGAAATACCATCGTAGGTTGATGTTCCCCGACCAATCTCATCGAGTAGAACCAAACTCCTATCGGAGATGTTATTCAGAATACTTGCGGCCTCGTGCATCTCCACCATAAAAGTCGATTCGCCCAGCGAAATATTGTCGGAGGCACCAACGCGAGTAAAAATCTTATCAACAAGACCAATCCGCGCTGCTTTTGCAGGAACATAAGATCCCATTTGAGCCATCAACACAATTAGAGCAGTTTGCCTGAGCAGAGCCGATTTACCCGACATATTGGGCCCAGTTATTATGATGATTTGCTGATTATCGCCATTGAGCAACACATCGTTCGAAACATACTCCTCACCCACAGGCAACATTCGCTCAATTACAGGGTGACGCCCTTCTCTGATATCTAGAATATCTGTACTATTTACCTCGGGTTTGCTATAGTTATACTCAACTGCCGAAGAGGCAAACGAGAGCAAGCAGTCGAGCTGTGCAACCAAATTGGCATTTAGCTGAATGGATGCAACATACTCCGTTAGGCTGAAGACCAGCTGATCGAACAGCTGCTGCTCTATGCCCAGCACTTTCTCCTCCGCTCCAAGTATTTTCGACTCATACTCCTTTAGCTCCTCGGTTATGTAACGCTCAGCCGATACCAGCGTTTGCTTGCGAATCCATTCAGCAGGAACCTTTTCCTTGTGCGTATTTCGAACCTCGATGTAGTACCCAAAAACATTATTGAAACTCACCTTAAGCGAGGGAATTCCTGTGCGTTCGGACTCGCGTTGCTGAAGGTTAAGCAAGTACTCCTTGCCCGAGTGCATAATATCCCTTAGCTCATCCAGTTCAGGGTTTACGCCCTTTGCAATAACTCCGCCCTTATTTATCTGTGCAGAGGGTTCGGGAACAATTTCGCGCTCAATCCGCTCCCTTATTCTTGAGCAGAGGTTAATCTGTTCACCTAACCGCAATAAAGTTGATTGCTGCGATTGCTCACAGGCGTTTTTTATATGAACAAGCGACGATAATGCATTTTTTAGGCTGATTAGCTCACGAGGAGAAATGCGCCCCACGGCAGCTTTTGAGATAACACGCTCCAAGTCGCCCATATCGCGAATGCCATCCCTAATTTGATCGGCAACCTCAGCTTTCGAGATAAAAAACTCTACCACATTTAACCTTTCGGATATGGGTTTTTCGTCTTTTAGTGGCAGTGAAATCCATTTCTTGAGCAAGCGGCTACCCATTGGGGAAACCGTTTTGTCGATAATATCAACCAGTGTTTTTGCACCCTCGTTAACCGAGTAGAAAAGTTCGAGGTTGCGAACGGTAAACTTATCGAGCCAAACATACCTCTCCTCATCAATCCTAGAGATAGATGAGATATGCTTTGCTTGGGTATGCTGTGTTATATCGAGGTAGTAAAGCGCAGCACCTGCGGCAATTATCCCCATGCGCAAACCATCAATACCAAAGCCTTTAAGGCTTGATGTTTGGAAATGGCTCACTAATTTTTCACGGGCGCCCTCCTCGTGGTAAGCCCACTCATCGAACTTATACACGTAGTAACGAGTTCCGAAAAACTCAGTAAAATCTCGATACTTCGATCTTTCGACCAGTACTTCCTTGGGATTAAAGTTGGTAATCAGCTTGTCGATATACTCGTAGGAACCTTCGGCTGCATAGAACTCACCCGTTGAAACATCCAAAAAGGCAACACCAGCAGCCTTTTTCTCGAGGTGAACACAGGCCAAAAAATTGTTCTCCCTACGCTCAAGCACATTGTCGTTGAACGAAACGCCTGGAGTTACTAACTCCGTAACGCCACGCTTAACAATTGTTTTGGTCATTTTGGGATCCTCAAGCTGCTCACAAATGGCCACTCGCTGACCGGCTCTAACCAGCTTGGGCAAATAGGTGTCGAGCGCATGATGCGGGAAACCAGCCAACTCCACATACGAAGCGGCACCGTTAGCCCTACGGGTAAGCGTTATCCCCAGTATCTCCGATGCCTTTATGGCATCCTCGCTAAAGGTTTCGTAAAAATCGCCTACTCTAAAAAGCAATATTGCATCGGGATGCTTACGCTTAATAGCGTTGTACTGCTTCATTAACGGTGTTTCCACCACGCTACTCGATGAACTCAAAATGGTAATATTTTACTGATTACTATACATATCCACTCTGGGAATACCACAAAAATATGAAATCGGGCGAAAGGTTTGGGCAAATCAACGCTTCTAAACCTCGAGAAATAGTTTACTTGCTGATAATCTGCATTATAATTTATCAACAAGTTTCTGTTTGTACACGACTATAAAACAAAAACCCACGGATAAAGCTAAAAAAATAGCCATTAATCCGTGGGCGGAAAATCTAATGAGAAAAACTATTCGCCCGGATACCCAACCGATTGGCAAAGTACTACATGCTTATGCTCGGGCAGGCTCATCACATTTTTAAGTTCAACTTTATCAACCGCCCCCCTAACCACAGTGGCCAGCCCCTCGGAGGCGCAGAACAGGTATACGTTTTGGGCAATAAAAGCGGCATCGGCAGCAGAGTACCAGTGCTTAACCTCCTCGGTACGATCGCCCATTCGGGTAAAATCGACAACATATATCAGATTTACGGGAACATCCTTCACAAATGGTTGACGACCAGTTGCCTCTCGAATATCCATTCTGATGTAAAGTTCAAGTTTATTCTCCTTGGCGTTGTAAATGTAAACCCCTTTTGCAAGGCTCACGTAAATATCTATCTCTTGCCAGTTTACAGCGCTGGGCGCGGTCCTAAGCCCATCTTCGGGACGGTTAATGCCATTTGCTGCCCAAAGCAGGTTTGATAGAGTTTGCAGATCGAGTTCCTTGTTCGAAAAGGATCGGGATGTTTTGCGGTTAGCCAGAGCATCGAGCAACGGCATACCTCCACTTTTTTGGGGTTCGGGAAGTTGGATAAACTTCTCCTGGCCACAGCTGCTTAGCTGAAAAAGAAAGGTGAAACAAAGGATTTGTGGAATCAACTTTTTCATAGTTAATAGTAATTTATGTTAGCAATCTACTCATTGTTATGTATTCAAAATTTCATTGACAATTGAAATCAACTTATCCCTCTCCTTCTCCCAATTCAACTCCGAAGCAGCTTTTTTAGCATTAACTTGCCAAGCATTCATTTTGATATTATCGTTCAGCATTTGGTTTAACTTGTCGGACAATAATTGCGGGGTACAATTGCTTTGCAACGCTTCCCCAACATCGTACTTGGAGACAATTGCAGCCATTTCGGGCAAATCGGAAACTAGGACAGGAATCCCAGCCTGGATATAATCGAACAGCTTGTTGGGCAATGCATATCGATAGTTCATCCCCATATCCTCCTCAAGTGAAACGCCAAGACTAGCCCCTTGGGTTATTCTGTGCAATTCCTCTAAGGGGATTTTTCCTAAAAATTTTACCCTGTCGGTAAGGCCACACGAAATTGAAACATCCTCAAGTTTGTTCTGTATATCTCCAACTCCAGCTATTACCAGTTCTGCATTTTTCACCCACTGCATGGCCTGAATAAGCCGTTCAAGTCCACGGCCAATATTCAGCGATCCTTGGTAAATAATTACCTTGGTTGGTTTAATGATCCTACTCTCCTGCACTGCCGGGTTTCGACTAAAAGGCAAATTTCGTATTACCATACACCTTATACCATACCTATTCTCCAACACTCGCGCAACGCCATCCGACACTGCAATACAAGCAGGCAGTCCTTTGGTAAGTAGCTTTTCCATCATAAACCATATGTGCCGTTTCGTCTTTCGGTTTATCAGCTCAGGAAGCTCAGTAAAAAGCTCATGACTATCGTACACTACCTTCTTTCGCTTTAGAATTGCGCCAAGTCGGGCTGCAAGCAGCGTGTCCAAATCATTAGCAATTACTAGATCGAAACCATGAAAGATTAAGTAAAATAATGCCCATAAATTAAACGACAGGTAGAAAAGTACACCTTTTCTGAATGGCAGTTTAAACTGCAAAACTGTATATGGACGGATAATTTCATCTGTTTTTCGGCTTACTTTTCGGCCAGCTACCGTAACACAGTGCCCCTCGGCAGCAAGGGTAACTGCTGAACGATGGACACGTTGATCTGAAACAATGTCAGACGTTGTAAGTAGGTAAATTCTGGCCATTTTTTCTGCTAAATTAAAAAAAACCGCTTAGCCCGCCACATTTTTCTATCTTTGCACAAACAAAACGCTATGCTTACTATCCAATCAAACTTCGCCCTAAAGAACCTCAACACCTTTGGCATCGATGTCGAAACTCGGTTCTTTATGAGTGTAACATCTGCTGATGATTTACATGAAGCGTTGGGTAAGGTTAAACAGGAAAATCTTGCATACCTTATACTTGGCGGAGGATCGAATGTGCTATTCACCGGAAACTACGACGGAGCGGTTATTCATCCACAGATATTAGGGATTGAGACCCTTTCGGAAGATGAAGACTATGCTACGCTTAAAGTTGGCGCTGGAGTGGAGTGGGACTCGCTGGTTGATTTCTGCGTGAACAAGAACCTGGGTGGATTAGAGAATCTGTCCCTAATTCCTGGCACAGTAGGCGCATCGCCTATACAGAATATTGGTGCTTACGGCGTTGAGGCAAAGGACACTATAACAGAAGTTGAAGGGATTTATACTGACTCATTAGCTCCATTTAAACTAACCACTGCCGAGTGTGAATTTGGATACCGCGATAGCGTTTTCAAAAATCGACTTAAGGGAAAGGTTGTGGTAACCCACGTTACTTATAAACTAAGTAAAAAACCAACGCTAATTACCCATTACGGAAATCTTGATGCAGAATTGGATCGATTAGGTTCAAGAACATTGCAGAATGTCAGAAAAGCAGTAATTGATATCCGAAACTCCAAGCTTCCCGATCCTAAGGAGCTGGGTAATGCTGGAAGTTTCTTTAAGAATCCTGTGGTTGATATTTCGCTTGTTGAGGAGCTACAGCAACGTTTTGCCAAAGTACCCTACTACCCTGTCAACGATTTCTCAGTAAAACTACCGGCTGGTTGGCTAATTGAGCAGAGCGGGTGGAAAGGCAAACGCATTGGTAATGTGGGAGTGCACCAAAATCAGGCCCTTGTTTTGGTAAATCATGGAAATGCCTCAGGAGCTGAAGTAGTTGAACTTGCTCATCAAGTTAGGAAATCAGTAATGGAGATATTTAACGTTAGCCTCGAAATGGAGGTAAATGTGGTTTAATCCTGAAGTTTCAACGCTGATTTACCATTCCCATAACCGCGGGTGTGATCCTCAAATCTCAACCGCGCCGCCGCCTTTCCGGATCGGCCATTCGAACCAGAAAAGGCTGAAATTTTGCGATTACCTCCACCAGCTCGTGCTGTAAGCTCATCACGGTTTCTATCTCCTTGTAGGCCATGGGGATTTCATCGATATCACCCCCAATCAGTTCAACTCCATACTTTTCCAGCACTTTCTGCAAATCGTTCCAACTAAAAGATTTAAGAGCTTGTGATCGCGACATCCGGCGACCTGCCCCATGCGAGGCGGAGTTTAAGCCCTGAGGGCTGCCCTTACCTCTTACAACAAAACCTGGATGCGTCATCGATCCCGGAATAATTCCAATAACTCCAACACCAGCAGGAGTAGCCCCTTTGCGGTGTATCACCGCATTTCGTCCATCGACAAGAGTTTCCTTCCACGCAAAATTGTGATGATTCTCGATAACCGAAATGGGCGCTAAGCCCAACTCTTTGGATATTTTACCATGAATTTCGTGGTGATTTGCCGAGGCGTAATGCCCAGCAAGCGTCATGGCCATCCAGTACTCCTGTCCTTCTTGGGTTGATAGGTCGAGCCAAGCCAAATGCTTTGCCTCACGAGGCAGCACAATTCTGCACATGGCAATTTTTGAGTAGTGGCTAGCCACTTCGTTGCCAAAACCCCGGGAGCCCGAATGCGATAAAAGGGCTAAGTAACTGCCAACTGGTAGATTCTTCTCGGGTAAATCTTGCTGCACATTAAGTACGCCCCACTCCACAAAATGATTACCAGCCCCCGATGTTCCCAGCTGGCTGTAGGCTAAATCGCGATGCTGGCGAATAAACTTGGTAGCACCCCACTCTGGGCGATCGAAAACTTGGGGATTTAGATGATTTTGATTCTTTCCCCCAACTCCAAAAATGGTATGCTTAAAAAGTGATTCTCTAAGTTTTTTTATCTTAGAATCGATCTTCTTAGCATCGATAGGAAAAACGGAAAGGCACATTCGGCATGCAATATCAACGCCTACGGCGTAGGGAATTACGGTATTATCCAAGGTGGCTAGCACTCCACCAATGGGCAAACCATACCCCTCGTGCGCATCGGGCATTAGGGCTCCCCGCAAAGCGATGGGAAGCCGCATGGCGTTCTCCATTTGCGACACTGCTCCCGCTTCAATATTCTCAATCCCAAAAATTGGGTAAGAGGTTGCATTATCCGCAAGGATTATATTCTGAGTAAATTCTGTTGATACCGATTCGTGCTGTAGGTTACCCAGTTCATTTTTGACAACCAGATAAAGATCGTGCAGATGCTTTTGATTCCACTTGGAAACGCCGGGATTAGATACCATTTGACCAATTGCTTCGAGGATTAATTCCTTGGTCAACACCTTTTGCTTGAGCATTCGGTTGGCAACATGGCCAATGGCTTTGAGTGCTTCGGGGTAGTTTATACCTAACCTTCGTAATTCTGAATTCAATACTTTGAGTATTTCCATGACCTGCTAAAATAGTAGAAACTGTTCACACATTTGATTTGGGAAATCTCATATTCCACCTAAAAAAAACATAATTCGTCAAAAACATTCAACGGTATAGTATTAATATGTATCTTAGTATTTCAAAATTAGTAGAAGAATAAGGTTTCCAGCATAAAATTTACAAAGAAGATGGAAAAGTTGATGATTTTGGCAACCGATGAATCGCCTCAGGTTCATTTTGATCCAACTAGGGGCATTCTCGATATCTCGGGAAAAAGTTTGCCCGAGGATATTGAGCAGTTTTACAAACCATTGGAGGAGTCGGTTAGGGAATACATAAAAAAACCACAACCCACAACCATCATCAACTTCGACATGCTGTATCTTAATTCATCGTCAACAAAAAAAGTTTTAGAGATTGTTACATTATTCGAAGAGATATACAGAAAAGGGTACAAGATAAAGTTAAACTGGTATCACGAAGAGTTTGACGAAGATATGATGGAGGAAGGTCAGGAATTTGCCCGGCTCACCGAGATTCCAGTAACCCTTATTTCAAAGTCGGAAGATCAATAAACTTATGAGAACAACATCAGCATCTTTAAAGGGGCACATGTCAAGGGTTACTCACCTCTTTTTGCTAGTTCTACTAGTAACACGGACCACAACCTTCGCACAACAAACTAATACTCTTCAGCAGGCGCAGTTAGATGCAACACAAGGCCGAGAATTCGAGCAGAAATCAGATCATAATCAGGCATCATTTTTCTACAATAAAGCGGCCAGCTCCTTTTGGGCAATGGGCAATCTGGATTTGGCTAAAGAAAATTTTGTAAAAGCCCTTGCCATGTCGGAGATAATTGGCAACAACAATGCCATATACGTTCTGAACACAAACCTTGGCTTGATTAATGCCGAAAGTGGAAAGCTTAATGATGCCCTAACCCACTTTATTAAAGCGTCTAATACCGCTCGGCAGATGGGGCGCAAAGCCGATCTGGCAGCATCTCTGCTAAACCAGGCGAATGTTCTATACGAACTCGGGAACTACAACGATGCAATAGAGACACTTAAGACAGCCGAGAGCCTTGCCCAGGAACTAAATGACTCGAAGATGTTACGAAACTCCTACTCCATTTTTACTAAAGTATTCGACAAGATGGGAAAACGAGAGGAGTCGGCCAAGTACTTCGACCTTTTTGCTACCATAACCCGAAAAATCCAACGGGAAGAGATGCAGAAAAAGGAGGAGGAAGCCCATAGAATGGTGAGCCAAGCGGCTTCAAGGGTTAAGGAGGTGGAAGCCGAAAAACAAGCCACCGAAAAGGAGTTGGAAGTAAGGGATATGGAACTTGTTGAAAAGCAAATGATGCTAGAAAAGACCGAACAAGTAACCCGCGAACAGATGATGCAAATTGATCTGCTAAACAAGGAAAGAGAATTGCAACAGGCAATCATTACCCATCAAAACCAAATGCGGAATGTTTACCTGGTGATTATTGCCATGGTTCTAGCTTTCTCGGTCTTTATTTACTATAACTATCGCGAAAAGAAAAAGGCCAACATGCTTCTTCAACAAAAAAACACTGAGATTAGCCGCCAAAATACTGAAATCCAAGCACAAGCCCAACAGCTACGTGAACTTAATCAACTAAAAGACAAACTCTTCTCAATAATATCGCACGATCTGCGAAGTCCATTGGGTTCGCTTATAACCCTGCTAAACCTTACTCAACAGGGATATTTCACCGAGGAGGGATTTAAAGAGGTTATTGATGAACTATCAAAAAACGTTGGTTACACCACCGAACTTCTTGAAAACCTGCTAAAATGGGCTCAAAGCCAAATGCAAGGACTGAAGGTTAGCCCATCGGATTTCACGCTTCATGAGGTTGCCCAGGAGAAATTTAAACTTTACCAGGAACACGCCCATAATAAGGGCATCACTCTTAAAAATCAGATTGACCCCAACCTAACTGTTTACGCCGACAGCGCCATGATAGAATTGGTTTTCCGTAATCTAATAGCCAACTCTATTAAATTCTGTAATAGCGGAAGCGTTGTTAGGGCGGCGGCATCGGTGGCAAATGGGAAAGTGCTTGTATCGATTTCCGATACAGGTCAAGGAATATCACCCGAGAACCTCAAAAAAATATTTGGCAACGAACTTTTCTCTACCAGGGGCACAGCCAACGAGAAAGGTACTGGCTTAGGATTAACTCTATGCAAAGACTTTATTACGCTTAACGGCGGGGAAATATGGGTAAAAAGCGTAGAGGGAGTTGGTAGCGAATTTTTCTTTACCCTGCCATTACAACTCGAAAGCCAAGAGGTATAGAATTCTTTGAGTAATCGTAAATTTCCCTAAAGGTTAACAAGCAAGGTTAACAACGAGCCGTTATTGAAGTTAGAAATGGAATATCTTATACTATTAGACTTACGAAATATATAGATTAACCCTATTCCTCCTCCGGCGGATATATCCTCCTCAATAAGCAATCTCAACTTTTCGCGATATAGGTCATTCAATTCGGCCTTACTCATATTCATTAGTTTCTGAAGCGTATCGTCAAGCGTTGCTATATTTCCTGCGTCTATATAATTGCTAGTTCCAATAACAAAACCATCCTCAATTTTCTTAAGTGTAAAGAGGGCCTCGTTCATCCCATTTGTTTTGGCAGCGTGCATTGAGATATTTTGTAAGAGCTCTACCGAAATGTTGTAAAGTTTCTGTTTGCCCGATTTCACTTCGTTTAGGCGAAGAATATTCTTCTCAATCATGTGAATAATGGGAAGTATTGAGTTCTCGGAGAAATCGCCCTTGTGAACAACTAGTAACTTATTGGCCTGCATCTTAAAGTAGAGCATTTTCATGTGCTCTAACGTATGCTCGGGTGCAGAAACATTCTGGTCTTCGGTATTTAAGATGTTAAGTTGAAGGAAGAAAAGTGATAGAGTTTCATCTATGGGAACAAACTCATAGGTGATCTTTTGTCCTGTTCGTCGTGCCATCTCTATTATTCCTAGACCTGCTCCACCCCTTTCGGAGAGTTTACCCTGAGCAAGAACCTGTTTCTGAAGCAAACGAAGTTCATCAGCCGACAGGCTATTTACCTTATCCAGCTTAACCTTTATGGAATCGACAAACTCCTTATTTATAGCATTAGCCGAGGCAATATGAAAACTATTGCCAACACTGCGCACGTAGAATGCACCATGAATATCGGACAGGTTCCCCTCGCTGATGGAGTATTTACTATGCCTGGCCACATTCTGGTAGCATTCGGCCATTAAAAAGCTAATCTTATTCTTAAACCGAACAAAGTTGCCGGCCGAGTCAATATTGGATTGAGTGAGCTCAATTATTTTGTGGGTTATTGAGTCGGAGATTGTTCCTGAGTAAGCAAAAACAAGGTCATCGGGCTTCAAATACCTAAGTAAATCTGTGGTAAAAGCAACATCCATAACTTTTTGCAGCTGTTTTAGAGGAATTATATGCAAGTTAACAGATTTTTCTATTCATTATTCACTTTCACCCTTTATTTATTAGTAATCAACCAAAATGTTATACAAGACTGCATATTCTCAGGTAAGGTACTACCTCGACTTACAATTTAAGAAAACGCTCTAAACACTTAGTTACCTCAAAAAAAGGATTAGTAATATATATTATTGCTTTATCATATGTGCATTTTATAATTTTTATTGCATTTTATTTTATTCTTATAATAATTTTATCGAAAATATACTAATAGCCCCTTAATTTCAGATTTGATTGTCCTTTCTTGAATTATTACATGAATAACATCACCTAATAATTCGATAAATGCACAGAGATAGATACTATAATCATCATGGGAAGGCTGAGTTTAAATACGAAGAAACCTCCCAGGAGTTGACTGCTGAGAGGTTCTGAAGGAAAGCCAAGATGTTATGAATATTTAAAAAATCCGTGTTCCTAGATATCGTTCTGCATCAAGTGCCGCCATACAACCCGATCCAGCTGCAGTAATAGCCTGTCGATAGTGCTTATCCTGAACATCGCCGCAGGCAAAAACACCGGGTACGTTTGTTTTTGAAGTACCAGGCAGGGTCTTGATATAGCCGGTTTCGTCCATATCAAGATAATCTTTAAAAATATCGGAATTTGGCTGATGGCCAATGGCAACAAAGAATCCAGTAACGTCTATCCTTTTCTCCTCGCCCTTTCCATTCATAAGGATGACTCCATTAACGCCACTTGTGTCACCCACAATTTCCTTGGTGTTATGCTCGTAAAGCACCTCAATATTTTTGGTTGCAACCACCCTATCCTGCATTGCCTTAGAGGCACGAAGATAAGGCTTGCGAACAATCATGTATACTTTTCGGCAAATTCCAGCCAGGTAGGTTGCCTCCTCGCAAGCGGTATCGCCACCACCTACCACGGCTACATCCTGTCCCTTGTAAAAGAAACCGTCACACGTTGCACAGGCCGAAACGCCTTGTCCTTTGAATTTTTCCTCCGATTCTAAGCCCAGGTATTTGGCTGTTGCTCCTGTTGCAATGATTAAAGCATCGGTGGTGATTACTTTATCCCCATCAATGGTAACTGAAAATGGTTGCTTCGACAAATCGGTAGCAGTAGCCAAACCAAAACGAACCTCGGTGCCAAAACGTTCTGCCTGCTTCTTAAGATCCTCCATCATTTCAGATCCAGTAATGCCCTGTGGGTATCCTGGGAAATTGTCGACCTCAGTAGTGGTTGTAAGCTGACCACCGGGTTGTAATCCCTCGTAGAGAACCGGGCTAAGGTTTGCCCTAGCCGCATAAATGGCAGCAGTGTATCCTGCTGGGCCAGAACCAATAATCAGCACCTTAACGTGCTCCGAAGGGCCACTTGCTGCGCCTTTCTTGCTTTCGTCCCCTTTCGTTTCCAAAGGTTTGAATAAGTCCATATTGATATATTTAGATTTATTAATACTTGCTAAAAACAAACGATTCTAGAAATAGTTCACCAATGATACCACACGCTAACAATGCCCGAAGATACTAAAGAATTACATAAAGATTAGTATTAAAATCGATTTGATAATACTTGTAGAATAAAAAAAGTGTTTATCTTTGCATCCGCAAAAGAGATTTTGGTTTCGTTTTGTCGGCTTGTATTTGACAAAGAAAACCACTTGGACCGAAAATAGAGTTCTTTTAAAAAAAATCTTTGTTTGGGGTGTAGTCTCGTCATCGCTGACGAGATACTTGCATGGGGAAGCAAAGGTTCTTTTAAAAAAATATAAATTCTTAGTTCGGGGTGTGGTCTCGTCATCGCTGACGAGATACTTGCATGGGGAAGCAAAGGTTCTTTTAAAAAAATATAAATTCTTAGTTCGGGGTGTGGCGCAGTTGGCTAGCGTACTTGCATGGGGTGCAAGGGGTCGGA
>CAZBBA010000056.1:0-27065 GCA_964490015.1 uncultured Rikenellaceae bacterium
TTAGGGTTTAGTGAACAACTAAAGCGATAAATCAGTGCAATTTGGCATTTTTTATTCAAATTCTGTATGCTGAAGAACACTTTTCGTCCAATTTGAAATAGTTTAAATCTTTAAAAAGAGTTAAACTACTGTTATATTACTCTGCTTTTAAAAGAAAAAGGGATGCTTAAAGCATCCCTCCTTCAAATAAATATCAAGTAGGATTAGCTCGTGGCTTTTTCCAGTCTTTTCATAATGGAGAAGATAAATAC
Source organism: uncultured Rikenellaceae bacterium (assembly GCA_964490015.1). Lineage (GTDB taxonomy): Bacteria > Bacteroidota > Bacteroidia > Bacteroidales > Tenuifilaceae > Perlabentimonas. The sequence continues at coordinate 252 of CAZBBA010000056.1, forward strand.
TGCTGAAAGTACGCAGCAGATAATAAAGATTGCCCATAGCTGCCATAAGTCGAGTTTACCCCAGAATTCGCTACCGATGAAAAGGAATTTGTTTCCAACAGCAGTTGCCAGCAGCCAACCTCCCTGCATTAAGCCTTGGAAGCGAGCGGGAGCCACCTTCGATACGAACGATAATCCCATAGGGCTTAGGAAAAGTTCTGCTACGGTAAGCACCAGATAGCTACTTATTAGCCAGTAGGGTACTACCCTAGAGGAGTCGGGAACAGGGTTAAACTTGGCAACACCATCGGCATCGATAAATCTTAACTCGTGTGGCGAAATCAGGTTCAACGATGCAACCAGTACAATCACAAAACCTACAGCTGCGATAATCATACCAATACCAATTTTCTTGGGAGTAGATGGCTCAATGTTTTTCTTACGCAACCAGGCAAAAACACCCATTACAGGGAATGTTAATGCAACTATAAATAGCGGGTTAAACGATTGGAAAACCTCAGGAGCAATAGCGTTTTGTGCTGTATAACCTGTAATAAAGTAGTAGGTAAGGTAACCTAATCCAAGGAACATGGCTAAACCAATACCCTTTTCAACTAGGGCTTTTCTTGAGAAGATCAGGAAGAAACCTACTAGAGTACCAATAAATGCTAGAATAGAATCCAGGTTGAAGAATACATTGGTAAATGCATCCACCGTTTTAACAGTGTAATCGCGTGCAAAGAATGTAAGCGTTAACCCGTTTTGGTGGAACGACATCCAGAAGAAGATTACCACAAAGAATACAAGCATCAGTGAAGTAACCCTAGGTCTTTCCTCTTTGGTGGAGATTTGGAAAATCCATGCAACAAATCCGATAAACAGACCAACAGCAGCACCAAGTGCAACATCTCCCATTATAAAATAGAAAATAACTGAGGTAGTTATAAGTAAACCACCTGCAAGCAGAAGGGCTATTGGGCTAGAAGGTTGATTTTTCTTGGGTAGAGCATCAGCAGGATTATCCGATTTAGCAGTTTCTTTCTTAGAAACGGTTGGCAGTTTGCTGTTGAATATAACGTAAACCAGCAATGAGATTACCATTGCAACAGCTGCGATACCAAATGCCCAGTTGTATCCTTTGGCAAAGGAGTCAATATACTGCTGCGCAAAGGTGCTAAGATCGGTAACTACCGTTCCAGATACTTTATTGGCGAGTTCCTGAAAAGCTCCCATGTCGCTAAGTTCGCCACGATTAAATGCGTGACACATAGCGGGTAGGCTTCCGTCGTGCAGTAATCCTTGTGTACCAAGATACCAGTCGCGTACGCCTTTAGCCACGAAGGGGGCAAAGAATGCGCCGATGTTGATACCCATGTAGAAGATCATATATCCAGTATCGCGTACGCTGGCGAACTTTGGATCGTCGTACATTTGGCCAACTACTGCTTGCAGGTTACCTTTGAATAAACCATTACCAAACGCAATGGTAAATAGTCCAACAACGCTAAGCCATAAGAAGCTTTTGTTTGCCTCAGTAGGATAAGCCATTAAAACATAGCCCGCAAACATGATAATGATACCAAACAGAATTACTGATTTATACTTTCGGGTAGCATCGGCTACTATACCCCCAATTAGCGCAAGGGCGTATATACCAAAATAAAACCAGCTGTAAAACTCTCCTGCTTCTCCCTCAGATAGCCCGTACTTGGCCTGTAAGAAAAGCACAAGGATAGCCATCATGGTGTAGAAACCGAAGCGTTCGCCCATGTTGGAGAAGAACGCCACTAGGAGACCCTTCGGGTGACCTTTTAACATAAGTGTGTAGTTTTAAGTTAGAATTTATTAACTGCATTTTCAAGCGGCAGCAAATATAGAAAAAGTTTTGACTTTACAATATGAAAAACGTCCTATGATCCTTGAATAATATAAAAAAGGTTGATTTCGAGGTGATGTTTTAAACAAAAGACCCACCTAATTTGCGAGGTGGGTCTTTGTACTCAATATATAAATAATGTTTTACTATCCGTATATCTCCTTTTTGGCTGCCTTAAGGGTATTCTTCATAAGTGAAACAATGGTTAAGGGGCCTACCCCACCAGGCACTGGGGTAATGTAGCTGCACTTGGGCGCAACCTCATCGAACTTTACATCGCCCAGCAATTTCCATCCGGATTTTGTGCTATCGGATTTTACACGTGTTATACCCACATCCACAACCACAGCACCCTCCTTAACCATATCGGCGGTCACAAACTCGGCATGCCCAAGGGCTACAATAAGTATATCGGCACTGCGGGTAACCGATGGAATATCCTTTGTGCGACTATGGCAAATGGTAACGGTGCAGTCGCCGGGTGTACCCTTATGCGATAGCAAGTTGGCGATAGGGCGACCAACTATATTGCTTCGGCCAAGCACAACGCAGTGCTTACCCGATGTTTCAATTTTGTATCTCCGCAGCAGCTCAATAATTCCATCGGGAGTTGCCGAAATATAGGCAGGTAGACCAATTACCATACGTCCAACGTTAACCGGATGAAATCCATCTACATCTTTTTTGGGATCGATGGCCTCAATCACCTTCTGATCCGATATATGCTTGGGCAAAGGCATCTGCACAATAAACCCGTCAATTTCGGGGTTATTGTTGAGCTTGCGAACCTCGTCGAGCAGCTGCTCCTCGGAAATTGTACTCTCAAAACGGAGAACCGTGCTGCTAAACCCAACCTGAGCGCAGGCTTTTTCCTTGTGTCCCACATAAGTTTCACTTGCGCCATCGTTACCAACCAGGATCGCTACAAGATGAGGAATTTTCCCACCCGTCGATTTTATTTTTTGCACCTCAGCGGCAATTTCGGCCTTCATTTGGTCGGCAATCATTTTTCCATCGAGTAGTTCCATATCACTGGTTTTTAGGTTGAAATACTGCGTTATGGTAGAACAAGTTTTTTATCTTCGGGGCATATTGGCCATCATGCGGCCAAGATTTTTCCCTCCGCCACCGGAAACCATCTTCATCATCTTACGCATATCGTCGAACTGCTTTATAAGCCTGTTTACCTCCTGAATTGATGTTCCGCTCCCCGTTGCAATGCGCTTGCGGCGTGAGCCATTCAGTAATTCAGGATTTTCGCGCTCTGTAGGTGTCATTGAGAAGATAATGGCTTCAACACCCTTAAATGCATCATCATCAATATCGATATCCTTCATCATCTTGCCCATTCCGGGAATCATCCCGGCCAGATCCTTAAGGTTACCCATTTTCTTTACTTGGCCAATTTGCGAAAGAAAATCGTTGAAGTTGAACTGATTCTTGGCGATCTTCTTCTGTAGCTTACGGGCTTCCTCTACGTCGTACTGTTCCTGTGCACGCTCAACCAGCGATACCACATCACCCATACCTAGAATTCGGTCGGCCATACGGTTGGGATGGAATACATCGAGTGCTTCCATTTTTTCGCCTGAGCTCACAAATTTTATGGGCTTATTAACCACCGAACGGATTGACAGCGCAGCTCCACCACGGGTATCACCATCGAGTTTGGTGAGCACAACACCGTTAAAGTTAAGCCTATCGTTAAACTCCTTGGCCGTATTTACGGCATCCTGACCAGTCATTGAGTCGACAACGAACAGGATTTCCTGGGGATCGACAGCCTTTTTAATGGCTGCAACCTCCTTCATCATCTCCTCATCCACAGCCAACCGGCCAGCTGTATCGATAATCACCACATCGTGTTTGTGCTGCTTGGCGTGCTTTATGGCGTCCTTGGCTATGGAAACCGGATCTTTACTTCCTTCAACAGTGTATACAGGTACTTTTATCTGCTCACCTAGAACTTTAAGCTGATCGATGGCAGCAGGACGATATACGTCGCCAGCCACAAGCAATGGGCTCTTACTTTTTTTCCCTTTCAGGTGGTTGGCTAATTTACCCGAGAATGTGGTTTTACCGGAACCCTGCAATCCAGCAATTAGAATTACCGCTGGACTTCCGCTTAGGTTGATATCCTCGGCTTTACCACCCATGAGCTCTGCGAGCTCATCGTGCACCACTTTTACAATCAGCTGTCCGGGCTTTAGGGAGTTGAGCACATCCATACCCAGCGCCTTGCGCTTAACCTCATCGGTAAACTGCTTGGCGATTTTGTAGTTTACGTCGGCATCGAGTAATGCCTTACGAACATCCTTGAGGGTTTCGGCCACGTTAATCTCGCTGATTTTGCCTTCGCCCTTTATGAGTTTAAACGACCTTTCCAGCCGTTCGGTCAAATTTTCGAACATTGTTTACTACTATTTTGAATCTTAATACTTAGTTACAGCATTTGGGTTGCAAATATAATTAAAAAACGGGATCGCTAAAAATGAAATTGCACCCATTGCAGTGAGGAAAATCCTCTCGTTTGCCTATCATCTATAATCCTGTTGCTATGCGATTTATAAACTTTCGAGCAGTTTAAAAAGTTGTTCGCGTTTACGAACAGCAATGGGGACTTGGCTACCATCGGCGAAAACCAGCACTCCACCATCCGCTTTATCAACTCTTACTACATGGTTTATATTTACCAAATGTGTTTGGTGTACTCTTATGAAACCGAACTCCAACAGCATATCCTCAAAGTGCTTAAGCGGTTTTGAAATTAGTATCTTGGGTTGATTTTCGAAGAAGATCTTGGTATAGTTGCAGTCGGCTTCGCACCTCACAATGCTTTGGATTGGTACCAGATGAATACTCTCCGAGGTTTTCAGCACAATCTTCTTTTTGGTTTGGTTACTGGCCTCTATGTTGGCAAAAAAGGCTTTGAGTTTGAGGTTAATCTCGTCGGTATCATCAAAACTCTCCTTTAACTTTTCGATGGCTTCGCGCAGCTCGTTGGTGTTTATGGGTTTTAGGATGTAGTCGAATGCACTAAACTTGATGGCCTCTAGGGCATGTTCCTCGAATGCGGTTACGAAAACAACCTTAAAATCGAAACTAGTGTAACGTTTTAGCAAATCGAAACCGGTTCCATCGGACATTTTCACATCGAGAAAAACAGTATTGGGTTTTTCCGTCTCAATAAGGTTGTAAGCCTCCTCTACTCCTGTGGCTTCGCCCAGAATTGCAACTTCGGGGAAAAAACGCTCTAGAATTACCTTTAACGATTCCCTAGCTCTTGGCTCATCATCAACAAGTATAGCTCGTATCATTTTGTGTTGATTTTAGGATTCAATTCATTTTGATTGTACTTGGGCAAGCGAATCTCGACTCTAGTCCCAGTTTCACCAAGGGTTTTCTTATCAATAATATTAACACCAAACCCACCCTTATCGCGTTTTGAGATATTTTTAATGCGCTCGCGGGTTATGGAGGTGGCATAACTTGTGTGATTAAGTCTTTTCCCTTCGTTAATCAACTTCGATCGTTCGATACCCACGCCATTATCATCAACAATTATGCAGAGATTACTATAGCCTTGCGAAAACTCGACGGTAATTGTTCCCATACCCTCCATGTGCATTATGCCATGCTCAATGCAGTTCTCTATGAAAGGTTGAGCAAGCATAGGAGGTAATGAAATGTCGGAGCTAAGTAGTTCTGGGTCAACTACAATATTGTACTCAAACTTTCCCGGAAATCGTAGTTTCTGGAGCGAAAAGTAAAGTTCCAGCGTTTGAACCTCTTGCCTGATTGAAATTGTTGCTGAACGGGAATTTTCCAAAATAAGTCGCACTAATCGGGAGAATGACGATAGGTAATTGCCAGCTTCCTCGGGTTGATTTCGGTACATAAAGCTTTGAATAGCCGAAAGGCTATTGAAGATGAAGTGGGGATTCATTTGCGAGATAAGCAACCGTTGCTCCAACTCCACATTTAGCTGTGCCGATTTTAGCTGACGAATATAGGTGAAAATGTATATTGATATTCCTGTAACGATTAGTAACGCTATGGATAACCGAAACCATACGGTTTGCCAAAAGGCAGGTTTAATCCAAATATGCATTGATGCCACATCGGACGAGGGTGATCCATTAGGTAAAATTTTTGAAACCTGAAAAACATACCGGCCAGGGCGAACATTGGTGTACGACACACTTCCTGTTTGATTCGTGAGCCAAGAGCTGTTCACCTTGTTTAGCTTATAGCGATATGTTGCTCCAGTTTCAAGCGAATAGTCCGATGAGGAGAAGGATACTTCGAAAAAGTTTTGATTATGTTTTAACTCCAAAGTATCATCTATGCCAAAGAAATTATGGTGTGAATTTCCGAATATGCTAAAGCGTGTAAAGTGAACCTCGGAGCTAAAATTTTGCTCATGGAGCAGTTCATGAGGTGCAAAACACACAAATCCCTTTGAGGATCCAAATGCGAGTGTTCCATTGGATAGCTTAAGGGCTGCTTTGGAAAAATCGGATGTGGGTAATCCGTGGTACTCTTTAAAATGAGTTACTTCCAACTGTAGAGGATCAATGGCCAAAATACCATTGTTTGTTCCCACCCAAATAAATCCATTATCATCCTCCACAACCGAACGCACGTCATACTGCGAAGAAACATCAGAAATTTTCATCACAAAATCATCGATAATATAACAGATTCCCTTATCGGTGGCCACCCAAATCCAGCCCTCGGACGATTGCAGCATGGAGTTTATTCGATTACTGGGCAACGTTGGGCTATAGAAATGTTTCACCTTACCTGTTTTTGGGTCAACGCGATTTAATCCCTTATCGGTTGTTCCTACCCAAATACTTCCGACGTTGTCGTGTAAAAGTGTGGATACTAAGTGCGAGCTAACAGAAGTTTCATCAGGAAGATTAAGGTCAATTATTTCACCAGTATTAATGTTTAGCTGATAGAATCCCGATTGGGTTCCTACCCAAATAAGATCCGATTTAACAAGTGTTGCCGTTCGAATAGCTGTAACAAACCCTTCGGGCATATTAGTTATCTCTATAAGATTACTTTCGCCGCTCATCGAGTTGACTTTGTAAATGCCCATTGAGCTGAATGCAAATAGAAAGTTGTTGTTAATAGGGAGAATATAGTTGATAGGAATATCGATTATTTGTTCAATAACGCTCTCTTTTATTGGAAAACCATTGGTTGTTGACATGAAATACCTATACAACCCGTTGGTTGACCCAAACCAAAGGTAATGGCTGTTTAAGCATGAAATACTTATAGAACCTATCTTTGAAGCATCAAATTGGGGAAGGCGCGTTAACAAATTGTCTGATTTTGGCATTACCAGCATATTACCCTGATTGCCTACTAGTAGAATACTATCAATACCCAAAAACAAAATTTGGTTGTAACTTTCGTTCAGTTCAATATCGCTTTGAATTACGCCTTTGGTGTTTATCGCTGTAAGTCTATGTTGCTGGAGCAAGTATATTTGGTTGTTATCTATCAGAATATCTATGGGATAGATGTCACCTTGATATATAGAGCAGAAGCCGTTTAATGAATCCCATGAAATAATTCCCTTGTTTGTGGCAAACACAGAAAACCCATTTCCATCGCTAGCCATACAACATAACCTAGTGAATGCAAAAGGCAAATTTGTTTTGTTTACCCTATTTGAAATGTTGCCAAGTACTGGGTGAGGGCTATATGCATGTGAGGTATACTTGTTGCTTTGAGAGTCATACATGTATATTACTTCACTATTGAAGCCTCTCAAAAAGAGGTTACTTTTGCCATCATTAATTATCTCATCAACAGGTCTATTATAGGGTTTGTTAAAACTCAGGAAATTCCTATTTGTAAACTTTCCACTTTTTCTATCAAAATACTCGGCTCCAAAAGCCCCCCATATACCTACAATAAACTCCCCGCTGGGCAGTTCTAGGAATGCATTGTACCAGTCGTACCGTAATGAATAAGGATCATACTGGTAGCGCTTAAAGGCTTTAGTTCTTGGATTGAAGCTGTTAAATCCCAAACCAGACCAAAGCCCAAGCCATACTATTCCTTCAGAGTCAGTGTAAATGGTTGATATTCTGTCGGACAAAAGAGCATTGGGATTCTTGCGGTCAGCGCTTATTTGTTTAATTAATGATTCCCCAATTTCCCAGAGGTTTAAACCACTATTGGCTGTACCAATATAAATGGTTCCATTATTATCCTGAGATATTGCTGAAACCTCATTGGCCGAAAGGCTATTATCATCCCCTGGTATATGATATAGATACTTAATTGCCTTCGATTTCTGGTTTAGCAAGCTAACCCCATTGCGAGTTCCAGTCCAAATATTGCCAGTCTTATCGATAAAAACCTTATTAATGTGACTATGAACAATTGAGTTCAGATTGTTCTTATTGTTTCGAAAAGCGGTGAAAAGGTTTTGATCGGGCGAATACTTTAGCAGACCAAAACCCGACGCAAACCAAATATTCCCTTGATTGTCCTCGGTGGCTCCATAGGTTGATGTGGTGTGTATTTTAATGAATGTTTCATCCTGGGGAAAAAACTCGTAGATACCATCAAGCCCCATTACATACCATTTATTCTTTGATGTTTGGATAATGGCAGCCAAATCGTTGTCGCGTTTACTCCTATTCTCCAAACCTTTGGCCTGTATTAGGTGGAACGACTTGTTGGATTCTGAAAACCGGTGAATGGGCGTATTTCGGCCACCTAGCCATATATTGGCATCTCTATCTTCGTATAAGGCATGATACCGATAGTATGGCTGAGTGCTCGATTGATGCGAGTAATGTGACCATGTTTGGGAATTGGTATCGTATGCAGTTAGGGTTCCGCCATAAGTTTCTATCCATAAAATTTTTGTTTTTTCGGAAAACATCAACTTTCGGATATGATTTGAACGAGGCGAGTTCCGATTTCCCATTTGGGACAAAAATCGGCTAATCACCCCATTTTTTAGGTTTAGTTGGCATAAACCTTCGGTTGTTCCTATCCATAGGTTATTGGAGTTGTCGGTGGCAAGGGTTAAAATGCTGTTACCTGGAATGGAGTTTGGATCATCAGGGTTGTGAAAAAAGTTCACAAACTTATACCCATCGTAACGCGACAACCCATTCTCGGTGGCAAACCACATGAAACCATTGGAATCCTGAATAATATCGTTTACAGCATTATGTGGCAACCCATGGGTAACTGTAAAGTTAACAAATACTGAGAACCTATCCAGCGAAGTCTCCTGACTATAAACAGTTGTGCTGAACAGAATTAATATGCTTAAAACTATGTAAATACATTTGCTCCTCATGCTTGGTTTCGATCGATTCGCATTGCCAAATTAAGCTTTTTTAGCGAAAATCTATCTCTATAGAATTAGCAGATATATCAAATTGTTACATTTGCTCCACCAATTCCTCTAATATGTTCGATCTTACCAAGCGTGTGTGGCAATGGTTGGCCATGCTATTTCTTGCCCTAATCTGGGGCAGCTCGTTTATTTTGATGAAAAAGGGGCTTGTAGCCTTCTCGTTTACTCAGGTAGCTGCTTTGCGGGTTTTCTTTGGTTTTTTTTTGCTATTGCCTGTTGTGTTCAGGCATTTTAGTAAGTTCAACAAGCAAAATGTGAAGCATATTGTCGTAGTAGGATATGCGGGTATTTTCTTTCCAGCTTTCCTCTTTGCTTTGGCGCAAACCCATATTTCGAGTTCCTTGTCGGGAATGCTCAACAGCGCAGCAACCCTTTTTGCTTTGGTGGTGGGAATTCTATTCTACAAAAACAAACCGTCTTCAAACCAAACCATTGGAGTTATTATTGGATTTATAGGTGCTTTAGCTCTGATTACCGGAGGCGATTTTAGCTCCGTGTTTGGTGTTAACTCCTACGCGCTATTTGTGCTAATTGCCACCATTGGGTATGGAGTAAACGTGAACGAGGTTCGCTTTCGGTTGGCAAATATGAATGGAATTCAAATTACCACGCTCTCCTTTTTCCTTGTGGGGCCACCAGCCGGAATTATTCTATTCTTAACCGATTTAAGCTCCGCGTGGCAATCGCCATACTTTTGGCAAAGTTTACTGGCTGTGTTAACGCTCTCGACTTTTGGCTCGGTAATATCGCTATTTGTATTCAACAATCTTATTCGGCATACAAGCGCACTTTTTGCCAGCTCGGTAACCTACATTATCCCATTCTTTGCAATACTTTGGGGGATTTCCGATGGTGAAACAATTAACTTATTTCACATTATTGGGATTGTAATTGTGTTAGTTGGAGTTTACCTGGTAAATAGAAAACGGCCGAAAAGTTAACTAGATAAGCTCAATACTTTCGCTCTGAATCCAACCCTTATTGCCATCGGCTATTCTTATCTCAACCCACTGCCCCACAGCCTTGGTTATTATAACCTTTGTGCCCGAATGTAGGATAAAAAGCTCTTTCCCGGCCTCGCCTGGAGAACTTTTTACTGTAACAACAGGTTGGAAAATAATAGCTTCATTTCTAATTGATACCCTCTGCTTTTCCTGTGCGCCAAATAGTGATGAGAAAACGAAGATTGTGAGGGTGATAATTCCCAAGAGGAATGAAATCCGCTTAGTGTAAGGGCTTAACGAGAACCAGAAAATTAACGCTATGGCAATAGTTGCGGCTAGCCAAAACAGGCTTATCCACGCCCATCCATTTGACGATAGCATACCCCTTACCGAACGGTACCATTTGGTAAGAAAAAAAACGGGAAGCGTTTCAATCCTATCAACAGTAAAGGTTCTGGCATACTCCAGGTTATACTCAATGTCCTCGTTATTGGGCTTGAGCCTATGCGCTCTTTCGTAGTTCAATATGGCATAGGCAATACGGTTTAGCTTAAAGTAGGCGTTTCCCAGATTATAGTAAAGCTCTGCATTGTGGTATCCGCTATCGACAAGGGTTTGATAAAGCTCTGCGGCTTTATTGAAATTGCCTTCAATGTAATACTCATTGGCTCTAGTTAGCAGTGAATCGGACGACTCATTTGCCTTTATACCAACACTGATAACCGAAAGTAATATTATAAGGTTTACCTTTCTCATGGTTTCAATTCGTATTCAAAATTTAACCTATTTTATTATCCCTTCAAGTTTTGAAATGAGAGCGATTGAGTTCTCGTAAAGTTCGGTCATTTGCGATTGTTCCCCTTTGGGAGCGTAGCGAGCGTATTCGCAAGTTGAAATAATTCTTAAAAACTCTTCAATATCATCATCTAAAACATATTTGCTCAACAGGTTTGCTCTTGTACTTTCGCTCGAGAGATTTGCCACCGGAATGCTCAGCTTATCCGAAACGTAGCCCCACATTCCCCTGAGCAACTCCTCGTAAAAATGCTCTGCATCAGCTTGATTAAGGTATTGTTTGGCTTGTTTTAACCTCTTTATTGCCATCTTATTTGCTTTACGAGTTCGTACGAGGGCGATATTTCCTCTTAACTTACGTAGGTGCCGCAACCAAGCAAAAAGCATTGCAAATAGCACGATAAGAATAGCGATAAAACCGTAGTATTTTGAACTTCCATATAGCAATTTTCCATTTTGCTTAAGCTTAAAATCAGCCTTTATAAAACGAATATCTTGGCCAATAAATCGGATGTCTTCTCGCCCAAACCCAACCATAGTAGTTGTTTTGGCCTCACTCCCATCGGGTTCCACATTCAAACTAAGGGATTTTGATTTTAGCGTAACATATTTTTCCTGAACAGGATCAAAATAGGTAAACTCAAGATTTCCAAAATCGTATTTTCCCGGGCCTCTAGGAATGGCAACATACTCAAACACCCTCGATCCGGTAGCTCCCTGCGATGTCGTTGTAATCCTATCGGTTGTTTTAGGATCAAAAACCTCGAAACTGTTTGGAAATACTACCTTAGGTGTTTTAATTAACCTTAGGTTACCGCTACCAGCAATCCTAACCTTTAGGTTTACTGCCTCGTTGGTTTTTAGCTCGGTTTTGTCGATTTCGGCTTCAAGGTTGAATCGTCCAACCGCACCGGTAAAACTAGCTGGTGCATTGGGAGGCAATTCTCTAACCTTAATGGTTGTGGGTTTGCTAGTTAGTCGCTTACGTACAGTTTGGTACGATCCGAAGAAATCATCGAATACTGATCGTGGAGCACCTCCCCTTTGCTGGATTACGGCAATAATCTCAAATGGTTCTATGGTGATATCGCCGGTTCGTTGGGGAAATAGCAGATATTTTTTCAACACGCCCATATGGTATATCACACCATTCACATTTACCCGCTCAAACTGAATGTTATTAGGGGTTTCAATATCCTGGCTCCAAAACCCATTAAACGATGGGAACTTGGGTTCATCAAATCCTGCAATATTTTGCCTTGTGTAAATGGCAACGGTTGCAAGAATTGGTTGCCCTCTGTATGCCAATTTTTTGTCAAAATCAACTGTTACAAAAATATCGTCGCCCGATTGCTCCTCGGCAGCTTGTGCTCTAGTTCCCGAACTCTGTTGTTGGCGAGTTGTTGGTGATTGACCTGTGGTTCCCTTCACCACTTCAATGGTAATTGGATCCGATTTCTGTTCTCGTTTCGAAACCGTGGCGGTTGCTGGTTCAATAGTAAACTTACCCTCCTGGGTTGCTTCAAGTATATAGGTATATGTATACTCGTATGTTTGGGTCATCTGCCCATTAATAATCTGTATACTACTACTTGAGGATGTACTTGGCCCAGCGAGAATATAAAAACTATCGAACGAAGGAGGATTAAACTCCTGTGGCCTTGAATTAAGCTTATATACTATCCTAAACTGTTCTCCTAAGGCTACCACGTTGGGTGCCGATACGGTGAATATGACATCTTGCGCTGGAACACTAGCACACGATGAAATGAAAAGCAATACGGCTAAAACTCTTTTAGTAAGCATAATTGTAGTATTACCAATTCTTTTCAACTTTTACCTTGGCCTGTCTTGCCTGTTCTTCACGAACCTTTTCCTGAATCTTCTGTTCATTGTTTTGTATCGCCTCAAGCATTCTGCGTGCATCTTCAGGCGAAATTTGCTGCTCTTGTTTTTGCTGTTGCTGATCCTGTTTTTCCTGCTGATTCTTATCCTCGTTTTGTTGATCCTGCTGATCTTTGTTATCCTGCTTATCCTGATCCTTATCCTGATCTTGTTGATCCTTGTTCTTATCCTGTGAGTCTTGCTGCTGTTGCTGTTGTGCAAGCATACGCTGCGCTTGGGCCAAGTTGTACTTGGTTTCCATGTCGTTAGGATTATTCCTAAGCGCATTCTTGTAGGCATCTACGCTCTCGTTAAATTTTTCTTGCGAGAAATAGGTGTTGCCAAGATTATGATAAACTTTGGCTTTAGTATTAGTATCTAAGTTGATATTGGTGAGATTATCAAAAATTTGGGTCGATTCTTCAAATTTTTCCTGCTTGTAAAGAGCACCCCCAAGGTTAAAGTTTCCCTTGAGCGACGAAGGATTATTCTCCAATGCCGAACGATACGATATCTCTGAATCTAAAAATTCCCCCTTCTTAAACTCCCTATTCCCTTGACGTATGGATTTCCGCTCCGACTGCGCTATGGCAACGGTAGTCAAAAGGAGTAATAGTGCTGCGAGTATGATAGTAAAGCGTTTCATAGTTATTCCCTTTATTCTAAGTAACCAATTCTATTATAACAATTTAGTTATGTTTCACACCATCACCAAAAAGGTTTAGCCTTTGGATTAACCTATTTTTTCGATCAAGAATTAGAAACTCAATTATTAAAAGTATTAGCGCTAATCCAAATAGATATTGGAACTGGTCGTCATACTCCGAGAAAACCTTTTCCTTAAACTCCACCCGCTCAAGCCTATTTATCTCCTCGAAAAGAGGAAGTAAACCAATTTGTGTGTTGGTGGCTCGAATATATTTTCCACCACCCGTTATTGCCACTTTCGACAGGGTTTCCTCGTCTAACCGCGTAACCACCACATTTCCATCCTTATCGCGCAAAAAATCCTGATTTCCTTTACCAGTTGGAATGGGAGCACCCTGTGGCGAGCCAATTCCAATGGCGTGAACTACAATTCCCCTCTCGTTGGCTCTTTTGGCCGCATCAAGCGGATCGTCCTCGTGGTTTTCGCCATCGGAAATTACAATTATCACTTTGCTGGTTTCTTCCTGTGGACTAAATGAGCTGGCGGCCAAACTGATGGCAGTTCCTATGGCAGTCCCCTGCTTTGGTACAATCCCCGGGCTAATTGACGAAAGAAACATTTTTGCCGAGGTGTAATCGTTGGTAACAGGTAGTTGAACGTATGCATCGCCGGCAAAAACGATAAGTCCAATTCTATCGTTTGAAAGTTGATCTACTAGCCTCGAAATGGCCTGCTTAGCCCTCTCAAGCCGATTTGGTTGAATATCCTGCGACAACATGCTGTTGGATACATCAAGAGCGATAATAATCTCAATTCCTTTGCGTTTCACCTCGGTTAGCTTGGAGCCAAACTGAGGACGAGCCAACCCTACAACAATTGAAATAAAAGCTAAAAGAAAGATTGAAAACTTAATCCAACCTCGTCGGAATGATACGCCGGGCATTAGCTGGTGGATAACCTCAAGATTTCCAAATCTTTTGAGACTTTCCTTTCGGGTATAGGACGCGAAAACATATAACCCGACCAAAACTGGGATTACCAGTAGGATATATAGATATTCGGGACTTGCAAATCGAAACATAGTTTTTTTATTATTTCAGTTAAACTCGTTTATAGAAAATGAGACCTACCGACATGCCACAAAAATTATCATTTTGCATAAAACATTTAACTATGGTACACTACGTAATATCGTTGTTCGCAGCAGAATATCGAGTCCAAGAAGTAAAATGGCTATAATGGCATACTTGGCAAACTCCTCGCTCTTTCGGGTTGTTTCAACCATTTCAATCTTAGTCTTTTCCAGCTGATCAATCTGTTCGTACACTTGTGCCAACCCTTTACCATCGATTGCCCTAAAATACTGGCCACCAGTTATGCTGGCAATTTCCTTGAGTACATCCTCGTCAATCTCAACTTTCATATCCTGCATTCGGGTTCCAAAAGGGGTTTGAACCGGATAGGGTGCAGTACCATGAGTCCCCACTCCAACAGTATAAACTCTTACACCAAATGTTTTGGCAATATCGGCAGCGGTGAGAGGAGCTATTTCCCCCCGATTATTCACTCCATCGGTTAGTAGAATTACAACCTTGCTTTGGGCATCGCTTTCTTTTAGGCGGGCAACAGCTGTGGCCAACCCAACTCCAATGGCTGTACCATCTTCAATAAGTCCCATTTTGATATCCTTAAACTGGTTGGCCACGGTTCGCAAATCGGTTGTAAGAGGACACATGGTAAAACTTTCGCCAGCAAAAATCACCAACCCTATCCTATCGTTTCGGCGACCCGAAACGAATTGAATGGCGATATCCTTGGCTGCTTCAAACCTATCGGGTTTAAAATCTTGCGCCAGCATGCTGGTGGATATATCAAGAGCAATCATAATATCGATACCCTCGGTCTCAATATTTTGAGTAACATTAAATGACTGTGGGCGAGCCATCACAATAATAATCAAGGCAATGGCAATCATGCGCAGGGCAAATGGTAAATGCCTTAAGTATACCCTTATGGAAACGGGAGCTCCACCAAAAGGCATCAGGGTGGACATTTGCAAACTTGCCCGCGAATCTTTCTGCCTAAATATGTACCAGGCTACAAATGCTGGAATTAGCAAGAGTAGGTACAGCAATTTGGGATGTGCAAAGCTTAGTCCGCTCATTTCTCTGATGTTTTAGTAGGTTCAACGGGTAAAGCCTTTGAAATATTCTGAGACGAGCTGCTCTCTTGGGGTTGTGTTTCTTCAACTACTTCCTTGTCAACCTCTTCAACCTTGGTCTCGTTTACAAAGCGGAAACCAAAGCTGAGTCCAGCTTCATTATCAGCAACATTGGGCGTGAACTTGGCAAACTTTACCAAATCGGCGAGCGAAAGAGTGTCCTGCAAATCGTTTAACAATTTTGCATCTATTGAATCTATCCCTTTAAGGCTACGGATGGTTTCGTGAGTGGTTTGTTCCATGGCTGGCACACCAAATCTACCATCAATATAATTTCTGATGATATCGGTAAGAACCGATTGGTATTGCTTGTGATTATCGGTACTCCATAGTTTTTGCTCCTTTATCTTCGCCAATCCTCTAAGGGCAATAATATGAGGTGGTTCTGCTGGTTTGGCATTGAAAAATACGTGTTCGCCTCTCTTCCTTTTAACCAGGTAGTAAACCAGCAATGCTATTATTGCAGCTAGTAGCAAGCTAACACCAATCCATGGTGCAACCTCGGCAAATGTCAATGGCTCAGCCATAGGTAGCTTAATATCGTAGATAGTAGCAATGGTGCTATCGGGTGGTAATGTATTTACCAAAAACCAAATAGGTGAGGTTTGTGCCGTATCCTTCACATCACCAATTGAGAATGGGAGTCGGAAAGGTGGAATCCTATAGTAACCAGCATCAAAAGATGTTAGTTTTAGACGATATATATATTCGCTCTCTCCCGTTTTTTTAGGAACAGTATCGATAATTGGTTGGCCTAGAACCTCAATCCCCGTTATCAATGTATCTGCAAAGAATGGAAATTGCAAGGCGTAACCGTCGGGCAGCGATGCTTGAATGGTTAGCTCTACGTGGTCGCCAATAAGAATGCTATCGGCCGAGAGTTGCGCCTGAAAGCTAAATGTGGGGCGCTGTGCAAGGGCTGTGTGCGATGCTCCAAACAGCAATATGAACACTGCCAGCGCGATACCCTTTTTTGTAAGTAGCCAATATTTATGTAATCGTTTCATTGCAAAAAAATCAGTTTTAAGCACGCTGCTTAAACAGCTTGATCAGCGGTTTAACATAATCCTCATCGGTTGCTATGCTAACCGAATCGACCTTGCAGCGCGAAAAGGTTTGCTTAAGCGATAACTCTGTATTACTCCACCACTTATTGTATGTATCGCGTACCGATTTGCTGGAGGTATCTATCCAAGTATAGCCTCCTGTTTCGGCATCCTTCATTTTTACTAGTCCAATAGGAGGTAACTCCACCTCGCGGGGATCGTAAACCCTCACGCTCACCACATCATGCTTATTACCCGCAATGGTTAGAGCATTGGTAAATTTCGGTGTCACGCTGTTGGACTCAAAATCCATAAAATCGCTCAGGATAAAAGTGGTACAACGTTTTTTGATAGCATTGGTTAAGTACCGCAACGCTTCGGACAAATCGGTTCCTTCGCTAGTTGGCGTAAAGTTTATAAGCTCGCGGATAATGTGTAGAATGTGAGTTCGACCCTTTTTGGGAGGAATAAATTTCTCCACCTTATCGCTAAACATTAGCACCCCAATTTTATCGTTGTTTTGAATGGCCGAAAAGGCCAGAACTGCCGATATCTCGGTAATTAGGTTTTTCTTCAACAGGTTGGTGGAGCCAAACATTCGCGAACCGCTTACATCTATTAAAAGCATTACGGTGAGCTCCCGCTCCTCCTCAAAAACCTTTACAAACGGCTGGTTAAATCGAGCCGTCACGTTCCAGTCGATGTTGCGGATATCGTCGCCATACTGGTACTCACGCACCTCGCTAAAGGCCATACCTCGTCCCTTAAAAGCACTATGGTACTGCCCGGCAAAAATTTGCCTGGAGAGACCTCTGGTCTTTATCTCAATTTTGCGTACTCGCTTCAGTAATTCAGATGCTTCCACAGTTTATCGTTTTAATGTTCTGTAGCAAGGGTTACCAATTTATACACTAATGCGCTTAACTTTTCTTTTGCCTCGTAACCACCGTTACAAACCATTCCCCCTTAACCAGCTCAACCTCATATTTTTTCCCATCAATCAGCTCAATCCACTTAAGGTTCTTGCTTTTCCCATATTTTGCTGTAAGGTCATCGCGTAAGCGATTAAAAAGCCAGGTGTTGTACATTCGCGATACGGAGGTACAGTAACCCTCGGCATTTAGCATAAAAATCAGCGTTTGTTCCTCAAAGGTATTCTCGAACTTTATGAAACTCCTGTCGTTATTAAAAATCTCCTTTGCGAAAGCAAAACCCTTTAACTCCTTATTCACCTTTTCCCGAATCTCGTCTTTATGCAGTCCAATGTAGTTCTGGCTAATGCCCAAAACTGCGAACATCATCAGCGATGTAACTGCAAGAGTTCGGTATAGGTTAATCATGCTATGGCACCTCTATGGTATTTAAAATCTCAGTGATAATATCCTCGCTGGTGATATTTTCTGCCTCGGCTTCGTAGGTTAAGCCAATACGGTGACGAAGCACATCGTGGCAAACCGAGCGCACATCCTCGGGAATTACGTAACCTCTACGTTTAATGAATGCGTAGGCTTTGGCGGCTAGCGAAAGGTTGATACTTGCCCTGGGCGATCCACCATAGGCAATCATATTCTCAAATTTCTCGAGTTTATACTCCTTGGGGAATCGAGTTGCAAAAACGATATCAACAATGTACTTCTCGATCTTCTCGTCCATGTACACATCGCGAACTACGGCGCGCGCCTTGGTGATATCCTCGGGTTTAACCACCTTTGTGGCTTGTGGGAAAGACGATGCCACATTCTGACGTATAATCAACTTCTCCTCTTCAACCTTGGGGTAAGTGATCTTAACCTTAAGCATAAAACGATCCACCTGTGCTTCTGGAAGCGGATAGGTTCCCTCCTGCTCTATGGGGTTTTGAGTAGCCATAACCAGAAATGGGTTGGGCAGTTTAAAGGTTTCGTCGCCAATGGTTACCTGCCGTTCCTGCATCGCTTCGAGCAGTGCACTTTGTACTTTTGCAGGGGCACGGTTAATCTCATCGGCCAGAACAAAATTGGTGAAAATTGGCCCTTTCTTCACATGAAACTCCTCCTGTTTTTGGCTGTAAACCATTGTTCCAATTAGGTCGGCGGGCAGCAGATCGGGAGTGAACTGTATGCGGGCAAAGCTCGCGTCTATAGTGCTTGCCAGCGTATTAATTGCCAAAGTTTTTGCCAAACCAGGTACACCCTCAAGTAGGATATGTCCATCGGCCAGCAGGCCAATTAGGAGCGATTCCACAAGATGCTTTTGGCCAACAATCACCTTGTTCATCTCCATATTGATAATATCAACAAACGAGCTCTCAAGCCTTATTCGTTCGTTCAGCTCCTTAATGTTTACTGTTGATGTGTCGTTCATTGTAATGCGAATTTTTGTATTGTTAAAATTAACTGATTACATACATTAATCGGATCACAAATATGCAGAATTAATGGGGGTTACAGCGTTAAGAAGTGTTAAAAAAAGCAAAGGTTTGTTATTACCCTACGAACAATTAGATAAGGTTGCAAATAAAACTACAACTCCTAATGGTGTTGATAATATATACTTTGGAAATACGATTTTGTAGAGCGGTTAAAGTAAAATTGATTTAACTTTGCTTGAAATGATAAATATATATAAATGAAGAATTTAATCTTACAAATCCGTTTACACTTGAGCCAGCAAGCCGATTCTGTAACGCAGGAAAGCACCAAGCGATTCTTTAAAGAGCAGGTAGTTTCTCACGGTTGCAAAACTGCAATTGTCAGCAGAATCGCCAAAGAGTACTTTCAGGAGATTAAAACCTTACCAAAAAGCCAAATTTTCGCCCTTTGCGACGAGCTTTGGCAGTCGGGTTATATCGAGGAATCGTTTATTGCCTGCAATTGGGCAGATTTTTTGCACAAGCAGTACACCCCTGAGGATTTTGAAATCTTTGAGCGTTGGGTTACAAACTATGTGTCAAACTGGGCATCGTGCGATACGTTGTGCAACCATACGGTTGGATCGTTTGTAATGATGTACCCCAGCTATATTGAAATACTTAAGGTGTGGGCAAAATCGCCAAATCGTTGGGTACGACGAGCCGCTGCGGTAACGTTGATAATCCCAGCCCGTAGGGGATTGTTTTTGCCCGATATCTTTGAAATAGCGAGCCAACTACTGCACGACAAGGACGATTTGGTGCAGAAGGGATACGGTTGGATGCTAAAAGCGGCAAGCGAAGAACATCAACAGGAGGTTTTTGCTTTTGTTATGAACCACAAAGCAACTATGCCCCGCACAGCGCTCCGCTATGCCATCGAAAAAATGCCAAAGGAATTAAAATCGCTTGCTATGGCAAGATGATATTGAATGTTTTAACCTTACTCAAATATTTCAGACTTATTAATGCCTTTAATGGCATTTCTACGAGTCGATAAAAATACGATGAAGTGAATCAGTAGAAATACTCCCCAGTAAATAGCCGTTAAATGCACAACGTTTATGTTCTCATATTTTGAGTTTAATTCAAGCAGGAACAGGATTTCGGCTACAGCATTACAAATAATGTACGTGGTTAAATGGAACCGAAACCCTATATCGTAAAGGGGTAGCGTTTCGTTATCCTTTCGACCAAAAATCCAACCTGCAGCAAAAACTGCCACACCGTAAAGCACTGCGATAATCCATACAGTGGTAAACTCGTTAGCATCGAGCAAACGGCTTAATCCTATCCGAAATACGATGGTAAGCACCAGAAGTGCTGCACCAAAGCGCAGCTGGTTAACGGTTAAGTATTTCATTGTTGTTCCTCCAAATTTAAAAGTTGTTTTACTCGTTGATTAAAGAATAGGCTGATATTTCGCTCAACAAACTGGTTGAGCAACGTCAATCCAAGTTCAGTTAAAAAGTAGTACTTACGCTCGGGACCTTTATTTCCCTTACCCGACTCGTAATCAACCACCCCAAGATGCTGGAACTTTCGCAAGGTTCGATACAGACTCTGCTCCTCGCAGGTCATGGTATAATTCGATTGTTCCTCCACAAAGGACTTAATCTCCTCCACGTATTTCTTGTCGTCCTTTAGGGAAAGAAATATCCAAAGCGTGAGCTGACCTTTCTTATAGGTATCCTCCCACGCCGTGAGTAGTTCTGTTAGTAGGTCTTTTTTCATGTAGAATTTAATTTACATAAGATGTATAAAACAAGATGTATAATACAAATGTAATATACTTTATTACCGAATTGCAAATTTTTCATCAAAAAAAAGAGGAGAAAGAATAAGTATTTATTATATATCAGAATACCTGTTATTTGTGTATGATAAAGAAGACTGTAACAAAAGTCACCAGCAAAGAGTAATTGGGCGTTAGGGTGGGTTTGATGCTGGTTAAGTGATTGTGTTACATCACTACTGACAAAAACCATTGGTACATAGAATACTGTTTTTTTTCATCTTTTCGCTAAAAAACATGTAAATCTTGCAAGGCGGTAAGCGATAGTTTAATACTTTTGCACATCGAAATAAATATCTAACAAAATGGGAAGAGCATTTGAATATAGAAAAGCCCGTAAGCTAAAGCGTTGGGGCAATATGGCCAGGGTATTCACGCGAATTGGGAAAGAGATTACCCTTGCCGCCAAAGCCGGTGGGCCACACCCCGAAACAAACCCCAGGCTGCGCTTGGCCATTCAGAACGCTAAGTCGGAGAATATGCCCAAGGATAACGTGGAGAGGGCAATTAAGAAGGCAACCGATAAGGATACCAAGGATTACAAGGAGGTGGTTTACGAGGGCAAAGGCCCTCATGGCGTTGCCATTGTGATTGAAACCGCAACCGATAATCCAACCCGTACCGTGGCCAACGTGCGTAGCTACTTCACCAAGTATGGAGGTTCCTTGGGTACAACTGGTATGCTCGATTACCTGTTCGACCGCAAGTGCTCCTTTCAGGTTGAGACTAAAGAGGGAGTAGATTTGGAGGAGCTGGAGCTGGAGTTGATCGACTTTGGAGTTGAGGAAGTGTTTGCCGAAGAGGATGGCTTTATGATTTACGCCGAGTTTACCGGTTTTGGCCCAATTCAGAAATATCTGGAGGAGAATGGGTTTAACATCAAATCGTTCCGAATTGAACGTATACCCAACGAAACCAAGCATCTAACCGAGGAGGAACAGGTAGATTTGGACAAGCTATTGGAAAAGTTGGATGAGGATGAGGATGTAACCAACGTATTCCATAATATGCAGTAGTAAAATTAGAGGTAATGTGCTAAAAAGGCCAAACGAATGGGCGATCTCATTCGTTTGGCCTTTTTAAATTTATACTTCAGCTGCTATTCCGAAAAGATTAGCAATGGAACATCCGCTTCGGACAGCATTTTTCGGGTAAGCGATGGGTTAAAGATTCGCTCCAGAATACTACGTTTATGCAGGGTTATGGCCATTAAATCGATATCCTTAACGGCAATATAATCCCTAAAACCTTCGGAAGCACTTTTTCCCCTAATGATCTCAAAATCGATTTGAGATTTCTTAAAGGTTTTCTTAGCGTACTCCTTCAGGTTGCTCATCTTTGCTTGGGCAATTCTATTTTCTGGGTCATCTGTAACATTTGCACAAACCAGCTTCACATGGAATCCGGAGAGGATTGTCATCAGTTTACGAATGGCTATAAAGTCGTTATCGTCAAATCGGGTGGCATAAAGTACATTTTTAACCTCAGCAATATCCTTTAGGTTGGCCTTTTCGGGAATCACCAGAATAGGGATCTTAGTCTCTTTCCCCACCTCGGCAGCAATGCTGCCAACCAGCTCGGTACTTCTAAAACCCTCGCTTTTGGTTCCCATAATTACCATGCCGGGCTTGTACCTTTTGCACATATCAATAATGCCGTAGGCAGCAAATCCCTCGCGGAGCGAATAGCCAATTTTAAGGTTTTTCATATCATTCTGGTCGGCATTACTCCGCAGCTTGTTAAAGAACTTGATAAGGTTTTCCTTGGCCGTTTTCTGAAGAATTTGGTAGCTGATATCAACATCAATCTGGATACTTGCCGCATCGGTGAATGGTATCATATCCACTATTGGCGAATTGAATACGTGGAGTATTTTTACCTCAGCTTTATAGATATTTGCCACCTTAAGCGCAAAGAATGCTGCATTTCTGGAGTGTTCCGAAAAATCGATTGGAACCAGAATTTTACGGGGCAATGCCTCACCTTTTACCCGTTCCTGTTGGTATTCGGCTAAAAGTTTAATGGCTTTTTCGGCATCGGTTTCGGATATTTGAACCTTTACATTATCTGAAACGTTAGGCTGTACTAGGTTCACGTTTTTTAGGTAGCACTTTATACCATTGGACTCCAAGTAACTCTGGAGAACTAACGCACTGGTATAGGTCTCGTTGGCTATTACAATTAGTTTGCCGTCCATAGCATTATCATTTTAAAGGATTCACTGGTAATATACAAAATATTGAGGTTCCGGTCAAGTATATTCAACCATTTTAGCATAGGATAATAATAGTATTAGCAAGCATAAGATTATCAGTCCTGTAGTAAACTTTTTTTGATATTTAGATTTCAAAAACATAGATTTGTGATATGGGAATCGGGATTGCAAATCTGCATGATCACCCATGGATCAAATTTTTCGAATTAAATCTAGCTGCACTCCTTAAGCATTCACAACGCAGCAAAAAGTTAGTATTATGCATATTATCGACCTCTCCGTATTTGTAGTTTACATGATTTTTGTGCTTGGTATTGGGTACTACTTCCTCCGAAGGAACAAAAATGCCGACGATTACTATGTAGGTGGCCGCACCATGAGCAGTTTTCATGTGGGGCTATCTGTAGTAGCCACCGATGTGGGGGGCGGGTTCTCCATTGGCCTTGGTGGTCTTGGGTTTATTATGGGCTTATCGGGATCGTGGATGCTATTCACTGGCCTTATTGGCGCATGGCTTAGTGCTGTTTTCCTTATACCCAAAGCTAGTAAAATAGCATCTAAACTTAAACTCTTTACGTTTCCTCAACTTTTTGAACACTTCTATAGTCCTAGGGTTGCCCTATTGGCTGGCATAATCTCAGCCATTGGTTACATAGGTTTCACCAGCTCGCAGCTACTTGCAGGTGCAAAGCTGGCATCGGCATCGTTCCAAAATCTTGATTTGAATACCGCCCTAATAATAATGGGTGTAATAGCCGTGCTATACACTGTAATGGGAGGGTTAAAAGCGGTGATTTTCACCGATACTTTCCAGTGGATTATACTAATGGCTGGGCTCATACTCATTGGGATTCCTTTGGGATACCAATCCATTGGCGGAATGGAGGCCATAAGGGAAACCCTATCGCACGACTTCATGGCACTCAACAATCTGGAATGGCAAACGCTGCTAAACTGGGCAGTAACCATTATCCCCATCTGGTTTGTGGGAATGACGCTTTACCAACGTATCTACTCTACACGCACCGCCAAAGAGGCTCAACGTGCGTGGTATATTGCAGGAATTTTTGAGTGGCCCCTAATGGCATTTATGGGTGTTATCCTTGGGCTTTTTGCCCGAGTAGCCTTTGAGAATGGTATGTTTGCCTATATGGATTTTGGCCCCGGCAGCGATTTGGATGCCGAAATGGCTTTACCCCTTCTCCTCCGCACCATACTGCCCGTGGGATTAATGGGGCTTATGATGTCGGCGTATTTCTCGGCCATCATGTCAACTGCCGATAGCTGTCTCATGGCAGCATCGGGCAACGTGCAGACCGATATCCTGCGTAAGCTGTTTAAATTGCCCGAGGGGCAAAAATCTACGCTACGAATTTCGCAGGTAATAACGCTTATTATTGGTGTGTTGGCTCTACTCCTTGCCTGGCAAATGGAGAATGTGCTGGAGCTAATGCTCTACTCCTACGCATTTATGGTAAGCGGACTGTTTATTCCCGTTCTGGGCGCATTTTACTGGAAACGTGGGAGTACCATAGGGGCATTTTGGGGTATGCTTGTTGGGGGCGGTACAACCCTAACGCTCACCATACTAGGGGTGAATCTACCATTTAACTTAGATCCCAATATTTTTGGCATCACCGCCTCGTTGATAGTTTTTATTATTCTATCGTACTTATTCCCAGGTAGAAAAAATATTCTCGCATAATTTTTTTAAGATAATGTTTGGTTATCAAAATAAATGTATTTTAATTTGCGGAGTAAGAATATAGCAAAATGACAGCAATGATTAGCATTTCTTGGTGGTGGCAAGGTAAAAACTCTCAAACTAGGGGGCGTTAACCTTATTGCTACTACTCAAGTAACCATATAAGGCCGCAGGTAACCCCTGCGGCCTTTCTTTTTTTTAATCGCATCAACTCACTATTTTGAACCATTTTTTTCTAATACTGATTTGGACATGGCGTTGGCGGGGCTTCCCCGCCAACGCAAAAGCGTGCGCCCTACGTGGGCGCTGTGTGCAATGCTATAATGTGCACGAGAAATGATTGATTGATTGCCTGCCTCTGGCAGGATTGGATGATTGCCTTTGGCAGGTTGATTGAATCAACAAAATTAAATAAAAGTTAAAATCAGTAAAAAACAGGAATTATGGAAACCACAAATATCACAACCACACAAGTTCAAGTATCGCCCCTAAGTTCAATGCTAAACCATAGCGATGGAATGTACGGAAACTACGGTGGTGCGTTCGTTCCCTCTGTACTTGCCGAGCCTTTGGCTAAGCTTGCCGAAGCATTCGACAGGGAGGTTCGCACCGAAACGTTTCAAAAGGAGTTTATTCATTATCTTAAAACCTATGTGGGAAGGCCATCGCCACTATACTATGCACGCCGATTGAGTGAACACATTGGTTCAACTATCTACCTAAAGCGCGAGGATTTAAACCACACCGGAGCACACAAAATTAACAATACCATTGGGCAGATAATCCTTGCTAAACGAATGGGCGCCAAGGAGATTATTGCCGAAACGGGCGCCGGACAGCATGGCGTGGCAACAGCCACAGCAGCAGCGCTAATGGGCATACCCTGCAAGGTTTTTATGGGCGCTATTGATGTTGAACGCCAATCGCTTAATGTTAGGCGCATGAAACTTTTAGGGGCAGAGGTTATTGCCACCGACCTAGGCACAAAAACCCTAAAGGATGCTGTTGATGCTGCCCTGGGTTACTACATTGAGCATCCCAACTCCTATTACCTGCTGGGCTCGCAGGTTGGGCCTCACCCCTATCCGCGGATGGTGGGTTACTTCCAGAGCGTAATTGGACAGGAAGCCCGAGCGCAAATCCTAAATGCCGAAGGCAGATTGCCACAATCGATTTTTGCCTGCGTTGGTGGTGGTTCCAATGCTATAGGACTATTCTCGGGCTTTTTAGATGACGTGAAAGTAAAAATTTATGGAGCCGAAGGAGGAGGAAACGCAACGCTCGACAATACCGCCGCAACGCTATCGCTGGGTAAACCAGCCGTTTTTCAGGGAACTTACTCGTACTGCTTAGTGGATGCCGATGGAAATCCGGTTGAGTCGCATTCTATTGCAGCTGGACTAGATTACCCTGGAATTAGCCCACAGCATGCCTATTTAATGGACACGGGCAGATCAAATTACTTCCCTGTTACCGATATGGAAGCCATTGAGGGCTACAAGTTGCTATCGCACCTTGAGGGCATTATCCCAGCGGTTGAGTCGAGCCATGCTGTTGCACTAGCCGCCAAAATGCTTAAGGGCAAAGGCGATTTGGCCATCGTAAATCTTTCGGGTCGTGGCGATAAGGATGTGGAGCGGGAACTGGAGTAGACAACTATTTTGATATTTAAACGAAAGAACGGAGTAAGTGCCTTGGGGTGCTTGCTTCGTTTTTTTTAGTCGAAAGCAAATAGTCGAAAAGTTAGATTAGTTATGAGTTGTTGGTTGTCCCTGCTTGTCTTGACGGTGCGCCTAGTCGGCCAGACTGTCAATCAATCAATCAGTCAACCAGCCTGCGTCAGGCAGGTCAACAAATCACCCCAAACTCTATGAACTTTAAACTTTATGAACTTTAAACTTTAAACCCTTC
>CAZBBA010000057.1:0-26619 GCA_964490015.1 uncultured Rikenellaceae bacterium
ATTAAGATGTATTGTACAACAATCTTTATTTTTTTTAAATTGCACTACAATTCCTAAACCCCAAAAGTTTAGCTATGCAAAAGTTCATTCGCATCTTTATTCCACCCGATAGGTGGAAATTACCCGTAATTATCCTGCTGGGAATTTTCTTTGGCCTTGGGGCTTTCTCGTTCCATATTTCCAAAGCCCCGTCGTACCTCTCCGACAGTCCCCTAACCTGTATTAACTGTCATATTATGGCGCCACAGTACTCAACATGGGCGCATAGCGCTCATCGTGAGTATACAAACTGCAACGACTGCCATGTTCCCCATAATAATGTGGTTAATCACTACTACTTTAAGGCGATGGATGGCTTAAGGCATGCCACAATTTTTACCCTTAGAGCCGAACCTCAGGTTATACAGATTAAGGAAGCAGGTGCCAACGCTGTTCAAAACAACTGCATTCGTTGCCATTCTAATGTAATTACCGATACTCGAATGATGCGTCCCGAGTTTGTCCAAAACGAACAACGTAAGGAGCGTAAATGTTGGGAATGCCATCGCGAAGCACCCCACGGTAGAGTAAAGGGATTATCAACAACGCCCTATGCACTTGTTCCGCTACTCGAGAGCCCTGTGCCTGCTTGGCTTAAGAAAATAATGGAGAATTAGATATAGAATAACAAAGTAAACCTAAAACATAAACACATGAAACCAATTGGAGAATTGATTAAGGAAAAACCTTGGCTAGGTTGGGTATTCTTTTTAGGCACTATGGTAATCGTTTTTTTCCTCGGATTACTTGCTTCTTCTATCGTGGAAAGGCGTGCCGAAGCAGTATTTGCCTATACCCCACAGGTTGAACATGAGCAGTGGGAGCCACGACTCGAAGTTTGGGGCATGAACTTTCCCCGACAGTACGAAACCTACAAGCAAACTGCCGATACAACCTTCAAAAGCAAGTATTATGGTGCGCAAAAAATTGATATGCTGGCAGAATATCCCGAACTGGTTGTCCTTTGGGCTGGTTATGCTTTTGCCATGGATTACCGGCAGGGGCGAGGGCACATGCACGCGGTTGACGATGTTCGGCAATCGTTGCGAATTGGCTCACCGTTGAAACCTGGCGATGGCCCACAACCCGGAACCTGCTGGACCTGTAAGAGCCCCGATGTTCCCCGCTTAATGAAGGAAATGGGAATTGCTGAGTTTTACTCATCTACACTTTCGGAGCTGGGACCACAGGTGGTTAATCCCATCGGCTGCGCCGATTGTCACGATGCCAAAACCATGCAGCTTCAAATCACACGACCAGGACTTATTGAGGCGTTCCAGCGCCAAGGCAAGGATGTTGCAAAAGCTACTCATCAGGAGATGCGTTCGCTGGTTTGCGCTCAGTGCCATGTGGAGTACTACTTTAAGGGAGAAGGAAAATACCTTACTTTCCCTTGGGACAAGGGGTTTGGCATGGAGGATATGGAAGCCTACTACGATGAGATTAAATTTTCGGACTGGACTCATAAGCTAAGCCGTGCCCCAATGATTAAAGCCCAGCACCCCGATTATGAGATTTTCCGTTTTGGAGTGCACTACGATCGCGGTGTTTCCTGTGCCGATTGCCATATGCCTTATAAGAGCCAGGGTGGTGTTAAATTCACTAATCACCATATACAAAGCCCATTAAATGATGTAGCCAATACGTGCGGTGTTTGTCATCGCGAAGATGCGCAGAAGATGGTTCAAAACGTTTACCAAAGACAGGATGCGTTACACCAAACCCGTACTCTACTCGAGGAGGTTTTGGCAAAAGCCCATATCGAGGCCAAGTTTGCCTGGGACAAGGGAGCAAACGAGAAACAGATGGAGAAAGCCCTTAAGCTTATTAGGGGTGCACAGTGGCGCTGGGATTATGTTGCAGCTAGCCATGGTGCCTCATTCCACGCTCCTTTCGAGAGCGCTAGAGTTATCGGTCTTGGCCTAGAGAAAGCGCAAGAAGCTCGCCTCGAGGTTTCACGAGTTTTGGCAAGCTTAGGGTATTCGAGTCCAGTTCCAATGCCCGATATTTCAACCAAAGCTAAAGCCCAGGAGCTAATTGGGCTTGATATGAAAACCTTGAACGCCCATAAAAAAGTGTTTATGGAAACTGTTGTTCCCGAATGGCTAAAGCAGGCCATGGAGCGTGAGGCTCAGTATCCAACTAAAAATATCTAGACTATGAAATCTATTTTCTGTATTTCATTTCTGCTATTGTTATTATGGGGATGCGCCAAACCTATCGACCCCGAGGTTGAGGCTGTTAAGCAAGTAATCACTAAGGCCTACGTTGAGGGCATTCACAACAATGGGAGTATTGATGATATTAAAGCTGGATTTCATCCAGGGTTTGAAATGCTGTCGAATACCAATGGGGAGCTTACCCGCTTTGCCATTGCCGACTGGATTGAGCGCATCGAAACCAGCAGGGCAAATAATCCCGATCAGAAAAAGGAGCGAATCGATGTTAAGTTCCTTGAGGTAGATATTACTGGTGGTACGGCATCGGTTAAGTTCGAGCTGCTTAGGGGAGGAAAAATAATCTTCACCGATTACATGTACCTATACAAATTCGATGACGGTTGGAAAATCGTGTGTAAAGTATATCACAGACACTAGATACTATACAGCAATAGGAAAAAAAGCCCCGGAATTGGGGCTTTTTTTGCAAATATGCAAACATGTTGAACAACCTAAAATTATCAGGGTGTAATTCGCAACTTTTTGTTCAACCTTTGGGTACATTTACATAGTATTTAATCACCACCTTTTTTATTAGTTTACTATGAGCAGACATCTGAAAATTCGCGATTTAACCCTACGCGATGGGCAGCAATCGCTTTTTGCCACTCGCATGCAGCAGGTTGAGGTTGATAAGGTTTTACCCCTTTTTAGAAATGCGGGGTTTTATGCCATGGAGGTTTGGGGTGGGGCAGTGCCCGATTCCATCTTGCGATTTTTGGGCGAAAACCCTTGGAATAGGCTTGAGTCAATTAAGAAAGAGATTGGTGATGCATCGCAGCTAACTGCCCTTTCGCGTGGCCGAAACCTATTTGGTTACAGCCCTTACCCCGAGTCGGTGATCGAGGGTTTTAACAGTCATGCGGTAAAATCGGGCATCAGCATAATGCGTATTTTCGACTGTTTGAACGATACTGAAAACATAAAATCGACCATAAAGTACGTTAAGGAAGCAGGCGGTTTGGCCGATTGTGCCGTGTGCTACACCATCGATCCCAAAATGCCTGAAAAGGAGGAATTGCGGGCAAAACTTACCATCAAGAATTTGCCAGATAAAATTTTTGATGTCGATTATTTTGTAGCCAAAGCCAAGGAACTTGAGGCCCTGGGCGCCGACATGATCACCATTAAGGATATGGCCGGGTTGGCATCGCCACTCGAGACTGCAAAAATCATAGCTAAGCTGAAGGAAACCCTTAGCATTCCTGTCGATTTTCATACCCACTGTACTCCCGGTTATGGGTTGGCATCTACCTTTATGGCCATTATTCATGGAGTCGATATAGTAGATACCAACCTGCTATTTTTCTCAGGCGGAAGCGCCGGTCCATCGTACGAGTTGGTTTACCTTTTCTGTAAAAAGTTAGGCATCACTATCGATGGAGATATTGAAGTTATTGCTGAGCTAAATCGGATTCTTAAGGATATTAGGATAAACAGCCTTGCTAGTGTCGATAGCTACAAACAAATACCTATCGATTTCGATATTGCAAAGGATATCCTTCCTGAGAATGTAGATTCGCTTTTTGCCGATGCAGTTCGTTTTACTCAGGAAGGTAAGGAGATGGAGCTGCTCGCTGCTTGTCATGCCATTGAGCACCATTTCAACTTTCCCGCTCCCGATGAACGTGTTAAGAACGCGGAGATTCCCGGCGGGATGTACACCAATATGCTCTCGCAGCTCAAGTCCCTCGGGCTCGATCATCTTCTAAACCGTGTGCTCGAGGTTGTGCCAGTGGTGCGTCTCGATGCGGGTTGTCCCCCGTTGGTTACCCCATCGAGTCAGATAGTGGGTGCGCAGGCTGTAAACTGTGTACTCGATGAGAATGCTGGAAAACCATTCTACTCAAATATTTCCAACCAATTTTTTAACCTGGTTAAAGGGGAATACGGCCAAACACCAATCCCCATCGAGGGAGAGTTCCGCAAAAAGATTTGTGGTTTTAGCGAGGAGTCGCCCTACGATTTAACTAAGTACAAATCACCCGAGAATCCTATTCTAAAGGAGTTTGGAAGCGTTAAGCTGGCCAAGGACGATAAGGAGTACCTGTTGCTGGAGTTATTCCCCGCAGTAGCTAAGGATTTCCTATATAATCAACGTAAGGCTGAGCACGAAATCATTAAATCCAGACGTCGTGTGGAGAAGGCCGAAGCACGGAAAAAGATTCAGTTTAAGGGTAAGTTGCTTATCCGCGACCTAACCCTTCGCGATGGCCAGCAGTCGATGTTGGCTACCCGAATGAGCAATGCTCAGGTTGAACGCACTTTGCCGTATTACCGTACGGCTGGGTTTTATGCCATGGAGGTTTGGGGCGGTGCAGTGCCCGATAGCGTTATGCGCTATCTTAATGAGGATCCATGGTACCGACTTATGATGATTCGCGATGCCATTGGTAGTGCTAGCAGGCTTACGGCCTTATCGCGTGGCCGAAATCTGTTTGGCTACGATCCATACCCAGAAACAGTAATCGAAGGATTTAACCGCGTGGCGGTTAGAGGAGGAATTGGCATTATGCGCATTTTCGACTGCCTTAATGACCTCGATAACATGAAATCGACCATTAAGTATGTTAAGGATAATGGTGGATTGGCCGATTGTGCCGTTTGCTATACGGTGAACCCCAAGTTTACCGCCAAGCAAAAGGCCATGGCCTTTATAAAGCGGAAAAAGTTGCCCACCGATGTTTTTAATATCGAATATTTTATAGCAAAAGCCAAGGAACTTGAGGCTATGGGCGCCGATATGATCACCATAAAGGATATGGCAGGCCTGATTACCCCCGAGGAGTCGGGCGAGTTGATTCGCAGGTTAAAGACAGATGTAAAACTGCCCATCGATTTTCACACGCACTGTACACCCGGTTACGGTTTAGCATCGACCCTAATGGCCATTGTTAATGGGGTTGATATTGTTGATACATCAATACTTACGCTTGCGGGAGGCCCTGCTGCACCAGCATTTGAGATTGTGCAGATTTTTGCCGATAAGCTGGCATTGGATACTGGCGTTAACCTCGATGCGGTTGTTAAAATCAACAATGAGTTGAAAACCATCCGGAAAGAGCTGGTAGAGTTTGATTCCTACAAACAGTTTCCCATCGATTTTGATATTACCGCCGACGATTTACCCGAAGAGATTAATAAGCTATTTGACGATGCCATTATCTACGCTAACACCAACAAGTTCGATGATCTGCTTGAGGCTACGTTGGCCATTGAGGCGTGGTTTAATCTAATTGCTCCCGATAGTCGCGTGCGCGATGCCGAGATTCCCGGTGGAATGTATACCAATATGATCGCTCAGCTTAGGCAGATGAAAATGGACGACCTACTTCCCAAAGTGCTTGAAACCGTTCCGTTAGTACGCATAGATGCAGGTTGTCCACCACTGGTAACTCCAACCAGCCAAATAGTGGGAGCACAGGCGGTTAACTGCGTGGTTTCGCAGCAAAAGGATGAGGATATGTACTCAAATCTTTCAACACAATTCCGAAATTTGGTGCGAGGCCTTTACGGGAAAACGCCAATTGCCATTGACCCCGATTTTAGAGAAAAGATTTGTGGCGTTCGCCATGAGGAACCCTTCGACTCGAGTAGCTATAAACCTCAGGACAATCCTATAATTCTTGAAGATTTTGGTGGAATTAAGCTGGCTGCAACCGAGGAGGAAGAATTACTTCTGGAACTTTTCCCCAATGTGGCTCGCAACTTTTTAACCAATCGCAAGGAGGCAGAGGTGGCAGAGCTTAAGCGCCAAATTGAGTTTGAGCTCAATGCTCACTCTGAACAAAAACGAAAAGAGTTTTTAAACCTAAGCGATGAGGAGAAAGCTGCACGAATTTTAGATGGTTTGATGCAGAACTCCTTCGATATGTAGCATAAAAATTATCATACCGCATTTCAACAGAAAAACCATCATTATAATATGATGGTTTTTTTATTGTATGCCTGCTAAACCTTTTGATATCAATCATATCAAAAGAAAGTATAACCATATTTCTGATTGTAAACATTACGCTAAACTACCATGGATAATAAGGAAAACAGGAAGGGATTTGGAAGAAGAGATTTTTTCAAGGTTCTTACCGCTGGCGGCATTGGGGCCGCCATGTTACCCCTCTCGTCGACAATTGCCTCGGCCACTGCAAGTCAGCAGCCCGAGAAACCAAAAACCAATATCGACGATGCTTTAGCTTACCCTAAGGTTGACGAATCGATGCCCGGAAAGTATCCAGCTACGGTTGTAAAGGTTCATAATCAGGAATCGTATACTGATCGTCAGATAAATAAGGACACTGTTTACAAGATGATTAGCGATGGATTGTTAGCCCTTACTGGAGCCGACACATTGAAGGAAGCCTGGCTGCAGTTTGTAAAACCTGGCGAACGGATTGGCCTAAAGTTGAACCCCATTGGGGGAACTCTTTTGTCAACATCACACGAGGTGGTGCAATCGGTAATTGAGCAGCTTGAGGAGGCCGGTATACCGCGAAGCGATATTACAATTTGGGATCGCAGGGAGTTTCAGCTGCACGAGGCGGGTTTTACTCCCGATAAGTACCCCGAAATTAGGATTGTTGGAACTGAGTGTAAAGATGCCCTTGGCTCATTCTACGATGGTGAGGGTAACCTTTATAGCGAATCGAGAATCGACAAGGACTGGTATTACTGGGCAAAAACCGAAATGGAATACGATGCGTACACGCTACCATACATGGTAAACTCCGGAGAATTTTCTTACTTTACCAAAATTTTAACCCAGGAACTCGATAAGGTTATTAATATTCCAATCCTAAAGAATGCTGGGGCATCGGTAACCCTTTGCCTTAAAAATCTTGGGTTTGGCGTAATCTCCAATACATCGAGGTTGCATAAGGAGCTTTGGAGCGAAACAGTAGCTCAGGTTTGCGCTTTCCCTCCGGTTCGCGATAAGGTGGTGTTAAATATTGTGGACGGTATTGTAGGATGTTATCAGGGAGGGCCAGGCGCCAATCCACAGTTTATTCTACCATACTACACCATGCTTTTGGGAACCGATCCGGTGGCAGTTGACCGTGTTGGTTACGATATGGTAATAAACAAGCGTATTGAGATGGGAGTACAGCAGCAGGATACCGAGGGCGGTAAAACATTTATGCGACTGGCCAAAAGCTATGGATTGGGGGAAAGCGAAACAGAGCAGATTAGTTTGAAAACCATTAATCACAATAATAATGTATAAAAGTTTTCTATTTAGTGTAGTATTAACAGTTTCATCGTTTATTTCTTTTGCGCAGAGTGCCGAAACATTAAAGCTAAACCGTTCCGATTTGGTTGGAATGGAGGAGACACGGTTTTCTGTTTATGGGGAGAGTTCTCTTTGGGGTTACATCAATGGTGGAGCAGATATATACCTGGAGTATGGTTTTAAAGAGTTGATGGCTCAAAACTTTGTTTGGGAATCGGAACCCTTTAAGGTTGACGTATATGTAATGGCCAATCCCCAAGCGGCATTTGGAATTTATAGTATTTCAAAGTTCACGTGTAAGGCCGAGGGGAAAATTGGTGAATACAATTGCATTAATCCAAATCAGGTTCAGGTAGCTTACGGAAACGTGTATATTTCGGTAATTGCCTATAATGGAACCAGTCGAAGCATGGAGCTGGCCACGCAAATAGCCAAGAAGATTGTGGCAAAACATCGAGCAAAGCAATTTGTGCTACCTGCCATTTTCGAATCAAAAAGTTTAGCAATCGACAAATCAAAAATCAAGCTATTAAATGGCCCTTTGGCCATTCAGAATGCATATTCAACCTTAGAGAAAACCTTCGAAGGGATTGATAATTATAGCATTTGGGTTGCTCCTTTCCAAAATGATGGCGATAAGTTAGAGCTGGTTTATGTAATATTTCAGAGTAATGAGCAGCGTGAACTGGTTGAACAGCGTTTGGCAGGGAACAATCAGATTATAATTAAATCCAATGGCAGCAAATTAATCGTTTTTTCAGGCAAGAACATTGAAGGGATTCAAAGTCAACTCCTCGAGGTTTCTATGTATTTAGGTCATTTATAAGTATTAAAAAAGGAGGCCCAACCAAAGCCTCCTTTCCCAAAAACACGAAAAATGTTCAACCAAAAATGAAAAAACCATGCATTTTCATTATTATTAGAAAATGCAAATTTGCGAATGCAAGGTACAACATTTCATAGTCAGTTGTTATTTTGAACTGTTAAAAATAGCTGGATCTATCAAATTAAAAGTCATCCCGTCTTATAATCAAGTAGATATCTGAAAAGAATGTAGAACATAACATTTTCGGGCGTTCATCGTATTAGTTAACATATTCAATGTATCTTACAGCAATTTTTGGGAATAGGTTTTCATTTCAGTTCTTACGTTTTACCTAAAGAACCCTTTTATAACTATTCATGAAAAGACTCACAATAATTCTGTTTTGTTTTACTGTCTTTCAATTTAATAGCTTTTCGGTTGAGCTGGGTAGGCAACCCTACAAAAATTTTTCGTATAGGGAGTACTCGGGGCACTACCAAAACTGGTCTGTGGTGCAGGATAAGAGAGGGTTAATTTATGCGGCTAACAACACGGGGGTTCTTGAATTTGATGGGAGCGACTGGAGAACTATCTCCATTTATGGAGCTGTAGCCCGATGCCTCGATGTAGATGATCAGGGGCGTATTTGGGTTGGCGCACAGGATGAGATGGGCTACCTTGCCCCCGATTCGGTGGGTACATTATTCTATAACTCTGTTAAACATCTACTTAATGGGCTTTGTCAACCCATTGGTTTGGTACGTCAGGTTTATGCTACTTCACAGGGTGTTTTTTTTAGTTCAAACTCCTGTATTGTTAGAGTTAATGGGTATGATGTTGAAGTTTACTACCCAAATACATATTTCCATCGAACATATTTTGTACATAGTAGGGTTTACTCTGTTCAGCCCGGAGTTGGCCTTACCGTTCTCGAGAACGATTCTTTCGTTCTTGTACCCAATGGGGAGTTATTTGCCCAACAGCGCATTTATTCCATGTTGCCATACAATAATAGCGAGATTCTGATTGCAACTCAGTCCGATGGTTTTTTCTTGTACGATACAAGTGGTTTAAATACTGATGAATATTTAAATGGACTAGGAGCTATTAAAGCCTTTGCAACCAACGACAGCAATTTTTTTAGAGAAAACTGGGTTTACTGCGGTGTAGCACTTGCAAACAATAGGTTTGCCTTTGGCACCTACAGGGGAGGGGCAGCCATTATTAATTCTGATGGCGAAGTAATTCAGTATATAGGGAAAAATCAGGGTATACAGGATGAAACCGTTTGGCACATTGCATCCGATAATCAGGAGAACCTGTGGCTAGCCTTGAATAACGGAATTTCATATACTACCATTAAATCGCCTATAACCAGTTGGGATAGTTATTTAGGACCTCAGGGAGTTCTTCAGTCGGTGCGAAGGGGAAATGGGAATCTTTACATTAGCTCAAATACTGGTGTGTATCGTCTTGTTGGAAATGGATTTCAGCGGGTTAAGGGCATTTTAGATTTGTCATGGGATATATCGCGGGTTACAGCGCCCAACGGTAAAGAGTATTTGCTGGTTGCTACCGGAACAGGTATTTATACGCTACATGGCGATGAGGGACACTTGATCGAAAATGGAGTCGTACCGGCTTTCCACGTTTATCAATCAAAGTATCACAAAAACTTTCTGTTCATTGGACTATACGAAGGGCTTGGAGTTGCCGAGTATAAGCAGGGTAAATGGGTATATCTTGGGCGATTTGAGGGGGTTACAGGTAGAGTGTGGGGAGCCGAGGAGGATGACGAGCAAAACTTGTGGTTTGTTGTTCGGAATAAGGGGGTTGTTAAGGCCAGGGTGAGTAATCCTCGCCTTTTAAAGTTTGATAATTTTGAAATTTTCACCAGCATTATCCATTCACCGCCTTTCGATGAGGATACTCGTGTTTTTAACTTGGCTGGGAAACTGCGACTGTCTAGCCCAAAAGGTTTGTATGTATATGATAATCAGTCTAATGAATTTTTTCCCGACTCATCACTGGGTAGCTGGTTTGCAGGAGGTAACTTTGGAATCAAAATCTTTTTGAAAGACCAAGAGGATTACCTGTGGTACGAAACCTATAACCAGCCCCATATTCGAAGCATCAATCGTTCTAAGGTTCGTGCCGACGGTACTTTTATAAGCCTACCGGCTGAACTAAACGAGCTTCCGCGCATGATTTTTAGTAGTGTCGACACCGATCCCGATGGTGTAACCTGGATAGCTGGTGCCGATGGTCTTTTTCGTTTTGACCCCTCATTAGGAATAGCTGCGATTAAGGTTCCTAAAGCGTTTATTAGAAAGATTATATACAGCCAGAACAACCTGCTTTTCGGGGGCGCTTTCCAGATGAATTGTCCCGATGGGTATTATTCATGCATTGATGAGGTACAGAGTAAACATATTATACCTCGAATTCCCTTTGTCCACAATAGCATAACATTCCACTTCTCATCGCCCTTGTATGGACAGGAGGATAAGATGATGTTTGCATTTATACTCGAAGGTTTCGACGACAGCTGGTCCGATTGGACTCACACAAGGCATAAAGAGTACACCAATTTACCCTCGGGAAATTATACCTTTAAGGTAAAGGCAATAAGCGTTTTTGATGTTGAAAGCCCAGTAATCTCATATGGTTTTCAAATTCTTCGACCTTGGTACAATCACCCGGTAATGTACGCATTGTATTTTGCCCTGGTATCGGTTATTGTAATGATTTCGGTTTGGTTAAAAACAAGGATGCTACGATTGTCGAATTTGCGGTTGCAGAAACTTGTCGATGAGCGAACCAAGGAGATCATGCAGCAGCAGCGTGATATTTTGATGAAGAACGAGGAGTTGATTCAGCAAAAGGAGGAGATTGAAACGCAGAAGGATGAACTCGACTATAAGAATAGACAAACCAGCTCCAGTATTGAGTACGCACAAACAATACAAAAATCAATATTGCCCTCAAAGGCTCAGTTTGAGGAGTATTTTGAGAGTTTTATTCTGTTTAAGCCCAAGGATGTTGTGTCCGGCGATTTTTACTGGTTTGCCCAAATTCCCAAGGATGATAACTCCCAAAAACTTCTGGTTGCTGTTGCAGATTGCACGGGTCATGGTGTTCCTGGTGCATTTATGAGTATGATCGGAAGCAGGATGCTAAGCGAAATTGTGAACGAGCGCCGCATTTACGATCCTGCAGTAATTCTCTCCACCCTAAACAAGATGCTAAATAAGGTACTAAATCAAAAGGATAACGACAATTTTGATGGGATGGATATTGCCCTTTGCGCCATAGATAAGATAACTCCTGAGAGATACCTAATTACTTTTTCTGGAGCCAATAGACCACTGGCTTATTTCCGTCAGGGAGCGACTAGCATTTCAGTTGTCAAGGGAAATCGAAAATCAATAGGTGGAATCCTGCCCGATATTGATAAGGTGTTCGAGAATCAACTGGTCGATTTGGCTACAGGAGATTCCCTTTTCCTCTTTACCGATGGATACACAGATCAGAACAATGAGTTTGGGAAGAAGTATACCACATGCCGGTTTTACTCAATGCTGCTTTCCCATATCGATCAGCCCATGAAGTATTTGGGGAAGGTTTTAAACAATTCACTCACTACATACATGGCAAGAACATCACAGCGCGACGACATTGCGGTAATTGGCCTGAGGTTAAAGTAGCATTTATTCATAATAAATCGAGCGCTCAACCTTGAGCGCCCGATGTTTAGGTAACTATCCAGATGCTAACCTAGCATCCCTTTACTACTTCAAACCCGCGCTTAATAGCGTCAATGTTCATGGGTATTAGGTGATGATGCCTTTCGGGGAGTGATTTGGCCAAACCTTTCTCAACATTCTCCATCTTTACGATGGGCTTGAGTTTTAAAAATGCCCCTAAAACAATCATGTTAAATGTTTTAGCATTCTGCATCCGGGTTGCCTCCTCGGCGGCTTCAACCTTGAATACCTTTATATCCTTACGCTCGGGGTGACGGGTTATACCGTTGGGATCGTACAAAAGTACTCCACCAGGTTTTACCGATTTCTCGAACTTATCGAGCGATTGCTGATTAAGGATAATAGCAGTATCGAATTCCTGAAGAATAGGGGAGCTGATACGCTCATCGCTTAAAATAACAGTTACGTTAGCTGTGCCACCGCGCATCTCGGGGCCATACGAGGGCATCCACGATACTTCCTGATCCTGCATGATTCCCGAGTAGGCAAGAATTTTTCCCATGGAGAGAACACCTTGTCCTCCAAATCCGGCAATTATAATTTCTTCTGTCATTGTTTCCAATTTTTTAACTGATTAACCTTTCAAATCGCCAAGGGGATAGAATGGGAACATATTCTCCACCATCCACTCATTAGACTTCACAGGGTTCAATTTCCAGCCGGAGCTGCAGGTTGAAACCACTTCGATAAACTGAGTCCCTTTTTTCTGACCCACATTTTCAAATGCTTTAAGTATCGATTTCTTGCACTTTTTAACGGCAGCGGGTGTATGAACCGACTGGCGGGTAACGTATGTGGTTCCTGGAAGCTGAGCGATTAGCTCGGTAATTTTAAGCGGATGGCCGGTTAGGCTAACATCGCGACCGTAGGGCGATGTAGATGTTGGCATTCCTTCAAGCGTAGTTGGGGCCATTTGACCTCCGGTCATACCGTAAATACCGTTGTTGATAAAGATAACCACAATATTCTCTCC
The DNA here is from genome assembly GCA_964490015.1 of uncultured Rikenellaceae bacterium. Lineage (GTDB taxonomy): Bacteria > Bacteroidota > Bacteroidia > Bacteroidales > Tenuifilaceae > Perlabentimonas. The sequence goes on from CAZBBA010000057.1 coordinate 13,031, forward strand.
CCTGTTGCAGGCGTGAATAATCTCGGCTGTACCAATGGAGGCCAGATCGCCATCGCCCTGATACGAGAATACGTACTTGTCGGGCATGAGCCTCGAGATGGCGGTGGCAAGAGCAGGAGCTCTACCGTGTGCCGCTTGCTGCCAATCGATGCTAAGGTAGTTGTAGGCCAATACAGAGCAACCAACTGGTGAAACGCCAATGGTTTTCTCCTGAATGTCCATCTCCTCAATAACCTCAGCAATTAGTTTGTGCACAACACCATGGCTGCAACCAGGGCAGTAGTGCATTACCTTATCAGTTAAAATCTTCGACTTCTTGTAAGCCAGATTTTCGGGTTTAATGATATCTTTTACTTCTGCCATGATTACTTCGCATTAATGATTTTTTCTTCAAGTGCTTTTACAACTTCATTGGGCGTGGGAATCATACCGCCAAAGCGACCAAAGTGCTCAACGGGAACCTTGCCATTCACGGCAAGTTTGACATCCTCAACCATCTGACCTGCGCTCATCTCCACGGCAAGGAATCCTTTAACGCGGGAAGCCATCTCCTGAATAATCTTTGTTGGATATGGGAATAGGGTAATGGGGCGAAGTAAGCCAACCTTAATCCCTTTCTCGCGGCAAAGCGTAACCGCTTTTTGGCAGATACGGCTCGATGAGCCATACGCCACTAGGATGTATTCAGCATCCTCGCAGCCAATGGTTTCGTAACGTACTTCTTTCTCGGCTATAGTTTTGTACTTTTCTACCAGTTTATGGTTGAAGATTTCCTGACGAGAGCTATCAAGCTCTAGGGAGGTGATTGTGTGGTAGTCGCGATCGGGAGTTTTGCCTGTGGTAGCCCATGAACCGCTGATCTTTTTGATCTCCTCGTTGGTCCAGCGAGGTTTGTAGTCGCTAAGCTTCACCTTTTCCATCATCTGACCAATAACGCCATCAGTTAGAATCATCACGGGGTTACGGTATTTGAAGGCAAGTTCGAACCCAAAGTCAACAAAGTCGTTCATTTCCTGAACCGAAGCGGGAGCCAGAACAATAAGACGGTAGTCACCGTGACCGCCACCCTTTACAGCCTGGAAATAGTCGCTTTGTGCGGGCTGAATGGTACCCAACCCGGGGCCTCCCCTAACAACGTTAACAACCAAGCAAGGAAGTTCAGCACCAGCAATGTAGGTAATACCTTCCATTTTTAAGCTAATTCCGGGGCTCGATGACGATGTCATTACCTTTTTACCGCAACCGGCGCCACCATATACCATGTTAATTGCCGCAACTTCGCTCTCGGCTTGTAGAACCACCATTCCGGTTTCCTCCCATGGCTTGCGCAGCATGAGGGTTTCCATAATTTCTGACTGAGGGGTGATAGGGTAGCCAAAGTATCCATCGCATCCGCAACGGATAGCTGCCTCGGCAATCACCTCGTTCCCCTTCATAAGTCTGTATTCTGCCATTTTAGAATAGTATTTTTAGTAAATAATGTATAGGGTTAGGCCACGGATTCAACCTTAACCTTGTAAACCTCAATCACGCTATCGGGGCATACAAGCCCGCAGTTTGCACAGCCGATGCACGCATCGGGGTTTGCCATGTAGGCGTAGTTATAGCCTTTGCCGTTCACTTCGCGAGCAAGGGCTAGTACATTGGTGGGACATGCCACAACGCAAAGGTTACAGCCTTTGCATTTTTCCACATCCACCTTTACTGCTCCTTTAATTTTTGCCATATTGTTAAGTGTGTTAGGTATGATTACTTGTGATATTATTGATTATCGATGGTTTACTCGATTTATACAGGATGATTCAGATTAAATGCTTTAAGTCTGCACTCCAGATCCCCAAACTGGCTGGGATGTGTTTGCGAAACGCAGGCTCTTAAACCCTCGGTGCGTTCACTTCCGGTAATGGCAAGCGATATTGCACTTATGCCGTAGTAAATTAGTTCCTCAATCAGCTCCTCACCCGTGAACCCTGGGTACGAGATGGTGAAGTAGAAACCATCGGCAAGTGGTTTATCCTCATCCATATCGTAAACGATCTTAAACCCATTGTCGGTAAAGAGTTTCTTCATGGTTTGAGCACGTTCGCCATAAACTTTAACGGCTTCAACAAAGTTGAAATCACCATCGTTGGCGGCTTTAAGCATGGCCGCTAGGCCATACTGTGCCGAGTGCGATGTGCCCGATGACAGGGAGTAAACCGCCCCGTAGATCATGGCGTAACCAAACTCGTCGGACGAGAAGAAGCGCTTCAGATCGGGGAATCTACGGCCAAATAGCTTATTGCTTATTACCATGCTACCAATTCGTTGGCCTGCGTAGCTAAAAGCTTTTGAGCTGGAAATTAGCATTAACCAGTTATCGGTATAGTTAGCCACGGTTGCCTGGTAAGGTGGTTCTCCGGGTTTCGACAGATCCTTGCGGAAATCCATGGCAAAATATGCCAGATCTTCAATTACGATAGTATCGTACTGGTTAGCCAACTCTCCGATTATTTGTAACTCTTTATCGGAAAAGCAAATCCACGAGGGATTGTTAGGGTTGGAGTATAGAATTGTGCTGATATTTCCTTTGCTGAGGTAGTTCTCGAGTTTTTCCTTGAGCTTATCGCCTCGATAGTTGTACACATCAAATGTTTCGTACTTCATCCCAAGCACTTTAAGCTGTTGCTTTTGTACGGGGAATCCGGGGTCGATAAACAGTATGGTATCCTTTTGCTCGTAGCATCGGTTGGCAATTAGGAATGCTGCCATACCGCCCTGCATGGAACCAACTGTGGGGATACAGCATTTTTCATCAACATCGATGTCCATGAATTTCTTAACGAATCGGGCAATTTCCTTTTTGAGTAGGGGTACGCCGTCAATCATGGGGTACTTTTGAGCTACACCATCCCTAAGAGCCTGTATCTCGGCCTCGATCCCAACCTTTGCTGGTTCTAGTCCGGGAACACCCATCTCCATCCTTATGAATTTTTGGCCGGTAGCGTCTTCTATCTCGTTCACTAGCCTCACAATCTCTCGTATGGTTGCCCGGCCAACTTTTTTCAGGCCCGATGCTTCGATCTTTTGTTTTACAACCTCGTAGGGTATTGGGGTCGATTTCATTCTTATGACTTGGTTATGTTACAGATATTCAACTACAATGTTCCCGTTATGGCTTATGCACATTAATTCAAGTTATACATTTTTTTCGAATTACAATTTTATGAAAGATTTCGATAAATTAAAAGCATTTTAAAGGTTTTTAATAACAGATTGTTACTAATATTTGAAATTTAGAATGATTTTAAGGTTAAAACCACCAGTTTTGGTAACAAATGCATTTTGGTTGTAAGTAGAGAGCAAAAAAAAGGCTGCCCAACTTGAGCAGCCTTTTCGAATGAATGCTGTTGCTGATTAGGCGAATTGCATTTTAAGCACTTTAACCCAATCCTCAATTCTTTTTTCGGTAAGTTCGGCTTCAAATTCTTCATCGATAGGAAGACCAACAAACTCGCTGTTGATAACTGCCTCAGAATCGGTAAAGTTGTAGTTGCTGGTTGGCACCTGACCTATGATTTTAGCACCTTTTGCTAACATAATTTTGGCAATGGTTCCCATAGCATCAACAAAGTTGGCAGCGTATTTTACAGAATCACCTAGTCCAAAAAGGGCAAAGGTTTTGCCAGCATAGTTAATCTTTTCAATTTCGGGGCGAAACAGATCCCAGTCATCTTTAGTGCGATCGGCATCCCAGGTCTCCTTGCCGATGGTTGAGCAACCCAAAATGATATTCTCGTATTGGTTTAAATCTTCGGCCTTGCACTGTTTAATGGGTACCAGATCCGCTAGGTCCTCGCCAAAAACTTTATGTAATTTTTGGGCTACTGTTTCGGTTTTACCACCGATGGGGCCGTAAAAAATTCCTACCTTTTTCATCTTCAATTATTTTATGTAATGTGATTTGCTGTACTTTTCTTGTCCCTACCTTACAAATATAGCAATTTGTGACGAATCAGGGAAGCTTAGCTTCAACATTCTGAGATTAAATCCCAAAAGGCTTCGCCGGACGAAGAACTTATTTGCCCTCAACCCTAAACAACCGCGAGAACGACTCTTTAACCTCCTGCTGTATCCAGCCCCAACGAGTAAAAATTAAAATTATGAGTATGATAACTGTGCCAAGCAGCAATAGTTCAGTGGCCGAACGTTCTTTGAACCAATCAACTAACCTTTTCATGCTATGTAGTGTTTAGTGTTTTCGATCTACTTATTATCTCCTCTAAGCGCGGCAACCGATAGTAAAACTCCCAGTGCTATACCCAGTAGAGCTGCAAAAAGTATCCTAAAATCGGCAGGCAAAAGAAATGTAATGGTGTGTGCTGGAATCCAGAAGAAGGGGATTGTCTTTTTGAAAACAAAGTTCCATTGAACATTCCAGTTTAGTTTGGCCATTATGCTACCCATTTTAATAGGACGAAGCAATCCACGGACAGTTCCTCCATTGTCCACAATGTGTGTATCAGTAATTTTGTGGAGGGTCATCATCACTGGGGCATAAATCAAGTTTAGGGTTGAACTTATGCACAAGGCAACCAGTATCTTTCCAATAGACATAGAACCAGCAAGTGTTGCTCCTGCATTTTCGATTCCCATATAGTTTAGGAATGCTACAGTTCCGATATTAAATATGATAAACGCCATATTGATGGTTAGCCCTAGGAATCCCCAAACTATGGCCCGAGGGAAAATGCCAAAACCAGGCTGGTTGTAGCTTCCTGTTCTAATTCGTAGCCCTATCATCTCACCAAATGTTGCCAGAATTGCAAATTTAATGAAGCTCATCACCATGCCATGCGAAGCATTAAAATCGACGTATGCTTTGTAAACCGATGGGAATACGAAGAAAGGAAGTAGCACTAGTGCTACTATTATGATTACTATGACATCATTTTTACGCATTACAATATGGTTTGAGGGTTCTACTACTTTTCAATCCTAATCCTTGCATCCACCGCAACAACTCTATCCTTGCGACCAAGTAGGGGGTTTAGATCCATCTCAAAAATTTCGGGAGCAACGGTAACAAGCGCCGATACACGCGTAACTATTTCGGCAAGATGTTGCTCGTTAACAGGTTCTTGCCCACGAACGCCTTGCAGTATTTTGTAACTTTTTAGGCGATGGATTAGATCGAGCGCCTCGTTGTGCGCAATGGGGGTTAGTCCGGCATTTACATCCTTAAGCACCTCAATAAATATTCCACCTAACCCACAGAGCACCATATGCCCAAACTTATCCTCGCGCTTGGCACCAACAAACAGTTCAACCCCGCTCAGCATGGGCTGTATAAGTATAGCCGTGGTATCCTTAATTTTTATCATCCTTTCAAATTCGCTGGCAACTGCTTCGGGTGTTTTAACATTGAGGACTACGCCACCCACATCGGATTTGTGCACTGGGCCAACCACCTTCATTACCACTGGGTAACCAAGCTGCGCAGCAGCTTTTTGTGCCTCGATGGCTGAAGTAACTACGGCCTCGCCTGCGCGAGTTATGCCTGCTGTATCGAGCAATTGCTGAACCTTGTCGGGCATAAGATACCCATTGTCGGCTTCATCAATTATTTGGCGAATGGTTTTCTCGTCAACTTTTGGTTGATCAACTCTCTCGTCCAGTGGGGCAGGGGTGTGGTAAACCTTTGCCAGAGCATTGCCAAATACCACCTCGTCGGGGAAGTTTACTCGTCCCTTGGCAAGGAAATGTTCAATCTCATCCTTTACATTAATGATGGATGGTAGTATTGGGTAGATGGGTTTTTTACACTCGCTCATCTTTTTGTCGAGCAAGTCGTACACATCGTAAACCGGGAAAAGTCCAGGGCTGCCGAAAATAACCGCCATGGCATCCACATTATCAAAATCATTTTCACAGGCATCAATTATGTATCCAAGTTGCTCTGCTGTTCCGGTTGCCAGGAAATCGATGGGGTTTGCCACCGAGGATCCAGGGAAAAGCTTAGCTAAAAGTTCATCGGCCTTTGGTCCAGTTATGGAAGGAACTTCCAATTTGTTATTCGATAGCGAGTCGGTTAGCATTACAGCAGGCCCACCGGCATGAGTAATTATGGCAATTCGTTTCCCAGTTAGTTCGGGATGCATGAAAATTCCTGCAACGGTAGCCAGCTCATCGCGGCCGCTGCAGCGAACAATGCCGGCTTTGCGGAAAAGGGCATCAACCGCCACATCGTTGCTAGCCAATGCGCCAGTATGTGAGCTGGCGGCGCGGCTACCTGCCTCGGATCCACCACTTTTTATGGCTGCAATTCTACAACCCTTACGAATAAGCGATGACGCGTGTTTCAGCAGCATTTGGGGTTTGTTGATACTCTCAACGTATAGCAATTTTATGTGGGAGCTAGTGTCAGGGTCAAAGTTCTCGTCCATATCCTTAAGGATATCCTCAACGCCCATTTGGGCGCTATTGCCCACGCTGTAAACCGACGAAAAGGTTAGTCCCTTGGGCATACCTGCCTCCATAATAAAAACAGCGGTTGCGCCCGAACCCGAGATAAAATCGATGCCCTTGGGGTTAAGCTTGGGAACAGGCGTGGTAAATACGCCTGCGTAGTTAGAGTTCATAACCCCGATACAGTTGGGGCCAATCAGGCTGCCGTTTACGGAGTTCACAATATCTACAATCTCCTGTTCCAACTTGGCACCCTCTTCACTCTCCTCGTGAAATCCAGCCGAAAGAATTATGAACGCACGTGTTCCTTTTTCGTTGGCTAATACTCTAACCGTTTGTGGGCAAAACTTTGCGGCAATGGCAATAATTGCCAAATCGACATTGGGGAGACTCTCCACATTCTTATTACAGCTGATGCCTTGAACAACATCGGCTTTGGGATTAACCACGTAAAGGCTTCCCCTGAAGTTGTGATCGATAAGGTTTTTTAAAACCTTTCCTCCGGGCTTCTGGATATCGTCCGATCCTCCCACTACCACGATGCTACTGGGGGCGATAAGCTGTTTAGTAATCATACTATTTGAGTTTTAATTATGTCGATTTTAGTATTTTAGAGCGATTTGCTTCTCGTATTGTAATTCGGGAGCAAACTTACAAAAAGTTTTTGCATGCCTACCGTTGTAGAATAATGCTATAAAACTCTTAATTGGGAATTTAGATTGATTGTAAGATTGTATCTTAGTCATCATTTTTGAGGTGGGCTATGCTTTGTTGATTAAAATTATGGCAGTGGCGAAGTTTCTATCCTTATAGTTTTGCTTTTTTATAACAGCAATGCAAATTGCCTTGAGCTAAAGCAAATATGCTGGCAAAGTATATATCTGAATAATAGTTGAATTGACGAGTAGTTGAAATTTTAATCGGTTTTTTTACTTGTGAACTAGTGCGAGTAGCTTAAACCACTATCGCAATATAATTCTGAAAACGGGGATTACTGCGGTATATTTGCATGGAAAACAAGTTTTCAGCGATTATTCAACAAATTGGCTATTCCACTTGATATGGATGACTAGGTATATAGAAACAGTGCACTTGCGGAAGGAAACAGAAGAGAATATTGGCCTTTTACCGATTAAAAAGCCTGTTTTACCGATTCTCTATTCCATCTCATTTGCTAGTCCAATACTTTTGCTACCATAAACTTTTAAACTTTACTGATATGGAACGGATAGATCATGAAAGAAATCACCCCAATAATGTTCGAATTATTATTGGGATTGTGTTTCTAACCTTAGGAGCACTTCTATTTGCCGACAGGCTCGATATTATTCCCTTTGCTTGGAATAAGTACATTTTTACATGGCAAAGTCTTCTCATTCTAATTGGACTAATTAGCCTTGCCAAGAACGAGTCGCGAACCACAGGACTGGTGTTGATTGCAATTGGTGGGTTTTTTCTTACCGCCAAGATTTTGGGCTACCATTACCCCATTAAGTACTTCTTCTGGCCAACCGTTTTTGTTGCCATTGGGCTAATCATGATATTCCAAAAGGGTGGTCACATTCGTAATTCCAAGTTTGGATTCTCCAAAGGGGTAACCGATATGGATATTATTGACGATGTGGCTATTTTTGGGGGAAGTGAGCAGAAGATAACTTCTAAGAATTTTAGGGGAGGTAAGGTTTCGAATATCTTTGGAGGAAGTACCTTCGATTTATCCGACGCAGATCTTGCTCCAGGTCGAAATGTGCTCGATATGTTTTGCCTCTTTGGTGGTTCCAAAATTATTGTCCCTGCAGGATGGCGGGTAAAAATTGAGGTAACCGCAATTTTTGGAGGTTATAACGATAAGCGCAGGCAGGCCCCCAGAACCGATGAGGTAGTTGAGCGCGAGCTAGTTCTACGTGGTGTTGTAATATTTGGTGGTGGCGAGATTAAATCGTACTAGATTATGGTTCACCCCATTCTAGGTAACAGCTTTGGAAAAATTGCATTTGCAGCATGGTGGGTAGCGGTTGCCGCTATCCACACTGCTGTTTTATACTTTTTTTATGGCATAGCATTTCCCATTGCCCTAGTCGATAGCTCCATTTGGTGCATTTTCTTTTCGGCACTTTCGCTTGGTATTTGGTTTTGGGTAAGGCTTAGCGATATCGAAACTCAACGTTCTTTTAGCGTTGCTTTGAATCATATTGGCGCCACTGCAGTAAGTATTCTTATACTTGTATCGGTTCATCGATATGTGCTTGGGTTACTTTTTGCGGAAGAGGAGAGTTACATGGTGTTTTTGCATAACTCTTTGCCCGGCAGGGCAATTATTGGGGTATTCTTCTATATCCTCATTTCGTTGGTTTACTACCTAATTATCTATATAAGCAACTTTAGGGAAAAACTCTCACGCGAGGCGGAGCTTAAGGCGCTGGTTAAGGACGCCGAGCTAAGCTGGCTAAAGCTACAGGTTAACCCGCATTTTCTATTCAACAGTTTAAATTCGGTAAGTTCGTTAACCATGACCTCGCCCGAAAAGGCGCAGGCAATGATAACCCGCCTCTCGGAGCTGCTCCGGTATTCGCTTCGCCAGTCGCCCGATAGCATGGTTACCCTTAGCGATGAATTGGAGAATTGTAAAAAGTATTTAGAGATAGAGAAAGTGCGATTTGGCAATCGACTACAGTATACGATCGATTGCTGCGACGATTGCCTAAAAGTACCTGTTCCCAGCATGATTCTTCAACCCTTATTCGAGAATGCCATAAAGCATAGCGTTGCCCAAACAGCCGACGAGTCGGTGATAAAAGCCAATATTTCCCTAAAGGATTCTTTCCTTTTTGTTAGGGTTACCAATACCCTGCCAAATTTTCCCACAAGCAGTTCAGGGACTGGAGTTGGATTGGAGAATATCCGTCGAAGGCTTATGCTGATTTATGGTTCCTCCAATTTTATATCAGTCCAGAAGTTAATAGATTGTTTTACCGTTACAATTACTATTCCCACAAAATAGCGTAGTATGCGAGTTATTATTGTTGAGGATGAGCAACCTGCACGTGATTTGCTTAAAAAATTCCTCGAAACCGAAAACGAAATTGAAATTATTGGAGAGTATGGCGATGGTTTTTCCGCCGCAGTAGCCATAAATCGCGATAAGCCCGATTTAATTCTGCTCGATATTCAGCTACCCCGCCTAAGCGGGTTCGAGATGCTCGAGGTACTTGATCACACACCTCTTATAATATTCACCACAGCTTATGATGAGTATGCCATTAAGGCATTTGAACGTAATGCTACCGATTATCTGCTGAAACCGTTTGCAAAGGAGAGGCTGTTGATGGCACTCGAAAAGGCTAAGCATAAACTTTTAACCCAGAAGACACAACCTTCCTCGGTCAACCTACTGGCCGAGGATCTCTCGTCAACTTTACCATTAACGCGAATTGTGGTGAAGGATGCCAAGGGCATTCACATAATTGCAACTAACGATATTCATTACATCGAGGCTCAGGACGATTATGTAATGATTTACAGCCGGGAGGGTAGGTATATGAAAAAGCAGACCATGAAAAGCCTTGAGGATAGGCTAAATAGCAAGCAGTTCGTAAGAATTCATCGATCGTATTTTGTTAATGTGATGGAAATTGTACGAATTGAACCCTACGAGAAGGAGTCGTACCTAGTTTATCTTAAGAGCGGTAGCAAAATAAAGGCTAGCCTGGCAGGATATAAATCACTTAAGGGATTACTTGAATTCTAAAAAAATCTTTGCACTTCGGATTTAAGAAATTTAACACTTTGGCGATATTTTTGGATTCAATCGGGTAAACCAATTTACAGCCAAAATGTTTTAACATTATTTTACTCCCAATCCAAAATTTTGGGTGTTTGGGCAAATAGCAGTGGTATTTTTTTTGTTGGAAATCAAAATTAGCCTACCTTGAACCGTTTTTTTATTGTATTAAATCTGAAGCGATGAAACAATATAGGATTGAAGTACTTAGGTTTTTTGTTATTGGTTTGCTGCTAACTAGCACCATGTTTTCGCAAGCTCAGTACTTTGGCCGAAATAGACCAATTTACAAGACCTTTAACTTTAAGGTTTACGAAACGCCTAACTTTGAAATTTATCATTACTTCGAGAATGATTCGGTTGTGGAACGCCTTGCCCAGGCATCGGAGCAGTGGTATGCCATGCACCAGCAGGTATTTCGTGACACGATTAAAGAGAAGAATCCAATAATTTTCTACGCAAATCATCCCGATTTTCAGCAAACTACTGCCATTTTTGGTAGCGTAGGCGTAGGTACGGGTGGGGTTACCGAGGCGCTTAAGAACAGGGTAATTATGCCTGTTACAGAAACTTGGGGTCAAACCGATCATGTGCTTGGGCACGAGCTGGTGCATGCCTTTCAGTTTAACTCAATCCTCTCGCGCGATTCCACAAACCTTAACTCGCTCAGCAATCTGCCTCTTTGGATGATTGAGGGGATGGCCGAATATCTTTCAATTGGCAGCGTTGATCCCCACACCGCCATGTGGATGCGCGATGCTGTGCTCAACAATGATTTTCCAACCCTTGAGCAGATGTCGAGGGACTCAAAATATTTTCCCTATAGGTATGGCCATGCATTTTGGGCCTTTGTGGGTCGTACTTTTGGCGATAGCCTCATTGAGCCAATCTTTTTAGAGACAGCTAAACGGGGTTACAATAATGCGCTTCGCCGCTACATTGGCGTAAACGAGAAGGAGTTCTCCGAGATTTGGAGACGCACCACAGTGGAGCATTTTAAGATGACCATGAAGGATACTGTGGATTCACCATCGGGTACAAAAATTATTCATGAGGAGAATGCCGGAAATATCAACATATCGCCAGCAATTAGCCCCGATGGAAAGTACGTGGCCTTTTACTCCGAGAAGAATCTATTCTCCATCGACCTGTTTTTGGCCGAAACCGAAACAGGGAAGATTGTGCAAAAGCTTTCATCAACAGTCCATCGTAACGAGATCGATGCGCTGAATTTTATCGAATCGGCAGGGGCTTGGTCGCCCGATAGTCGTCATTTCGCTTTTGTTGCCTTTAGTAAAGGCCGAAATCGCCTACTTATTGTTGATGTTGAGCGGCATCGGATGATGCGCGAGATTGAAATTCCCAATGTTCCCTCGTTTAACTACCCTGCATGGTCGCCCGATGGTAATAGTATTGTGGTATCGGGTTTGGTAGATGGTGTGAACAACCTTTACGAGTTTAACCTCGAAACCAACAGGGTGAAGCAGCTTACCAACGACGCATTTGCAAATATTCACCCCTCGTGGTCGCCCGATGGTAAAACCATCGTTTTTGTAACCGATCGCCCATCGCAGCAGGATCTATATGCCAAACGTATGCCCGGTTACTACTTGGCCCTGCTCGATGTAAAAACGGGGAGAATTACAACGCACCACTTTTTTCCGGGAGCATCAAACCTCAACCCGGTTTTCACTCCAAATGGAGAGGATATTTTATTTTTATCCGACAGGGATGGATTTAGGAACTTGTATCAATTCAACTTAAACACGGGTAGAATTTATCAAAAAACGAAAATTCTTACAGGTATTTCGGGGATGACCCAGCTTGCTCCCGCCTTTAGCGTTTCAACCGAAACGGGCTTGGTGGCCTACTCGTACTACTTTAAGAGTAACTACACCATATTTAAAGCTAAACCCGAGGAGTTGCATTCCATAGAGGTTTACCCCATGATGGTCGATTTTAGCGCTGCAACGCTACCTCCCTATAACAGGGCTGTAACGGGAATTATCGATAGGAATTTGGCCAAAAGAATGGGACAGCCCGAAACACCAGTCGATTCGTTTAAGGTGGTTCAGTATCGTCCCAAGTTTAAACTCGATTACATTGCCAACTCGGGTATGGGGGTGTCCACAAGTCAAATGGGAACAGGAATGGCCGGTGGCGTTGAAATGATTTTTAGCGATATAGTTGGTGCCAATTTGCTTTACGCCAACCTCTCGCTCAATGGCGAAATTTACGACTTTGGCGGACAGTTTTCCTACATAAATCAGAAGAATAGGGTTATTTGGGGTGCAACAGTTTCGCACGTTCCCTACTCGTATGCATTCTATGGACAGAGGTTCGAGACAGGAGGCGATGGAACCGTATTTAATGTTTTAACCCTATATCATTATCGAATTTTTGAGAGTATTATCGGCGGAATGGCACAGTTTCCCGTTTCCCGAACTAGGCGTTTAGAAGCAGGTGGGTATCTAAACTGGTATAATTACAGGGTCGATGAGCACAACTACTACTACGTTGGGCCTATATATGCTGGATATCAGAAGGAGAAAGGTGATGCTCCCGATGGATACGCACTGCAACGATTAAATGCTGCCTACGTTGTCGATAATTCCAGCTTTGGTATTGCATCACCCATGGATGGTGCACGTCAACGTTTTCAGGTAGATAAGGTATTCGGGTATGTTGATTACTGGGGAACTTTAGCCGATTTCAGAAAGTATGTATACCTCAAACCCTTTAGCCTTGCCTTTAAGGGTTATTACTACGGCAGGCATGGTCAGGGGTTACTAAATAAAATTTATCCTTTATACTTAGGTTATCCCTGGATTATTAGAGGTTACGATAATAAGGCGTTTAACAACCAAATATCCAACACAGGCATAAGTACCCTCGATCCTGAGCAGCTCCAAGGAAACCACTTGGCTACACTTAACTTCGAGGTTCGGTTGCCCTTTACAGGGCCTGAAAGGCTTACCATGTTTAAATCGAAGTTTTTATATACCGAGTTAGCCCTTTTTGCCGATGCGGGGCTGGCCTTTTACGATATCAACTCGGTGAAATTTAAATGGCAGGCTAGTAATTTCACTGAGAGGATTCCCGTGGTGAGTACTGGGGTTAGTCTTCGTATTAACCTTTTTGGGATGCTTATTCTTGAACCTTTCTACGCTATTCCATTCCAACTTGGAGGGGTAAATGCAGCAATGTTCGGGTTAAACTTCACACCGGGATGGTAGACGTTGATTGGATAATGGAGTTGTTATAAGAGTTTAGTGTTAGTTCATCGCATTATGCAAGCCATTTTCTGTGTATTAACAAACCACAAATCAGTTATTATTTCTTAGTGAAACAAAAGAAAAGC
>CAZBBA010000058.1:0-26126 GCA_964490015.1 uncultured Rikenellaceae bacterium
AAAACCCTTGTGTCGCTGGTAATAAACAGTAAAGGGGACCAACACGGGATAAGCCCAGATACCCAGAAACGGGTGCTTGCAAAGATTGAGGAACTAAACTATAGCCCCAACGTGTTGGCCCGTGGATTCCGTACCGGAAAAACCAACACCATTGGGCTATTAGTCTCCGATATCTCCAACCGTTTCTACTCGCGTATTGCCCGGAGAGTGGAGGATTACGCATGGGAACATGGGTATACTGTAATAATCTGCAGTACCGACGAGAATGTTGATAAGGAAAAGCAGCAGGTTAAGATGCTTCGTGAGCGCAAGGTCGACGGAATAATCATCTCCTCGTCGCAGGAAAAGTTCGATACCCTTGGTAAACTTCTTGGCGATGTACCACATGTACTTATCGATAGAACCTTTAACAAAATCAGCTCAGCACAAGTTTTCGTAGATAACTATAACGGAGCGCAGCTGGCTGCAAATCATCTTATGTCGCAGGGACTTAAACGGATTGCAATTCTTTCCATCACCCCCGAGTACATTTCAACCGTAAGAGAACGAACCGAGGGTTTCGTAAATGCACTAAAAGATTCTGGGATTTTAATTCCAAATGAATGGAATATACATATCCCATTTAAAGGAATGGAGTTGGCAATTGAGGAGAGGCTAAAAACGCTGAAGCAATCACACAATCTCCCCGAAGCCATTTTCACCCTTAATAATAATCTCACATCGTACTGCCTACTAGCGCTACGAAAGCTTTCACTAAATATACCTAATGATATTGCCCTAATCGGTTTCGACGATATGCTGTACTTCAGCTTCACGCAACCCTCGGTAAGCGCCATTGCGCAACCCATTGAGCAGATTGGAGAACGGGCGTTCGATATTCTGCTAAAGCAAATAAATTCTGAAGAGATCACCGCTGATGAGCAATCAGTAAAACTCCCAATAGAACTCATTATCAGAGAATCATCCACTAAAAAATCATAAAACTATGTCACGCAACAAAACCTTTCCAATTTTCCTCGCGTTCCTGGCCATGGGCTTTGGCGACGTGGTAGGGCCACTGGTATCGCTGGTTAAGGACTCCTTTGAGGTTTCAAACTTTGTAGCCTCGCTTATGACCACCAGCGGGTTTATCATGTTCGGAATCCTCTCCATTCCAATGGGCGTTTATCAGGACAAGAAGGGCAAAAAGTTTATCCTGTCGCTGGGGCTAACCATTGCTCTGGTTGGACTTGTAATTCCAATTCTTTTTGGAATGTACGGTCCCAAAACAGTTGTTGAAGCGGGGTCATTCACTAAGCTATACGCGCTTTTCGCTTCCATCTTCCTTTTGGGTGCGGGAGCTACAACCCTACAGGTTGCTGGAAATCCCATTATGCGCGATGTATCGGCCGATGGACAGTACTCCAGCAACCTTTCGCTGGGGCAATCCATCAAGGCTATCGGTTCATCGCTTGGTTTCCTTGTGCCTCCAGCCGTTGCTGTTTGGTTTGGTCTCGATTGGACCATCCTGTTCCCCATGTTCGCCATCATCTTGCTAATAACCCTTGTTTGGGTAAACTACCTAAAGATTGAGGAGAAAAAAATCGCCGATGCCTCACCAGCAACCCTGACATCGAGCCTAAAATTGCTGGGAAATCCATTTGTACTAGTAATGGTACTGGGAATTTTCCTATACGTTGGCGCCGAGGTTTCGATGAGCGCTCAGATTCCCATCCTTATGGGTAAATCGTATGGTATTAGCAATTTTGGCCTCTGGATGGCCTGGGGGTTGTTCTTTCTACCCATATTCCTTGGTCGCCTTGCGGGTGCAGTTATCCTTAGGAAGCTAAAAGCTGGGAAATTTCTGGTTTACAGCGTCCTTCTCTCTGTACTTGGAATGCTGCTGCTATTCTTCGGAAGCCAGTACTTTGCCTATGTCGGGATTGTTATGATTGGGTTGGGCTTCTCCAATATCTTCCCGCTAATATTCTCAATTACTGTAGATACAATGCCCGAACGGGCAAACGAGCTATCGGGTCTAATGGTAATGGCCATTGTGGGTGGAGCGCTAATTCCACCCATCACAGGCGCCGTGGCCGATATTAGCGTCCAACTGGGATTTCTGGTTCCCGCTGCGTGCATATTCTACATACTGATTGTGGCTTTAAAATCTGCAAAAAAATAGGTTGATAAAAATGGAACTTAACAAAAGAAATGAGGTAGTAATGACGCTGGATGCCGGGGGGACAAACTTTGTTTTCTCGGCCATAAAGGGCGGAAAGGAGATTATTGACCCCATTGTGTTTCCTGCCAATGGACACGACCTGAACCTATGCCTGAGCAGCATTGTAAATGGCTTTAAGGAGATTAGGGCGATGATTAAGGAGAAGCCAATAGCAATTAGCTTTGCGTTCCCTGGCCCAGCCGATTACCCCAATGGGGTTATTGGCGATCTGGCAAATCTTCCCGCATTCAGAGGCGGTATTGCGTTAGGGCCAATGCTCGAGGGCGTTTTCGAAATCCCTGTCTTTATAAACAACGATGGCGATCTTTTTGCCTACGGCGAGGCCATTGCCGGGATGCTACCCGAGATAAACTATGAGCTGGAAAGCCAGAAAATTCCAAAAAAATACAAGAACCTTTTGGGCATTACGCTGGGAACCGGCTTTGGTGCAGGAATAGTACACAACGGTGAGCTATACCTTGGCGACAACTCGGCAGGTGCCGAGATCTGGGTAACCCGCAACGCCCTTGAACCTAGCGTTTTTGCCGAGGAGAGCATCAGCATTAGAGCCGTACAGCGTGTATACTCTCAACTAACAGGCAACGAGGAGGATAAAAAGCTTACACCAAAGCAAATCTTCGACATAGCCGTGGGCTACCAGAAAGGCGATGCCAAGGCCGCCAGCGCAAGTTTCGAGAAATTAGGCAAAACCCTTGGCGATGTGCTGGCTAACGCCATCACTCTGCTCGACTGTAACGTGGTTATTGGTGGTGGGCTTTCCAACGCCTATCCCCTATTTGCCCCATCGATGATGGCGCAACTCAACGGGAAAATATCTACCTACAATGGGCAGAACATCAACAGGCTTGAGGTGAAAGCCTTTAACCTGGAAAACTATGAGGATAGCATCGCTTTTTACCAAACCAACCCAAAGCTGGTAAAGGTGCCCAATGTTAACAGGCAAGTACCCTACATCTGGCAAAAAAACGTGGCCATTGGTCGCACGCGCTTAGGCACTAGTCAGGCCGTAGCCATTGGAGCTTACGCATTTGCCCTTAAGGCAATTGGCAAAAAGTAACTTGCCTAAACTCGATATTGCAACTAATGAAAAAGCACTTTTTCACCGTACTGCTTGTATGCCTTTCTGTTTCAGCGGTTGCGCAGCAGTTGGAAAAAAACCTGATTCGTTGGGTAAATCCATTTATTGGAACCCAACGAATGGGACATACTATTCCCGGGGCTACTGTTCCTTTTGGCTCGGTGCAGCTAAGCCCCGACACCGACACCATTCCATACGCAGTGGATGGCAAGTACAATCCAAAGGTTTACGATTACTGCGCAGGTTACCAGTACGATGATAGCACCATTGTTGGCTTTAGCCACACCCATTTTAGCGGTACAGGCCACTCCGACTTGGGCGATATCCTTGTAATGCCGACCGTTGGAAAACTTAGGCTAAATCCAGGCACTTCAACAAATCCCGACTCAGGTTACCGTTCGCGTTTTAGTCACGATAATGAGTTGGCTCAGCCGAACTACTATCAGGTTCTGCTTAGCGATTACGGAATCAACGCCGAGCTAACCACCACAACACGTGTTGGGTTGCATCGCTATACCTTCCCAAAATCGGACAACGCGCATATTATTGTTGATTTAACACATGGTATTTACAACTACCCCGGTAAAAACGTTTGGACATTTGTTCGTGCCGAGAACGACACCCTGATTACGGGTTACAGGCAAACACACGGCTGGGCTCGCACCCGCAGGGTTTACTTCGCCATTTCCTTTTCAAAACCTTTCAAATCCTATGGATTAGTCAATAGTGAGGGGTTGATTTATCGTGGATTTTGGAGACGATTCGACCAGAACAGCAACTTTCCTGAAAACGCTGGGCGTGAAATTAGGTGCCATTTCGATTTTGAGACTGATAATAACGAGCAAATCCTAATGAAAGTGGCCATATCGCCAGTTAGTACCAACGGCGCTTTAAAAAACCTTGCTGCAGAAACACCGCACTGGGATTTCGACCGAGTGGTGAAGGAAGGGCAAGATCTGTGGAACAAAGAACTGGCAAAGGTTGAGGTAGAAACCCTAACCGACGACGATAAGGTTAACTTTTACACCTCGCTTTACCACTCATTCCTTGGGCCAACCGTTTATATGGATATTGATGGCCAGTACAGGGGACTCGACCAGAATATTCACACCACCGAGGACTTCACCAACTACACCACCTTTTCTCTTTGGGATACCTACAGGGCGTTGCATCCACTTTTCAACATAATTCAGCCCCTACGCAATGTAGATATGATAAAATCGATGCTGGCGCACTACGAGCAGAGCGCACACAAAATGCTGCCCGTATGGAGCCATTACGCCAACGAGAACTGGTGTATGATTGGCTACCACTCCGTTTCGCTCCTTGCCGATGCCATTGTAAAGGGTAATGACAATTTTGATACACAGTTTGCCCTCGACGCTGCCATACAAACCGCCAGCAATGGCTGGTACGATGGATTGGATCATTACATCAAGTTGGGCTATGTTCCCGAGGATATCTCCAACAATTCGGTATCGAAAACCCTGGAGTTTGCCTACGACGACTGGGCCATAGCCCAGATGGCCAAAAAGCAAGGCAACGAAAATATCTACAAAGAATTTACGCAGCGTGCACAGAACTATCGAAATGTTTTTGATAAATCCATAGGTTTTATGCGACCACGGCTATTGGATGGAACATTTAAAGAGGATTTTGATGTGCTCGACACCCACGGGCAGGGTTTTATTGAGGGCAATGCGTGGAACTACTCGCTTTATGTGCCGCACGACGTAGAGGGTTTGATTGGGCTGCTAGGTGGAAAAAGAAAATTTGAGGTTTACCTCGATTCCATTTTCAATATGCATCTACCCGACAAGTATTTCGAGAACACCGAGGATATAACACGCGAGGGAATAATTGGGAACTACGTGCATGGCAACGAGCCCTCGCATCATATTCCATATCTCTACAACTGGACTTCGAACCCATGGAAAACGCAGAAAACGGTAAGGATGATTATCGATTCCAAGTACAAGCCAACCCCCGATGGTCTTAGTGGCAACGACGACCTTGGACAAATGAGTGCTTGGTACATCTTCAACGCATTGGGCTTTTACCCTGTTGCGCCAGGATCAGAATTTTACAGTATTGGAAGCCCTTTAGTAGTTTCTGCCGATATTAAACTGGAGAACGGAAAGGTATTCAGGATTCGCACAGAAAACCAGTCACCAAAGAATATTTACGTTCGAAAGGTTACAATAAACGGGAAAGAAATAAAGGATTACAAGCTAGACCATTTTGATATTATCAATGGAGGTGAATTAATTTTCCACATGGGAAGTAAAAAGAGATGAGCAAAATAGCATACTAGTCTTTTTGAAATAGAATACAGGAACAGGCAAACACTTAATCATATGAAGATAATTGGAAATATACTTTTGATTTTCTCTTTGCTAAGTCTAGCATCTTGCAAACAAAAGGATACAATACCTTTACTTCATAAGGTTGAGATTAACACCAACTGGATATTCCGCGATACTGGCGAACCCGACTGGTATCCGGCCAACGTACCCGGAGCAGTCCACACCGACTTAAGGAACAATGGTGTTATAGAAAATCCATTCTATGGCTGTAACGAGGCTAGGCTACAATGGATTGGCGAGCGCGATTGGATATACAAAACTCAGTTTACAGTAGATTCCAACCTGTTTGCCAACAAAAATATCAATCTTATTTTTGAGGGATTAGACACCTACGCCAACGTACTGCTCAATGGGCAAACAATTCTGCAGGCCAACAATATGCACCGCAAGTGGGAGGTCGATTGTAAGGAACTGCTAAAGGTTGGGAACAACCTTTTGGAGGTGCAATTTAAGTCGGCATTAAATAAGTTTTTCGAGGATTCGCTGGCGCTTGGCTATCCCCTACCCGGCGGCAGATGGAACTTTGCACGCAAGGCGGCATATCATTTTGGTTGGGACTGGAGCCCTCGATTTATCACCGTAGGAATTCACAAACCAGTTTACCTTGAGGCTTGGAACACCCATCGCCCAAACGATTTCCACATCTATACCAAAGATATAACAGAACAAGCGGCAACCATCGGCTTAACCTACTGGGTAGAATCTGAAATCAACGAAAATGCTACAATCCGCATAACCGATGCAAAAACCAATAAGGTACTCACCAATCAAGCAATCAGTCTCCAATCAGTCAATCATAGCCACAGCATTGAGTTTAAAATCAACAACCCAAAACTCTGGTGGAGCAATGGCCTAGGCGAACCCCATATTTACGATTTACGCGTTGAGCTGATCACCGAATCGGGTTATATCCACACAAAAGAAATCCCGTTTGGTGTTAGAACGCTCAGAACCGTTCTTGAGGACGACGAGCACGGCCAAGCCCTTTACGTTGAGATAAACGGTCATAAGGTTTATATGAAGGGTGCCAACTACATACCACAGCACTCATTTGTTACCGAGGTTACCCAGCAGAATTATGAGGACATTGTGGCCCGAGCCGTTGAGTCGAATATGAATATGCTGCGCGTGTGGGGCGGTGGTGTTTATGAGGATGATATCTTTTACGAGTTTTGTAACCGCAATGGCATTCTTGTTTGGCAAGATTTTATGTTTGCCTGCGCAATGTATCCGGGCAACGACGATTACGTTGAGAACGTTAGGCAGGAGGCCATTCAACAGGTAAAAAGGCTGCGCAACCATTCCAACATGGCCCTTTGGTGCGGGAACAACGAGGTTGATGAGGGCTGGCACAACTGGGGCTGGCAGAAAGCCCACAATATATCAAAAAAGGATTCGGCTTCCATTTGGGAAGGCTACAAAAAGGTGTTCCACCAAGTACTTCCCGATGCGGTTAAGGAGCACGACCCACAACGTTTCTACCTGTCCACCTCGCCGCTTTACGGCTGGGGCCGGGAGAAAAGTTTAACCCACGGCAGTTCACACTACTGGGGTGTTTGGTGGGGTGTACAACCCGTTGAAACATACATTGAGAAGGTACCACGCTTTGCCAGCGAGTTTGGTCTGCAGGCAATGCCCACCATTTCGACCATTAGGGCATTCCAACCCGAGGAAGAGGATTACCTATTCTCCCCTGCGCTAAAATGTCATCAAAAGCATCCTACAGGCTACCAAACCATAAACTCGTACCTTAAAATGGAAGGGCTGTATGCCGAAACGCTGGATGAGTTTATTTACCTAAGTCAGCTGCTGCAAGCCAAGGGAATTGGACTGGCCATTGAGGCCCAACGCAGTGCTATGCCCTACTGCATGGGCACACTCTACTGGCAGCTAAACGATTGCTGGCCTGTTACCAGCTGGAGTGGAACCGATGCGTTTGGCAACTGGAAAGCGTTACAGTACAAGGTTCGTGATCTTTATACTGATATTTTTGTTTCGGCTATTGATTTCAAAAATCAATTCGAGGTTCACCTAATCTCCGATAAATTGGAAGATTCCGAAGGGGTTTTGGAAATTATAGTAATTGGTTTTGATGGCAATAGAAAAACGTTGCTCTCAAAGGATATTACCGCTAAAGCCAACGCCTCAATTTCCGTAATCTCAGAGAAATCATATTCATTTTTTGCTAATATCGACAAGGAAATGGTGATGCTTGAAGCCAAGTTTTCCGATAGAAATGGTAAACAGTACATAAACCGCAAGTTTCTAGTTCCACTTGGGATGCTTGAACTACCCAAAGCAACTATCGAAACTAGAATTGAGGCTGCAAAAGGTGGTTACAACATTACACTATCCTCCAATGCCTTTGCTGCCCACGTTCAACTATACTTAACCCATAACCATGCAAAATTTAGCGATAACTTTATGCATATACTACCAAACGAGGAAGTAACCGTATTATGCAAATCCGACTTGACGATTGAAATATTTAAAGAACAACTTAGAATTATGCATTTGTAATAGTCCACAGATTTTCACAAATGCTTTATTTGAGTTAATTTGTGAAAGTTGTGGATAAAACCAACTAATATGAACAAAACTAAACTCTTAGCAATAAGTCTAGCAATGCTAACTATTGCCTGCACAACCATAACCAAGGTTGAAAACCCTGCCGATTTTGTTAATCCCTTTATCGGTACCGATGCCCACGGGCATACCTACCCCGGTGCATCTATGCCATTTGGAATGGTACAGCTTAGTCCCGATACCCGTCTTGGAGGATGGGATGGCGCATCGGGCTACCACTACTCCGACTCGGTAATATATGGCTTTACCCATACCGCCCTCAACGGAACGGGCGTGGGCGATTATGGCGATATCCTGCTAATGCCCGTGGTGGGCGAACCAACCATATTAAATACTGAGTATTTATCACCTTTTCAGAAGGAGAATGAAAGCGCCAAAGCAGGCTATTACAGCGTTTTTCTCGATAAACCCAGAGTTTTAGCCGAACTAACCACCACAACACGTGTGGGTTACCATCGTTACACCTTTCCTGAATCGAAGGAGGCAAATATTATTATCGACCTAGAGCATAGGGATCGTGTAACCGACTCATGGATAGAAATTATTAGCGATACCGAAATTCGCGGAATGCGACGCTCAACCAACTGGGCCAACGATATGGTTTGGTACTTCCATATGGAGTTCTCCAAGCCATTCGTGCGAAAAGGCGTAGCAATGGATGATGAATTTATTGATGGCAATAAAGCACAAGGCACAAACATAAAGGCTTTCGTGGGATTTGAAACATCAAAGGATGAAGCCATTGAGGTAAAGGTTGCCCTGTCTGCCGTGGATGCGAATGGTGCCAAAAAAAATCTAAAAGCAGAATTGCCCGGTTGGGGATTCGATGAGATGAAGCAAAACGCATACGATGCTTGGAATAAAGAGCTAAGCAAAATAGTAGTTTCGGGTAGCTCCAACGAGCAGAAAACAGTTTTCTACACTGCGCTTTACCATGCATTTCTACAGCCCAACACCTTTATGGATGTGGATAAAAGGTATCGTGGAATGGACAAGCAAATCCACACCGCCGAAGGCTTTACCAACTACACCGTCTTCTCCCTTTGGGACACCTACCGCACATGGCATCCGCTAATGACCATTATTGAGCAGGAGCGCACAAAAGATTTCATCAATGTTATGCTCGATATGTACCAGAAGGGTGGCTTGCTTCCCATCTGGGAACTGGCTGCAAATGAAACCTATTGTATGATTGGTAACCACGCCATTTCGGTGATAGCCGATGCCTACACCAAGGGCATCGATGGGTTTGATGCCGATAAAGCGCTGCAGGCAGTGATTCACAGCGCAACGCGCGATCATTTTGGCTTGGGTGCATACCAAAAGTACGGCCATATCCCCGGCGATAAGGAGCACGAGTCCATATCGAAAACCCTAGAGTACGCCTACAACGACTGGTGCATAGCCCTTATGGCAAAACAAATGGGCAAGGATGATATTTACCGCGAGTATATCCACAGGGCACAGTTCTACAAAAATATCTTCGACCCCACAACAGGATATATGCGCCCACGCCTTAACGGTGGTTGGCTCACGCCATTCGACCCTACCATGGTGGATTGGCACTTTACCGAGGCCAACTCATGGCAGTATAGCTTTTACGTTCCGCAGGATATTGCTGGATTGTACAAACTACACGGTGGTAAAGAGAACCTTGCCGCTAAGCTCGACGAGATGTTCGAAACCGACAGCAAAATCACCGGAAAAGATCAAAAGGATATTTCTGGGTTAATTGGACAATATGCCCATGGCAACGAGCCCAGTCACCATATGGCTTACCTGTACAACTACCTTAATCAACCAAGGAAAACGCAGCAGCGTGTTCGTCAGATTATGGACGAGCTGTACACCCATAAGCCCGACGGGCTTAGCGGCAACGAGGACTGCGGACAGATGTCGGCATGGCTAATCATGAGCGCAATGGGCTTTTATCCTGTAAGTCCTGGGCAACCCGACTATGCAATAGGCACACCCTGGTTCCCTGAGATGGAGATTAATCTTGAAAATGGCAACACATTTAAAATTTCGGCCAGCAATGTTTCCAAAAAGAATTTCTATATCCAATCGGCAATGCTAAATGGCAAGGAGTACACCAAATCGTATATTTCGCACAGCGATATTATGAAAGGTGGACATCTGCACTTTGAGATGGGCAGCAAGCCCAACAAGAGTTGGGGTAGCAATGATGCAGATGTTCCGGTTACCCATATCACCGACAAGCCTCTACTGCCAATCCCATTCATTAATGCCAACGAGCACCGCATTCGCGATACCATGCAGGTTACCATCGGCACCATTGTTCCCGATTGTGAGATTTACTACACCCTCGATGGTACAACGCCCACCAAAGAATCGAATAAATTCAAAGAGCCGCTAATGCTAACAGGAACAACAACCCTAAAAGCCATAACCTATAAAGAAGATGTTGGTTACAGTTTCCCAGTTCAAGCCGAGTTTGTGAAAATTGATATTAATCGTAGCATCGATATAAAATCGAAGTGGAGTCCCAGCTACCACGCCGGAGGCCCCGAAGCCCTAATTGATGGAGTAAGAGGCGCATCGAACTGGCGCTTGGGCGGCTGGATGGGATACCAAGCAACCGATTTTGAGGCCGTGGTAGATTTGGGGAAAATGCAGCCAATTAAATACATTGCGGCAGGATTTGTCCAAGATATCCGCTCATGGATATGGATGCCCAAGGATGTAACATTCTATATATCCAACGATGGGGAGAACTTTACTCAGGTTGCAAACATCAAAAATAAAATTCCATTTGACGATTACGAGATACAGCAACAGGATTTAGGTAATAAGGTAAACACCAAGGGTCGATACGTAAAGGTTAAAGCCACAAATTTTGGCAAAATACCCAAATGGCACTTAGGAGCCGGTGGCGATGCCTACATCTTTATTGATGAGATAATTGTCAACTAGAGGGTTGAACGCGAATGCGCTAAGTCGCGAAAACTTTTAGCGTCTTTGCGCCTTAGCGTTTATACCACTCTCCCACCACCTGCCAAAAGGCCCGGTGAAAATCTTCACCTTTACCCGTTGGGAATAAATCGTTATAAGATTGTTGGTTCTGCTCAAGCGGGACTCTTTTAAGTTTGCTATTGGCATCGAAAATTGCTGGAACCTCGGGATGAAACTGCACACCCAAAACATTGGGGTACTTATCGTGCTTAATAGCCTCAATTATTCTCCCATCCATACTCCAGGCAATGGGCACAATCCCTTTTCCTAACCTGCCAAGCGCCTGATGGTGGCTGCTCCAGATATAAGGTAATCCCTCTGAATTCCCGTTTAAAGAGTCGAGTAGACTACCCTTCTCAAACTTTATTTGGTGAAAATGCCCCCAAATTAAGTCCTTATCAACACCAAGGTTGGTATAATAGTTACGATGCTGCATGTTTTCATCTAATGCCAACACCTCCTCCACGGTTGTTAAACCATATATCTCGGTGGGAATATCCTGAACCATAGTACCGCCTGTAGCCACATTCATGCTCTGCATTCCAAGGCAAATGCCTAAAACAGCGTACTCGCTATTATTCTCAAGAAGCGGGATATAATCGCTATTCTGACTCCCCCCCAGCAGATGAAAGAGAAACGATAGCTCCACGTAGTGCCTGTGGGCATCGGTGATTGAGGTTAGTAAATTCGTTTGGTTCTCATATGTGGCTGGAGGCATATCGGGTCCGCCGAAGAAAATTATACCGTGCGAATTCTCAAAAATACTTCTGAATACATCACTGCAGTCATTTAGTTTGAATAGATTATCAGGCTTTAAATCTCCAGTAATCTCAAGCAGAGCAAAACGAGGATTGTATAAATCTTGTAAAAACGTAACCGATTGGTTATAGTCGTATGACCCACTGGTGTGATAAACACCCAGTACCTTAGCATCTTTTGGAAAGGTAAAAACATCCTGCTCGGTAAGCGATATAAAGGTTTTTAGGTTGCTAACCGTAGGATGCATTAGCACAATAGCAGGTTGAAAGGTCGGCAAATCCTCATTGCCAATAATCACATTTCTTTTATTGTTCCCGCAACCAGCCAGTAGTGTTACCAGCAGGAGGATCACCAAAAATCTTCTCATGGCAAAATGTATTTGGTAAGGATATTCAATTTGCTAACTATCTTAAGTTTGATGCAATACGGTTTGTTTTACTTTTTGCTATCAATAACCTTTCTGCAGTTTTACCGACGATATAAATCATTATTTCTGAGTCTCCCCCGCCTCCGACGGGGCAAGTCGTGTCTCTGTGTTTCCGTAGCCGGCCGGTCTGTATTAAATCTCTTAAATCGAGTTCACATTAATTACACCATCAAACACATTAACGGCTGGGCCTTGCAGCCAAACATTGTTGTAGCCATTCTCCCCTCGCTTTTCAAATGAAATGGTTAGTGTTCCCCCTCGTGCATAAACGGTATAGCAAGTCTTTTCCTCGTTGTACCAATGGTTAGCGGCAATGGCAGTAGCAACTGCACCAGTTCCGCAGGCAAGTGTTTCGCCCTCAACGCCTCGTTCGTATGTTCTTATTTTAATCCCATCGGCAATGAAATGGGCAAAGTTTACATTAACCCCGCCTGGCTGTTGCCCAAACGTATTCCGCATCAGTTTGCCCTGATAGGCAACATCAATATGATCGACATCGGCAACGAACTGCACCAAATGGGGCGAGCCAGTATTAATTAAGTAGTTATCGTCTTCTACCGAAACGCTATCCACATCAATCATCTGCAGCTTAACGGTTTGCTTATCGATAAGAATAGCCTGATGCTCGCCATCAATTCCCACAAATCGGGTTTGCTGTTCAAAAAGCCCAAGTCGATGGGCAAACATCACCAGGCATCGCCCTCCGTTACCGCACATGCTGGCCTCAGGTCCATCGGAGTTGAAGTAGCGCATGCGAAAATCGAATTCTTTATCGACCTCAAGTAGCATAAGGCCATCGGCACCAATGCCAAATTGCCTGTGGCAAAGGGCTGCAACCTGCTGTGGCGTGGGGTTATATGCCAGTTCACGGTTATCGATTATCACAAAATCGTTTCCCGCACCGTGGTATTTTGAGAAGTGAATTGTCATTTGCTGGAATGGTTATGGGTTGTTATCGGTGAACAGTTATCGGTGAAAACAGTAATCAGTGAAAACAGTGATCGGTAATAAGTAATCGGTAATGGGTGAAATGTTGATTAGTGAATATTTTGACAGAACTGGTTTGACTTTGACAACTTTGCACTTACCATTTTACCTATACTAGAACATTTGTCTAAAACATATATCATTCTTTCGTTTGTGATATACTCGCAATCACACGAAATCTCAACCCAGTGTTGGGTTTCCTGTAGTTCTCCGTCAGCTTCAGCTAGCTTGCTAATAAAATGCTTTTCGTATCTTCTCTTAGCCCAAGCTTCAGCTACTTGAGCTCCAACTGAACGAGACGATCGCCGAAACTGGTCTGTTAAAGAATATTTTTCCTCGGCTGGGAATTTTCTGGTCATCTCGAATATCTCCTTCGTGAGTTTGCGGGATAGCTTGTAAACCTCAAGGTCTCGAAAACTATTTGCATAACTCATAGTGAAGACTATTGGCTAGTAAATCAAATGCTAATGCACAGAAATAGCAGAAAACTATAAAACACCCCCTCACCACCCACAAACTACTACCTTTCAATTACCGATCACCGATTACCAATCATCCAATCATCCAATTACCGAATCACCTTCTCAAAACCACCACCTCAATTCTGCGGTTACGCATGCGCCCCTCTTCCGTATCGTTGCTAGTAGTAGGTACAGAGTTTTTCATATCCTTAACCTCAACATTGCTAAATCCGTTCTCTATCAGGTATCGCGCCACGGCCCCAGCACGCTCCTGTCCAACGCCTGGTTTCTGAATGGCTTCCAGATCATCGCAGTGTCCTTGAATCTCGAGGCGAACCGTGGGGTTATTCTTCATCTGGCGCAACAGCCTGTTAAGCTCAGCAACAGCTTCGGGGTTTAGGAATGCACTATTCACATCA
The DNA here is from genome assembly GCA_964490015.1 of uncultured Rikenellaceae bacterium. Taxonomy (GTDB): domain Bacteria; phylum Bacteroidota; class Bacteroidia; order Bacteroidales; family Tenuifilaceae; genus Perlabentimonas. The sequence goes on from CAZBBA010000058.1 coordinate 14,281, forward strand.
AAACGGATATTCAGTTCAACCTTCGAGCCAACTGATATTGGGCGCAGAAGTATATCGCGGTTTAAGTTCATAAAAGTGGTAACCTGTTGCAGCACCAGGTTCTCCGACATATACCAGTAGTCATCGGCAAGTACCTCAAGTAAGTAGTTATCGGCAGCCATAAAGTTTAGGGTGTAATCACCGCTAGTTGCACTGGAATTAACCGATGTAATAATTGAATTTGTTCGGGTATTAATTAAATTAATTTTTGCTCTAATCGGTTGCTGCGTGTTAACATCCTTAACGCTACCTGAAACAGTAGTGCGGCGAACCTGCTGAACCCCTTGACGTACCTCCTGATCGGTTGCCGCAAAGTTAATACGGCGCACCTTCTCATCGAAAACAAAATTCACCTCAAACTGCTTATAGCCATTAAACTGCACCAAAAAGTTATTCTGCCTTAGATCAAAATTTTCGTAAAAGATATTATTAATATTAAGAATATACTCATCAGTGATTGGAGCAAAAAGTACAAACTGACCATTTTTATCTGTTAAAGTCGAATAAGACCGTCCATGACTGTCTGTTGCTGTAACTTTTACGTTTGATAAATCAATCCTACCCAAACCAGACAACCTACTCCTATTAAGAATTATTTTACCAAATACTTTATTCTTCTCAACAAAAGGAATATTCAATGTTGTATTTTTATCAAGATTAATAACAACATCCTCAGTTGATTTTGAGAAAGTCCCTGCATCTGACCCAATAGGATAATAACTTGTTTCATAAACACCTGATGGTATACGTTTTAAAGAAACACTTCCATTTTGATCTGACAATAATTCAGTTGAAGAAAAACCTTGATATTGCATCATTCCATCATCAATTCTCTCAATTTCAAAAAGTATATTTTTAATACCAGGTTCGTTGTCATCCCTTTTACCATTACCATTAAAATCTTTGAAAAAAACAATATTTAAATCATAAAATTTTTGCCTTGGTTGTTGAAGACCAAATTCCTTTTTAAAGCCTAACTCAAAATAAATATTTTGAAATCTATCAACATCACCTCCTGACGTAACTCTTGACTGAACAGAGTAAACATTCAATGCTCTTATTTTCATATCATTAGATAAAATCCATTCTAATTGAGTATTAATGTTAGTATATGTGCTTAGGGCTACTAAATCATTACTATAACTTGCACTAAGATCTAAATACAATGATTCCTTAAAGACAAAAGATCTATAATAGGGCATAATTTTTAAATACCTACTATCAGAATTGATATAGTGCCAACTAAAATGATCTTGGACAGATCGAGGTCCATCAGAATACATTGCTTGAACGCCCCAATTAGCTCTTCTTATATTTAATGAGAAATTATTATAAATGCCTAACTCTCCTTGATTACTTGGCTTGGGTATATTCCAGATACTCTGTGGTGCCTTAATAACATCAAGTGCTCCAACAGAATATTGAAAGTTAATTGCATCACTTGGTTTCTCACCTCGGAATCTAAGACCAAGTGTCAAAAAGCCAATCTGGTTAGAAAAAAACTCTTGTCCTGTTTGTAATGCAGAAAATGCATCGGTTGAGGATATTTCATAACCTGGTCCACCGAAAATATAAAACTTTGGTGAGATATTATAACCAAAATAAGGTTGAATTTTTACAAATGCTCTTGAAGGGACAGGTGTTCCCGGAATACTAAAGTAATTTTCTGGGTTATTCTTATTCCCAGTAATATTAACAACAATACTAGACTTTGGATCAATTCGATACTGGGTGTTGAATAACAACGAGGCTCTACCATTGTAACTGCTATTCAAGTAGGGTGTACCAAACTTACTCTTTAGGGTTGTTCTTAATTTTCGGGAATTAAAACTGTAGCGCAACTCTCCTCCGTAAGCAGTTTTAGAATATGTATTATCGTCTGATGGGACAAACGATAACTCATTGTATACACCAATTAAAGATATTCTATGCTTCTTAAAAAGAACTGCCGAACCTCCTAGAGCGGCTAGATGAGAAGAATTTACCCCTCTACTATTATTAATTGAGGCATAACTTGAAAATAATGTAAAATTATTATTGAACTTATAATTAACTCTCCCCCCATAGGAAAGCCCACCCTCCCTTAAGTGTGTAGCAGTAACACCCATTACAGAAAAATTTCCTTTTGAAAAATCAATTTGAGCTCCAGTTCTTTGAAATCGTCCCTCAATACTTGGATAGATTTGACCTAACCGAATCGAAAAATCTTTCTGCCTATAACCAACCCACATGCGATTGTCAAGGTATAACTTATCAGGGCTTTCAATATCATTGGAATTATAATAATAAAAAAAGTCTTTATTATTCTTTAGTAAAACATTTCCACTTAAAGTTAAACCATGTTTTGTGTTCGTAAAATTACTGAACAAACCCCTAGCATTATACTCTGCAATAAATGCTTTTTGATTGCTAGGTATTATGTTATTGTAGGTATCTGAAATGCTATAATATATTGTTTTGTAACTATGAGTAGTATCAATTGTGCTGCAGATAACATCAACAAAATGAATAGTACTAAAGGAATAACGTTCATCTTTAAAATAAAGTGCAATATTAACTATTGTATCTGAGTAGGGTTGAACAACATAATCACTTAAAAAGATATTTTGCCTAATATCAGCAATTTCAAGACTTTGTGACCCTTCTACCTTAACTGATATCGGTTCTTCCCTGTTGCCCTTATTCTCAATCTGTATGCTTAACTCCGATTTGCGGGTTTTCTGGTCTATGTAAGATCTTCTGGTTAATAACCTAACCTTGATATCAGTTAATCTTTTAATCTTTATAAAACTGTATTCATTCTTAATAGTAACCCCTCTTGCATCAGAAATTGCTGCAATAATTGAATAACCAATATCGCCTCTAACAATCCCACTAATTGCAACCCTAACTGGAATAAACAAACTATCCATAGGGCCAATTCCTATGTCCTGTTTACTACTCCCAATTATTGTCCATCCCTCAGGAGTAGTAATGTTTAATGTATAACTCTGATATGCATTAGACCTATTAACAACCTTAATTACATTAAAAACTGTTTGCCCAGCACTTGCTTCAATTTCATGCCGGGTGAATTTCATTTCAATATTATGTGTTTCAGAATTATTATATAAAAAAAACTGCGCATTAACATGGATGCTTAAGCAGGTAAAAACCAAAAATAAATATTTTTTCATGCTAGCCATCACAAAGTTAATCGTACAGTGGTTTTATAGTAAAAATAAGGTTAACCGTATAAAAATCGGGCATAAACCCCAAGACTGTATTTGGAGGTAAAGCAAAATCATATGATATTTTGAAACTACCACTCACATTCAAAATTGAGCCTCGGTTCCAGATAATAGGTTGATCAGAATCGGATAAATCTATGTCATCAGTTGATGGATCATCAGGAATTGAAATATTTTCAACACGTAACTTAAGAATACTAAGGTCAAAAGGGAGGTAACCACTTGCAGAGATAAAATCTGTTTGGGCTCTTACCGTCACTTCCCAACCATCACTATCCCCTGGTAAACCAGGAAAACCTGGAGTATAATTAGCTGTATCATTATAAAATACAACCAAATTTGTCCAATCGTTATAAGTAAAGCCTTCTTTATAGTGCTTTAAGGTGTTAAAACTAAATGGCAAGTTTCCCCCAGAAATAACCGTTAACTTTCGAGAAATATTTTGTCCATCAACCGTTGTTGTATTTAATGTAATTAAACCAACAACAATGATTATAGTACATAAGTTTAAAAATATTCTCCTAACTGTCATGTTTATATAAATAAAATAAAAAAATGCCCGCCCTTGGTTTTCGCCGAAAACAATAGTGCGGGCATTAAGTTTTGGAGATAAATTGAGTCTAGTTATCCACTAACTCTAAAAACATATTAGTTACATACCTATCTGTTGGGATTTTTTGCTGTAGCAATGATAGTGCGTTCATAAGATCCTCAGATGTACCGAGACGCCATTCAATTACGAAATTATTCTTTGCAGCATCACCAGCAGCTTCTTCATCCAAGCCCTCAATAATAATTTCACCACCAGCAACTGGCACCTTCACCTCTGCATCAGCAATACTTGGAATATTCCAACTTGTTCCTTCAACTCCTCCAACGCCTTCATAGCGTATCATATACCCAACATTATCTAAGCTTAAAGTATTAGCGGGGTTATCTTGTCCAAGGAAATCATCATCCTCGGGTCTAAGAATCACGCTAAAATCTCTTGAAGCCGAAACTGTAAAATTTGTTTCATATCTAGCATCAGCATCAATACCTCCATCCCATTGCTCAATTGAGTTAACAACCCACTCAATGTTTCCGCCTGACACCACTGTTAATCTGAAAACAGAATTTAATGTAACAGAAACAGGAATAATTGCGTATTCCGACACCGCCTGTCCAAAGCCCATTTGGGCAAATAGCAGCATTGCTGCTCCAAGTACTAGTTTTCTCATAGGTTTAAAATTAAGTTAGTTAATGTATTGTAGCATTTTTTTTGTGTTTTCGAAATACTTATGTAAAAATAAGTTAAAAACTTAAGATTGCAAGCGGTTTTATTTTTTTTTTGGGTGCAAATACTGAGTAATTGAGGAATTTAACATTTTTGGGGATGAATCTCGTTTACGAATTGGTAAATGAAACATCTGTTTTGCAATAATTTGACTAAAATCAGTTCCCAACCAGAAATCCCATAACCAGCACATCATCTACTTGAGGATACTCCTGACGCTTCCACTCGTTAAAGGTAATTTTTAGGATTTCGCGCTGCTCAACCGAAGGTAGTTTATGGATATGCTCAAGCAGCTCAGTAAAGTTCTTAATCATAAACTTTCGGCCATCGTTACCCCCAAACTGGTCGATAAATCCATCGGAGAACATATACAGCCAGGTTGGCCCTTCAATATTAATGGTGTGTGTTGTGAACTCATTATCTACATTTGATGTCCCACCACCAATCGACTCCTTATCCCCCCTTATGCGAAAAACCTCATTATTGGCGATGTAAACCAATGGGTTTTTGGCGCCAGAGAATTCAATTGTCCTAGTCTTAGGGTCCCAAACGCAAAGAGCCATATCCATACCATCGCGGTTATCGGTCTCGTCCTGCCTTAGGGTACGGCGAATTCCCTTGTTGAGCTCCATAAGAATTTGCCCAGGCCTATCGATTCCTTTGTCGAGAATCTCGTCGAGCAGGTTATAACCAATCATGGAGAGGAATGCACCGGGAACTCCGTGCCCAGTACAATCGATGGCCGATATGGCAAACTTATCCTCATTCTTATCGTATGTTTTCTTGCCATTTAGTATTGGCTTAAACCAGTAGTAGTCGCCGCTCACCACATCGCGGGGCTTAAAGAAGATAAAGGCATCGTCGAAGTATTGTTCCAGATGCTTCTGTGAGGGGAGCAATGCCTTTTGAATACCCTGAGCATAGTTAATACTCTTGCTGATATTCTCGTTTTGGCGTTGGATCTGATTTTTCTGCTGTTGAATCTCATCGTTCTGACTACTTAGCAGCGAGTTTGCTTTACGCTTATCGTTATACCCTTTATAAATAAATGCAGATAGTAGAAATAGCAGAATTAGCCCTGCAGCACCAGAGTATATAACGGTTTGCTGAGCCTGTAAACGTGCCTGCTGCTCCTTTTCAGCAAGTTCCTGAATAAGGCGTTGCGACTCCAAGATCTCAATCTCCTGCTGCCGTTGCCGAGCCAACTCCTCAACCCTAAACAGCGAATCCTGCTTGGCCTGCACTACAAAGCCCAAGGAATCCTCTGTAGCCTGTGCCCTGAGCTTTTGCAGCTCCATTTGTAGAGCCTGTGCCGAGCGTTGTATGCGTTCACGCTCCACATCGGCCTGCGATCTCCCAACCATCTCCTCGTACTCCTCGGCAACCTCAAGCCTTGCTAACTGCTGCTCAATTTGGGTGAACATATTGTTCATTTCCTGAGCCTTTACAAGATTTCCGATTCTGTCGTAGTTGAAATTAAGAAGACGAAGACAGTTTAATGTTAATCGAGGGTTTCCTAAGCCTCGGGAGAGTTCAAGTGCCTCCTCAAGTAACGGTATTGCTTTATCGTGCTGTCGCAGTGCGCCATGAATATAGGCTACATCAATCAAACCCGCGGCAACTTCCGATTTATTATTTAGTTTCCGGCGGGCCTCAAGGCTTTTGTAGAAATACTCAAGAGCTAAATCGAATCGTTCCAGGTCGGTATAAATCAATCCAATATTACTGTAAATGGCTTTAATGTCATTAACATTCCCTACCCTTTCATTCAAAGGAACCGATTCTAAAAAATAGGAAACAGCCTCGCGTAGTCCACCATTTTCCCAGTATAAAAATGCAACCCTATTCAGGTAGAAAATTGCCTGTTCGGTATTACCTGCTTGCTTATAACGGGTAACCAGCTCCAGGTATCGATCAACATCATCCTGCTTATCCTTTGGCAACAAGGTAACCTGCTGTGCACTTAGGATCAGCGACAAACATGTTAGCAGTGTAATTAAGGAAACCCTTATAAAATTTGCCAAATGTGAATAAAACATAGAAATGTTTCGTTGACTTAACAAAAAATAATGAATTATAAAGTAATAAACTAATGATCAACTTTCATAATGCCCTATCTATAATATTGCTTTAGTTTTCCACAACGCAATATCCAAGGATAAATGCCCCTACTATACAAATTAGTATGGAAAACTACTCCTATATGAAAACTCTATTGCAAATCAAAAGTAAACAAAAAGTTACGAAATCCCTTACAGTTGACCATAAAGTGATTAAAAATATTATTAGCAAAAGATTAAATGAGATAAATATCACTTTTTAACATGCCAAAATAATCGCATTACTGTATTTTGGTACTTACAAGTTATGAATATACATAGTTTAACATTAAACCTATTTTGATCGCTCATCGAGGGAAAGGGTTAAATCGTGTTATTTTTTTGACGAATCTATTATTTCCGTTCTTCAGATTGTCAAACTTTGGGATAAATAAAGGGTATGTACATATGTTAACAGAGATTGTAATAGCCAATAAAATAAACGTATAAAAAATGTTTAGAGTTAAAAAATAATTTATTCGTCTGATTATCTGATATATAAAAAAATCGTATTAAATACTAACAATTTCAAATATGACATTAAAAGAGATGATCTATAACTTGGCACGATATAGGTAAGTAGAAATAAGAAATTGCATTATATTTGTCTAATTATAATAACGGCTATTAACCCCATGAGAAAAGAACTTTTTGCGATTCTACTTTCAGTCAGCGTTGCCCTTCCCTTTAGCAGTGCAGCACAGGATTTTGAGGTTGCCCCAGTTAGGCTCGACTTCAATGCCGAACCCGGCGAAAATCAGACTAAAGTTATCAACATTAAGAATCATAGTAACCGTAAGGCTTCGTACGTAATTGCCATTTCCGATTTTTTGCCCGGCAGCGATGGGAAACGCCAAATGCTTCCACCCAGCACCACCCGTCGATCGGCGGCCAACTGGTTAAACATCAACCCCAGCTTTTTTGAGCTAAACCCAGGCGACCAAATTCCAATTCAGATATCGATGCTTGTTCCGGGCGATGAGTATGGTGCTGCTTGGTGTATGCTTTATGTTCAGCCAACCCGGGAACAAACCGCATGGGATGCCGATAAGGCATTGGGCGCGGGTGTAATGGTTAGCGGACGAATTGGCGTTACTGTATACCAATCGCCCAGTTCCAATACCAACCACTCCATTAAGGTTACCAGCCTAAATGAGATTACCAAGGAAGGTGATACAAAACGTAAGTTTGCTGCAACGCTCGATAATCTGGGCGATAAGGTTACCAAATGCAAGGTTCACCTAATAGCTTCAAATATTGCAACTGCCGAGGAAAAACAGTTCCCCTCATTCGAGGTGGAAACCTTTCCCAAAATGACCAGAACCGTGGAGGTTGAACTACCCCACCAAGAACTAAAACCTGGACAATATGCTTTAGCTGTGATAATTGACTATGGACCAAGGTTTGCGCTTGAAGGCGCTCAAATGGTTATTGATGTGAAAGCAGAGTAAAAAAAAGCAATCAGGACGTATTTTTTTAGTAGATTTTTCAAACCAATAGCATTTTAAATGGACTCCATCAGGCTTAATCCATAATCCGGCCCTAATGATTGCACTCTCTAAACTATTAATACTTACAACCCTATTATCAATGGGGTTTTTCTCTTTTCCGCAGATAGTAATAACCCAGGAAAAACTCTACCCTAATGGTGTATTGCAGGAACAATATTCGATTTACATCCAAAATGGCGATACCATTAGGCATGGAAACTACCAGTTTTTCTACCCCGAAGGCAAGCCCATGCAGGAGGGATACTATATCGACAACCTACCCGATAGTATCTGGATAAACTACTTCCGGAATGGTTTTAGGAAAAGCATGTTTAGGTATAAAAAGGGTAAAAAAAGTGGTGAATTCAGGGTTTGGAACGACGATGGTTCACTTTATCAGGAAGGGAAATACATCGACGATCAGCTAGAGGGTCGATTGCTTACCTACCATCCCAATGGGGTAATCGATTCTGACAGTGAGTACAGAAACAATCAACTTAATGGCCTATCGATGGCCTACTCTACCGATGGGAACATCTTGCTAAAGGCAAACTATGTGGATGGGGTACTTGATGGCGATTTTGAGTCGTACCATACAACAGGTGAACTTAACTACAAAGGGAAACGTTTAGCTGGCGAGTATCACGATACGCTATACGTGTACTACAAGAATGGCAATTTGCAGCGCAAGGCGTTTTATGATAATGGAATCCTTAAGGGTAAAGTTGTTGGATACTACGAGAGTGGAGTTGTTATGAACACCTCTTATTATATAGATGGGAGAATTGAGGGTGAGTACAAGGAGTTTTTTTCAAATGGATCGTTAGCCGAAACCGGATCATACTCTAACAATCAACGAAACGGCACATGGATAAGCTTTCTGCCCAACGGGCAGATAAATAGCAAGGGCGATTTTATGGATGGTCGTTACCATGGGCTCTGGGTTGTTTACCATCCTACAGGCGCTTTAAAACAATCGGGTGCCTACCATCAGGGGCGATCAACAGGCCGGTGGACTTTTTTTGACGAGCAGGGAGCAGTAAATCTCGATGGTTACTACGTGAACGGCAAAGCCGAAGGCTTTTGGACTGTATTTTTCCCCGATGGCCGCCCTGCTGCCCGCATTTTCTTTAGACATGGGTATCAAGTTGGCGCTGCCTGGGTTTATCAAGCCGATGGTTCAGTAAAGCGCGAAAAGAATCTAAATATTTTAGCTCCGGTAATCAGAAAATAAGAAAAGCCACGTTTCCGTGGCTTTCTTACTAAATATCGATATTAGCATACTTGGCATGCTTCTCAATAAACTCTCGGCGGGGAGGAACCTCATCGCCCATTAGCATCGAGAATATTCTATCAGCCTCAGCAGCACTCGAGATGGTAACTCGACGCAACAATCTGGTCTCAGGGTTCATGGTTGTTTCCCACAGCTGCTCGGCATTCATCTCTCCCAAACCTTTGTATCGCTGAATATGCACGGAGCCCTCACGCCCTTTACCCAACTCATCAACGGCTTTGCTTCGTTCCTCTTCGCTCCAGCAGTAACGCTCCTCCTTACCTTTCTTTACTAGGTAAAGTGGTGGAGTGGCAATGTAGAGGTAACCCTCGTTGATCAGATCGTTCATGTAGCGGAAGAAGAAAGTCATAATTAGCGTGGCAATATGGCTACCGTCCACATCGGCATCGGTCATAATTACCACCTTGTGATACCTTATCTTCTCGAGATTTAGAGCCTTGCTATCCTCGGCCGTTCCAATACTTACTCCAAGCGCAGTGAACATATTCTTAATCTCCTCGTTCTCGAAGATTTTATGCTGCATGGCCTTTTCCACGTTCAGAATCTTACCACGAAGGGGCATAATGGCCTGAAAGCGCCTATCGCGGCCCTGCTTGGCGGTTCCACCTGCCGAGTCTCCCTCAACCAGGAAAAGTTCGGTTTGAGCAGGATCCTTCTCGGAACAATCGGATAGTTTACCGGGAAGGCCAGAGCCCGAAAGAACGGTTTTACGCTGAACCAACTCGCGCGCCTTGCGGGCAGCATGACGAGCCTGTGCGGCCAGAATAACCTTTTGAACAATGGTTCTTGCATCTTTAGGATTCTCCTCGAGGTAGTTGGTTAAAGCCTCGCTCACTGCCTGATCGACAGCCAAGCTCACCTCGGAGTTTCCCAACTTAGTTTTTGTTTGCCCTTCGAATTGGGGCTCTGCAACCTTAACCGATATAATTGCGGTAAGACCCTCACGAAAGTCATCGCCACTAATATCGAACTTTAGCTTGGACAACATTCCGGACTCGTCGGCGTACTTTTTAAGTGTACGAGTTAATGCGCGACGGAAACCTGTAAGGTGAGTTCCACCCTCAATGGTATTGATATTGTTAACGTACGAATGGATATTCTCCGAGAACGAGGTATTGTACTGCATGGCAACCTCAACGGGCACCTCGTTCTTGTTCGATTCGATGTGAATAGTGCTCTCAATTAAGGATTCGCGGTTGGCGTCCAAAAACTCCACAAACTCCTTTAATCCCTCATCGGAGTAGAACTCCTCGTAACGGAACTTTCCTCCATTTCCATTCTCCTCGAGTTCGCGCTTATCGCAGATGCTTAGCCTAACTCCTTTATTAAGGAAGGCTAACTCGCGTAGGCGCGAAGCAAGTATTTCGAAGCTATACTCGGTTGACTGCGTAAAAATTGTATCATCGGGTAAGAAAGTGATTCGCGTACCAGTCTTATCGGTTTCGCCAACATGCTTTACTGGAAATTGAGGAATTCCCTTCTGATACTCCTGCATCCAAACCTTTCCATCGCGGTAAACCTCGGCAACAAGTTTGTTGGAGAGAGCGTTTACACACGAAACGCCAACCCCGTGTAATCCCCCCGAAACCTTATATGATCCTTTATCGAATTTTCCTCCAGCATGAAGTACTGTCATTACCACCTCAAGAGCCGATTTCTTCTCCTTCTCGTGCATATCAACGGGAATACCACGGCCATCGTCGGTAACGGTGATAGAGCCATCCTCGTTAATTTCAACCTCTATTTTGGTACAGTAACCGGCCAACGACTCGTCGATGGAGTTATCGACCACCTCATACACCAAATGGTGTAACCCACGCGATCCTGTATCGCCGATATACATGGATGGACGCTTACGAACGGCATCGAGCCCCTCGAGTACCTGAATACTGTCGGCTGAGTACTGTTTACCCTGTGCCTGAGAACCACTTTCCAACTTCTCGTTTTCTAATTTATCCATAAAAACAATCTCCTTGTAAACCTCAATAAATAAATCAACCAACAGGTTGATTATCAATAATTTTATTTGCCATAAAAAATACTTCCAAAGATAGCAAAAATTATTGGTTAAAGTCAGGATTTTAACGTTTTTTTCGGGTTTTTATCAACACCCTTACGCTCTGTATTTCTGATATTTACGCTGCTCGCTAAATGGTTGATGGGCAAATAAAAATCCGCAGCTTTTAGGTGCGGATTTAGTTTGATAAAACAAAAATTTCTAGAAGGCATAGGTTACCCCTCCGCGCATATTAAATCGATGGGCAGGGTATAAATACCATAGATGGTATCGGCTAGCGGTGATATTGTTAAAGTTTAAATATGCCGACATACGCTTGTTAAGCCTGTACTCCACGCCTAGGTTTAAATCCATAACACCATCAATCTCTAAAATATCTCCATTGAGTGCCTGAACATTTC
>CAZBBA010000059.1:0-11940 GCA_964490015.1 uncultured Rikenellaceae bacterium
TAAGTATAGTCCTCCATAAATGAAGTTCCGCCGTTCATCCCTTGTGACATGACCTTCATACAGCGAAGCAGGGCTGCGGTTTTCCAGTCGCCTTCGGCGCCAAAACCATAACCTTTTTGCATTAGGCGCTGCACTGCCAACCCAGGCAGCTGCCTAAGGCCGTGCAGATCCTGAAATGTTGTGGTAAAGGCCTTGAACCCGCCATTCTCGAGGAACTGAATCATACCCAACTCAATGCGAGCAGCTTCAACCAGCTGCGATTTGTTGTATGAGTTAGCCAGAAATGCGGAATCGAGAGCATAGGTTTGGGTGTAATCTTTAATCAACCCATCTATCTCTGCATCGGAAACCTTGCTTACGTAGCCTACCAGCTCGCCCACACCATAACCGGCTACAGACCATCCGAACTGAATGCGTGCTGATACTTTGTTTCCTTCTGTTACGGCTACATCGCGCATATTGTCACCAAATCGAGCAACCTTTAAAATTTTCGATTCATTCCAGCCTAACGCGGCTCTCGACCAGCTGTCCAAATCGTTTATCAGCTGTTCGTCCTTCCAGTGTCCTACTAGCACTGCACGGTTCAAGTTCATACGGCTACAGATGTAACCAAATTCGCGATCGCCATGAGCCGATTGGTTCAGATTCATGAAATCCATATCCATCTCATTCCAAGGGATATCGCGATTAAACTGAGTGTGCAGATGCAGGAAGGGCTTCTGTAGTATATTTAAACCGCTGATCCACATCTGAGCGGGCGAAAAGGTATGCATCCAGCAGATAACGCCAATACAGCTTGAGTCGGCATTGGCCTGGAGGCAAATCTGGGTAATGGCCTCACTCGAGGTTAGTACTGGCTTAGGGATTATCTGTACTGGGATATTTTGATTGTTGAAGTGCTTAACAATTTCGTTACTGTTATGGGCAACTTTCTCCAATGTTTCCTCACCGTATAGGTGTTGGCTTCCTGTAAGAAACCATAAAGCAGTTTTATTAGTCATGGTTGTAGTTTATTGTAAATACTAAACGAGTTCAAAATAGTCCCCATTGCCAATCAGGTAATCGTACTTTTCCTTATCGAACTTATAGAGGAACGCTCCACGTTTGGACCCGGTCTTATCCTTCTCCTCAAGCATGGTTAGTACTTTCATAGAGAGGATTTTCTTTCTGAAATTTCGCTTATCAAGGGGGTGCTGATGGATTGCTTCGTAAAGTTTTTGTAGCTGGGGAAGAGTGAACTTTTCCGGCAATAATTCAAAACCAATAGGTTCAATAATTGTTTTGCGTTTTAACCTTCTCATGGCTTTGTTTACCATTTCATTATGGTCAAAGATCAGAGAAGGTAACTCATCAATAGGAAACCACACTGCACCATGTTTTTGCCCAAGTTCTTTGTCATAATCGGCAATATTAATTAAAGCGTAGTATGCAATAGATATTACTCGTGCTTCTGTATCGCGATTCACTTCCCCATAGGAATGAAGTTGTTCAAGGTAGATAGTTTTTAATCCTGTCAAATCTTCTAATATTCGATAAGCAGCGTCATCAATTCCTTCATTCTCTCGAACAAACCCCCCCATAAGCGAGTAATTATCCTTACACGGTTCAAATTTCCGTTTAATTAAAAGCAGTTTAAGCTTTCCTTCATCAAAACCAAAGATAATGCTATCTATTGCTACGTAATGCTTTTCAAATTCTTGATAGTGCGAGTGTTTTGTCATTGTTACCAGAAATAAATATAAAATACTACAGTAATTCCTATGATAATGGTAGTGTTAATAACATCCCACTTATTCCAGCTGGCTCTTGTTTCGGCTAGCTGGTCGGGGGTTGCTGAACCATATGTTAACCCTACGGTTTTGGTTGCATCGGCTGGCTTTGTAAAGAACGAAACCACCACAATCACCATAATACATATGAAGAAAAGGTAGATTGAGTAGTGCAACCAGTTTGGCTGTAAAAACACTGTGTAGAAAAGGCTGTCAGGACTTAAGGAGCTGGCGAAGATTTTTGCTCCGAGTCTGGTCATCCCAAGGATAAAGCCCGTAAGCAGACCCATAAAACCAGCAGTTGGGGTAGCCCTTTTCCAGAAAACGCCCAGCAGGAATACCGAGGCAATACCTGGGGCTAGTAACGATTGTACATCTTGAAGGTATGCGTACAAAACTTGGCCTATGCCCCGCATTACTGGGATCCACAGCATACCAAGAATCACTATTACAACTGTAGCAATACGACCAACTTTCACCAGGTGTTTCTCCGAACTTTCGGGTTTAATCTTTTCATAGAAATCTTTTGTAAAAAGAATTGCAGAGGAGTTAAAAAGCGAAGCTAAAGAACTCATAAGAGCTGCAATAATACCTCCAACCACAATACCACGAACTCCTGCTGGAAGCAAATTGCTAACTAAGGTCGAGAAAGCGGCATCGGAACTACTAAGTTCAAGTAATCCCTTTTGACTTAGTGCGTATGCAATCATACCAGGAACCAAGAATATAAACACAGGTAAAAGTTTGAGGTAACTGCCAAAAATTGTACCCCGGCGTGCCTGTTTCTGATCCTTGCCTGATAGTACTCTTTGAACTATATATTGATCGGTACACCAGTACCAAAAACCGATTATAGCAGAACCTAATAAAACCCCAGTCCACGGGAAGTCTGCATCGCTATGCGATCGCATCAGACTTGTCATGGAGTCACCGTGTTCAGTTATCTTTGCACCACAAATTGTCATCATCTCATTCCATCCACCAAGTTCTTGAAGGCCTACCACTACAATTACAATGGATCCTAAGAGCAAAACAGGTAGTTGCAGAATAGACGTGTAAAGTACAGCCTTCATACCACCCAAAACGGTGTATATTCCGGTAACCAGTACTAGTCCAACAGCACCAATCCAAAAAAAGTCAATTCCCATCCATTCCTCAATTCCAAATACCTCCTTAAAAACAATACCCCCTGCGTATACCGTTACAGCAACTTTCGTTAAAACGTAACTAACCAATGAGATAATGGAAAGGAAATTTCTTGAAGCGGTATTATAGCGTCTTTCAAGAAATTCAGGCATAGTAAAGACCTTACTTCTGGAGTAAAAGGGTACGAAAACCCACCCAAGAATAAGTATTAACCATCCCTGCATTTCCCAATGAGCCATGGCCATCCCTGTTTCAGCCCCAGCTCCAGCTAGTCCCACTAAGTGTTCAGATCCTATGTTTGAAGCAAAAATGGAAGCTCCAATGGCAATCCAGCCAGCGTTTCGGCCTGCCAGAAAATAATCGGAAGAGGTCTCCTCCTTTTGGCGAACTACCCACCAAATTACAAGAATCATTAGAAGTATAAATGCTCCTAATACCAACCAATCTAGAAATATCATATTATACTAATTAATAATTAATTATAAAATAAATACTATGTAGATATTTAGATTATCCGACATACGTGTAAAAATAACACTTTTATTCAAGTTCCTAGCAATGCCCATAAAGAATTTCCAACACAATTACAAATACGTTCAATTCTCTTGGGCATTTAATTGAACAAGATAAATCTTTCTAAACAAAGGAGAAGGGTATTTTCACCCTTCTCCAATGAAAAACCAATAAAAAATGTAAACCTAAACCTAAACTTTAACTCAACCTAAACCTTATTTTATGTATTTCCCTGTCCAGGATAGCCTGGATTCTGTTTTAAATTCGGGTTAGTTAACATTGCTGATTCGGGGATTGGGAAGATCGCTTTATTTATACTTGTTGGATTGTGATTCATCCAGGTTTTAGTATGGAACACCCCAAAACGGATTAAATCTTGCCTCCGCCTTGCTTCCAATGCAAATTCCCAGCCCAACTCATCAAGGAAACGACCATATTGAATATTGGCTCCTCCACCATCAACAGTTGTTACAACGCCATTCTTGTACCACCCATAATTGTAACTGCTACCCATTTCTAGTTCTGCCCCAGTTACTGTTGCTTTGGTAGGGTTATCTTTAAAAGCACGACCACGAACTTCTGTCACAATTAGAGCAGCTGGTCCTGATTGTCCCATTCGAAGTAATGCCTCAGCTTTCATCATAAGTACATCTGCATAGCGAAAAATTACAAAATCGTTACCCAATGCTGATTTGGCGCCAACTTTGACTTCATACTTACCCAACCTGTAACCATTCTCCATTGTTGCTTTGGCCCCAAACTCGCCTCCCATACTTGGTAAGTAGTTGTCGTAGGTAAAAAGTACCTCATTAGTATTATATCTATACTGAGGACCCATAATCCATGTATCCTTTTTCCGAGTATCATCGGGATCGTAAGTGTCTATAAATTGAGGCACCCCACAGCTTCCGCCCCATGGCTGAGCCTCCATGTTGAGTACCAGTCTATGATTTGGGTTAAGGGTTTTCATGTGTTGACTCCACTGTGTAGCCAAGACTTCATCGTAGGGTACAGCCCATATAATTTCTTGTGACCCTTCATTGTCTGTTAGAAAACTGGTTTTATAGTTACTCTCGAGCATGTACGGTGCGTGGTCAATAATCTCTTGTGTATAGTCAATAACTTTTTGCCAATCGGATGCACCAGTGTACACCTCTTTATTAAGGTAAAGCTTTGCCAAGGTACAGTAAGCAGCCCATTTGGTAAAACGACCGTAGGAGTTAGTGTTAACCTCTGTTTCAAGGTGTTCTAGAACCTCAGTTAACTCTGTCACAACAAAATCAAAAACTTGCTGACGAGTTTTTTGTAGTGGAGGTTCGGTATCAGTGAAATCAGTAGCAATAGGAACATTTCCGTGACTATCGATAAGAATGTAGTAAGACCATGCTCTTATTCCCCTAAGTTCTGCTAAGGTTTTATCGTAAATACTACCTTGTAAGGGAACATCTCCCGACTCAATTTGGTAAATCACTCTATTCGCACTATTGATAATACGCCAGCAATTATTCCATAGGTTTGTCGGTTGCCATTGGGTAAATGTCCACTCATGGCGATGCATACGATGATAGGTTCCACCATCGTACCATCCATTTGGTCTTTCAGGTGTTACTACAATATCAGCGGGTTCTTCCATCACATCAAAGTAACCTTGCCAGCCCATCATCATACCGCGAAGAGGTACATAAACTGGCCCAATAAGTGATGCTAAATCGTTTTCAGTTGGATTAAAGTCCTGGGCTGCAAGCGATGAGTACACCGTTTCCTCAAGATCGGTACAAGATGGTGTAATGGTAAGTAATGATAATGCAACCAGAACTGCTGTGAATAATCTGATATGTTTCATAGCGTTTAATTTTAGTTATTAAAACTTAAGGTTTACACCAAATGTAAAAGTGCGTGTAGTTGGGTATTTATCCCTACTATCATTCCCAGGATAAAGGCCTGTAAAACTAACCTCGGGGTCTATCCCCTTGTAACCTGTAATCGTGAAGCAGTTTTGTGCAGCAATATACACTCGGGCAGAGTTAATAAACTTTACATTTTGTGTTTTGAAATTATAGCCTAATGCAATATTGTCAATTTTCCAGTAGTCACCATTCTCTATATAGTAACTTGTGTAGGTTAAAGGGCTCTTCAGCAGTCCTTTCCCATACACATCGTCCCAAGCACTTGCAAGCATATTGTATTGAGTAATATTGGGATTCTCGTAGTACATTCTGGTGAAGTTTAAGATTTGGAATCCAAATGCACCACGCATTGAGATATCAAGATCAAAGTTCTTGTAAGAAAGCTGGTGATTCCAACTAAGAACATGCTTAGGGATTCCATTTCCAAGAACTTGCCTATCATCCTCTAATACTTCAGTGGTTAATGTTCCGTCAGGTTTTTCAACAACCCATCTGCCATTGTCGTCAATATCAACAACTTTCCATCCCCAAAAGTTTCCAATTGGGCCTCCAATTTCTACTCTATGAGTAGGTTTTTGTATTGGTTCGCCTGTGTGACCAGCATAAAAGAAATCCGCATCGGTTGAGTAGGTATCGTTCGAGAGGGATAAAAGCTTCATATTATTAGTGGAGTAGGATATATTTGTGCCCCACTCAAAATCTTTTGTTCTAAATGGAACGAGACGAATAAACGCTTCTATTCCCTTGTTCTCAGTCTCACCAACATTGGCTAGCATACTGCTATAAAGAAATGGAGGTGTAGGCACTGTGTACCACCATAGCATATCGCTGGTATGCCTCTTGTATAAGTCTAAACTACCACTTATTCTATGGTTTAGTAATGAGAATTCTACACCAATATTATATTCCTCTTTCTTTTCCCATCTTAAGTCTGGGTTAGGGTTTTGTGCTGGAGTTAGCCCTTGAATCCATTTACCCTGATAATAGAATCGGTCTGCGTAACTAAGGGTGGTTAGCGACATATAAGGATCGGCAGGTTCAGTCCCTGTTACACCATATCCAACTCTAAGCATTAGGTTGTTTAGTACTTCAACGCTCTGCATAAAAGATTCTTTACTGAGCCTCCATCCTGCCGAAACGGAGGGAAAAGTACCCCACTTATGGTTTGCACCGAATTTTGAAGAACCCTCCCTACGTACACTGGCCATTAATAAGTAGCGGTCGTCGAAGTTGTAGTTTAACCGGCCAAAGAATCCGATTAGTTTATTCATACTTCTATAACTGCTTATTGGAGCTTCGCCACGAATTAAGGCGTTGCCTGACCCCATGTTGTTGTAGGTGTAGTTATCGGTTGGAAAGTCCCAGTTCTGCATCCAGAAATTATCGTACATGCTTTCCTGGAAGCTGTAACCACCAAGAGCCGTAATGCGATGATTATCATGCGTTATGTTGTAGTCAGTTGTAAACTCAAGCAGTTTATCATCGGAGGCAGTTGAACCTCTAGAAGCAAAACCATTCTTACCATACTTAGTGGTAGAAACGTGATTCTTGGTTTGGTAAAAACCAGTAACACTGTTGTTCGAATTTTTAGAAACTAACAACTTAATGTTCACATCCTTTATTGGCTGGTAAATTATACTACCTGATAGCCTTTGACTCCTTCGTTTGAATTCTCCATCTGTTTCCTGAATATATGCCGATGGATTATCATAAAAATAAATATCTCGTTCAATCCACTTACCATTGTCATCCAATGGCCGGTCAGTTGGATTTCTGATTAGTGCTTGTCGATATACATAACTATTAAAACTATATCCATCGCCCCCTGTCCAGTATGTTTGCTGACGAGTTAGGAGGTTAATGTTTACTTTCAGTTTATTATTAAACATCGAGTGTGTGGCATCAAGTCGCAACCTATAATCTTGATTATCGGACTTCAGAAATAGTCCTTCAGTATCCAATAAACTGAAGGATCCTGTGTAACTGGAATTTTCTGATGATCCCATAACAGTTAGGTTATGATTATGACTAACTGGATTTGCTCGTGTAACCTCCGAAAGCCAGTCGGTATCATAACCATGATCAATAAAATCAACCCCTTGACCAATCAATCGTTGATAGTCGCTAGCATCGAGAAAGTCTAGTTGGCGTGCAATAGATTGAATGGCCACATAGGAATTGTAATCAACTGTTGAGGTGTTCTTTTTTGCTTTGCGGGTTGTTATTAGAATAACCCCGTTGGTTCCCCTTGTACCGTAAATAGCCGCAGCCGAACCATCCTTTAGAATATCAATCGATTCAATATCCTCTGGAGATACTGTACTAAGGCTACCGGGTATTCCGTCAATTATTACTAGAGGGCTGCTAATTCCATAAACAGTTGAAAAACCCCGTAAGGAGATTTCTGTACCAGCAGTTGGGTCTCCACTGGTTACCCCAACACGCAAGCCTGCAGTACGACCTGCAATAAGCTGAGCAGCATCGCGAACGCTACCCTTCTGGAAATCCTTCTGGTTTACACTGGCCACCGAGCTGGTAATATCGCCCCGGCGCTGTGTGCCGTAACCTACTACCACAATCTCATCGAGTTCGGTCATGGCAGAAACTAATTGTACATTTATTACTTTTTGGGTGCCTACTAATACCTCGAATGTTTCATAACCTATGTACGAGAATACAAGAATATCAGATGTAGAGTTAACACCTAATGAATAAGTACCACCAGCATCTGTTGTTGTTCCCTGTGATGTACCCTTTATAAAAACCGATACACCAGGAAGAGGTTCTGAAGATAACGCATCCGTAACCTGACCGGTTACAACACTGGTTTGCAGAATAGAAACACTTGTATACTCCTCTTCATTAAGAGTTGTAGCATAACTACTAAACCCAAACCATGGTAAAAACCCGATAACCAAAACCAGAAGAATCGTATTCCTAGTTCTTAGGTTAGCGGGTTTTCTTGTTTCAATGACTTTTTGATTCATGTG
Source organism: uncultured Rikenellaceae bacterium (assembly GCA_964490015.1). GTDB lineage: Bacteria > Bacteroidota > Bacteroidia > Bacteroidales > Tenuifilaceae > Perlabentimonas. Next base: position 8,326 of record CAZBBA010000059.1, read on the forward strand.
CAATTTTTTTTGGTTTAACATAGATATTAGGTTAGAGGTCAATTATCCGGAGACCAAAACCGGCTTAAAATGTTTAAAAGATTACCAGAATGTAAACGTCAATCTATAGGTGTTGCAAATACACTTATTTATAAAGTGTAATATTAACACTTTTTTAAAATAACAGTAACAAATCATCAAACTTTTTTAACAGCAAAACCTAATATGTAATTAATCTAAATTAATGTTTTTTTTAGTGGCTAGTTCTGAGTATTTTTTTCCCTACTGGATATAACAAATACATAAGGTTAAGTATAGATTATAGCCTTGAACACAGAAAAATTAAAGCAAGTAACGCTATTAAAAGAATTGTTTGATTAAAAGAGGAGGGTAGATGTTATGTTGACTTATTAGTGTTAAACACATATCTGGTATAATCGTGTATAAGCAAATTAATAGTTTTAGTGTTCATTTTTGTGATGGGGAAATGATGTAATTAAATGTCGCCGTTACAGGTACTAATAGCAAAATGCGGGGCAAAACCATTCAGTATTCGCCCCGCATCACCATTAATGGATAGGTTATTTCTTGCTAGTTAGTGCTTCACTTTAGGGTTACATCCAGATATACTGAGTGACGACCATAAGTATCGAAGAAGGGTTTGTAAACTATACCATCGATAGAAAATGTGAGTTTACTTGGATCGCCAGTAATAGATTTGCTAATATCTGATGCATTTAGCGTTACCTTCCGCCACTCTTTTAGTGCCTCGGTTTCCTGAGCAGCAAGCAGAACAGGACCGTAGAACAAGCTAGCAACGTTTTGCTGATCCATAACGGGTTTCAGGTAGAAATGAAAAGGCATATGTAGTTCTACGGTATCGCCATTCTTCCAGCTTCTATTTAAAGAAAGGTAGGTGCCTGGCACTGCCTTAACCTTTTGGGTTTTTCCATTTATCTTCACAAAGAAGCCTTTGGTAGCCCACTGTGGAACACGAACTTGAAGGTTAAACTTACCATTACCCTTAATGGTAATTCGTGTGCGATCCTCCTTGGGGTAAGAAGTTGACTGGGTAACGGTAATGCCTCTTTCTTCCCATTTTAAGGTTGATGGTATGAAGAGGTTTACAAATAAACTTTGGTTGTCAACACTCTTAAAATAAATTGAGTTGTGAAGTTTTGTGTTGCTCTCAATTGCAGTCCCGTTGCAGCAGGTAAATCCTTTCATGTGGGGGTTTCCAAACTGTTTAACAGAGCCAGGGCGCAATGGCACATGGTAAGTGTTTGCAGGGGAATCCTCGGCAACCGATGCCAAGATGTGATTATACAGTGCTAGCTCATAGTAATCCATAAGCTCTGGTCGTTGGCTGAATAGGAAAAGCTCCCTGGTAAGCTTAAGCATATTATAGGTTGCACAGGTTTCATTCTGCCCTCCTGCCGAAAAACCGTTTTCGTATATTGTTGCAGGCTGAGCAGTAAAGCACTCGGCATTGGCTGGATTGCTTGCACCTGCTACTCCACCTATACTATACATATAGTCGTTGGTGGCCATATTCCAAAAGTTATTAGCAATATTAAAGTAATCTGGTAGCTGCGAAACTCGATAGATTTCAAGAGCACCTACTATTTGAGGGATGTGTTGGTTTGCGTGAAGCCCTCGGAACATATCAACATTCTTTGCCAAGCCATGCGAATGGTCAGTGTCGCCGTAAAATAGCCTAATGTTATCGAATATCTTAGCGGTTTCGAGATAGGTTGGATTCTTTGTGAGTCGATAGAGTTGTGCCATAGCATCGTTCATTCCGCCATACTCACCGGCAATGTATCGGTTCCACATACTTACTAGTGTTTCTTTTGGCAGTTGGCTAAGGCGCGCATGTACCCAGTCGCCCATTCCTTTTACAATTTCAAGGGCTTTCACATTCCCTGTTACCTCATAAATATCCATTAGCCCAGCAAGAATCTTATCTAAAGTATAGTAGGGAGCCCAAATTCTGGTATTGTCTGTTCCATAGGTAGCACCTTTCTCAAGCATAATAAACTGATCGGGTGGGTACGCGCTAATAAAACCTTTTCCCCAGTTCCAGTAATCGGTTCTGATACCGTCAACGCTCAAATCGGAGTCGAAGCTTAGTTTTCCTGGGCCTGGGGTAACGGCTATTGGATCAGCAATAAAAGGGCCACCCGGCTTTTGTGGTTTACCCGACATTTGAGATAGCTCATATAGGGTGTTGACCATATACTCAATTTTGCCAAGAAATACTGCTTGAAGCGAGGGGTTGTATGCTGCACTAGCATAAGCCTGAGCAATGGCAGTAAGGTAATGACCGGTGGCATGACCTCTAAGTTTGGTAAGCTGGCTATCCCATACGCCAAGAGGCTCGGCACCTTCTGGTTGCTTTTGGCCAAAGGCATTGCGAAACATGTAAAGGAAGTTGTCGGGGTTTGTTTTTGCTAGAACAGTTTCAAACTTGTTGCGGTTCTCAATAAATTTTGTTTCGTTTCCTTTCAAATCGTTGTTAAGCAATACCTGATTCAGATTAAAGTAATCTAAACTGCGGATTGGCGCATGAATTCTATTTGATTTCTTAACTGTTACAGTAGCAACAGCCTGAATGTTAGTGCCTGGAACCGTTCCTGTTACCTTGTATGTGCCGGGGGTAAGCACTTGCTTGTTGTCTATTGGGGCAGGCCAAATAACTCGAACCTTTGGCCCGTTGAATTTATCCTTGTATATACCCTGCACGTACGAAGGTAGAGTGGGAAGATGACCAACTTCCGTTTCAACTTTTATTTCGGGAATACTTGACAGTAATGCATTATATAGCTGAGGTGTGGTTTCGGGGTATTTAGGAAGGCTAGGGTCAGCCTCATCTCTAACCCTTACCACGGGTTGGTCTAACTTCAAAGCATTTGCATGAATTCTAGCAATCTGCCTTCCATTTAGAGGAACTCGATAAATGCGGAAATCGTGTAACATAGCATTTAAAGCAGTGTAATCAGCTGAGTGCGATTTTCCAACATAGAGTTTATTATTTGTAGCCGTGTTTTTGTCGAATAAATTCTCAAGTTTAACTGCAACATTGCTTACCTCACTCACGGGTAGTACATTGATATAGGTACTCATGGTTCGTGAAGGGATATTAATAACAACTACAAGGTAATTCCACTTGTTTAATTCTAAGGCAGGCGTGTATGCTTCATACTTTTCTGTTTCGGTCTGCAATTGTACTTTATAGCCTACACCATCCTTTACTTTAGCTGTTGAAACCCTGAAAAAGTTCTGACTATTTTTGCCAAAATCGAAAAACACTTGCCCTGTTTTTTCGGAGCGAAGGAAGATCCAGCCAGAAATACTAATCGACTCAAGGCCAGTAACTGATTCACCAGGGATAGTCAGAAAGGTTTCGCTGTTGCCAGTAAGAGAAAGCACATTCACAAAGAATATATCTTCAACAAACTGGTAGTCGGAACCTTTAATGGTGGCGTGCAAGTTATTACGAGACCAATCGTTAAGATCACGTCTAAAGATATAGCGGGCATTTAATCCTGTTTCTCCAATACCATCGAGGATTTGATCGCCACCCTGCGCAGATACCATACTTGCGCTCAAAAAAACCAGACCGAATATCAGTCC
>CAZBBA010000059.1:12040-25890 GCA_964490015.1 uncultured Rikenellaceae bacterium
TCGAGGAGTCCAATCGGTCATGGCTGCAATATACCAATCTCTCCCCTTACGGCGAGCAATAACCACGTAATCGCTAACTTTGGCCTCAAATACTTTGGTTTCGTCCCATGTGGTTGGAATTTGGGCTATAAAATCGGTACTCTCCTTCTCTCTTATGTAGGTTGAAGGTGACTCGCACATCATTTGAAGGGGAGCATCGAACAAAACAAACATAGCGAGCTGATGACAGCGAGTGCCTTGGCTCATGGGACGCTCAAAACTAATAGCGTAACTGCTCTTGTTTGTGTTAATCATTGAACCTGGGGTGTAGTCCATAGGGCCTGCTGCCATTCTAATAAATGGAATGGTAAGGTTATGGTCGGGCGTAACATGGTCAGACCATTTATTGTGCTCACCGCCTTTAACGCCCTCAAAATTTACAACATTGGGATATTTTCGTTGCAAACCTGCTGGTTTAAAGCTGCCATGGAAATTTACGAGAAGCTCAAGTTTGGCTGAGATTGCTGCAATTTTTTCGTATGAACTAACCATAGCCTGATCTGAACGTTGCATAAAATCGACCTTAATGCCTTTTGCTCCCCACGATTTATAAATTTGAAGTATTTCCTCAGTATTTTCGTCTAAGGGTTTCCAAAGAACCCAAAGGATAATGCCTACATTCTTTCTCTTAGCGTAGTCTATAAGCCACTTCACATCCATTTCGGGATTAAAATCGAGTATTTCAGTTGTACTTTTAGTCCATCCCTCGTCGAGGATTACATACTCAATGCCATTGTCGGAGGCAAAGTCGATAAAGTACTTATAGGTTTGGGTGTTTAAACCCGATTTAAAATCAACACCGTAAATATTGTTGGCATTATACCAGTCCCAAGCCACTTTCCCTGGCTTTATCCAGTGGGGGGGGGTAATTTCCGATGGTTCGCCAAGTTGATATGCAAGAGTATTGGTTAAGATTTCGCTATCGTTGTTGGCAATTAGAAAAACCCTCCAAGGGAATTTTCGAGGCGACTCAACAACAGCAATGTAATCGGCTTCGAGCGTAATTAATTGGTTCCGGTCAGGAGAACGTTTGCTGTTTGGAATGGCTTCGAGCACATACTTTGGAAACTGCGATACAAAACATTGCTTGCCAGCATCTTTCCTAAGAAACATGTTGGGATAGTGGCTCAGTGCGGTTTCGGTAAATACCACTTTGCTACCATTGGGCAATTCGAACATTACGGGAAGGCTACAGAAATCGCCCTCGTGGATACTGGTTATTGGAATTCGAGGGTACGAGTTCTCGTTGTGAGAATACATGGACTGCTCCTTCGGAAACCAAGAACTGGTTCCTTGTGGAAATTGCAAACTGAGCGGCTCATTCGCTACCTGTAAAGTGGACTTGGAGTTTATTCCAAAAGCATACGCCAAACCGTTGTTGTATGCCCTAAAATCTATGGATAGTCCATTATTTAGCGCTATAGCTAACTCATTATAATGGTCAATAATTTCGCTAAACTTATAGGGGACTTCGGGCTTAATAGTGTTTTTAACCTCTTTCTGCTTTGCGTTTCTTACCTTTCCTTGGCTTGCTTGTACTCCATTGGTAAACACAATATCAATGGGAGATTCGTCAACTACTATAGCTCCGTTAAGCTTTGCACTCCAAACTATTCCATTATTAACTTTTACCAATACTTCTATGCTTTTATCAGGAGAGAATAACTTAAATTCTTTAGCGAGTGAATTGATTGTAACAAAAGTTAGCAGTACTACACTTAAAGTAAAATTGCGAATTGTTAGCATTGTATTGAGTTTATTATGGCTAATTCAACTTAAAAATTGATTCCTTGCAAACAGATGGGTTACTCTCAGAAATAACAGACAACTTAACTGTTGCGTTGGGTGAGGCGTTTACATCCTTAGAGATATAAACCGAGATTCGATCTTCATCGCCCTGTTTAACCGCTACTAGCTCATTGAGTATATGAACCTTATAGCCAACGCCTTCAATCACTTCTGCTTTAACTCGGTAAATATCGTACGAAAGGTGCCTTGCCACATCGCCAGATGGGTGAACACCAGAAAAGCCTGCCACTGGATGATCATTGTTCCTAATTGTGAAATCGAGTCTTTTCATACCTCTTGAAGTTGAAACTCGCTTTGGGTTTTCGACTAGAAATGAACGATTACGATCTTTTTCACCATCAAGCGAGCGTACTCCAAGCGAATACGACAGAATACCTTGGCTTGAACGTTGTATGTCGATAATATAGAAGTGCAAGCGGTTAGGTTCGTCAACATATTCGAATTTGCTTCCCGAATTGAGTCCAGCATGGAATAGCGCATCGTTAAGCTGACGATAATCGGCAATGGTACGCATAACCTTGGAGCCATCAGGCTTTACGAAGTCAACTTTGTTGATATCCTCAGGATTAGCATCAATTACCCAGTTGAATAGGTTGAAGGAGTTTGGGCCTCCACTATGCCCCTCTTTATCTTTGTTCAATGCCAGAAGAACGCCATTATCGGGGCAAAATGAGTCGTATCCAATTCGTTGCACTACTTCCATTGAGTAGAAATTGTAGGTAGGTGCGCCAGGTGAAAGGGGATTGATAGCAGGATCGGTTGCAGGTGTTCGGTCAAAAGGTTCATCGCCATCGAGCCGAACGATTAGCCCAGCATAGGAGTTGGGTAAAGGCTCAACTGCCCGGGCTGTTACGCTAGCAACAACAGTTCCAGTTTGCTGTAGTCCCTCGCGACTGATTGTAAGAACATCGATTGTTGAGATAAAGTTGATAGCCAAACGGTTTCGAAGCATCAACCCTGCTGGCATTGCAGCGCCGGCAATTGGGGGAACTACCCAGCGCATATGGGGGCCACCGGGCCCGTTAAAGCTGCCACGATCCATCATATCCCAAGGGCCAGAACCTGCCCTTCGATATGGCATTACGTATGGGTTATTGTTGTTGTCGCCAATTCGGAATGTTAAATGACCAATTTCATGGGTAATTGTCCCCGAATTCTCTCCTTGCCGCATCGACGATAATCCCCATTGCATCTGAGCTGCTTTCCATGAGGTCCACTCAACATATCGGGTTGCGGCCCAGCGAGGTTTATCGGGGTTTGGATTACCCCACTCTGCGGGAATATCATCCTTTGACAAAAACTTCATCTCACCAAATTCTTGCCAAATGCCTGTTTCGTCGTAGCCTGCATAAATTCTAAGAATCGCATCGTAATCCTTGCGAATATCTCCCACATCGGCCTTCCAAAGCGAATCAACATCTGGCTCCATTCTATTTTTCACCACACTACCATCGGGAGTGAACTCGTTTTGCCCCCATTCACTTAAACCGTACTGCCATAGTTTTTTGGGCATTCTGTATGGACCATAAGGCTTAAGAACGGATATGCCAAATTTACCTCTCGACTGTTCCATCCAATAGCCATTGATGGTTTGGCCATTGTTTACAGCACTGGGCTTGAGGAAGAAATCGGCGTAAAACTGAGGTATTTCCTCACGTTTAACAGGGTCAATTTGAGGATTCCCAAACAAATCTGAATGTTTTGGAAGGGTCATAACAAAAGGCTGATCGTCGAAGTCAACGGCGACAAGTGCAATTCGATACCCTCTTTCAGGTTTTAACGATGGGTCTGCCCAGTTTTTACCAGGTATTGGGGTGTAATCATCCCAAGTCATGTCGTCCTGGTCAATTACAATTTGTGGGTCAAGTGGAGCAAGAAAAGTTGTTCTTTCCTTAGGCTGACACGATGAAAGTGATAGCACAATCAGTAATGCTCCTTTAATCCTTTTAAGCGAAATAAGCTTCATATATTTAAGTTTTTATTCACAATATATTGGGGATAAAATACTCTCGCCTGTTCTACTTGTGAAATAGTTCTACTTTCGATATGTTTTTAGTAAGAGGAATAACATAAGTGTCGCGTTCCTTAGCGTAAGTTCCTTTTGGCTTATATAAGCCAATTCGCGAGATGCGTGTTGGTTGTTCCACTCGAAGTAATGCACTTGGGGTAAAACTATTTCCTTCTTCAAGATATAGAGTAACACTGCCAGCTGAAGGGTTGAAATCAACCTTATGAATACGTCCAGCATCGAGTGTTAACCATAGCCCAAGAGAGGCTATATAAATCCTCGAGTTTGATGCGGTTGTTGGGGTTACGCTAACAATTTTCTTGCTTTGGGTTACGTTTCCACCAAAGCCTAACCAACCAAAATCGTCATGGCGAGTTACGTAGGTGCCAGAGTTAACCGAGTAACCAAAAAAGTTTGGCCCGTAATCACCATTGATACCATCGATTCGGAGAGTAGAGGGGAACGAGTGGAATGCCGCAGGTGCAAACCCTTCACGTGTAATATTAGCAATTGACCCCATTAGCCCAGCATGACCAACCCGTAGTAGGTATAAATCGTTAGGATTATTGCGATACTCCGACAGTACTGGAATTGCATTCAACCCTGAACCGTAGTGATGTAGCTGCCTTTCGATTCGAGTTAACTTGCCTGCATAAACAAAATCCCAGTAGCGGCGTGCACTTCCATTATATCCCCAATGTGGCACAGTAGGCATATAGGCAAGAATTGCATTTAGGGTTACGTTGGCCTTTTCATGGAAACCAAAGTACTTCGACCATGCATATACCTCTTCCTGTCCAGTTGAATCCCAGGGCATTTCGCTACCAAATGGGTACGAGAGCGAATCCCAAATATCGGCGCGCTTACGCATAACCTGCTCAAGATGCTGAGCCATTTCAGTCATTCCTTCCCGTTGTAAATCAAGAAGAATTAAAAGAAATACTGTGCCCTCCATTTGCCCGTACTGGGCGTAGTGGGGTGCCTGCTCAACCATAGCAATTGAAGTATGATATGCATTTTCAAGATACCATTGCCAGTTCTCGTTAATTGGGAATCCAGTGTTATACCTTGCCAAACGATAGAATACCCAATGAGCCGCTGCAACATGTGGATAGTTGTACGACCTACCAACGGACATTGCCTCCTTCCGCTTCCATGCCGACCAAGTTTTATAGTTAACATCAGGGCTGTAAGTTCCTTCGGGGAAATCGTCGGGTTCATACATGAAAAGGCTCTTAACCACTCCGTACTTACTCTCACCCTCGCTATTTTGGATTCTACCCCATAAGGTTTCGTGAAAAAACCGTTGAAGTTTTTCAACCTCAACTTTCTCGGGGAGGACAAGTTGCTTCATAGTGGCGGCAAGCCACGAGCCTGCACCTCCCTCATCACTTAACCCAGCAACCCAGGCTCGACTGTCCTCAAGAACTATTTGCATTTTCTCGTAATCGTATGTCATTACCGATGGTGAGCGACCAAACAGGTCATCTGGTTTATCGTACCACTGCTCATTTGTAAGAAACTTTCCCATATCGGCAATCACCTGCTTCTCGGGCTTTATAACATTGTAGTTTACAGTTTGCCTCATTCCGTCGTTATAGGTTAGGGTAAGCCTAGCTCTACCCCAATCAACGCCCTTTACATCGAAAGTTTGCCAACCTTTAGGTGTATTTCCTTGCTGAGAAACGATAACTGCTCCAGCAGGCTCAACATCAAGGGAGCGAATGGGTGAGTTGTGTTTTACGAAAAGGCGAGCATTTACATCGGTAGGGATAACATAACCCGGAACACCCATTGCAACAGGTCTATTATGTTGAAGAAGTGTTTGCTCAATGGTTTTTACCGACTCGGTTAGCACAAGTTTAAGGGAATGAGTTCGCGATTCGCCAGGATTAAGTCGGTACGATGTTGGTCTGTTCCAAGGCTCGGCCTCGCTCCAATCCTTTTCGGCATGGGCTCTGCTGTGTATCATCCACTCATGGAATCCTTCGAATGTTACGCCTTTGGGTGTAGGGTCGTTAAGTATTGGGCTATACGCTTCAAAAGCAGCATTCTGGTGAGGTAAAACAAGAAGAACGGGCCCTTTCCCATGCAGTCGAACTACCTGAAGGTATCCAGCATCCTGTCCAATATAGGGGTCGAAGAATACACATTCGGCGTGAGCCTTTTCTAGCCCTTTCCCGTGAAGTAGGTTGTTGAATATCATGGGTATTCCCAAAGAGCCAATCTCAACGGGTAATGCCGATGTATTAGTGAGCTCAAAGCTTAATACTAAATCATTATTGTGGAGTTCCCAACTTCTTATAATCCGAATAGGCATATCGGCGGGGAAGGTATTCTTTAGATTTGCCACAGCAAGCTGAGCCCCTTGGGGGGCAATTGCCGAAATTTGTGCTCTACTTGAAGCAGATGAGTACGATTTCCACTCACGTGAGTCGCCATGCCTTAACCGAAGAGAAATATCACCTAAATGGTGCATGTTATCAATGCTTCTATACTTCAAAACATCACTTGGCGTGAAATCGAACCCTGTAGCCTCCTTGGGCTCTAGCTTTGCAATTGTTTGCGATGCCCTTACAAGTTTAATACTAAACAAAGGCGTATTTATATCCATATAGCCCTGTTCCAAATTCAGGGTTTGCGGTTGACTGGCAAACCTCTCCCAAGGAGACTGCCCTTTAGAAGTAAAGGGTAGCAAAAGCATTAAGCTGAATGCTAAACTCTTTGTTACTTTTCTTTTCATATTTATTAATAATTAATTTTTATTTGTTGGCAAAAACTAAAACTCAACTCTGTAAATACAACAGCTATCACCCCTTAAAACCGATGATATAATTGAAGCACTGACAGGCAATTCAAGTACTACTGAAAACATCTTCTCAGCAAAGCCTTCGGAGCAGTAGCAAATTGCTGAACAGGCTGTCGGATTCAGTGTTTTAATCATTGGGCAAACACAATAGCTTTTGTTCTCATTCGCAATAATCGTTCTAGCTAGCTTGTTGTAGCTGATTCTCCACCCCCATGTTTTCTCAAGAAATTCTATAAAACTATCAATATTACCAACGTATGGTTTTAATAGCTTATCCATCGAAAGATGCTCATAGTGAGCTTCTGCGCATGATTTCAGAATTGACTTAATCTTATCCTGGCTAAGATTTGCATTCAAACTCGAAAGCAAAGTAGCAACCCAAGCGTGGTGTATTTCTCGAGAATCATTATCATTCACGTCGTCCTGAACCTTGTCATTATGAATTTTATTACTCATACCTACCGCACTTAGGCCTCCCATACAAACCCCAAATGCGCAAGCTCTCTGTAGGAACTCCTTTCTACTTAAGTTACTCATAGCTTTGATAATTAAACACCTTCGATAATCTCGTTAAAAATCTTTTACTATTTCTTGCTAATCCACCATATTCCAGTCGGGTGTAGCTTGGTTAAGCAGATGCTTTACAAAAAAATCTCGCTTTTTACGCTCCCCATATTTACCTCCAGAACCATGCCCTTGCCCTGGGAAGATAAGAAACTCGAAATCTTTATTTGCTTTAACTAGTGCATTAACCACTTGTAGGGTCGATGAAGGATCAACGTTATTATCCATTTCCCCAACGGTAAGCAGCAGCTTACCCTTTAACAAATGGGCGTTTACCACATTCGACGACTCATCGTAGTGTGAACCAATAGGGTAGCCCATCCATTGCTCGTTCCACCAGATCTTATCCATGCGATTATCGTGACACCCAACTGACGAAACAGCAACTTTGTAAAATTCTGGGTGAAATAGAAGTGCCCCCATCGCATTCTGGCCACCTGCTGATCCTCCAAATATACCTACCCTTTCCACATCCATATATGGATACTTTTGAGCAGCCGCTTTCATCCAAAGGATTCGATCGGGGAAACCAGCATCCTTTAGGTTTTGCCAGCAAACATCGTGAAAAGCTTTAGAGCGATGGGAAGTACCCATTCCATCGATTTGCACCACAATAAAACCGAGTTCAGCCATTGCGCTAAAGTGACCAAACGAAGGTCGAAAGGTTTTGGGAACATGGGCTGCATGAGGCCCTGCGTAAATGGCTTCGACGATGGGGTATTTTTTTGATGGGTCGAAATTGGTTGGGCGATAAATGTTACCCCAAATATCAGTTTTACCATCCCTTGCCTTAGCTACAAAAACCTCGGGCGTTTTCCATCCCTTGGCGGTTAAGTCTGATATGTCGGTCTTTTCAAGTTCCATCAAAACTTTCCCATCAGTGGATCTACGAAGCACGGTTATTGGAGCTAAATCAATTCTCGAATAGCTATCGACAAACAGCTTGTAGTCGGCTGAGAAGGTAGCTGAATGCTGTGCATTCTCGGGCGTAAGTTCAACAAGTCCCGAACCATCAAAGTTAACTCTGTAGTACTTCACAAGGTAGGGATCTTCGTTTGCGTTACGTCCGGCTCCTCTAAATATTATGAAGCGCTCAGTTTCGTCCACATGATCAACTCCTCTAACAACCCATTCGCCTTTAGTTATCTGGTTTTTAACTTTCCCCGTAATCCCATCGAAAAGGTATAGGTGATTCCATCCATCTCGCTCCGAGGCCCAAATAATCTCTTGTCCATCTTTAACATCGAGGCGGTAACGCTTTCCACTGTAGTCTATAAAGGTTGATGATTGTTCGTCAATCAACACGTTAACGCTTCCATCATTTGCTTTTACTTCAACAATTTGGTAAGCTTGGTGTCCACGTTGATTAAACTCGAATGTAAAGGCTCTACTGTCTTTTCTCCACACAGGTGTGCTAACCCTATACTGGTGTTCAAAGGGTTGGGTGCTCACCTCAATCTTACTTTTTGCCTCAACACTAAAGAGCGAAGGTTTACGAATCTGCAAGGCATCACCTGGTTTTGGGTAGTCTAAATCGTGGTACTTGGGTTGAAGTTGATCCATTGGCGACGACTCAATAAAGTGAATCACCCGAACATGAGGTTTACGAATCTTATTAACCGCCAAATACTTCGAGTTGGGCGACCACTGAATATTTGTTGAGTAGTACTCCCCATCGGTACCATCGTAAGAGAGCTGATGTTCCTTGCTAGTTTTTCTATCTTTTATATAGATGTTTGAATTCTTTGTGTAAGCTACCCAAAGGCTATCTGGCGATTTGGCAGGAGGTGATTCTAACTCGTGATCCACGGCAGCCCAGTGACGCTCGTTTCGCTTACGGGGTTTGAAGTTCTTATCCTTGGTTAGCTGTTTCGACTTTAGATTAAACGCCCACTTTCCCGAATCTACCTGAAATTCCATTTCGGTGAGAGCCTTGTTGAAGGTAATGCTTCGTAGGGGCAAATCGAAGGGTTTATGCTCCTTACCACTTTCTTTACTAAGTAGTTCTGCCAGTTTCTGCTGGTCGAATGCTGCCTTTTTCACTAGCTTAATTGCATCCACCAGGAAAAACTCCTTGCCCTTTCGAGTTTGAACCTCGTACCAAAACGACGATGTGCCTTCAATCCAGCTAGGCATAACATATGCATTATATACTAGTTTCCCAAACCCATCAACCGAGTCGGCCTTAAGGTAATCGTCAACTGTTAGCTGTGAAAAGGAACTCGACGCTGTAAATAGGATGAAGCAAGTTCCAAGGATTCTCAGTAAGCTTTTCATAATTTCTACTATTTGGTTCGTGTTTAATTTAATTCAAACTTGTAGATGCAAGCACTCATGGCTGGAACCGCAAGTGAACTTCTGGGCATACTAAATGGCATCTGTTTCTCAACAATTTTTGCTTCTCCTACATCATTGTAGTCGTAGCGGTCAAAGGAGGTAATGGTGAACACGACCCCCTTTCTAGGAATAAAATCCTGCAAAAAGTTTAGTTGCAGTTTCTGTTCCTTTTCTGTGGGGTTTATTACCGAAATTGTTAAATACTTACCATCTTTTGTCAAAGCCGGTGCTACATCAAGCGGAGCAGTGTTACCCTTCATCTCCACCGGTATAGTTCCAAACTCCCTTCGATAAAGTTGAAGAACCTCACCTGTTCCTTCCATGAAAACATCGGTGGAAGTGGCCTTAATTGCCCCAATAACGTTTACGGTTTGGGCATAGTTTGCCATGTAATAGATATCAGATTGTCTTAAAAACTCATTAATCCCAGCAGCTATTCCCAGCGCATCCTGCAAGAAATACCTTGTGCCTAGCAGTCCATGTACATGAGGGCCATACCAGAAGTTCCATTCATCCATGGCAATTAGAATATTCTTTTCGGCGAGCCCTGGTATCTCCCTTCGAGCCCGTCTATGTTCGTTAGCAATATCACGAATAACATCTGGTATTTGCTTCACATGGGTCATAAGGCCACCTGCATGCCAATCCTGCTTGTAGAAATGTTCGCTAATGTAGGTCATATTTTCGGCGCAATGTGTATATATCATGTCGTTCCATCGTCCTGGGTATCCAACTGCAATAAGCTCAATGGTGGGGTCAACTGCCCACATTAACCGAGCCGTTTCATTATGCTTTTTCACATACTCCTCAATGGGCATTACACCAAGCTGCCAGTCGCCAAACATCTCGTTGCCCACAGCCCAAAGCTTAACATTATAAGGTTTTTCCCTTCCATTGGCATTTCTAAGTTTTCCCATAGATGTATTAGGGGCTCCATTTAAGTATTCAACTTGTTCGGCTGCCAGTTTTGGCGTTCCTAACCCTGTATTAACAGCAATATTTGCTTCGGCTCCAAGTATTTGACATAATCGCATAAACTCATCAACACCCACATCGTTGGGCTCTATGCCATCCCAAGCCGCTTCGTAGCGAGTTGGGCGTTTATCCCTGTTGCCAATGCCATCTTTCCAATTATATCCACTCACAAAGTTACCTCCAGGCCACCTGTAAATGGGAGAGTTAAGCCTTTTCATTTGAGCTATAACATCGGGACGAAAGCCATCTATATTGTTCTCGGGCATTAGCGTTATGGCTCCAATACGTAGTAGCCCCTTTCCTTTTGGGCTAATCCTTAGTTCTCCCTGCTCCGTTTTTGCGCCTGAGGTAAAAGTTAAGGGAATGGTCTGAAAACCATCTGTCTCGAATTTTTCAATCACTAACCTATCCATCTGATACGATTCTTTCCCCCATACAAGTTCAACCACAATGGGTAGCACATTAGCATCGGCCCAAACTATAATATGCCCGTTATACTTCATTTTATCGAGCAGTCCCAATTTCTGCTGACAAATTGCATTACCTTGCCCTTTTGTGTTGTTTATCACAAGGCTATATTCTCCAGAGAAAGGATGCTTTTTGTCGTGATATACAGCGGTTGTATCGCCAACTACAAGCCAAGGCGACTTCTTATGGCCTGGCTTATGGAAGAATTTACGGTCGGTTAGCACCTCAGCCCATATCCCTCCGTAAATGCATTTTCCCATATGCTCAATAAATTGGCCATAGATATAGTCGTTCATTGGCTCCGAGGTTTTTTGAATGTCGATTGTGGCTTCTGGTGTAAGCACTTGCGAAGAGATTCGTTCAAGGGTAATCTCGTCAAAATAGACCTTTCCCTTTGCTCTTCCATTTTTTCCAAGAACGCACTCAATTGGGGCGCTGTCTTCTCCATTTGTATCAAATACTAGTTCCATGTATGTCCATGGATTACTTCCAGTAAACACCCTATCCCCGTCAACGGCCAACCTACCAATTCGAAATCCTGCACCACCACCCTCAGCAGGGGAGGTTACGTTCTCAGTTTTGATCCATCCGGTTAGCTTGTACCTTGAGTATGGTGTTAGCTGCTTGTTTACGTACCATCGCGAGTGAGTAAGAGTATCGGCATCAATTACCAAAGCCATATAGTCCGACCTATCGGAGTGGCTAAACGAGTAGTAGTGTTTTTTACTCCAATACTCCTTCTTCCAAATAGCAGGTATAGTATCAGTTGATGCAGCAGATGATAGGAAATATTTATTCTGATTGTTGGTTTGGTCACCGCATGAACTTGCGATAAAAAGTATTAGAAAAGAGAACAGTACCATGAGATATGCTTTCAATAATCTCAGGAACTGAGTGATTTGTCCATGTATTATCGTTTTAGTCATACTGAAAAATTTTTGCTTTTCCTAATCTTACTTATTTATACTAATCAACTGACCATTCATGAATACCCGATGAGTGATTCTCAGGAAGCACTATTTCCAATCTAACAGCAGTGGTAGTAATGGGTTTGAAGCGAATGGTATTGAACATATCTTTTTCAATAGAGGACTGGTTTTCAATGATAACAGGCTCCCAGTCATCACCCTTCTTGTATAGCAATCGCCACTCCTTAGGCAACCTACAACCACCCCATGGGCTATCGTCGAACCAGTAAACTTTTGAAGAGGAAAGTGTCTGGGGTTTATCAAAGTCGTACTGCACCCATTCGGTAGTGTTTTGTTTAGGCCACCAATGAAGGTAGGGGTTTGTCCTATCGGATGAACTTGTTGGCACAAGTTGGTTCTTGATTGAGAAAAGCGTTTTGCTTTTAATTGAAGCCGACACCTTACTTGTTGAAGTAATTGTAGGCAGTGGCTTTGGACGAGCCTTTTCCATCTCCGAAGCCATCCAAACTGTCATTTGACCCGCTCCCCTATGGGCCCATGCGTAGTAAGGTATCGCTTTAAACTTACGATCGAGCACAATATTACTACCACCCTCCTCACGCTTAACAGATTTGACTTCGCCATTAAGTGTAACCACACCGCCCAACATGTTTGGTTCATACAAAGTAGTAAATTCAGCATTTTTATCAACTAGTAAATCTAGTATATAGTCGTCGTCAAAATCGGGCCATTCTGCTGTGTAAACCAACGGGCCACGCATTAAGGCCACCTTGCCTTTGTTTTCAACAACAGCTGGATGAGCAATAACTTGTTTAATATCTAAGGGTAAATCCAACTCAATAACGTCGCCCTTACTCCACTTCCTGTTTATTACTACATATCCCTTGCTGTATATCAAGTCATCGTTAGAGTAAAGGATTGGTTTTCCGTTTACCTTAATCCCAACTTTTCTGTTTGAATGGTTTGTATATGAATACAAATCGCTGGGTACTGGTTGATTGTTTGCCCAGCCCGGCACTCGTAATTTCAGTGTTGCCTGTACCGATTTTGCTGGATTAACTAGTATTCGCATTGTCCCCTCCCAAGGCATATTACCAACTTGAGTCAATTTTACATTTTTGCCACCAACCAAAAAATCGGTTTCACTGGCAACGTAAAGGTTTACGTATAATTCTTCACCCTTTTGTCCGTAAATATAGTTTGGCATCGAGGGGATAAACCTTGCTTCGTTTGAGGGACAGCAAGCGCAACCAAACCACTCGCTACGCTCGTGTTGCCCCTGCGATTCCAGCGGATTTGGGTAAAAGAACTTATTTCCACTGAGCGAAACTCCCGATAGAACCGTATTATATAAGGAGAGTTCGAGAACATCCATATACTTACTTTCGCCTGTCATTAAAAACATTCGGTGATTCCAAAATATGTTACCCATGGCCGCACAGGTTTCTGAGTAGGCCGACATGTTAGGTAGCTCAAACGGTCCTCCGAAACCCTCATGGGATCCCACAGCACCAATTCCTCCTGTTAGGTAAAGCTTTCGATACACTACATCGTGCCATAGGGTTTCCATTGCCTTAATGTATGAGTAATCACCCGTTAGGGCTGCAACATCGGCCATACCACTCCACATATAGGTTGCTCTAACGGCGTGTCCTACAGCTTCGCGCTGTTCAACTACTGGCAGATGCGACTGGTCGTACTCTCTATGCCTTCCGATTCCTTTTTGCCCTCTACTATCTAAGAAGTACTTAGCAAGATTCAAGTAGCGTTTTTCCCCTGTAACATTATACAGCTTAACTAATCCCAACTCCACCTCCTGATGGCCTGGAACGCTCTGAAATTTGCCCGGGCCAAAATCCTTGCCAATAAGGTCGGCTGCCTTAACGGCAATGTCGAGCAACGACCTTTTCCC
>CAZBBA010000060.1:0-25601 GCA_964490015.1 uncultured Rikenellaceae bacterium
GTCGGCAAGGTTCTGCTTTAGTGCGGGTACAAAATTGTACTGTTCAAACTTCATAAAAATATAACTTCCTAATGGACTACAAAGATAGTAAAATGTTTTATCTCTAAAGTGATTAGCTGCAATGCAAAAGTCCGGATACGACTGATAGCCGAACCCGGACTCCTGCAATAATTGTATGTTTCTTACTTCTTCAAACCACTTCTCTCCAGCAGTGCATCTACCGATGGCTCGTGGCCACGGAAGCGCACGTAAAGCGTCATTGGGTGCTCGCTCCCACCCTTCGAGAGGATATTGTCGCGAAGCGACTGGGCGGTTTCCTTATCAAAAATCCCCTTCTCTTGGAAAAGCGAGTAGGCATCGGCATCGAGCACCTCGGCCCACTTGTAGCTGTAGTAACCTGCAGCATATCCTCCGCCAAAAATATGGCTAAAGGCTGGGCTAAAGGCAGTTCCCTCAACGTGAGGCAGCACGTTGGCTCGGGCCATATGCTTGTTCTCAAAGGCAATTACATCGCCTTTAAATGGCTTGTCTATTCCATGCCAAGCCATATCAACCAGCCCAAAGCTAAGCTGACGGATGGATAGATTGCCTGCCAAGAAATTGCGGCTATCGATAATGGCCTGCACCATCTCTTGAGGAATGGGCTCGCCGGTTTGGTAGTGAACGGCAAACATATCCAAGTACTCCTTCTCAACTGCCCAGTTTTCCAATACCTGCGAGGGCAGCTCCACAAAATCACGGTAAACCGATGTTCCCGAAAGGTTTGGATAGGTTGTGTTGGCGAAAATGCCGTGCAGCGCGTGTCCAAACTCGTGCAGTAAGGTGGTAAACTCGTTAAATGTTAGTAGCGAAGGTGTATCCTTGGTGGGTTTGGTAAAGTTGGTAACTATTGATATAAATGGCCTAACATTCTCTCCATTCTTCACAAACTGGTTGCGGTAGCTGGTCATCCAAGCACCACCGCTTTTTCCCTCGCGGGGAAAGAAGTCGAGGTAAAGCAGCGACAGGAATGAACCATCGGCATCGAGCACCTCGAAAACCTTAACATCGGGGTGATAAACCGGAATATTTTTTACAGATTTAAACGATACGCCAAAAAGCTTGTTGGCAAGCATAAATACGCCTTCCTGCACCTTTTCGAGTTGGAAGTAGGGCTTTAGCTCCTCCTCGTTAAAGTTGAAAAGCTTATTCTTCAACTTCTCGGTGTAAAATGCCCAGTCCCATTTCTCGATGCTGTGGTTTACGCCCATATCCTTGGCAAGTGCCTGAACCTGCTTTAGCTCATCGTTGGCGGCGGGTAGCGATTCAACCAAAAGCCTTTCCAGAAAACTCATCACCTTATCGGACGACTCGGCCATACGGTTTTCCAACACGTAATCAGCATACGATTTGTATCCAAGTAAATTGGCCAACTCAAGCCTTAGGTTCACTATGCTTTTTACTAGCTCGGTGTTATCGTTCTCGTTACCATTAAATCCACGCTTGGAGTATTCTCTATATATCTTTTCACGCAAATCACGACGCTCCGAGTATTTAATAAAAGGTGCATACATAGGCATATGCAAAGTGATTACCCACCCCTCAACATTTTTCTGCTGAGCCGTTTGTGCTGCAGCATCCACAAGGCTTTTGGGTAAGCCTGCAAGTTCGTCCTCACTGGTAAGATGTAAATAGTATGCATTGGTCTCTGCCAGAACGTTCTCCTCGAACTGCAACGAAAGCTCCGATAGTTTTCGAGTAACCTCGCGATACTTCTGCTTATCGTCCTCGTTTAGGTTGGCACCGCTGCGTACAAAGCCCTTGTAGGTTTTTTCGAGCAGGGTTAGTTGCTCTGCTGAAAGCGAGTCTTTATCAACCGAACTATATACCTGTTTCACCCTTGCGAACAGCTTTTCGTTTAGGTTTATATCGTTTTGAAAATCGGTGAGCTTTGGGGCAACCTCGCGCACAACCTTTTGTAGCTCCGCATCGGTTTCGGCATAGTTAAGGTTAAAGGCAATGGTGGTTATATCGCCAAGTTTTTGCCCAGCAAAAGCCAGCGCTTCGATTGTGTTGACAAAGGTTGGTTCCTCTGTGCAGTTCAAAATTGCCTCGATATCGGCACGAGCCTCGGCCATTGCCGAGTCTATAGCCGGAGTGAAATGCTCACGTGCTATCCTATCGAATGGTGGTGAGCTGTATGGGGTTGTGAATTCAACCAGAAGCGGATTTTGGTTCGATTGTGGTCCGTTGCACGAAACCATCGTAAATCCAATAATTCCTGTCATAATAATTGTGCTTAATGTTCTCATATTTCGATTTAAAAATTTCGCAAAGTAAGCAAATATTTGGCGTTTGCTCCAATGACTTTAGGCATTATCAACCCCATTGGGTTCGATTTGTTTGGCTGGCAGGGCATTTTTTTGTATATTGAGGGGATTGAAAGATTAAAGTTCATAGAGTTCAAGTTGAAGGAGTAATTCTAATGCACTTGCTATTACTAACAATATATGGTGTAAAAATATCAAAAAGCAATATAATATGACTGAAAATCAGAAGTTAGATCAAATTGCGATTACGGTAAAATCGCATAAGCTACTTAAAAAATTGCTGAAGGAGAACCCCAAACTGGAGGAGATAATGCGCAACGCCCGTAACGAAACAGAGGCGCTTATTGGGGTGCGAAACTGGGTTATGGGGTATTTAAAGGGCAAACCCATAGCCTACGAGTTCTACAAACGGACTAAGCAGGGGCGCGAGTGGTTCGAGCAGCTTACCTGGCAGGATTATGCTGCCATTCGAATACTTGATTATATTGATAATGCAGGTCGTGAATATGAGGATTTAAACCTTCGGGGTGAGATTGCGATAAGTAACCCCATTAAGCTAATATGGTTAGCCGTAAACTTTGGAACCGGAGGAGCAAAGCCCTACTTCTTCGAGGATATGCTTTACCTCTTCCGTCAGCTGGCCGGAACATACGAACGCAAGCTGCCAACAAAGGAAAACCTTACCGAATGGATGGAGCGTTTCCCCAGCGGTTTAGACCCTCGCATTGTTAAACTCCGCGAGGAGAACCGCGAGCGTATAATCAATATCCTTATAGATAAAATAGATAATGGTGAGATAAAAAGCGAACGGTACAGCTTTGAGCCCAAGATGTCGCAGGAACAAAAGTTTTTGAAGATGTTGGAATGGTGGGACGACCATCGTTTTCACCTCAGCTTTGCTGTACGCTCACCAAAACTTCTCAACGAGCTGCTTGGCAACTCGTTGGATCCCGATACGATGAAAGTGCTATTCGAAGCCGAGAAGGCGGGTATTCCATTTTTTGTAAACCCTTACTACCTATCATTATTGCACGTTCGTGTGCCCTACTTTGCCATTGGTGCCGATTTGGCCATAAGGCATTACGTAGTTTACAGTCAGCAGCTTATTGATGAGTTTGGCCACATTGTGGCCTGGGAAAAGGAGGATAAAGTGGAGCCCGGTAAGCCCAACGCAGCAGGTTGGATACTTCCTACGCACCACAATGTACACCGTAGATACCCCGAGGTGGCCATACTTATTCCGGCCACTATGGGTCGAGCCTGCGGAGGTCTTTGCGCATCGTGCCAGCGGATGTACGATTTCCAGAGAGGGAACCTAAACTTTAACCTCGACAAGCTAAAGCCCACCGAGAGTTGGGATAGCCAGCTGGAGAAAATTATGGAGTACTGGGAGAACGATGCCCAGCTACGCGACATTCTTATCACCGGAGGCGATGCATTGATGAGTTCCAATACATCTATGCAGAAAATGCTCGATGCTGTATTAAGTATGGCAATTCGCAAGAAGAAGCGGAACGAGACATTGCCCGAAGGGCAAAAACTGGCCGAGATTGTTCGAATTCGCTTGGGAACTCGCCTACCAGCATACCTACCTCAGCGCATCACCCTTGAGCTGGTGCAAATACTTGCCGATTTTCGGGACAAGGCCATTGAGGTGGGTATAAAGCAGTTTGTAATGCAAACCCATTTTGAATCGCCTATGGAAATCACACCCGAGGTTAAAGACGGTGTAAAACGCTTTCTTGAGTCGGGTTGGACGTTTACTAACCAGCATGTTTTCACAACAGCCGCATCGCGGCGAGGGCACACCGCCAAGCTACGCCAGGTACTTAACGAGATAGGCATTCTCCCCTACTACACCTTCTCGGTTAAGGGCTACATGGAGAACTACTTCAACTTTGCCACCAATGCCCGTGCCGTGCAGGAACAGATTGAGGAGAAGGTTTTTGGAACCATCAGCGACGATAACATAGAGCGAATTAAAGAAGTATCGCTTGACCCCAAGCATATGGACGATAACCTATCGGGTATGATGATTAAGAATGGTTTACCATTCCTCGCCACCGATCGCAACGTGCTTAACCTGCCTGGCGTGGGTAAAAGTCTAACGTACAGAATTATCGGAATTACACGTTACGGAAGGCGTGTGCTTGAGTTCGACCACGACCAAACCCGGAGCCATAGTCCCATTATTCACAAGATGGGCAAAGTGATAATTATCGAAAGCAAATCGATTAGTGAGTATCTGCGTCAGCTCGAGGATATTGGTGAGGATATCACCGAATATGAAAGCATTTGGGGCTACTCCATTGGCGAAACCGAACCACGATTACCAATATACGAGTATCCTGAGTACGAATTTGAAACAACGCAAGAGCTCACCAACCTCGAGGTGTAGCCATTTATCAAATAAAATTGCAGTTTTATCAAACTACATTCTCCACTAAATATCAAAATTCTACAAAAAAACATTAGAAACTCATTTCGAAATTCAAGTCGATTGCATACTAATATTATGTATTCTAGTGATATAAATTGAGATTAACCGAAAGAATATTCCTTACCTATTTAGCAGAGTAACGAATTGGGAGGATTAGTCTCAAATATATAATTTACCTATTTTTGGAAAAGTTAGATTTATACTAATAACAATGAACCGAAAATTACTGCTATTAAGCTTTACCTGCTTTACTGTTCTTATTTCAAGCTTTTCTGAGAGTTTTGCACAAGATTTTCTGAACACCACTCCAATTGTTGTGCAATCCGAAAACATCACTAAGGACAAGGTTGTTAAGATCCTAGAGAAAAACGACAGGTTCTTCTCCGAATCGGAGATGAGAAACCTGATGGATAGCGTTGTACAGTATAATGCCAGTTTAGATTTTCAAATTCATAAAACCATCGACCAAAGGCAGGTTTTAGCAGAAACCCGTCAGCGGTTACTTCAACAAAAAAACTACACAAAACTCACGGAACAGCTCGCCGAGGCTGAGGCTAATTATTCCGAAATCCTCGCTGACATTAAGCAGAGCATTAGTAATATCCCATATAAGGGTTTTTTTGTTTGTGTTATTAAAAACATAAGCCCAATGGATGACCCTGAACAGCTTATAGAAAAAGCAAAAGCCTTAATTACGCCTATTGCCGTTGAGGATATTATGGGATATCATATCCAGTCGGTAACAGAACTTTACCGCAAGGAAGGCTTCGAGGATCAGTTTTACTCATATATTAGAGAGCAGATTAGCGGTAAACTTGAGGTTGAAACAAAGTTTCATCATGTAATTAATCCTGCCGACAGAGTTTTTTGGTATGCCTGCAAGGTTTCTGTATCACCCCTCGAGGAGAAGTTAAAAACCAGTAAGATAGAAATAGCCGATGAGAATACCAATGTTTTAGTGTTGAATGCGCTAAAGGAGACCGATATTCGTGGACGGGTTACATCGGTAGGTGTTAAACGATCAATTGCCAACGAAATAGAGAGTTTGGTTAAGAGCAACAGGATGACTGTTGAGAACGAGAATAATACGATAAATGCGCGAAAACAGAGTATTTTAAGCAATGGTCAGAACAAGTTGGAGGAACTGGTGGTTAGCATAAAGCAGCTGCAGTTCCAAATTGAGCAAGCGCATATCAGCCTACAAAAGATTATTGAGGGAAGTACTCCAATTAAATATCAGAAAGAGAAAATGGCTGCAAGTGTAGAGGCAGCCGATAAGTTTTTACTTGGCCAGATTAAGGAACTACTGGATCAGGAGTTAAACCATAGGGGGATGAAGCTACAAGCCGAGTGGGAAAGAGTAATTGCAACTCCTGGAAATCCTAGACTTGCCATCTCGAACAATGTGGTTGAGCTTAAAAACCAACTCGAAACCAATTATGGCAAAGTAGAGCAATTTATTGAAGTGGCAGAACTTTTCAACGATGATCTGACGCTCTCACAGGGTCGAAAGGTAACCCATCTGCGCTTTGTTGATCGGATGTGGGTTTTTCTCGAACCGCTCACTGCAGGTTTCAAGCTGCATGTGGTAGCTCAGTTTAGAATTGGGAAAGAGGTAACCACATCAATAGCAGATAATATAGTTGACAACAAGGTAGAAGTATCACAGCCAAGTAATGGCGATAAAGGAAAAGGCGATTCCTCTCCCACTCCTCAAAAACCTTCTACATCTATTCTAGAGCCAATTGTTGTGGAGGTTGATGGGAATGTTATCGAGATGGTTGGGGTAAGTGGAGCAACCTTCACCATGGGCTGCACCCCTGAGCAGGGAAACGATTGCTGGAGCAACGAGAATCCCGCTCGCGATGTTACCATCAGCGATTTTTACATCGGCAAGTACGAGGTAACGCAGGCTCTTTGGGTTGCTATAATGAGTTCGTCGAGTAAGCCTGGAAATCCAAGCCATTTTAAGGGATGCGATTACTGTCCGGTTGAGAATGTGAGTTGGAGCGAGGTTCAGCAATTTATTAAGAGGTTGAATGAGCTTACCGGGCTCACGTTTCGACTTCCCTCCGAAGCCGAGTGGGAATTTGCTGCCCGGGGAGGCAATAAGAGTAAGCAGTACAAGTATTCGGGAAGTAACACATCCATTGATGTAGCCTGGCATTACTCCTATAGCAAGCGAAGAACACAATCGATTGGTAGCGCAAAGCCCAACGAGCTGGGGATTCACGATATGAGCGGGAATGTGTCGGAGTGGTGCGAGGATGATTGGCATTTATACCTAGGCGCAAATACCGATGGAAAACCTTGGATCGATTCTCCACGCGATTCGCGAAGAGTTCACCGGGGAGGAAATTGGACTAACGAGGCCATCAGCTGCCGCGTTTCGAGCCGGAACAGCGAGTCGCCCTGGAATAGAAACAATGGCATTGGATTCCGACTTGCGCTAACCAAACAGTAACAACATTAAACAAACCATTTATTATACACATCAACCAATTCAAAATGTAAATTTATGAGAATTAGATCACTAATTATTGTGGTAGCTGCATTTCTAGTGCAGTTGAACCCTGTTAACGCTCAGAATGAGCTAGCGCCTGGCCTCGACATTGTTGGCTATGGCTACAATATCTTTGGAAAATTTGCCGACAACGAGAGCCTTAAGCCCTATTCTCTTTTCAATTTTGGTGAGGATAGAGTTGTACCGGTGGGAGGACGTCGCTATGATGTTCCCCAATTCGTAATGCTCGAGAATATTGGAAAGAAAGAGTTAACTGAGGTTTCTGGATCCAACGAGCGCGAGTTTACCAAGAATTTCAGCGCATCCGTTGGATTGGAGATAGAGGCAGCAGTATTTGGTGCTTCGGTTAATACTGCCTTGGAAAAGACCTGGGGTGGCAAAGAGCGAAACTTTTTCCATACCATTCGCGATGCCAACAGAACTTGGCGTATCAGCATCGACCGTAGGGCAAACCTAAGGGATATACTAGACCCTGCTGCCAAGAATGATATCGACAACATGGACCCCGCAGAACTTTTCGATCTATACGGAACACACTTTGTTGCAAGCGCATTCTTAGGTGGACGTTCGGATTACACAACCGTAACACGGGTTACCGAAAAGTTTAGCGAGCAGGATATTAAAGCTGCCGTTTCGGCTAAGTACAAGGTGGTAAGTGCAAATGTGGAAACAAATTTCTCCAATAAGGAGAAAGAGATTGTTGATAACACCAGAACTGAACTCACTGTAACGGGTGGAAATTCCGAATACGCCGGAAACATTCACAATTTCGACATGTATAAGCTTTGGGCCGATGGAATTAGATCAATGCCTGTTCTTTGTGACTTTGAGAAGGGAAGTCTTCGTCCAATTTGGGATCTTGCAGGTAGTCCTACCCGAAAGGCCCAGCTGGAGGCTGCTTTCAACGAAATGATAAAAATGTACCCCATTCCCGAGGCCATTGCTGATTTGGTATCGATCAAAAACGAGGCGTTTATGGTTAAGAGCAAGGCCGCTGGTTTATACTGGGATTTTGCTGGCAATAGCGATAAAGCCGAGAAAAAGGGTGGCAAGTTAAGGCTTTGGGCAAAGGATAAAGGCTCAAACAAAGATCAGGGTTTTGATAGGGTTTTTAGAATTATCCCTCACGAGTTAGAATCGGGTTGGGTATACATTCAACCACAACACACTTACCATGTGCTTGATGTTACCGGCGGTGTGAAAACCCCGAATGCCGAGATTCAGCTTTGGGACTTGGGAAAAACCAATGCAGGACAGATGTTTAGAATGGAACCAGTTGACAGAGAACCTAACACATACTACATTAAGGCTAAAAACAGCGATTTATACCTTGAGGTGCCCAAAAATGATCAGGGAACCGTAATTGTTCAAAACAAGTTTACCGGAAAGGATAATCAGAAGTGGGTTTTTGAGGAGTTTGATCCGGCTAATATCGCCCAGCCAGGCAGGGATTACTATGCGATTTACCTCGCAGGATCAGACAAGGCTTGGGATTTTCCCGGAACATATCCCGATGTTAGAGAGAATAAGCTGCAGCTGTGGAATGCCAAAGGCGATCAAGTTGGCGATAGGCTTTACTATATTGTTAAGGATAAAGACTTTTTTATTATCCGCCCCGATCATCACGATAGTTACCTGCTTACAGCGAAAAAGAATGCTCAGCTAACCACCGCACCTCAGAAACGTGAGGACGATCAGCTGTTTACCTTTATATATGGTGGCCAACCCATGGCGTACCATATCGTTCATAAGGAGACAGGTCAGGTAATTGGAGCTGAGCCCAACAGGCTTCGGGCCGATGGTTGTCAGGTTAAACTCTACGATTTGAACGGAAGCGAAAGCCAGCGCTGGGAGCTACGGCAGCAAGTTCGTAAACGCCCACTCCATGAAGGTACTTACCATATAAAAGTGACGCACTCTAACAAGTATCTCGATCTTTCAGGAAATGATCAGCAAAGTAATAAGAATGGTGCAAATGCGCAGATTTGGGATATGGATGGTGGCAAGGATAGAATTGTGAAATTTATCCCTACTGATCATCCTCAGTTCTACAAGATTCAGTTCCAAAACGGAGGCCGTTTCCTTGATGTTGGTGGTGCGTGGAGCGTTAGGGATATGAGCATTACGGAGCAAGCGGCTTGGCAGTCATGGGATAAGAGTGGTCGCAAAGGAAGTAGACCTGGCCGACTGAGGAAAGACGATGAAGGAGCGAATATTCAAGCATGGGAAAACATCAATAGAAACAATCAATCTTGGAGAATAGTTTTCTTAGGAGACAATGGCTTTGCATTTATAAACAGGCATAGCGGAAAGGCTATGGATGTTCAAGGTGGTAGGATTGATGTGAATGGTACCAATTTGCTGCAATGGCACTACAACAAAGACAGTAAAAACCAGCAGTTTAAGTTGATACAAGCTGAGGATAAGCAGGAATACAAACCCTAATAGTAGAAAGTCCCCGATTTGAATGAGGGCACTTTAAAAGTTGCAAGTGTCAGAATGTGAATAATATAGCAGTAAAATACCAGATAAAAACCTTGGTATTTTACTGCTTTTCTGTATCCTAATAGCCTAAAAAAAGGCTATTATATGATTGTACAACAACAAAAGCCTAACGTACAGAGTTATTGGAATAACACTTTACGGTAGGTGTGTTCTTGAGTTCGACCACGATCAAACTCTTAGCCATAGCCCCATTATTCACAAGATGTAAAGGTGATACTAATCGAATGAGAATCGATTAGTGAGTATCTGCTTCAATTCGAGGATATTGGCGAGGATATAACCGAATACGAAAGTATTTGGGGATACTCCATTGGTGAAACCCGAACCACGGCTGCCTATAATACGAATATCCAGAGTATGAATTTTCTACTACGCAGGAGCTAACAAACTTGGAAGTTTAGTCGCTTGTCAAATAAAATTGCAGTTTTATCAAACTATATTCTCCACTAAACATTAAAATCCTTCAATAAAACAATAAAAACCCATTTCAAAATGCAAGCCGGTTGCATACTAAATATTATGTTTTCTAGTGATATATAATGAGCTTAACAAAAATATAATCCTCATATATTTTGGCTGAGTTTCAATTTTGGGGGTGAGCCTCAAATTTATAATTTACCTATTTTTTTGGAAAAGTTAGAATTATGCTAATTACAATGAATCGAAAACACAGGATATTGTTGGCTATGGATACAATATCTTTTTTCAAATTTGCTGATAAATGAAGTCAGGGCTTTATTAACATTTCATTTTAACTAACAAATGGGCTGTTCATTTTGGTTGAACAATTACAGAAACGAAGAAATATAGCGATAAGAAATTTTCTTTTATTTACTCAATCTCTTAATTCTATGAAAATTAGTAAGTGTTTATTGATTTTGTTAGCGGCATTATGTATGCTGCCTGGGCTAAAAGCTCAAACCCAAGCACCTGGGATCGATATTTTGGGCTATGGGTACGATGTTTTTGGAAACTACGCCGATCAGCGAAGTAAAAAACGATACTGCTTGTTTGTTTACGACAATTTCAGGAACATACCCATTGGTTCAGAGCAGTACAGCGTGCCTAGATTTGTGATTTTTGAAAACATTTCAGATCACCAAATTAAAACCGTTTCGGGCGAAAGCATTCGCGATTATGCACAGAGCCTTTCTGTAGAAGCAGGTTTAGGAGTAGATGCATTGTTCTTTAAAGGAACAATTAATGCCAGCTATTCAGGTTCGGTATCCGGCACTGAGCAAAAATTCTACTACACCTACATGGATGCCAATATCAAATGGCGTATTTCTTTCGATGAGCGCAATTTAGACGATCTGAAAACTATTTTGGATCCTCAGTTTAAGCGCGATTTGGCTACTATGGCTCCTGCACGTTTATTCGAGTTGTATGGAACTCACTTCATTGCCAGTGCTTATTTAGGAGGACGTGCCGACTTCACTTCAGAAACGGTAATTACCGAAGAAACTGTTACCCACGAAATAGGTTTGGCTGTTGAAGCTAAGTACAAAAAAGTGACTGCGAACGTGGATATGGAAGCCAAACACGAAGAAACTTTAAAAAATTCGAAAACCGAAGCTAGATTGCGAGTTACTGGTGGCAATTCGCAGTATGCCAATAATATTAGCGATCCCGAAACATATCGTTTATGGGCTTCAGGCATTGAGCGTATGCCAGTTCTTGCCGATTTCGATGCAAGCAGCTTACGCCCAATTTGGGATTTTTGCGAAGACGAGGGACGAAGAAATATTCTGATAGCCGAATTTGAAAGGATGTGCCAAGCCAACCCACTACCTAAAGAAATGGCGCGCGTTACCCGTGTGGCAAATCGTACGTTCTATGTTAAATCGGTTGCAGATAAAACATGGTGGGATTTGCCCGGCTTTCATTATATGGCCGAAGATAGAGGCGGTAAAATTCGGTTGTTTGAAAAAGACCTTAGCGCCGAAGGTTTACAAGGTGCCGACCGCTTTATTAAAGTTATTCCGCACACAACCAAGCCTGAATTTGTATATTTCCAGCCACAACATTCCGACTTTGTTGCCGAAATAATAGGGGGATCAAACAAAGCAGGTACTGAAATTCACCTTGCACAAATGAGTGCCAGCAACGAAGGTCAAATGTTCTCAATGATTCGTGTTGATGGTTCCAACGATACCTATTATATCAAAAACTTAAAAACTGGATTGTTCCTTACTTCGCGCGGCGACAAAAAAACGATTACTCAAGAGCCAGAAACTAAAGCCGATAATCAAAAATGGGTATTCGAAATTGCTGATGGTACTAAACAAATGGCTCCGCCTACTGCCGACTTTATTTATTCGTTGCAAAACATAATGGGCAAGCGATTTATTGATGTGCCTGGATCAGGTGCCGATGCTAACGGAAAAGATGCAAAACTTCAACTGTGGGATATGAACGACCAGCCCGACCGTTTTGTTGAACTTATTGGTTTGCCCGATAAGCAGCATTTTGTAGTGCAGCATATGCACAGCCCGTTTGTATGGGATATTACCGATGCCGGCAAACAAAACGGTGCTCGTTTGCGACTGTGGGATAGAAATAACAGCGGCGCACAATCGTTTAAATTTGTCTATGCAGGCTCGCCTATGACTTATTTCATAATAAACCGTGGTAGTAATAAAGCAATTGATGCAAGCCATAGCCGAATTTTACAAAATGGCGCTCATATTCAGATTTGGGATTGGACACAAGGCGACCAGCAAAAATGGAAACTCACCAAATATCGTAAGTGGCAAATGCCCGATAAAGATGCAGTTTTCCATATTAAAGCCGCCTATTCAAATCGCACTTGGGATATTCCGGGTGCTGGTGCAGAAACCAATGCTAACGGAAAACCATTGCAACTCTGGGACCCCAGCGAACAGCCCGACCGTAAATTTAAGATTCTACCTTCAGGCGATGCCCGTTGGATTAACATTCAAATTCAGAACGGAGGTCGATTTGTTGCTATTGGTAAGAACTCGAGCGCGAATCGCGAACCTGCTATTATTTTTGATAAAACCAATGGCAACGACCAAAAGTTCGCAATAATGTTTACTTCGCCTACTACTTTTACTATTCGTACCAAAAACTGGAAAACCTTAGACTGTGCCGGAGGCCCTGCCAATTACAATAAAAATGGGACGCCTATAATTCAATGGGACGATACAAGAGCTTCAAACCAGCAGTTCCAACTTATTTATTCCGACGGACCTAACAAAGGTAAGCCTTTTGTTTTCCAAGCAGGTTTACAAGACTAGTGTAATACAAATTAATGAATATTAATTTGTTGAGTTAGATTTATTAAACTTTATTCCGGTTTCTGCTTTCTTTTTCAAGAGTTATAGCAGAAACCGGATTTTCATTTTAAATGGTTTGCTATAAATAAAAGTTGATAAAAAGCTATTTCTCTGTTCGTGGGTGAAATCTGTAAATGGTGTCCTTTAGGTACTCCCTATCCAAATGGGTATAAATTTCGGTGGTAACAATGGACTCATGCCCCAGCATCTCCTGCACAACGCGAATATCGGCGCCACCCTCCACCAGATGCGTGGCAAATGAATGGCGGAGTGTATGTGGGCTAATGGTTTTTTTGATGCCTGCATCGCTAGCAGCATTTTTCACAATGGTGAAAATCATTTCGCGGGTAAGCTTTTTTCCGCGTCGGTTAAGGAATACAATATTTTCCGATGATTTATCGATCTTGGGTAAGGAGTGCCTATCGGGCATATACATCTTAATCTCCTTAATGGCCTTTTGGCCAATGGGGACCAACCGTTCCTTATCGCCTTTACCCAAAACTTTTACAAAACCCTCGTCGAAGTGCAGATCGGTAAGCCTAAGGTTTACCAGCTCCGAAACCCGCAATCCACAGCTGTATAGCGTTTCCAGAATAGCCTTGTTCCGTTGTCCCTCGGCTTTGCTCAGGTCGAAGGTGGCAATCATACTATCAATTTCATCAACAGTGAGAAATTCTGGCAGCTTGCGGGTCATTTTTGGGCCAGAAATTAGCTCCGTTGGGTCGATATCTATAACCTCCTCCACCATCAGATATTTGTAAAAGCCCTTTACGCCCGAAAGGATTCTTGCCTGCGACCGAGGGTTATAATTTCGCTCCTGAATATATTCAAGGAAAAGGCTGATATCATCGGCACTCAGCGTTTCGGGCTCTTTACCCAGTCTATCCTCAGCAAATGTACGAAGTACCTGCATATCGCGTAAATAAGCGCTTATGGAGTTATCGGCAAGCGATTTTTCGAGTCGCAGAAAACGAACGTAATCCTCTATGGCATGTTCCCAGCTCATGGTGATTGTGTTTAGGAACGCAAAATTAGCTATTTGTTTTTATTTGCCCCTGTTTGTGGAAATCTAATGCTTCGAGAGTCTCAATTATCGATCACCAGCAAAAGAGCTTTGCAGCATTTTGCAAATCAGCTATCTTTGCTAAACTCATCATAATTTAAAATAAAGGGATATGCTAAAGAAAACCAAGATTGTAGCCACCATTTCGGATAAAAAGTGCGAGGTAGAATTTATCCGCGAGCTGTTTGAAGCGGGTATGAATGTGGTGCGACTCAATACGGCTCATTTGGGCTTCGATCAGGCTAAGCGAGTAATAGACAACGTACGAAACGTTTCCGATCGCATCGCAATTCTAATCGACACCAAAGGGCCCGAGATTCGTACTTCGGCCTTTGGTTCGGAGCTCGAGGTTAAAACTGGCGATACGGTTAAGGTATACGGCAATCCTCTGGGTCACACCGGCGAGGATATTCTCTACGTTTCGTACCCAAATATAACGAAGGAGGTACCAAAGGGAACTTACCTTCTGATTGATGATGGTGAGATTGAGCTGCGCGTTGTTGAGAATACGGGTACTTACCTTGAGTGCCAGGCCACAAACCATGGAGTTATTAAGTTTCGGAAGAGCGTGAATATCCCCAATGTCTCCATCGACTTGCCATCGCTAACCGAGAAGGACAAGCAGTTTATTGAGTTTGCCATAGCCAATAAGCTCGATTTTATAGCCCACTCCTTTGTGCGTACCAAGCACGATGTAATTGATATTAAGAATATAATCAAAAAACATAAGAGCGATATCAAGATTATTGCCAAGATTGAGAATCAGCAGGGGGTCGATAATATTGATGAGATTTTGGATCACACCTACGGCATTATGGTAGCCCGTGGCGATTTGGGCATTGAGATTCCTGCCGAGAAAATCCCTACGATTCAGCGATATCTTATTAATAAATGCGTTGAGAGCAAAAAGCCGGTAATTATTGCCACCCAGATGCTGCACACCATGATTGAGCATCCCCGTCCAACTCGAGCCGAGATAAACGATGTGGCAAGCGCCATTTATCAACGTGCCGATGCCATTATGCTTAGCGGCGAAACCGCCTATGGACAATACCCTGTTGATGCGGTTAAAACCATGACCCGCGTGGCTCAGGAGGTGGAGTGTATGCTTAGCGCCGATCCCGATATTCCCCTTACACGTATTCACAATACAGTTACTGCAACTCTTGCGCGAAATGCCGTTAGAGCTTGCGCATCGCTGCCCATTAAGGCTATTGTGGTTGATACCATGTCGGGGCGCACAGGACGATATCTCTCCGCTTTTAGGGGCAAAGTTCCGGTTTACGCCATGTGCTATAACGCTACTATTATGCGCCAGCTGGCGCTGTCGTTTGGTATTTTGGCAAACTACATGGATATTACCGAAAGCCGCGATAGTTTCCTTAGCGACGCCATATCGACCCTAGTGGAAAACAAAAAAATTACCGAAAACGATATGGTACTTGTTGTGGGTGGAAGTTTTGGCCCAGGCAATGGAGCATCGTTTATGGAGATTAGCGAGGTTAAGAACTTGATGGTACGGCATAAGTAGAATTATTTAGGGTGAGATAAAGGTTGAGGTTAAGGTCGTGGTTGTTTTTTTTCTTTTGCCATTGTATGCAAAGATTTTTGGTTTTCGTTATACTTACCTTTTTGGCTACTGCTAGTTTTGCTCAAAAGTTGCCTGTGAGCTACTACCGTGGGCAGGCAGCCATAGATAATGGAGATATTGAACTCGCTGCAGTATGGCTCGACTCTGCCATAAACTCTAATCCCCGAATTCCAAATCTTTTCGTTAAGCGTGGTGAGGTGTATTTTAGGAGTAAAAACTATCCACTAGCAATAGAATTATTTCAGCAAGCCGAAACGTTACGCAATGGGGTTGCATCCTATTGGTTGGCAAGAACATTCGCAGTTATTTCCGATACCACGAACGCATTTATTGAGTTAGAAAGACACCTGTCTTCGCCAGTCAGACTAAGCGAACCCCGCATTCAGCTCGATACGGCTTTTGCTAAGCTTCGTAGTACCCACCAATGGAGGTCGATATGGTTAAAAAGTTGGTATACTCCCAACGAGCTTCTACTGGCCGATGTGGAGTATCATTTTACCCGCAAGGAGTGGAACCATGCTCTAGATTTGCTAAACGATCGAATGCATGGTAGAAGCGCTAGCCATAGGCTTTTTGCCTTGCGGGGCGAGGCGTACTTTAACATTGGCAGCTATAAGGCAGCCGAAGCCGATTTCGCACAGGCGCTGCGTCGTAGTCGTCGTAATCATACCTATATGGCTTGGTTGGCTCGAGCAAATACGGTGCAGGGAAAGGCCAAAAAAGCCATTAGCCTTTTGAGTCAGGCCATCGAACAATCGGGTGGCGAACCCGACTACTACAAATGGCGTTCGCAGGCGTTCGCCACTGACTTGCAATACCACAAGGCTATTGATGATATTAAATTTTATCTCGAATTTTATCCCAAGAGTATCGATGCCATTTCCATGCTGGCAAGCTATGCTTTCGAAAGTGGAAGAGATATTGAGGCATTGTTTCAGCTTGGCGCGCTAATTAAGCTTCAACCTAAGGTTTTTCAGCATTACCTAATGCGCGCAAAAATCTATATGAAATCGGGTCATTGGGGGATGGCTGAGCTGGATTTGAATGTGGTAATTGAGCTAACCCAACAGAGTGCTGATGCCTATGAAAACCGAGGAATTTGTCTAGTTAATTTGAGCAAGCGATCAGAGGCCTGCAACGATTTTAACTCAGCCTTAAAGCTGGGCAGCTATCAGGCGCAGGAGCTAATCTATAAGCACTGTCGAAAGTAGTTCATTTTTTTCTTCATATTATTTGGTTATTACTGATTTATTCTCGAGGTATTGTTCCTATACCCATTTGCAAAGCAAATTTGTGAAGTAAGGTTACACTTCATTTATTTTCACTAACTTGCCCATAAATCCTCTTGCCATGACAAACCGGTTAATCACTATTATCCTTATCTGCACATTTGCAGTTTCGTGCTCTAAATCAACCATAAATGAGGGTGTTTCACTGCAGTTAGCCCAACAACGAATTAACCAAATCACCAATGTAGGTTATAACCTACACTTTAGTATACCTTTTCAAAAATCCGATAGTATTACAGGAACAGCAGAAATAACCTTCGATTTGCTGAAAAAAAATTCTGTAGTTCTCGATTTTAGGGCTAATAAATCTAAGTTAAGTGAGGTTTCGATGGGTGATAAGGCCATTGATTACACCTTTGAGAATGGCCACATTATTATACCAGCTAAATACTTATCTGTAGGGAATAATAGTATTATGGTTATTTTTACATCCAACGATGGGTCACTAAATCGAAGCGACGAATTTTTGTACACGCTCCTGGTTCCCGATCGGGCATCAACAGTTTTTCCCTGCTTCGATCAGCCTGACATGAAGGCCACATTCAAACTTTCGTTAACAATTCCAGCACAATGGATAGCCTTATCGAATGGGATGGTGGAGTCGGAAGAAAAACTATCATCCACAGAGAACAAAATCAACTTTAAAACTACAGAGCCAATAAGTACTTACCTGTTCGCTTTTGCCACTGGGAAGTTTGATGTGGTAAGCAAAACGATTAACGGAAAAGAATATTTAGCATATCATCGTGAGACTGATGGGAATAAACTGAACCGAAACTTACCCATCATCTTTAACCTTCACGCGCAATCGCTGCAGTGGCTCGAGGAGTATACCGGAATCCCCTACCCTTTTGGCAAGCTCGATTTTATGCTGATTCCCGGATTCCAGTACAGCGGAATGGAGCATTCTGGAGCAATATTTTACCGCGATAGCAGACTTTTGCTCGACGAGAATCCCACCGAGAATCAACAGCTTCGCCAGGCAAATCTTATTGCTCATGAGGTGGCTCACCAGTGGTTTGGAAACCTTGTAACCATGCGTTGGTTTAACGACGTGTGGCTAAAAGAGGTTTTTGCTGGCTACATGGCCGATCTAATTGTAAACCCTCAGTACCCAAATATAAACCATGGGCTTAGCTTTTTGCTTTCGCACTTTCCCAGCGCGTACTCCGTCGATAGGACTTCAGGTGCCAATCCAATTGTTCAGAATCTCGATAATATGCTTAATGCAGGAACTTTGTATGGCGATATTATTTACCACAAAGCGCCCATTATGATGCAGCAGCTGGTTTTGCTTATGGGCAGGGTGCAGTTTAGGCTTGGTGTTCAGGAGTATCTTAAAACCTACAGCATGGGTAATGCGAATTGGAACGAATTAATTTCAATTCTTGATAGCTATACCGATCAGGATTTATCCGTATGGTCTAAAATCTGGACTCAGGAGCAGGGCCGGCCAGCTGTTGGGTATGCTGTGGATAAAGAAAACAAAACCCTTACATTTTCACCTTTAAACACCTCGCCATTCCCGCCCATGTGGATCGATATCTGCAACTCACAAGGAAAATCAATTGCAGTTTGGTTGGAGCAACTACCTACAACCATTTTGGTGGATGATATTTACGATGAGGAATCATCATTTATTGCCAACTCGAGCGGATTGGGGTACGGGTATTTTGCGCCCGATAGCCAAACGTTAAGCGTTTTATTCTCGCAGGGAACCTCGTTGGGAAATCCTGTCGCAAGGGCCTCAAACCACCTCTCGTGGTACGAGATGTTTTTAGATCGTCGAATTGAGCCAAATATCTACGTCGATTATCTTTTAAACTGTCTTGAAACCGAGACCGAATCGCAGATTCAAAGCTACCTGCTGGGAACAATAAATTCAATATTCTGGAGATTTGTTAGCCACGATCAGCGTGACCAGCTGGCTGCTCGTCTCGAAAAGGTGCTTTGGGCCCTTTTCGAAAAGAATTTACCCACAGATCAGAAGCGAGCAGTTTTTTCAACTCTATGCTCGGTTTTCACAACCGACCAGTCGTTTAGCAAGCTTTACTCTGCCTGGGGATTAGGCCGAATTGGCAATATTACCCTTAGCGAGAGTGAGCGAACACGACTAGCCTACGAGCTGATGATCCGAAAGCCCGAGCTGTATCATACCATTGCCTTTGGCGAGGTGGAGCGCATAAATAACCCCGATCGCATAGCCCAGTTCGATTTTACGCTGGGTGCTGTATCGCCCAACCCAAGCCATAGGGTGGAGTTCTTCGAGAAGCTCAAAAATCCGGCAAACCGTAAACCCGAACCCTGGGTAACCGAAGCTTTGCGGTGGCTACACCATCCGCTCCGTTCCGATTTTAGCCTTCGCTTTATTGAGCCATCGCTTAACCTACTGCCCGAAATTCAGCGTACTGGCGATATCTTTTTCCCAAAAAGCTGGCTCGATGCAATCCTCTGGGGGCACTCCTCGCCCGAGGCCAAAAAAGTGATTACTAATTGGATTGAGGCAAACCCCAACCTCTCCCCTAGCCTAAGGATGAAATTGCTGCAGTCGGCCGATATGCTTTACAGGAGTAATGGAGATTTTGGGAGTGTTATGCAATAGTGTGGCTAATTTTATAAGGACAACATGGCAATTAAGATTTCTGATATAACCAGAAGAAATATCTTTGATTTCATTCAAGTTGAAGGATTCTGTTGGTCAGGGAGACTTGAAGAAACCGATTTTCTTTCTCGCATTTTCAGCTTAGAGAAAATGAAATCATTTGATAGTAGATTTGATAATGCAGTTGGTGATATTTGGCAACACAGAGTTAATAATCCAAGTGATTGGCCTGATAGTTGGATATATCAAGACGAAAGATTTAATTTGTTATGGTGTGATGATTCAATTTTTTTAAACTTCTTGTGCGAAATGGTTCATCCACTTGTCAGACCTGACACATTGGAAGTAAATAAATTAGTACGGCTTTTTAATGATAACTTAAAAGCTGATAATTATGAAATTGTTGAAAAGACAAGAATTTCTGATAAACCGATTTTTATTGGGAGACATAGAATTACTGGCAAAGATTCGATTGAGAAACAAGGAAAAGAAATACAAAAAATTTTAAATGCGGAATATGTGTCACAACAAATTCATTTGATGGAATCTTCAATAGAAGTAGCACCCCATATTTCAATTGGTTTAGCAAAGGAGCTCATTGAAACTTGTTGTAAATCAATCATAGATGAAAGAAATGTGCAATACGATAAAGATTGGGATTTAGGTAGATTAATGAAGGAAACATCAAAACTTTTAAAATTGACTCCTAATGATATACCAAATGAAATAAAAGCAGCAAGTTCGATTAAACAAATCTTAGGGAGTTTATCTTCTGTTGTTCAAGGAATCGCTGAAGTTAGAAACGAATATGGAAGCGGACATGGAAAGGATGGAAAGTTTAGAGGATTACAACCGAGACATGCGAAATTGGCAGTTGGAGCAGCATCTACACTAGCGATTTATTTGCTTGAAACGCATGAAATGAAAAAATAAAAAACTGGCCACTGTTGCAAGTTTAAAATCACCCTTTACCGTAAAAAAGAATCAGAATTGAGTACATTATAACAATGGAACAGCGCGACTACTTACTTAGGGAAATTGAACGAATTGGACAGGTAATAAGGGCAATACTAAATAAGTTAACTGGCCGTGGCCCTACCCCAGCCATAAGTATCAGTAACCAATTTGAGGAGACCAGGAATGAGCTGCTCGATTTGGCAAATATCAACCTGACGGAGTTGTTGAACTTAAGTGGCCACGATGCCATTGAGTACATTAAAGGCCATTCGGGCTTAAGTACTTCGAGTATCGAGGAGTTAGCCCATATCCTTGAGCAGCTTGCTTCTGATGTACCTTCGCAAACAAAAAGAGAACTTCTACAAAAATCATTATTACTGCTCAACTACTGCAAGGAGCAGGATAAAACTTTCTCGCTGGAGCGGGAAAGCCAGATATCGAGGATTACCGCTGCCTTAAGCAAATTCCATTAGTTATTATTGGCAAGTATTACATTTCCCATTTTTCGATTACCCAAGCAACTTTTAATAAAATCGCTTAGGGTAATTCCCATGCTCTGCGCTCTAACAACTTCTTTCTATGTGATGTTCCAAAACTACATTCCTAGCCCCTAATGAAGTTCGCAAAAACGATTAACTTGCCAATGATTTTTGAAGTTGTAAGTTAAACTGCTAATACACTAATAATCATATAGAAATGATTCAACAGTTAGAAAGTATCCTATCCCGTTCACTCCTAATAATTGGATTAATTGTAATCTATTGTTTTCCGACAAATGCCCAAGGATTTTTACATGTCGATGGAAAAAGAATTGTAGATGGCCAGGGAAATAATTTTATAATCCGAAGTATTGGAACAGGCAACTGGATGATACAGGAAGGTTACATGATGAAATCGACCGATGCGGGATTAAATACCCAATGGCAATTCCGAGAAAAGCTAATAAAAACCATTGGTGTGGAAAAAACCGATAGCTTTTATAATGTTTGGTTGTCAAACCATTTCACCAAGCGCGATATTGACTCTATGAGAGTGTGGGGTTTCAATGCCGTTCGTCCGGCCCTTCACTACAAGTGGTTTACTCCACCCATTGAGGATGAGCCAATACAAGGAGAAATCACTTGGATTGATAAGGGTTTTGCAATGCTTGACTCGTTGGTTTTATGGTGTAGCCAAAACCAAATGTATGTAATTTTTGATATGCACGGAGCGCCTGGTGGTCAGGGGAAAAATGCAGATATTTCCGATTACGATCCCTCAAAACCTTCGCTCTGGGAAAGTTCCCAAAACCAAGAAAAGCTGGTTGCTTTGTGGTATAGAATTGCCGAGCGCTACCATGACCATCCGTGGGTTGGCGGTTACGATTTGATTAATGAAACAAATTGGGATTTTGAGAACAGCGGCAACCAAAACGGATGTAACTGCAATCAGAATAAGCCTTTAAAAGATATTTTTCAAAGATTAATTGACACCATTCGCACAGTCGACAATAATCATATTGTATTCGTTTCGGGCAACTGCTGGGGTAATAACTACAATGGATTGGACGGATTGGCTGCATACGATGATAACCTCGTTTTCACCTTTCATAAGTACTGGAATTATAACGATCAAGCTTCTATTAACTGGATTATCCAAAAGCGTAATGCGCTAAATGTTCCCATATGGATGAGCGAATCGGGTGAGAACTCGAATACTTGGTTTACCAATGCCATAAGCTTGTTCGAGAAAAATAATATCGGGTGGAGCTGGTGGCCTGTAAAAAAAGGGGGCATTAATAATATTTTGGAGGTAACCGTAAATAGCGATTACACCAGGCTAATAAACTATTGGAAAAACGGAAGCCCTTCAATGACCGAGAACGAGGTTTTTCAGGCCGTTTTAAAATGGGCCGATAACCATAAACTCAAAAACTGCTTTGTGCATTACGATGTAATTGATGCCTTAATTCGTCAGGTTAACAGCTACGAGGCCCTTCCGTTTAAGAAGCACGAATTGGGTAAAGAGATATTTTTTGTTGACTACGATTTGGGAAGAAATAACGTAGCCTATTTTGATACGGATACGGCAAATTACAACGGAAGCACGGGTACTTACACTAGTTGGAATGCTGGCTGGAGTTATAGAAATGATGGGGTTGATATTGAAAAATGTAGCGAAACTGGCGATAAAACCAACGGTTTTAATGTGGGGTGGGTCGAGAATGGGGAGTGGTTGCAGTATACATTAACCACCGATTCCATTGCAGCTTATACGCTAGTTATTCGTCATGCATCTGGTGGAGGTGGCTCAAAATTTTATATTGAAGTAAATGGTGTGGATATTTCAGGAGTTTTGCAATTACCTTCTACTGGTGGTTGGCAAAAGTGGCAAAAAGCAACCTTTTCGAATCTCATTCTACCCAGCGGAGATATTAAACTAAAATTTGTTTTTGAACAGGGTGGCTCAAATCTTAACTACTTCAGGTTTAGTAATCCAACTTCCATTGAGACGCTAGATTTTGTTTTTGTATCGGCAGAAACTTCAGCCGATGGATCGGAAATTTATGTAACATTAAATAAGGAGATTACTACTCCAAATGAAAATATATCGTTACAAGAATTTGAGCTGCTTGTTAATTCGGAGCCAGTTACAATTGTTTCGGCAAGTATACCGGCTTCATCATCACGATTATTGGTGTTAAAACACCAGGCCAACATCTTCTACAATCAGAGTATTACATTATCATATAACGGCACGTCAGTTCAATCGGCTACAAAGTCGCTCATACCTTTTAATAGTAAAAAGGTTAAGAATAATTTGCCTAAGGGTTACTCTATTCCGGGTCGTATTCAGGCAGAAGATTTTTACGTGAATAACGGATTTTCGTGGGAGGTTTGCACAGATGTTGGCGGT
This sequence comes from uncultured Rikenellaceae bacterium, assembly GCA_964490015.1. Classification (GTDB taxonomy): domain Bacteria; phylum Bacteroidota; class Bacteroidia; order Bacteroidales; family Tenuifilaceae; genus Perlabentimonas. The sequence goes on from CAZBBA010000060.1 coordinate 23,475, forward strand.
GGACAAAACTCATCGTATGCTAACCCCGGCGATTACTTGGATTATAATGTCTATGTTACTTCAACAGGCTATTACCGTGTAAACTATCGCATTGCAACAATACGTAGCAATGCTGAACTAGTTTTATTTACCGGTACGAACGGGAGTTTTACCGCCCTTGATACCATTAAGTTTACCCCAACCGGAGGTTGGCAGACATGGCAAACTCAATCTACAGGTGTGTACCTTACCCAAGGTTATTACCAGCTACGATTGCTCGTAAAACAGGGTGAACATAATTTAAACTGGTTTGAGTTTGCTAAAACAACTGGTATTAGGGAATCACAAGGACAAGGGCAAATCAATCTGTATCCTAATCCAACACGAAATTATGTTTTACTATCCATTAGTAATACAATAGTTGATAATGCAACTGTAAGTATTTACTGCATAAGCGGTAAACTTTTAAAACGATATAGAACCAGTGAAAATGAGCTTTTAATTGAAACAAGCGACCTTCCAAAAGGAGTTTACTTAGTTTATGTGCAGAACCGTTTTGAAAGTATAACCAAAAGATTAATGGTTAACTAATCATCGAATCACTAAACATTTAAATTACAGCCCTAAAAAAAAATCCCTGCATTACCTGTGCAGGGATTTTTTAGTTATTATATTCAGCTTATTTGTTCAATTTTTCCTGCTTCAAATACTCCTTGTACCGCTTAACCTCCTTGGTCATAACCGGGGCAAGAAGTAGAAGTGCAATTAGGTTAGGGATAGTCATAAAGGTAATCACCATATCCACAAAGTTCCATACAATATCGAGACCCCATATGGCGCCAAAGAAGGTGAACAGTGCAAACACAAAGTAGTATGGCTTAATGGCCTTATCGCTAAACATGTACTGTATAGCCCGACTTCCGTAGTACGACCAGCTAATAATTGTAGAGAAAGCGAAAAGTAGAAGGCCTAAGGTTACCACATGGGTGGCAAATCCTCCCAGTCCAACACGTCCCATGCCCTCCTGAAAACCCTGAATGGTCATTCCCACTCCTTGAATTCCCGACGACCATGCACCAGTTATTACCACTACTAAAGCGGTTAGGGTACAAATAATCAGCGTATCCACCATTGGCTCGAGCGAAGCCACAAAGCCCTCGCGCATAGGGTGCTCGGTTTTGGCGGCTGCGTGTGCCATGGGTGCAGAACCCTGCCCTGCCTCGTTCGAAAACAGACCTCGGCGAACTCCCCAAACCAGCGTCATAATAAATGTTGAGCCCACAAAACCACCGGTTGCAGCAGTTCCAGTAAATGCATCGCTAATTATAAGGCCAAAAGCGCCGGGAATATCGCGCCAGTGAACACCAATTACTATCATGGCCGATAGAAAGTATAGAACAGCCATAAAGGGTACCAGCGTTGAGGTAACATTGGCAATTCGTTTTAATCCTCCTACAATAATAAGTAGAACAAGTATTGCTAGTATAATACCGGTAACAAGTATTGGTACATTGTAGCTGGTGAAAAGCACATCGGAAATGGAGTTGGCCTGGGCCATATTCCCTGTTCCTAATGTACAAAGTGCTGCTGCACCCGCAAAAATTAGAGCCAGTGGTTTGGCAAATCTACCTAGCTTATCCTTTAGTCCAATCTCGATATAGTACATGGGACCACCCGAGATGGATCCATCGGCGTTTACCTTGCGGAAAATTTGGGCTAGTGTACACTCTACCATTTTTAGCATCATGCCAAAAAATCCGGTTACCCACAGCCAAAAAATGGCTCCTGGACCTCCCAGGTAAATGGCTAGTGAAACACCCACAATATTACCTGTTCCAACAGTCCCCGATAGGGCTGTGGTTAGCGCTTTAAAATGGCTTACATCACCTGTATCCTCCTTTGTACTGTACTTTCCACTTACAAGCCTAATGGCATGTCGGAAGTGTGAAACCTGCAAAAATTTGTACTTGAAAGTAAAGAAAATGCCGGTTGGAACTAACAGAATAAGAATAAGGTAACCACCTACGTACTCGTTGTAGAGGCTAATTACATGGTTAATGGTTTCGAGGATAGAATTCATAATCTTAGGGTTATTATCGAATTGTTAAATTTAGAGGATGCTAAAAATAGAACAGTAATTACATAATG